>NZ_JBEXLS010000036.1:0-89789 GCF_040610055.1 Streptomyces sp. NPDC004539 | reverse complement strand
CGACCCGCTACGAGAAGACCGCCGAGTCCTACCAGGCCGCCGTCACCCTTGCCTCACTCCTGATGTGGGCGTGACCTTTGAAGACAACTCCTAGACCTCCTCGGGGAGGTCCCCCACCCGGTTCTCCCACTTCGTGGAGAGGACGATGGTCGTACGGGTACGGGAGACGCCCTTCGTCCCCGAGAGGCGCCGGATGATGCGCTCCAGGCCGTCGACGTCGCCCGCGCGGACCTTGAGCATGAACGAGTCGTCGCCGGCGATGAACCAGCAGTCCTCGATCTCGCCGAAGTCCTTGAGCCGGCGGGCGACGTCCTCGTGGTCGGCGGCGTCGGAGAGGGAGATGCCGATGAGGGCGGTGACGCCGAGGCCGAGGGAGGCGGCGTCGACCGTCGCCCGGTAGCCGGTGATGACGCCGGCCGCCTCCAGCCGGTTGATGCGGTCGGTGACGCTGGGTCCCGACAGGCCGACGAGGCGTCCCAGCTCCGCGTAGGAGGCCCGGCCGTTCTCTCTCAGGGCCTGGATGAGCTGCCTGTCCACCGCGTCCATGCGATTAGCGCCTTCCGATGAGAGATCCCTCCGCGCGCGAAGGGATCTGCGAGGTTCCTGAAATGTGCCGGCGCGGAGACTCCCCCAAGAATCTCCGGCGCCGCCTGGTACGTGCGGGGGGCGCTCAGTCGGCGCGTGCGCCCCCGGCGCCGAGTTCGCCCTTCCAGCGCCGGTAGAGGCCGTGGGGCACGCCCGCCGAGTCCAGTACCCGGCCGGCGACGAAGTCGACCAGGTCCTGGATGTGGGTGGCGCCGGCGTAGAAGGCGGGCGAGGTGGGGACCACGCTCGCGCCGGCGTCGTCCAGGGTGACGAGGTGGCGCAGGGTCTGGCCGTTCAGCGGGGTCTCCCTGACCGCGACGACCAGGGGCCGGCGCTCCTTGAGGACGACGCTCGCGGCCCGCTGGAGGAGGTCCTTGGAGAGACCGAGGGCGACTCCCGCGACGCAGGCCGTGGAGGCGGGCACGATGATCATCCCTCTGGAGGGGTACGACCCCGAGGACGGGCCCGCGGCGAGGTCGCCGGCGGCCCAGTACCGTACGCCGCTCAGCTCGACCTCGTAGCTCCCGGGTTTGCCGTCCGCCCCCCGCGAGAGCCACTCCCCCAGGTCCTCGCGCCAGTGCCCGTCCCGGAACGAGATCCCCGTCTCGTCCAGCAGGGTGAGCCGCGAGGCCCGGCTGACGACGAGGTCGACACTCTCGCCCGCTGCCAGCAACGCCCGCAGGACAGCGCCGGCGTACGGCGTCCCCGACGCCCCCGACACCCCCACGATCCAAGGCACGCGCTGCGTTTCTCCTGCGTTCACACCCCGAGCGTACCGGCGGGCATGGAGAGCCTCAGGACCGGCCGGGTGCCTTGCGGTCGACGGGTACTACTCCCCTGGTACGGGGTACCGGCGTAACTCGCACGCCGGACCCCGCTCAGACCGTCAGACCCCTCACCAGCAGATCCAGCAGCGCGCAGACGAACAGGGCGATGCCGATGAAGCCGTTGACCGAGAAGAAGGCGCGGTTGAGGCGGGTGAGGTCGTGGGGGCGGACGATGGTGTGTTCGTAGACGAAGGCGCCCGCGACGATCAGCAGGCCGAGCCAGAAGAAGGCGCCGGCGTCGGTGGCCAGGGCGTACCAGACGAACAGGGCGGTCGTGAGGGCGTGGCAGGCGCGGGCCGACCAGATCGCGGCGGGGACGCCGAAGCGGGCCGGGACCGACAGGACGCCGGTCTCGCGGTCCGTGTCGATGTCCTGGCACGCGTAGATGAGGTCGAAGCCGCCGATCCAGATGCCGACCGCGAGGCCGAGGATCACCGCGTCCCAGGACCACTCGCCGGTGATCGCGAGCCAGCCGCCGATCGGGCCCATCGCCTGGGCGAGACCGAGGATGGCCTGCGGGTAGTTCGTGAACCTTTTGCCGTACGGGTATACGACCATCGGGATGACGGCGACCGGCGCGAGCGCCAGGCAGAGCGGGTTCAGGAGAGCCGCCGAGCCGAGGAAGATCACCAGCGCGATCAGCGCGCCCGTCCACGCGTGCCGTACCGACATCGCGCCCGTCACCAGCTCGCGGTGGGCCGTACGCGGGTTACGTGCGTCGATCTCGCGGTCGATGATCCGGTTGACGGCCATCGCGAACGTCCGCAGGCCGACCATGCAGACCGTGACCAGCAGGAGCCGGCCCCAGTGCATGTTCCGGTCGAGCTGGAACATCGCGGTGAGGGCGGCGATGTACGCGAAGGGCAGCGCGAAGACCGAGTGCTCGATCATCACGAGGCGCAGGAAGGCTTTCGTACGCCCCGGCTGGGGGATCGCGGCGGAGGCGCTGCTCACAGCCCGTACCCCGCATCCCTCTCGGGAGCCACCGCCCCGTAGTACCCGCTCGCCACTCTCACAGCCCGTACTCCTTCCAGCGGCGGTCCACCGTCGCCGCCGTCTCCGGGTCCGACAGGACCATCTCCGGCCAGCCGCCGTCGCGGGTGTAGCCCTCCTCGGGCCACTTCTTCGTCGCGTCGATACCGGCCTTGCCGCCCCAGAACTGCTGGTAGGAGGCGTGGTCGAGATGGTCGACGGGGCCTTCCACGATGCTGAGGTCGCGCGCGTAGTCCGTGTTTCCGAGGGCCCGCCAGGCGACTTCGTGCAGGTCGTGGACGTCGCAGTCGGAGTCGACGACGACGATCAGCTTCGTCAGGGACATCATGTGGGCGCCCCAGATCGCGTGCATCACCTTCTGCGCGTGCTTGGGGTACTTCTTGTCGATGGAGACGATCGCGCAGTTGTGGAAGCCGCCGGCCTCGGGCAGGTGGTAGTCCACGATGTCCGGGACGATGATCTTCAGCAGGGGCAGGAAGAACCGCTCCGTGGCCCGGCCCAGCGGTCCGTCCTCGGTGGGGGGCCGCCCCACGACGATGGACTGGAGCAGCGGTCGCTTCCGCATCGTCACGCAGTCGATCGTCAGCGCGGGGAACGGCTCCTGCGGGGTGTAGAACCCGGTGTGGTCCCCGAAGGGCCCCTCGGGGAGCATCTCGCCCGGCTCCAGCCAGCCCTCAAGTACCACCTCCGCGTTGGCGGGGACCTGGAGGGGGACGGTCTTGCAGTCGACCATCTCGATCCGCTTGCCCGCGAGGAACCCGGCGAAGAGGTACTCGTCGATGTCACCCGGCAGGGGGGCGGTGGAGGCGTACGTCACGGCGGGCGGGCAGCCGAAGGCGATCGCGACCGGCAGCTTCTCACCCTTGCGGGCCGCGACCTGGTAGTGGTTGCGGCTGTCCTTGTGGATCTGCCAGTGCATGCCGATGGTGCGCTTGTCGTGGCGCTGGAGGCGGTAGAGCCCGAGGTTGCGTACGCCGCTCTCGGGGTCCTTCGTGTGGGTCAGGCCCAGGTTGAAGAAGGAGCCGCCGTCCTTCGGCCAGGTGAAGAGCGCGGGGAGCTGCTCCAAGTCGACGTCGTCACCCTGGAGTACTACTTCCTGGACCGGCGCCTCCTTGACCTTCCTCGGCGGTACGTGGGTCATCGCGCCGAGTTTCCCGAAGGCTTCCCGTACGCCGATGAAGCCCTGGGGCAGCTCGGGGCGGAGCAGGCCGCCGATCTTCCCGGAGATCTCCCCGTACGACTTGAGGCCGAGGGCCTTGAGGAGGCGGCGGTCGGTTCCGAAGACGTTCATGGCCAGCGGCATCGCCGAGCCCTTGACGTTCTCGAAGAGGAGGGCGGGGCCGCCGGCCTTCTGGACGCGGTCGACGATCTCCCCGACCTCCAGATAGGGGTCTACCTCGGCTTTCACGCGCTTGAGGTCGCCCTCGCGTTCCAGGGCCCTGAGCAGGGAGCGAAGATCGTCGTAAGCCATGCGTCCCAGTATCGCCGAGGCGCCCGGCGGACCCGCGCAGGGGCCCGTCGTACCCGTAGTACCTGCGGTACCGGCCCGTAGTACCTATGGGTGTGCCCGCCCCCTGCGCCGGATTTTCCAAAACCGTTACCCTGGCCCCGTCACCGGGGCCACCGGGTCCCGACGCCGCCTCCTGGGGGAACCCGCCCGATGCTCAGACTGCTGTTGTTCCTGGTTCCGCTGGCGCTGATGATCTTCGCGTTCATCGACTGCCTGAACACGCCCGAGGACGAGGTGCGGCATCTGCCGAAGGTCGCCTGGGTCTTCATCATCCTGCTGTTCCCGCTGGCGGGCTCGATCGCCTGGCTCGTCACGGGCAAGGTGCGCACGGCCGCGGCCGGTGGCCGCTCCCCCTCCGATTGGCAGCGGGGCGAGCGCCGGGCATGGGTGGCGCCCGACGACAACCCCGAGTTCCTGAACTCCCTCAAGGAGGAGAACAAGAAGGACGAGGCGCTGCTCAAGGAGTGGGAGGCCGATCTGCGGCGCCGCGAGGAGGAGTTGCGGGGCAAGGAGGCCAAGGAGGGCGGCGAGGAGCCGAAGAAGGACGGCGACTGAACCCTTCCGGGGCAGCACCGGCGGCGTCGGCGGCGGGCGTCGGCGACGGGCGTTGTCAGTGCCCGGTGGCAGGCTTCGGCCCATGGCAGACACGACTGTTCCGGACCCGAAGGCGGACCTGCTGCGGTACTTGCAGGAGGCCCGCGACTCCCTGCTGTGGAAGCTCGAAGGGCTCTCCGAGTACGACGTACGCCGCCCCCTCACCCCGACCGGCACGAACCTGCTGGGGCTGGTGAAGCACTGCGCCGGCATCGAACTCGGCTATTTCGGCGACACGTTCGGGCGCCCCTACTTCACCTCGGGCCCGCCGTCCTGGTGGTACACCCGCGAGCCCGACGAGAACGCGGACATGTGGGCGACGCCGGACGAGTCCCGTGCGGACGTCGTCGGCCTGTACCGCGCCGCCTGGGCCCACACCGGCGAGACGGTCGCCGAACTCCCCCTCGACGCGGTCGGGTTCGTCCCCTGGTGGCCGCAGGAGCGCCGGGCGACCACCCTGCACCACATCCTGGCCCGCGTCTGCGCCGACACGAACCGGCACGCGGGCCACGCCGACATCGTCCGCGAACTGCTCGACGGCTCGGTCGGATACCTGGCCGACAAGTCCAACCTGGCCGAGGGCGGGGCGAGTTGGTGGGAGGGGTACCGGGACCGGCTGGAGCGGGCGGCGCGCGAGGCGGACGGGGGCTGAGGGCGGCGAAGCGGGCGGGACGCGGGGCGGACATGGGCTGAGGGCATCGGCGCGGGCGGCGCGGGGCGGACATGGGCTGAGGGCGCCGGAGCCCCGCCGGAAGACACCCGGGCACCGCTGCCCGAAAGCCCCCCGCACGGCACGCCCCCACCCCGCCGCCGCCCGGAGACGCTCCCCTCACCCGCCCTCGACCCCCCACCCCCTAGGCTGATGTCCCTGCAACACCCAAGGGACACAAGGATCTTCGGGAAGGGCGACCGTACATGCCGCCGAGCAGCGGGGAATCGGGGTCCGTCGTGTCCATCGGCGGGTACACGCTCGTCGACCGGCTGGGCAGCGGTGGCATGGGAGTCGTCCACCTGGCGCACTCGGCGTCGGGCCGGCAGGTCGCGGTGAAGGTCGTGCACGCGCAGTACGCGACGGACGAGGAGTTCCGGGCCCGTTTCCGCCAGGAGGTCGCGGCGGCCCGCCGGGTCAGCGGCGCGTTCACGGCGCCGGTGGTGGACGCGGACCCGGACGCCGAGGTGCCGTGGATGGCGACGCTGTACGTGCCGGGCCGCACGCTCTCCGAGGTGGTCGCCGACCAAGGACCGCTCGGCGGGCGGGAGTTGAGGGTCCTGGCGCTCGGTCTGACCGAGGCGCTGCGGGACATCCACCGGGCCGGGGTCGTGCACCGGGACCTGAAGCCGAGCAACGTCCTGATGGCCGAGGACGGCCCGCGTGTCATCGACTTCGGCATCTCCCGCGCCGCCGACAACCAGACGCTGACCATCACCGGCCGCCTGATGGGCACCCCGCCCTTCATGTCCCCCGAGCAGTTCACCTCCCCCCGGGACGTGACCGCCGCCTCGGACGTCTTCTCGCTGGCCTCGCTGCTGGTGTACGCGGCGACGGGGACGCGCCCGTTCGACGGCGAGAGCCCGTATCTGACGGTATATCAAGTCATGCACGAGGAACCGTCGTTGGACGGCGTGACCGAACCGCTGCGGAGCATCGTCGAACGCTGTCTGGCGAAGGACCCGGCGGACCGGCCCCAACTCACGGAACTCCAGCGGCTGTTCAAGACCCTCCCGGACACCCGGCCGCCCGCCCCCGCCCCGCTGCCGGGCGACCCGACCGAGCCGGAGGGGATCGCGTACGACGCCGTCACGCACGCGGTCGGGACGGACCGGCGGCGCCGGTTCGCGCTCCCGATGCGGCGGCGCAGACCGGCCCCGCCCCGCGGCGGCCGGCGCCGTCCCGCACGGCGTCTCCTGCTCGCCCTGGCCGTCGGGCTCGTCGGCATGTCGGCCGTGGCGTGGTCCCTGTACGCGGACAACTCCGGCTCCTCCGGATCGGCCGACGTCGTCGACACCCCCCAACTGACCCTGCCCGAGGGCTGGTTGCCCTGGCGCGCGGACCTCACCCGGGCGGTGACCGTCGCCGACCAGAACCGGATGTCCACACTCGACCGGCACGGCTGCGTCGCCGACAAGACGGCCGTGTACTGCACCGGCACCGGTTTCACGGTCGCCGGGCTGGACGCCGCGACGGGGCACGTGAAGTGGCGGTTCGGCATATCCCCGCAGGCCGCACGACCGATCGGGGTGCGGGACGGGCTCGTGTACGTCTACGAGAACCCGGACGCGGAGAGCTCGGACTCCGAGAGCCCGGGCACCGCGGACTCGGATACGGCGGACTCGGGCACCGGTACGGAGTCCGGGACGGACACCTCGGAGTGGCAGGTGACCGCGCTGGACGCCGCGACGGGCGAGCGGCGCTGGTCGCGGTCCGCCGACGCGACCGAGCAGGCGGTCCTGTTCGACGGCGGACTCCTCGCGCTGTCGGTCGATCACCGTCAGCTGATCGGGATCGACGCGAAGACGGGCAAGGACCTGTGGCGGGTGTCCACGAAGACGTCGACGTCGGGGACCCGGTGCACCCCGCTGGTACTAGGGGACGCCTCCTACGGGCTCTGCCGGGACCCGGACGATCCCGCCAAGGGCCGGTGGAGCCTGCTGCGGCTCGGCGAGGAGGACTCGGAGGAGCTCACCACGCTGCCCGCCGGGGTCGTACCCCTGGGGGTCCTGGAGGGCAAGCCCCTGTTCGCGGAGCCGGAGAACCCTGAGCCGCAGTCGCTCGCCGGTCTCGACGAGCCGTACACGGCGGTCCTGCGGGTCGACCCGGCGAGCGGGACCGTCACGCGCACGGCCCTCGACGAGACCGTGCGCGGTACGGCGACGCTCATCGACACGACCGTGTACTTCGTCCGCCCGGACGGCACCGCGACGGCGTTCACCGCGGCCGACGGAACGCTGGAGTGGCAGTCGGACACGCAGGTGGAGAACCTGTCGAAGCCGGTCTGGCTGGAGACGTACGGCAACCTCATCCTCGTCAACCGGTACGGCCGGCTGCTCTCCCTCGACCGTGCGACGGGGTCCGTGGCGTGGACGACGGACAAGCTCCAGGACCCGGCGGGGGCGCCGGAGAACGTCGTACCGAATCTGGTGCTGGTCGGGGACGCGATCATCGCGGTCGCCGGGGACACGGCGTTCTCGGTCAGCCCCGACAGCCCCGACCTCGCGGCCGACGTGAGCCCCGAGCCGGTCCCCGAGGACACGGGCTCCGCCTCGGCCACGTACGACCCCGAGGCCACCCCAGGGTCCGGGAACGACGAGCCGACGGTCGCCCCGGAACCCTCTCCCGCGGGGTCCGGGACGTACGACGAGCTGGCGAGCTGAGGTACTAGGTCGTGTGGCCTAGCTCCTGAGGGTGACGAGGCTCGGGCCGTTGTAGGGGGCCAGGCACAGGACCGTGTCCGGGGTGCGCAGGGTGTCGTCCTCGGTGAAGAGGGCGCGGGCCTCGGCGTACGGGATCTCGTCGGCGGAGATGACGGCGGCGGCACGGTCGTACAGCGCGCGGGCCTCGGCGTCGAGGGTCTGGTCCTGGCGGGCGGCGTCCTGGTGGCCGGTGCCGGTGTGGTCCGCGCCCCAGACGTCCCACAAGAGGGTCTCGACCTTGTTCAGGGCGGCGAGGTCGAGACGGACGTTGCCGGCGACGAAGCGTTCGCCCCAGAGGGGGCCCTCGTCCGGGGTGTGGAGGCCGAACTCCCGGTGGTCGGCGCCCTGTTCGCGGATCATGCGCCACGCCTGGGCGGCGGTGCGGAAGCGGGTGCGGGGGACGTCCGTCGGGTCGAAGGCGGCGTTCCAGTGGCGGGTGATCTCGGGGTCGGTGAGCTGGGCGTCGGCCAGCCGCCAGGCGCTGCGGGAGGCGTCCCAGTACTCGGTGACCACGTGGTCGCCGTGGAAGCCGTCGGTGGCGAAGTAGTCGGCGAAGCCGGAGCGGATACGGGCGGGGGTGCCGGTGTGGCGCAGGAGGGAGCAGTGCAGGAGGGCGAAGTCCCGGCAGACGCCGACGAATCGGGTGGCCGGCGGGCGGGGTTCGCTCAGGGGGGATTCCGAGCGGGCGGCGAGGATTTCCAGGATGCCGTCCACGTAACGGGTTTCGGCGTCGTCGTGGAGGCGGGTTTCGGGGATTTCGTAGGAGAACAGGGGGCCTTCGCCGCGATGGATGAGCAAGTCCCTGACGAGGCGCGCGAGTCGGGCGGGGTCCCGGGGCAGGCCCTCGTACAGATGGGCCAGTTCACCGGGGGTGCTGTACGGACTGTGGGTGGTGTAGTCGGCGAGAGACATGCGGGAACTCCAAATCTCGGGCGGCAGGAGGGAATTGCGCGGCGGGGTGGAATGGGGGCGGGTATCGCCCTCTCGGCCGGCGCGTTCCACCGTGTCAAAATTCGCCGGTAATTGTCCAGAGCGGAAAGCTTTCTTTCGTCCGGCGAGCAAATCTCGAACTTCCCGCGGCCCGGGGGGAATTCGGGCGTACGGTCCGAGGCGACGGGCAGGGCGAGCGGGAGGGCGGCCATGGGGCTGGATCTGAGCAGCGCTTGGGACGACGAGGACTGGAGCGTCGAGGAGGAGTCGGACTCCGTACGGCTCATGAAGATCCTCCCCGACATCTCCCGCATCACCCTGGAACTCCTGCGCCACACCGTCGGGCTGTTCCCCGAGGAACGCGTCGCGGCCCGCGCCGCCCGCGCCGTCGACCTGGTCCTCAAGGAGTACGGGACGGACGGCCTGCGCCTCCTCTCCGTCAACCTCTCGACCCTCGCGACGGTCCACATCGAGCACAACGCGGTCCTCACCCGCCGCCCCCTCCTGTCCCTCCTCGACGACCTGGAGGAACTCCGGCAGGACGAACCCGGGCAGCCGGAACGCCCCGGGGACCCACCGGGCCGGGGCGAGGGCGCCTGAGCCCGCACCGCCCCGCCGAGCCCGCACCACCCCGCCGAGCCCACGTCACCCCACCGAGCCCGCACAACCCCGAGCCCGCAGCACCCCGACCCCGCGTCACCCCGCGTACACGCCGTTCACCCGTTCGCCCGCTGTCCAAACCCGCCCCGACAGGGTCGACTGACCGGTATGAGCGAGATGTGCGTCGTCGTCAGAGGCGGCGGTTACGAAGGCAAGCAGGGCGGCAGTTTCGCGGCGGGCGTGTCCGCGCAGTCGGCCGGTGCGCGCGGGCTGTGTCTGCACCGCCTGGTGCTGCCGCCCGGGACCCGCGGGGTACCGCACGTGCACGCCGGGCACGAGTCGGCGATCTTCATCGTGTCCGGAGAGGTGGAGGTCTGGCACGGCCCCGACCTGACGGAACAGGTCTTCCTCGGCGCGGGCGACTACATCTACGTCCCGCCGGACACCCCCCACCTCCCCGTCAACCGCGGCCCCGCCGACCTGGTCGTCCTCGTCGCCCGCACCGACCCCGACGAGCAGGAGGGCGTCGAACTCATGGACCTGCCCCCGCACTTGGCGGCGACCGTGGGCCCGGTCCCGGTGGCCGCGCGCGGCTGAGCCGACACCCCGGCCAAGTCCCGTACGAACCCGCTCACTTCACCGTGATCGAGTCCAGCTTCCCCCTCAAGTACACGTGGGAGTCGACGGGTTCGTACGCCACCCGCCCCACCGGCGCCGGCACCGACTCCACCCGCGTACCCGGGGTGCACTCGCCGAAGTAGACGAGGGACATCAGCTCCTCGGCGGGGACGTCGGCCGGCGGCGGGAGGACCCGGTGGCGGCCGGAGCGCCACCGGTCGCCGGTCCAACGGGCCATCAGGTCACCGATGTTGACAGTCAGCGCGGCGGGGTCGTACGGCGCGTCCGTCCAGCCGTCGGTGTCCGTCCAGATCTGGAGGCCGCCCTTGCCGGCCTGCCGGTCGAGGATCGTCACCGTGCCGAAGTCGGTGTGCGGGCCGATCCGGAACTGGCCGGGCCGGGGGGTGCCGACGACCTCGGTGCCGGGGTACCAGTTGATGTTGAAGCCGTAGGTCGGGTGGGCCATGTGGCGGCTGAAGAAGTCGGGTTCGAGGCCCAGCGCCTCGCCCAGCAGCGACAGCAGCTCCTTCTCCAGCGCCGCCATCCGGCCGAGGTACTCCTCGCCCGCCGTCCGGAGTTCCGGCACCTCCCGGGGCCAGACGTTCGGCGCGCACCACTCGGCGTCGACGGCGGGGTCGTCGTAGGGCAGGTCGTTGGCGAACGTCAGCGACTCCTTGAGGTCGGGCGGGGTCTCGGTGCCCTCGGAGTAGCCGTTGGCCTCGGCGCCCTGCGCGAGCCAGCCGCGTCCGCCGACGCGTGCGGCGTACGGCTCCTTGGCCGCTGTCGGGAGCAGGAAGAACTCCCGCGCCGCCGCTCGCACCCGGGCGCGCAGTCCGGGGTCCACCCCGTGCCCGGTGACCAGGAGGAACCCGGCGCTCTGGAGCGCCTCGTCGACCGTACGGGCGATCTCCCGGCGGGTCTCGGGGCCGCCCTGCGTCCAGGGGCGGAGATCGATCGTGGGGACGAGGGGGGCCTCACCGCAGGTCTCACCGAAAGTACTAGGGGTACTACTCACCGATGTCCTCGTTCCACAGGGCCGGGTTCTTCGCGATGAAGTCGGTCATGAGAGCCACGCACTCCGCGTCGTCGAGCAGCACGATCTCGACCCCGTTCGCCGCCAGCCAGTCGTGGCCGCCGGAGAACGTCACCGCCTCCCCGACGACGACGCGCGAGATCCCGAACTGTCTCACCAGTCCGGAGCAGTACCAGCAGGGCGAGAGGGTGGTGACCATGGTCGTCCCCGTGTACGACCGCTGCCGTCCGGCGGCGCGGAAGGCGGCGGTCTCCGCGTGCGTCGAGGGGTCGTCGTCCTGGACGCGCCGGTTGCGGCCCCGGCCGAGGAGGGTGCCGTCGGGGCCGTAGAGCGCGGCGCCGATGGGGATGCCGCCCTCCCGCAGCCCGGTCCGGGCCTCCTCCAGCGCGGTGGCGAGCCAGGTGCGCGCGTGCGCCGTCCGATCCATGTGTCCACTCTCCGGCGGCCGGATTCCGGGGGCGACGCCCCGAAAGGGGTAAACCTCAGGTATCCCCTCCCGTAACACCCTCCACACCCCCTCACCAAAGTTGTACGTGTCCTTTTCTTGAATCGTTCGCCTTTATGGGGTTAGGTTGGCGTCATGACCGCATCCGGAACCCCCACCCCCGCCGAGGAGCTGCGTGGCGCCGGCCTGCGGGTGACGGCCGCCCGGGTCGCGCTGCTGGACACCGTCCGCGCCGGCGACCACCTGGGCGTCGACGCGATCGCCACCGGAGTGCGCGAGCGCGTGGGTCATGTCTCCGTCCAGGCGGTGTACGAGGCGCTGCACGCGCTCACCGCCGCCGGACTCATCAGACGTATCGAGCCGGCCGGCAGCCCCGCCCGGTTCGAGGGCCGCGTCGGCGACAACCACCACCACCTCATATGCAGGACGTGCGGGACCGTCGTCGACGTGGACTGCGCGGTGGGCCACGCCCCCTGCCTGACCGCCGCCGACGACCACGGCTTCACGATCGACGAGGCCGAGGTCGTCTACTGGGGCCTGTGCCCCGCCTGTTCCGCCTCCTCCAGCGCTGCCTGAGCGCGGACCGTCGCTCAGACTCGAAAGGAACCCCCATGTCCGAGAACGCCGAAGAAGCAAAGTGCCCGGTGGCGCACGGCGGTCGCGCCTCGCACCCGACCCAGGGCGGCGGCAACCGCCAGTGGTGGCCGGAGCGGCTCAACCTGAAGATCCTGGCCAAGAACCCGGCCGTGGCGAACCCGCTCGGTGAGGAGTTCGACTACGCCGAGGCGTTCAACGCGCTGGACCTGCCCGCCGTGAAGCAGGACATCGAGGCCGTCCTGACGGACTCGAAGGACTGGTGGCCGGCGGACTTCGGGCACTACGGCCCGTTCATGATCCGGATGGCCTGGCACTCCGCGGGCACCTACCGCATCAGCGACGGCCGCGGCGGCGCCGGCGCCGGCCAGCAGCGCTTCGCGCCGCTCAACTCCTGGCCGGACAACGTCAACCTGGACAAGGCCCGCCGCCTGCTGTGGCCGGTGAAGAAGAAGTACGGCCAGTCCCTGTCCTGGGCCGACCTGATGATCCTCGCCGGGAACGTCGCGCTGGAGTCCATGGGCTTCACGACGTTCGGCTTCTCCGGTGGCCGCGAGGACGTCTGGGAGTCGGAGGAGGACGTCTACTGGGGTCCCGAGACGACGTGGCTCGACGACCAGCGCTACACGGGCGACCGTGAGCTCGAACAGCCCCTGGGCGCCGTACAGATGGGCCTCATCTACGTCAACCCTGAGGGCCCCAACGGCAATCCGGACCCGCTGGCCTCCGCGCGCGACATCCGCGAGACGTTCCGCCGCATGGCGATGAACGACGAGGAGACCGTCGCCCTCATCGCCGGTGGCCACACCTTCGGCAAGACCCACGGCGCGGCCCCCGACGGGCCGAACGTCGGCGAGTCCCCCGAGGGCGCGTCGATGGAGGAGCAGGGTCTCGGCTGGCGGAACAGCTACGGCACCGGCCACGGCGCGGACACCATCTCCTCGGGCCTGGAGGTCACTTGGACCTCGACGCCCACCAAGTGGTCGAACAACTTCTTCTGGAACCTGTTCAGCTTCGAGTGGGAGCTGACCGAGTCCCCGGCCGGCGCCAAGCAGTGGAAGCCGAAGGGCGGCGCGGGCGAGGGCACGGTCCCCTCGGCGCACGACCCGAACAAGAAGATCGCGCCGAACATGCTGACGTCGGACCTGGCGCTGCGCTTCGACCCGGTCTACGAGCCGATCTCCCGCCGCTTCCTGGAGAACCCGGACCAGTTCGCGGACGCGTTCGCCCGCGCCTGGTACAAGCTGACGCACCGTGACCTCGGCCCGAAGTCCCTCCACCTGGGCCCGGAGGTCCCCGCCGAGACGCTGATCTGGCAGGACCCGCTGCCGGCCGCCGAGGGCGAGGCGATCGACGCCGCCGACGTCACCGCGCTCAAGGCGAAGATCCTCGCCTCGGACCTGACGGTCGCTCAGCTCGCCTCCGTGGCCTGGGCGTCGGCGTCCACGTTCCGCGGCAGCGACAAGCGCGGCGGTGCCAACGGCGCCCGTATCCGCCTGGAGCCGCAGCGCAGCTGGGAGGCGAACGAGCCCGAGCAGCTCGCCCAGGTGCTGCGTGTCCTGGAGGGCGTGAAGGCCGACTTCGACGCGCAGGGCGCGAAGAAGGTCTCGATCGCGGACCTCATCGTCCTCGGCGGCGCCGCCGCGGTGGAGAAGGCCGCGAAGGACGGCGGGTACGACGTCGAGGTGCCGTTCACCCCGGGCCGCGTGGACGCGGGCGAGGAGCACACGGACACCGAGTCGTTCGCGGCCCTTGAGCCGGTCGCCGACGGTTTCCGCAACTACTACGGCAAGGGCAACCGCCTCCCCGCCGAGTACCTGCTGCTGGACCGCGCGAACCTGCTCACCCTGAGCGCCCCCGAACTGACCGTCCTGGTCGGCGGATTGCGCGCGCTGGGCGTCTCGCACGGCGAGACCAAGGCCGGCGTCCTCACGGACAACGCGGGTGTCCTGTCGAACGACTTCTACGTCAACCTGCTCGACCTGGGCACGTCGTGGAAGGGCACCGACGCCTCCCAGACCGCGTTCGAGGGCAGCGTCGACGGCGCGGTCAAGTGGACCGGCACCCGCGCCGACCTGGTCTTCGGCTCCAACTCCGAGCTGCGCGCCCTCGCCGAGGTGTACGCGAGCGACGACGCGAAGGAGAAGTTCGTCAAGGACTTCGTCGCCGCGTGGGTGAAGGTCGCCGAGCTGGACCGCTTCGACCTGGCGTGAGCCGTCGAGGTGAACAGCCTTTGAGGTGACCAGCCGTTGAGGTGAACCGATCCGGGGTCCGTCCGTTTGGGCGGGCCTCGGGTTTGTTGTACGCCGTTGTCGCCGAAGTCTGTTCCGTACCTCCCTCCCGTCCTTACCCTTGAGTACAGGACCACCGCTCTGGGGGGAGGCGTGGTGCACGGACAACTGCATGGACGGGGCGCCCTGTTCGACGTGGAGCCACCCGGGCTGCTGCCCCGGCTGATCGGACTGCGGCCGTACGAACACCTCGCCGTCAAGTCCGAACACCCCGGCGTCCAGCCCGTGTTGGTGCTGAGCGGCGGCCGGGGGCTCGGCAAGACGGCGGTGCTGGACGAGATCGAGGCGGCCTACACCGAGCACACCCGCAGGGGCGAGCCCCGCAGGCGCACCCCGCTCGCCCGGATCGACTGCGAGGAGCCCCAGTTCGCGGCGCCCCCGCACGAGGAGAGCACCGAGTCCTGGTCCCCGCTCTGGCAGGCCCTCCTGGTCCTCGCCGAGCAGCTCACCGAACCGGTGCGCGCGGCGGGCCAGTTGACGTTCCCGAGGCTCACGGCGGGGCTGGTCGCGGTGCGGGCCGGCGAGTGGGGCGGCGGCTCCGACTCCGAGCGCATCCGGCGCGAGCTGACCCGCATCCTGCTCCTGAACGAACACCGCTCGCGCTTCTCGGCGGCCGGCCGCTGGGCCGCGCGGGTCGCCGCGAAGGTGATCGCCGCCGCGACCGGCCAGGGCCCCTATCTCGCGGCGGCCGTCGAGGCGACGCTGGAGGCCCTGTCGGAGGGCGTCGGCTCGCGCAAGGAGCAGCGCCCGTCGACCTGGTACCGGGCCTATCCGAACGCGGGCGGCAACGCCAAGCGGGGCCTGCTCCTGCTGTCGGGGAACTTCCGGGCGGGCGGCACCTCGCGCGAGCACGCCGAACGCTGGCTGGTGCGCGCCCTGTTGGCCGACCTCGCCGAGGGCTACACCGGCATCGGCTCCCATCTGACCCGCCTCGGCCGCCCGGTCGTCCTCCTCGACAACGCGGGCGATGGGCCGGGGCAGGGGTTCCTGGACGCGGTGCTGCGGGACCGGGCGGAGGGGGCGTCCGATCCGGCGGTGGTGGTCGCGGCCGTCCGCGGGAGGGGGGTGCCGCAGGGGGCCGTACGGCACGAGCTGGTCGAAGTCGCCCACCCGTTACCGCCGTTGCGCAGCGCGCTGCTCGTCCCGCTGCCCCCGCTCTCCCCGGACGACACCCTCCACATCGTCGGCGCGGTCTGCGACGACTTCGCCTACCCGCCCCAACTCCCGCACGCGGTACTCCGGCTGACCGGCGGCAACCCGCTCGGCATCGTCCTCACCGCGACCGCCGCCCGCCAACACCCGCAGGAGTCGCACGCGTTGGAGCGGCTGCTCACCGAGCGCGTCCAGCTCGACGACCAGGAGGACCAGTACCCCGCGTACGGCGAACTCCTGCGCCGCCTCGTCCCGGCGGACCGGCTCGACGAGCTGACGGTCCTCGCGGCGGCCCACGACCACGACTCGGCCGTCGCCCTGGCCGCCGCCCAACTCCCGGACGACTTCGGCTCGTCCGGCGTGCGGACACTGCGCGACCGGCTCACGGCGGAGGGCCTCGCGCGCGAACAGGGGCACTTCGTCGGCGACCGGTTCGTCCGCACGCTCCTGCTGCTGAGGCTGCACCACCGCACCAAGTGGCGTGACGTCCATGAGGAGTTGATCCGGCACTACACGGACCGCACGGACGGCCGGGCCGTCTACCGGCTCCACCACGAACTGGCTCTCGGCGACACGGGCGGCGCGGTCGCCGAACTCCGGGACACCTTCCACTCGTCGCCGGTCGGCGAGTGGCTGGACACGCTGCGGTTCGTCGCCTCGGCGCCCTGCTTCGGCCCCGAGGACCGGGACCGGCGCGCGGCGGTCGCGCTGGGCCGCCGGGACACGGCGGACCGGCTCCCGCCGGAGAACACCGCGCTGCACCTGCGGGTGCGGCGGCTGCTGCACGCGGTCTGGCAGGTGAGCGATCCGCTGGTGCTGCCCGACCCGCGCGTCTGCGACCGGCTCAGGTTCGAGCTGGAACAACTCTCCGACCTGCGCCCGGACGGGGGCGCGCTGCTCTTCGCGGCGTCCCGGGCGTGGCCCTCGGACGCGCTGGCCGGGCGGCCGTTGAGCCTCCCGAACGACGACGAGGGGGACGTCTGATGCCGAGATGGCTGCGCGAGCTGTGGGAGATACGGCTCTACCGGTACGTCACGATCCTGGTGTCCGCCGCGCTGGTGGCCGGGGTCGTGGTCGGCACCCGGGTGCTGCTGCGGGAGGACCGCTCCTGCGCGCCGGGGATCGCCCGGCCCGCGGGCAGTGACGAGTGCGTCGGGGTGACGGCGTCGTCGTACGACTTCGGGAAGCCCGAACTCCGGGACGCCATCAGGGCGATCGCCCGGGAGAACGAGTCCCTGAAGGAGGGGTCGTACGTCACCGTCGCGCTGATGCTGCCGTTCTCCGCGACCGCGCCGTCCACCCTGCGGGACGTCCAACACGAGTTGCAGGGCGCCTACTTGGCGCAGTGGCAGGCCAACCACGAGGCCAACGGGCAGACTCCGGCGATCCGGCTCGTGCTGGCAAACCCCGGTGCCACCAGCGGGCATTGGGAGCTGATGGTGGACCGGCTGGCGGCGATGACGGAGTCGAAGGACCGGCTGCGGGCGGTCACCGGGGTCGGGACGAGCACCGAGGCGAACAAGAAGGCAGTCGCCGAGCTGACCCGGCGCGGCATCCCCGTCGTCGGCGCGTCCATCACCGCCGACGATCTCGCCAACGGGCAGGGCGGCCGGGACCCCTTCCCCGGGCTCGCCCGGGTCTCCCCCACCAACACGGACGAGGCCCGCGCGCTCGCCTCGTTCGCGAAGGTCGGCGCGGGCAAGGCGCTCCTCGTGTACGACAAGCCGGGCGACCCCTACACGCGGACCCTCCAGGACTCGTTCGCCGCGCTGATCAAGGGTTCCCCGTACGAGCCGCAGCCGTTCACGCCGCCCGCCGACCGGAGCCAGGAGGGGACCACCGCGAACACCTTCCGGCAGATCACCCACCTCGTCTGCGACACGGCGCCGGGCACGGACACGATCCTGTTCGCCGGGCGGCACATCCAACTCCGGCAGTTCATCAACGCGTTGGGCGCGCGAGGCTGCCAGGACCGGAAGTTCACGGTACTGACCGGGGACGAGGGGTCCTATCTGGAGGGCGACAAGGGGCTCGACCGCACAGCCCTCACCCGCAACCTCTCCGTCCGCTACTCGGCGCTGGCCCACCCCGACACCTGGGCCTCGACTCCCCCGGGGACGCCGGGCGGTTCGGCCGCCGACATGAAGAACCTCAACGACCTGATCGCCCGCGCGGCGCGGGAGCCCGTCGGGCCGATCGGCGAAGTCGCCCTCCAGGACGGCCAGTTGATCATCGGCTACGACGCGATGACGCTGGCCGTCAAGGGCGTCCGCGAGGCCACCCCCGAGGGGGGCGCGCTCCCGCCGCTGTCGGACGTCGGCCTCCAATGGCCCCAGGTGAAAGGCTCGTTGCGGGTCGACGGCGCCAGCGGCTGGATCTGCCTCGACGCGCACGGCAACCCGTACGACAAGGCCGTACCGATCGTGGAGCTGACCGCCGAGGGCGGCAACCGCTTCGTCCGCGTCGCCTGGCCGGAGGGGAAGCCTCCGGCCAGGGAGTGCCTGCCGCCGTCCTAGGGTCCTAGGGGGCGCGTCAGGGGCGCTGTCCGGGCTTGTCGACGATCGCGCGTTCCAGGATGGCGCTGGTGGCCTGGACGGACCCGGCCTTGATGATCCCGTCGCACACCTCGCCCGGGTTGGTCCTGGAGTCCTTGAGGACGACGTCCCGCTCCCCGAGGAGCTTCCAGGTCTTCGGATCGAAGATCATCTCCTGGCGGGAGGCGCCGTGCGCGTCGCTGTGGACGAACCCGACGGCGGTGCCGTGGCGTCCGACGGCGTCCACCGAGTCGTTCACCAGGACGACGCCGGGGATCTTCGCCATGGCGCGGTAGAGCGCGGCGGAGGTCTTCGGGGGCATCACGGACTCGATGAGGAGCTGTACGGCCAGGTCGAAGGCGAGGTCGGCGTCGGGGCGGCCCTCTCCTTCCTTGTGCTTGTAGAGCCAGGCCAGCATCTTGTCGGGGTCGGTCGGGAGCTTCCTCAGGTTGTCGTAGTTCTGGTCGGTCGGCTCCGGGTCTGAGTCCCCCTCGATGGGGAGCCTGCCCAACTCGGTGCTGATCAGGAGCCCTTCGCTCGCGCCGTCGACGGACTTCCACAACTCCCTGGTCTGGAGAGGGCCCGCGGTCACCGGCGTGCAGGCGTGCGAGGTGATCCCGTACGCGCTCTTGCTCCTGACGTACGTGAACTGGTCGCCGTCCACCCGGAGTTCGCTGTGCTCGGCGGCGAGCGCGGCGTCCTCCAGGAGCTGGACCACGCCGGGTGAGGCGTTCGCGACGGGCGGGACGAAGGGGTCGTCCGGGGTGGGCGGCAGGGCGACGGTGACGGCGGCTGCCGCGGCGACGGCGCCGGCCAGCAGTACGGGGCGCAGCCGCTTCCGGGACGGGGCCGTTGCCGGGGTCCGCCGGGTCTCGGTCATCAGATGCTCCTTGAGGAGTAGGTGACGGCCCGGTGGAAGGTCTCTCTCGGGAAGCTGTGTCATCGGTTTCCCTCCCTCAGGGGCCTGACCGCGGGTGTGCGGTCACCTTTCATCTGTCCTGCGGTATGCGGGGGTTCCATATGTTTCGCGAGTTTCTTGCGGGCCCGGGAGAGGCGGGAGCGGACGGTCCCGACGGGGACGCCGAGCGCCTCCGCCGCCGTCCCGTAGTCGAGGCCGGACCACACGCACAGGGCCAGCACCTCCCGCTCCGGACGCCGCAGCCGCCGTAACGCCTCCTGGACGAGCGCGAGCTGGGCGGCGTCGTCGAGGCGGCCCGCGATCTCGTCGGCGAAGTCCCCTACGGGTTCGCCCGGAGGGAGCCGGGACATCGCGGCGGCATGGCGGCGGGCGGTCCTACGGGTATTACGGGTCACGTTGGTCGCGATGCCGAGGAGCCAGGGGCGCAGCGAGCCGCCGTCCTCGTCCAGTGACACCCGTAGCCGCCACGCCTCCAGGAAGGTCAGCGAGACGATGTCCTCGGCGCTCGACCAGTCCCCGGTCAGCCGGTACGCGTGGTTGTAGACGGAGCGCGCGCAGGCGTCGAAGAGATCGCCGAACGCGTCGTGGTCCCCCGCACGGATGCGTCTTCGCAGATTCGTGTCCACGCCCTCTGACTGTCCGTACGACAAAGGCCGGTTCCCGTGACCTGAGTCACAGGGAACCGGCCTGTTGCTGCAAGCGGTTACACCCCGGCGGCGGTCACACCCCCGCGTACGAGTGCTTCCCGCTCACGAAGATGTTGACGCCGTAGTAGTTGAACAGCCAGCAGCCGAAGGCGAGCAGCGCGAGGTAGGCCGCCTTGCGCCCCTTCCAGCCGGCGGTGGCGCGGGCGTGCAGGTAGCAGGCGTAGCCGACCCACGTGATGAAGGACCAGGTCTCCTTCGGGTCCCAGCCCCAGTACCGGCCCCACGCGTCGCCCGCCCAGATCGCGCCCGCGATGATCGTGAACGTCCAGAGCGGGAAGACCGCCGCGTTGACGCGGTACGCGAACTTGTCGAGGGACGCGGAGGCGGGGAGCCGGTCGAGCACCGAGTTCGCGAACCTGCCGGGCGTACCGCCGCTCGCGAGCTTGTTCTCGTAGCTGTCCTTGAAGAGGTAAAGGATCGTGGCGACCGCGCCGACGTAGAAGACCGCGCCGCACAGGATGGCCGTCGAGACGTGGATGTACAGCCAGTACGAGTGCAGCGCTGGGACGAGCTGGTCGCTGGCCGTGTAGAGAACGGTTACCGCGAGACCGAGGTCCAGCAGCACCGTCGTGATGAGGAAGAGGCCGAGCCAGCGGACGTTCTTCCGCAGCGCCAGCAGCGTCAGGTAGACGCCGACCGCGACCGTCGAGAACGTGATGTTGAACTCGTACATGTTGCCCCACGGCGCCCGCTCCACCGAGGCCGCGCGGGTGATGACGCCGCTCAGCTCGACGAGGAAGGCGAGGACCGTGAGGGAGATCGCGATCCGGCCGTAGAGGTCGCCCTGCTCGTCCCCGCCGTGCGCGCCGGGCCCGTCCGGGACGTCCCGCGCGCCGGAGGCGGACCGGACGACGACCTGCGGCCGTTCGAGTACGGCGGTCCCGCCGGCCTGCTTGACCGTCACGGCCGGCGCCTTCTTCTTGGCGGCGGCAGCGGCGGCCGGGGTCAGCGCGGCGGCCGTGCGGCCGACCTTGCTGCGGCTGCCGAAGAGCCATTCGGCGATGTACGCGAAGAAGGCCAGGGTGTAGACGGCCATCGAGGAGTAGATCAGCGTGTTGCTGATGTTGGCGAGGTGTTCGTTGGTGGCGGCGGCCAGTTCCGTCGATGCGGCGAGGCCCGTCGTGGCGAGAGTCACTTCTCAGACCCTTCGGAAGGGACAGCTTGGGGGGTGTCGGCGTCGGGGGGTGTGAGGGAGTCGGAGGGGGACTCGGCGGAACCGGCGGACCCGGGGGACTCGGCGGACCCGGGGGACTCGGCGGCCTCGGGGGTGGCCCCTGACGCGGAGTCGGGGGCGCTCTGGGGGTCGGTCTCAGGGGCGCTCTCGGGGGCGCTCTCAGGATCGGAGTCCGCCCCGGAGACACCCCCTGAGCCCGCCCCTGACGCGGACCCCGAGCCGGACTCGGGGTCGGTCTCCGGCTCCGGCTCCGGCTCCGGTTCGGCCTCCCCCACCCCCGGCGCCCGCTCGTACACCCCGTCCGCCAACTGCCCCAGCTCCTCCGGGACCTTGGCCGACTCACTGCGCCCGAGCCCGGCCATCTCGACGAGGGTCACCCCGTCGGGACCGGTCACCGCGCGGACCCAGACCCGGCGGCGCTGGACGAAGAGGGAGGCGGCGAGACCGAAGATCGCGGCGACGGCGCCGGCCAGCGCCCAGCCGCCGCCCGGGTCCTGGACGACCTGGAAGTTCGCCCACTCCTTGGTGCCCTCGTAGGTGATCGTCCCGGCGCCGTTCGGCAGCGTCATCGTCTTGCCGGGCGTCAGGTTCTCCCGGAGCTGGGCGCCCTTGGCGTCCTTGAACTCCTTCATGTGGGACTTGTCGAGCTGGTAGACGCTCTGCGGGATGCCCGAGTCGACGCCGAGGTCACCGTGGTAGCCGACGACGTTCATGATCGGGTTGATCAGCGCGGGGAACGTGGACGCCAGTTCGTTGCCCTTGGTGTACGTCGGCAGGAAGAACAGCTGGAAACCGAGCTGTTCGGTCTTGCCCTTCGCGTCCTGGTAGCCGTCCATGACCTTGACGACACCGGAGGACGTGACGTTGTTGTCCAGCGGCAGCAGCGGCACCGCGTCGCGGTAGACGACCTTGCCCTTGCCGTCGCGGACGGTGACGACGGGGGCGTACCCGTGAGCCGTCAGGTAGACCTTGGCGGCGCCGATCTCCAGCGGGTGGTTGACCTTGACGACGGTCTGCTCGTCCTTGCCGTAGGCGCCCTCGCTGTACGTGAGAGCTGCCTCGTAGGTACGGGGGGTACCCCGGTTGGGGCCGGTCAGCTCGTACGTACCCGTGAACTTCTTGAGGGTGAAGCTGAACGGGACCAGGTCCTCGCCGGTGTCGAAGAGGTTGCCGGACTTGAAGTCGTCGTACTGCGGGAGGACGTTGGAGAAGCCGTCGCCCTCGACGATCAGCTTGTTGCCCTCGGACTTGAAGAGCTGCCCCCACGCGAAGGCGACCAGCAGGACGATCAGCGCGATGTGGAAGGCGAGGTTGCCGACCTCCCGGAAGTACCCTTTCTCGGCGGCGACCGCGTCCCCGACGACGTGCGCCCGGAAGCGCCGCTTCTTCAGCAGCGCGAGCGCGGTCTCCCGTACCTCCTCGGGACTGGCCTCCGTACGCCACGAGGTGTACGCCGGAAGTCTCGTCAGCCTTTTGGGGGCGCCCGGCGGGCGGGAGCGGAGCTGGCCGACGAACTGCCAGGTGCGCGGGACGATGCAGCCGATCAGGGAGACGAACAGCAGGATGTAGATCGCCGAGAACCACACCGAGCTGTAGACGTGGAAGAGGCCGACCTTGTCGTAGATCGGCCCGAGCGTGGTGTGCGCCTTGCGGAAGTCGGCGACCTTCGTGGCGTCGCTGCCGGTCTGCGGGATCAGCGAGCCGGGGATCGCGGCGAGCGCGAGCAGCAGCAGGAGGAGCAGGGCGACGCGCATCGAGGTGAGCTGGCGCCAGAACCAGCGGGCCCAGCCGACGACGCCGAGCGCGGGGACGTTCAGGGACTCCTCGGGGGCCGTGGAGAGCTTGGTGCTCGCGTCCTCCCGAGCGTCGCTCGAAGCGGCGTCCTCCCGAGCGTCACTCGCAGCGGCGTCCGCCACGACCTCGTTCGAAGCGGCGTCCGCCGAAGCCTGGTCCGTCGGCGTCGGACTGGTCTTGCTCATGGATCAGATCCCTACAACGAAGCCGTTGGACCAGGACTGCATGTCCTGCACCATGCCGTCCCAGATGCCGGTCAGCAGCAGCAGGCCGGTCACGATCATCATCGTGCCGCCGACCCGCATCACCCAGACGTAGTGCCGCTTGACCCAGGAGAAGGCCCCCAGCGCCTTGCGGAAGGCGACCGCCGCGAGCACGAACGGTACGCCCAGACCCAGACAGTAGGCGACGGTCAGGACCGCGCCGCGGCCGGCACTGGACTGCTGCGAGGAGAGGGCCAGTACGGAGGCGAGGGTCGGGCCGATGCAGGGGGTCCAGCCGATGCCGAACAGGGCGCCCAGCAGGGGGGCGCCGAGGAGGCCGGTGACCGGCCGCTTGTGGACGCGGAACTCGCGCTGCGTCATCCAGGGCATCAGGCCCATGAAGAACACACCCATGAGGATCATGAGCGTGCCGAGCACCTTGGACAGGACGTCCTTGTTGGCCTGGAGGGTGTCGCCGAAGTACCCGAACAGGGCGCCGCTGGAGACGAAGACGACCGTGAAGCCGAGGACGAAGAGGGAGGCGCCGGCGACCATGCGGCCCCGGCGGGCCTCCGCGAGGTCGGTGCCGCTGATGCCGGTGACGTACGACAGATACCCAGGTACCAGGGGTAGCACGCAGGGCGAGAAGAAGGAGACGAGGCCGCCGAGCAGGGCGATGGGGAGGGCCAGTATCAGGGCGCCGTTGAGGACGGTGCCGTTCAGCTCACCGACGGCGATCGTGTTCATGGTGAGGGAGTTCACGGCGAGGGAGTTCATGGCGAGGGGACTCACGCCTTCTCCGCGAGCACCGGGGCGATCATCTCCCGCAGCCGTTCCTCGCTCAGCGGGGACAGCGAGCGGGCGGCGATCTTGCCCTCACGGTCGATGACGAGCGTCGAGGGGATCGTCTGGAGGTTGAGCGTCCCCTTCTTGAACCGCAGGAGCAGCTTGCCGGTGGGGTCCGACAGGCTCGGGTACGTCACGCCCATCTGCTTCTCGAAGGCGAGGGCGTTGTCGTTGTTCGTGTCCCGGGTGTTGATCCCGACGAACTGCACGCCCTGGCTCTTGAGGCTCTCGGACACCTTCTGGAACCCCGGCGCCTCGGCCCGGCAGGGCGAGCACCAGGAGCCCCAGACGTTGAGTACGACGATCTTGCCCTTGTACGACGCGACGTCGAGCTGGGGCCCGGTGACGGTCTTGCCCGACAGCTCGGGCGCCGCGTCCCGCTGCCCCGCCTTCACCCGGGCGATCCCGTCGGTCCCCATCACGAAGTGCGTGTCCCCGCCCCCGCCGGAGGTCCCTCCCGACGAGCAGGCGGACAGCACCAGCCCGCCCACGACGGCACCGGCCGCCATCGTCAGGACGGCCCGGCGCGACCGTGGCCGGTTCTCAAAGACGCTGTTCGAACGCCGGGATGCGCGGCTGGCGGCACTCATGTGAAAAGTTTCGCATGCCCGTTCTGAGGATCTTGCCCACCCCCCTCCCCACGGAAAAACCGCACTTCAGCCCCCGAAAAAGGAACCCTCCATGAGCCAACCGGCCGCCCCGCGGAAGAACCCGTTCCTGTACGTCGTCGTCTGCGCCTGCGGCATAGCCGGCGACGTGGGCGACCTGATCGCCGCCGCACAGCACCGCGGCTGGGACGTGGGAGTCGTCGCCACCCCCCGGGCCCTCCCCTTCCTGGACACCGAGGCGATCGAGTCCCGCACGGGCTACCCGATCCGCTCCGCCTGGCGCGCCCCCGGCGAGGCCCGCCCCCTCCCGCCGGCCGACGCGATCGCCGTGGCCCCGGCCACCTTCAACACGATCAACAAATGGGCCGCCGGCATCACCGACACCCTCGCCTTCGGCATCCTCTGCGAGGCGTACGGCACCGGCACCCCCACCGCCGTCCTGCCGCACCTGAACTCCGCCCTCGCCGCACACCCCGCCTACACCCGCAGCCTGGACACCCTGCGCGACATGGGCGTCCTCGTCAGCTCCACCGCGCCTCACCGCCCCAAGTCAGCAGGAGGCGGCGGGAACCCGTTCCGCTGGGAAGAGGCCCTCGAACTCCTCGCCGCCGCCCCGCGCTAGCGACGTACCGAACCGGCCTGCGATCACCCCCGTCCTTCACCGGTCCCCGTCCGCGCCGAGGGGTGCGGTCTGTGCCGTGGGGCTGACCAGGCCGCTCTGGTAGGCGAGGACGACGGCCTGGACCCGGTCGCGGAGCCGGAGTTTGGCGAGGACGCGGCCGACGTGGGTCTTGACGGTGGTCTCGGCCAGGTGGAGACGGTCGGCGAGTTCGGTGTTGCTCAGCCCCTGGGCGAGCAGGCGCAGGACTTCGAGTTCGCGGCGGGTCAGCAGCGTCAGGTCGCGGTGGAGCACCGCGGCGCCGGGGCCCGGAGCCCGCTCGCCGGCCGGCAGCCGCGAACTCGCGGCCTGGCGCGCGTATCTCTCGACGAGGCGGCGGGTGATGGCCGGTGCGAGCAGGGCGTCGCCGGTGCGGACCAGGCGGACGGCGGAGACGAGGTGTTCGGGGGTGACGTCCTTGAGGAGGAATCCGCTGGCACCGGCGGAGAGGGCCGCGTAGACGAGGTCGTCCAGGTCGAACGTGGTCAGGATGATCACGCGGGGCGGGTCGGAATCGTCCGTGTCCAGGATGCGGCGGGTGGCCTCGAGGCCGTCCAGTTCCGGCATCCGGATGTCCATGAGGACGACATCGGGCCGCAGCCGCCGGACCGCGTCGACGGCCTCGGCCCCGTTGGGCACCTCGGCGACCACGTCGATGCCGTGCGCGGTGAGGATCATCCGGAAGCCGGTGCGGACCAGGGCCTGGTCGTCGGCGACGACCACACGCGGCAGGCCGGTCACACCGCCTCCAGCGGGATGAGCGCGGTGACGCGGTAGCCGCCGGTGAGCCGCCGGCCGGCGTCCAGGGTGCCACCGTAGGCGGCCAGCCGCTCGCGCAGGCCGGTCAGCCCGCGGCCGTTGCCGGTGGCCGCGGACTCCGACGGACCGCCACCCGTGTCGGTGACCTCCACGCGGAGCCGGCCGGCCTCGTACGCGACGGTCACCGTCACGCTCGCGCCGGTGGCGTGCTTCACCGTGTTCGTCAGCGCCTCCTGTACGACGCGGTAGGCGGCCAGCCCGATGCCGAACGGCACCTCGTCCGGCACACCGGTGACGGACAACTCGACCGGGACGCCGGTCCGGCGCACCCGCGCGACCAGGGAGTCCAGCTGGCCGATGCCGGGTTGAGGCGCGAGGTCCACGGCGCCGTCGTCCATGTCCATGGTGAGCAGCCCGATCGCGTGCCGCAGTTCGGCCATGGCCGCCCGGCCGCCGGCCTCGGCGGCGAGGAGCGCCTCGCGGGCCCGCTCCGGGTCCGTGTCCAGCACGGTGCGGGCCGCGCCGGTCTGGATGACCATCATGCTGACGTTGTGGGTGACCACGTCGTGCAGGTCGCGCGCGATACGCGCCCGCTCCCGCTCGGCCGCGCGCCGCAGCTCCTCGGCCCGCTCACGTTCCAGTACGGCCGTCCGCGCCCGGCTCTCGTCGGTCCGAAGCCGCCAGGTACGCAGCCCGAGGGTCGCCACGAGGAGCGGTACGAGGATCAGCAGCGGGACGTACTGGTTGGGCACCGGCGTCGACGGCGAGACCATCACCCCGTCGGTGTCACCGGCGACGGCGAGCACCAGCACCAGCAGGCCCACCAGCGTGGCCGCCCGGTACGGACTGTAGGCCGCGGCGCTGTAGGCGGCGATGACGCAGGCGTAGAAGACGAGCCGCCGCGCGTCGTGGGGCGTCAGGACGGCCGCGCCCGTCACGATCCACAGCGCGGTCAGCGGATACCTGCGGCGCACGACCAGCGGCGCCCAGGCGAGCGCGGCCAGTGCCACGGCGCCGATCACGCTGCCCGTCCGCGTCGCGCGGACGAGGGGAGCGATGCCGTCGGTCGAGTCCCGCACGAGGGAAGCGCCGCTGTTCACGGCCCAGTCGAGCAGCACGGTCCCGCAGACCAGCACCAGGACCGCGTCGAAGACGAGGGCGCGCCGGGTGGGGCGCGGCAGTGGGCCGGTCCGGCGCCTGAGCAGCCTGCTCCCGTCCCGCAGCGGGTGCCTGAGCAGCCCGATGCCCTCCTGGAGCGGGCGCTTCAGCCGCCTGACCCCGTCCTCCAGCCGGTGTGCCACCGCCACGCTCGTCACCGGGGCATTCTGGCCGACGCGCGGGCGCCGGGACATCCTCCCTGCTGACCACCCGCGCCTTCCCCGTGTCCTTCTGTCGTCTACGCCTCAGGGATGACGGAGGAGAACCTCGTCCCCTCGTGCCACGGAAATGCCTCGGCCGGCCGACGCGCCCGCCCGCGCCGCGCACCTAGCGTCCGACGGGCCAGCAGTACGGACCGAGGGAGTTGCCATGACCGCGCCGGTGATCGAGTTGTGCGACGTGAGCCGCAGATACGACGAGGGGCCGCCGGCCCTGCGCGACGTGTCGCTGACCGTGCGGGCCGGCGAGGCGGTCTCGGTCCTCGGCCCGTCCGGCAGCGGCAAGTCCACGCTGCTCAACCTGATCGCGGGGCTGGACCGCCCGGACAGCGGGACGGTCACGGTGGACGGCGTACGGGTGGACGGACTCGGCGAGGCCGCGGCGGCGCGCCACCGGCGGGACCGGATCGGCATGGTCTTCCAGTTCTTCAACCTCCTCGACGACCTGACCGTCGCCGACAACGTCGTCCTGCCCGCCCAGCTCGCGGGCATGGGGCGCGGCGAGGCGGCACGGCGCGCGACGGAGCTCCTGGAGGTGCTCGGCGTCGACCGGCACGCCGGCGCCTTTCCGGGCCGGTTGTCCGGCGGCGAGCGGCAACGCGTCGCGGTGGCGCGGGCGTTGATGAACCGGCCCGCGCTGCTGCTGGCCGACGAGCCGACCGGCGCGCTGGACAGCGCTTCCGGCGAGGACGTCGGCCGGCTGCTCGCCGACCTCAACGCCGACGGCCAGACCATCGTCGTCGTCACGCACGATCTCGCCCTGGCCCGGTCCTGCACCACACGTACGATCCGGCTCGTGGACGGCGGGATCACGGCCGACACCGGCGCCGTGGAGTCGGCCCGATGAGCGCGCTGAGCCGGGTGGTGCGCTCGGGCGTGGGACGCCGCCGGGTGCCGGCGGTCGTGATCGGCCTGGCCACGCTGATGGCGGTGGCCGCGTCCGTCCTGGGCGGCATGCTCCTCGTGGTCTCGGGTGCGCCGTTCGACGACGCCTTCGCCCGGCGGCACGGGGCGCACCTGTCCGTGCGGTTCGACGCGAGCCGGGTGAGCGCGCTCCAGGTGTCGGCCTCCGCGAAGTCCGCGGGCGTGACCGGCGTGGCCGGCCCGTTCCGTACGGCGACGGTCACCCCGCACACGGACGGCGGCCCGGACGCGTGGCCGATGACCGTGGTGGGCCGTGCCGGGCCCGGGGGCGACGTCGACGAGATCGCGCTGCTGGACGGGCGGTGGGCCGTCCGCCCCGGCGAAGTCGTCCTGTCCGCCGACTCCTCGCTGCGGCCGACGCTCGGCCTGCGGCTCACCTTCCCCGCGCTGCCGGGAGACCCGGCGCTGACGGTGGTCGGCGTGGCCCGCTCGGTCACCGGCACCGCCGACCTCTGGGTCGTCCCGTCCCAGCTGGACGCGCTCGCCCCGGCCGGCGGCGCCCGCGCCTACCAGATGCTCTACCGGTTCACTGCCGCGGACACCGCCGCCCAGGTCGCCGACGGCCGCAGGTCCGTGACGGCGTCCATGCCCCAGGGGGCGGTGACCGGGGAACAGTCCTGGCTGACCGTCAGAGAGACCGTCGAGCGCGACACCGCGCTGTTCGTCCCGTTCCTGCTCGCGTTCGGTGTGCTGGGGCTGGTCATGTCGGCGCTGGTCGTCGGCAACGTGGTCGCGGCAGCCGCCGGCTCCGCGCCGCGCCGGATCGGCATCCTCAAGGCCGTCGGTTTCACGCCGGGGCAGGTCGTACGGGCCTACGTCGCCCAGGCACTGGTCCCTGCCGCGTGCGGCGCCGTGCTGGGCGTCGTGGCGGGCCGCCTGCTCGCCGTCCCCGTCCTGGCCGAGACCGAGGAGGTCTACGGCTCGACGTCCCCGGCGGTCGCCCCCTGGGTCGACGCGGCCGTGCTCGCCGGGGCGCTGGGCCTGGTGGCGGTGACGGCGTGGGCGGGCGCGTGGCGGGCCGGGCGGCTGCGTACGGTCGACGCGCTCGCGGCGGGACGGGCCGCGCGGCCGGGACGCGGTCGCGGGGCGGTCCGGCTGGCCGGGCGGCTGCCGCTGCCGCGGCCGGTCGGCCTGGGTCTGGCGCGGCCCTTCGCCCGGCCCGCCCGGGCGCTGGCGATGGGCACGGCGATCGTGTTCGGTGCCACGGCCGTCACCTTCACCACCGGTCTGGGCGCGTCACTGGCCGAGGTCACGAAGGCCAGGGCGCACGACGTCGCCGATGTCACCGTGGCGGCGCCGCTGCCCGAGCCGGGCCCCGACGGACCGTTGCCCCGGAAGCAGCCCCCGGCCGATCCGGCCGCGGTCGCCGCGGTGATCGACGCCCGGCCCGGAACCGCCCGGCGCTACTCCAGCGCCACGACACGGGCGGCCGTCTCCGGCACGACCGGCACCACCGCCGTCGTCGCCTTCACCGGTGACGCCTCCTGGGGCGGCTACACGATGGTCTCCGGCCGCTGGTTCACGCGGCCGGGCGAGGCCGTGGTGCCCGCCCCCTTCCTGACCGCCACCGGAACCCGGATCGGGGACACCGTCACGCTGAACGGTCTGGGGGAGGAGCCCGGCGTCCGGGTACGGATCGTCGGCGAGGTCCTCGACACCCGCAACGACGGCATGGAGGTCTTCACCGACACCGCGACCCTCACGGCCGCGCACCCCGACCTGACCGACACCACCCAGCACATCGCGGTGAGGTCCGGCACCGACGCGGCTGCCTACGCCACCGCGCTGAACGAGGTCCTGGAACCACTGGGCGTCACCGCCCGGGCGGGCGGCCCCGACCGCGGCAGCTCCACGGCCCTCACCCTCAACGCGCTGTCCGCGACCCTCACCCTGATGCTCGTCGCCGTCGCCGCCCTCGGTGTACTCAACGGCGTGGTCCTGGACACCCGCGAGCGCGTCCGCGAGCTGGGCATCCACAAGGCGCTCGGCATGACACCCCGGCAGACCGTCACGGCGGTCATCGCCTCGGTCCTCCTGACCGGCCTGGCCGGCGGCGCCCTCGGCGTGCCCGTCGGCGTCGCCCTCCACCACTGGATCGTGCCCGCCATGGGACACAGCGCCGGTCTGAACCTGCCCGACTCCGTCGTCGCCGTCTACCACGCGCCCCAACTGGCCCTGCTCGTCCTCGGCGGCCCGCTCATCGCGGTCCTCGGCGCCCTGCCACCGGCCACCCGAACCGCCCGAACCCACACCGCGACCGCCCTGCGCACCGAGTAGAGGAAAACCCCGCCTCAGGGCCAGACGAGGCAGTACGGCTGATGTCCCGCCTCATGCAGCCGATGACTGAAGTCCTGCCACTCATGCAGCAGTTGGTACACATTGAACGCATCCCGAGGCCCCCCACGATCAGGCACCGTCGACCAGATGAAGGCCGCCGCCCCGACCGCCTCCTCGCCTATGTCGCGGAGGGGGTCGACGACGGTCATCGGCAGTTTCACGACCGCGTAGTCGGGGTGGAGGACGACGAGTTCGAGGGGCGGGACCTTGTGGAGGGGGACGCCCTCGATGCCCGTGAGGACCATCGCGGCCATCGTCTCCGGCTTGATCTTCGTGAACATGCCGTTCATCCCGAGCTCGTCGCCGCCGAGTTCCTCGGGCCGCATGGAGATGGGGACGCGGGCCGCCGTAGCGCCGTCGGGGGCACCGAAATACTTGTACGTCACGCCCACCCGACCACCGTTCCTGCTCCCCGCCCGGAGGCGGTCGATCCCGGGGCCGATCAGCCGACCGATCTCCTCGGACTCGCCCTGTGCCTGAAATGTCTGCTGTGCTTCGTCTGCTTCCTCCGCGTCGCGCCGGTGCCTTCCCCGCCGGGCACGGCGAGGACCCAGGTCATCGGTCCCCTCGCCCAGTCCGCCACCGCGATGCATATCTCCACCCGACTGCTTTTCTAGGACGCGCGGTACCTCCCGCGCAACCCGATCATCGTGTCAGTGACCTCCCCCACGGCCGCCCGCCGAAACGTGCGGTGAAACATCGTGTCCGCGGGATCGTCCCGGTCCCCGTTCAGTACGGCCCGTGTGAGCTGTATGTATCAGATCCCAGTTTCTCAGATCCCGACACCCGCCCCGCCTGCCTCCCGGCACCCGCCCCCGACCGCCTCCACGAGCCCTGCCCCCCGATACCCGTAGTACCCCTGGCCTACCCTGAGAAGGTCTCACCCCGTAGTCCTCAGCAAGCCGGAGAAGCCGCAGGTCATGAGCGAACAGCCCTATTCATACGACGCACCCGCCTCCCAGGCCCTGTTCGACCGCGCCGCAGCCGTCACCCCGGGCGGCGTGAACTCCCCGGTCCGCGCCTTCAAGGCCGTCGGCGGCACCCCCCGCTTCATGGTCTCCGGGACCGGCCCCTACCTCACCGACGCGGACGGCCGCGAGTACGTCGACCTCGTCTGCTCCTGGGGCCCGATGATCCTCGGCCACTCCCACCCCGAGGTCATCGCCGCCGTCCAGGACGCCGTTTCACGTGGAACCTCCTTCGGCACCCCCGGCGAGGGAGAGGTCGCCCTCGCCGAGGAGATGACCGCCCGCATCGCCCCCCTGGAGCAGGTCCGCCTCGTCTCCAGCGGCACCGAGGCGACGATGTCCGCGATCCGCCTGGCCCGCGGCTTCACCCGCCGCGCGAAGGTCGTGAAGTTCGCCGGCTGTTACCACGGTCACGTCGACGCCCTGCTCGCCGCCGCCGGCTCCGGCGTCGCCACCTTCGCGCTCCCCGACACCCCGGGTGTCACGGGCGCGCAGGCCGGCGACACGATCGTCCTCCCCTACAACGACCTCGACGCCGTCCGCGAGGCGTTCCGGCTGCACGACGGCGAGATCGCCTGCGTGATCACCGAGGCGTCGCCGGGCAACATGGGCGTCGTCCCGCCGCTGCCGGGCTTCAACCAGGGCCTCAAGGACCTGTGCGCGGCGAACGGCGCGCTGTACATCTCGGACGAGGTGATGACGGGGTTCCGGACGAGCCGCGCGGGCTGGTTCGGGGTCGACGGCGTCGTACCGGATCTCATGACCTTCGGGAAGGTCATGGGCGGCGGCTTCCCGGCGGCGGCGTTCGGCGGGCGGGCGGACGTCATGGCGCACCTCGCCCCCGCCGGCCCCGTCTACCAGGCGGGCACCCTCTCGGGGAACCCGGTCGCGACGGCCGCCGGCCTCGCCCAGCTGCGCCTGCTGGACGACGCGGCGTACGACAAGCTCGGCGCCGTCTCCGGGCAGATCCAGGCGCTGGTCTCGCAGGCGCTGACCAAGGAGGGCGTCGCGCACACCGTGCAGAGCGCCTCCAACATGTTCTCGGTCTTCTTCACCGACCGTCCGGTGCGTACGTACGACGACGCGAAGGCGCAGGAGTCGTACCGTTTCACCGCGTTCTTCCACTCCCTTCTGGCGAACGGCGTCTACCTGCCGCCGTCGTCGTTCGAGTCGTGGTTCGTGTCCACGGCGCACGACGAGCGTGCCGTCCAGAGAATCGCCGACGCCCTCCCGGCGGCGGCCAGAGCAGCCGCGGAGGCCACGGCAGCATGAGCACAGCCAAGGAACTCACCGTCGTCCACCTGATGCGGCACGGCGAGGTGCACAACCCCGAGGGCATCCTGTACGGGCGGCTGCCGGGGTACCACCTCTCCGAGCTGGGCCGGCAGATGGCCGACCGGGTCGCCGAGCACCTCTCCGTCAGGGATGTCACCTACGTGGTCGCCTCCCCGCTGGAGCGCGCGCAGGAGACGGCGACGCCGATCGCGAAGGCGCACGGACTCGACCTCGCGACCGACTCGCGGCTGATCGAGGCGGGCAACTTCTTCCAGGGCAAGACGTTCGGGGTCGGCGACGGGGCGCTGAAGAAGCCGGAGAACTGGCGGCATCTCGTGAACCCGTTCAAGCCGTCCTGGGGCGAGCCGTACATCGATCAAGTCGTGCGGATGAAGGGGGCGTTGGACGCGGCCCGGGACCAGGCGCGGGGCCGTGAGGCCGTGCTCGTCAGCCACCAGCTGCCGATCTGGATCGTCCGCTCCTACGTCGAGCGGCGGCGGCTGTGGCACGACCCGCGCAGGCGGCAGTGCACGCTGGCCTCGCTGACGACCTTCACGTACGAGGGGGACCGGATCGTCTCCGTCGGGTACTCCGAGCCCGCGATCGACCTGGTTCCGGCGCATCTGCGGGCCGGGGCGAAGCCGGTGAAGGGTAAGGACAAGGCATTCGGGGCGTAAGGGTTTCCCCGTAGTACCTGAGGCCCTTGCGACGTCGGCCGGATTCGGTTGCTTCTGTTACCAAACCTGGAACTCCTGAGGGAACCTCTTCGTTCTGCACCTCCTCTGAATGAGTGAACCATCCAGAGAAACGTGACGAACGGAAGGTCCATGCGCACTGTCACCCGAAGGGGAGCAATAGGACTCGGGGCGGGCGCCGCCGCCGCGGCGGGGCTCTCCGCCTGCGGCACGTCCTCCGGGGGTTCCGGCTCCGGCGACGACAGCCCGTCCGCGAGCGGCTCCCCGAAGGGCAGCGACAAGCCCAGCGCCCCGGCGAAGCCCATCGGGGACGGCTCGACGTCGTTCACCGGCAAGCAGCCGCACCAGCCGGCCAAGCCGGTGCCGCTGGAGGCCGGCGAGGAGCCGCCGCAGTTCGTGATCTTCTCCTGGGACGGCGCGGGCGAGGTCGGCAACGGCCTCTTCCCCCGCTTCCTGGACCTCGCCAAGGAACACGGCGCGTCCATGACGTTCTTCCTCTCCGGGCTCTACCTGCTGCCGGAGAGCCAGAAGCGGCGGTACGAACCGCCGAACAACCGGCGCGGCGCCTCGGACATCGGCTACCTCACCGACGACCACGTCAAGGCGACCCTGACGAACGTCCGCCGCGCCTGGCTCGAAGGGCACGAGATCGGGACGCACTTCAACGGGCACTTCTGCGGCGAGGCGCACGGCTCGGTGAAGTGGTGGACGGCCAAGCAGTGGCGCAGCGAGATCGACCAGGCGAAAGCATTCGTCAAGGAGTGGCGGACGAACACGGGCTGGACGGATCTGCCGGCGCTCCCCTTCGACTACGACAAGGAGCTGGTCGGCGCGCGCACGCCGTGCCTGCTCGGCCAGGACAACCTGCTGCCGACCGCCCGCGAGCTGGGCTGGCGCTACGACGCGTCCTCGCCCGGCGGGCGCCAGGTCTGGCCGAAGAAGCGGCAGGGGATATGGGACCTGCCGCTCCAGGCGATACCTTTCCCCGGCCGTAAGTTCGAGGTCCTCTCGATGGACTACAACATGATGGCCAACCAGTCCCTGAACTCCACGAAGGCCCCGGCGCACAACTACCCGGGCTGGCGCAAGCAGTCCGCGGGCGCCTACATCCAGGGCTTCCAGCGCGCCTACACCACCAACCGCGCGCCCTTCTTCATCGGCAACCACTTCGAGCAGTGGAACGGCGGGATCTACATGGACTCCGTCGAAGAAGCGTTCAAGCACATCGCCGCGGAGAAGGAGAAGGGCGCGGACGTCCGCATGGTCTCCTTCCGCCAGTTCGTCGACTGGATGGACGTCCAGAAGCCCGAGGTCCTGGAGAAGCTCCGCAAGCTGGACGTCGGCCAGACCCCGACGGGCGGCTGGAAGGCGTTCATGACGGAGAGCACGGGGACGGCGGGGGCGTCCGCGGGTAGTACGGGTACGGGTACCACCACGCAGACGATGGGGTCGACGGCGGCCTACTAGGGGGACTACGGGTACTAAGGGTACGAGGGACCGCGCGCCGGCCCCTCAGTCCCCTCAGCGCGTCCCCAGCTCCCGCAGCACGGTCAGCGCCAGCGCACGGGCCACCCCGACCGTCTCCCGCACCGACACCGCCTCCCGCGCGCTGTGGGCGACGGCGATGTCCCCAGGCCCGTACTGGAGCGTGGGGACACCGGCCCCGGCGTACAGCCGGAGATCACTCCCGTAGGTCGCACCGCGCTCCCGGGGTACGACGCCCTGGTGCGTGTCGGCGTGGGCTTTCTGTACGACGTCCAGGAGCCGGTGTCCCTCAGGGAGCCGCCCGCTGGCGAACTGGCCGCCGGGCCAGGTCACTTCGGCGGGGTGGTCCCTCAACCACGCGTCCTGGGCGCAGGCTTCGGCGACGCACGCCTCGAACGCGGCCCGCGCGTCGGCGGGGTCCTCACCGAGCCGTACGCCCAACCGGCCCTCGGCGACGAGGAGATCGGGCACGCTGCTGGCCCAGTCCCCGGCGCGGAGGGTGCCGACGGAGAGGGAGTAGGGGATCGGGTACTCGGCGAGCAGGGCGTCGGCGTCACGATTGCGCTCCGCCTCAAGTCGCCCCAGCGCACGGTGGATCGGCAGAAACGCGTCGATCGCGCTCACCCCCTCCTCCCGCGAACTCGCGTGCGCGGCAAGCCCCGGGACGGCGAGCCGGAACGTGAGCGCCCCCGCGTTGGCGGTCACCACGGTCCCCCCGGTCGGCTCGGAGATCACACAAGCACCCCCGGTGTGCCCCCGCTTGAGCGTCCCGAACGCCCCGATCCCCCCGTCCTCCTCCCCGACGACGAAGTGCACCCCGAGCGTCCCCCGCAACCGCACCCCCGAGTCCCGCAACGCCCCCAGCACGGCCAACTGCGCGGCCAGCCCGGCCTTCATGTCGCAAGCGCCCCGCCCATGCACCAGATCCCCCCGCACCCGCGCCACGAACGGGTCCCCCTCCCAGGCGGCCGGGTCCCCCGCGGGCACGACATCGACATGCCCCTGAAGCACCAGCCCAGCCGACCCCCCAGCTGACCCGTAATACCCCACCACCCCCCAAGCCTCCTCCCGCTCCACCTCAAGCCCCGGAAACCCCGGATCGGCATACAACTCCCCCAGATCCATCGACCACAGATCCACCTCCGCCCCCAACTCCCCCAACTTCCGCGCCAACACCTGCTGAATCTCCGACTCCGCCGCACTCCCCGTCACACTCGGCACCCCCACCAACTCCACCAACGTCCCCACCAACGCCGCTTCATCGATCGCCTCCAACACAGCGGCCTCCTGCTCGGTGTACACGCGCCTGTACCTCCCTGGTCCTAGGGGGCCACGGCGGCCACCTCGAACGCATACTTACTCACCCGCACCACCCCCAACCCTCCAGGGGCGCGGGGCTGCATCAATCCGCGGCTCCGCCGCGCAGGCGCGACACCCCCCCACGAATCCGCACTCACCCCCGAACCGCAACCACGTCTCTTAGGGGCGCGGGGCTGCATCTGATCTGCGGCTCCGCCGCGCGGGCGCGACAAGCCACAACGAACCCGCACCCAACCCCCAACCCCCACCACATCCTTCAGGGGCGCGGGGAACTGCGCGACAAGCCACAACGCACCCGCACCCGCCCACTCACCTCACCCACCCCCCACAGTGAACCCAATAACCGACCCACCCCCCGCCCTCCGATGCGCATACGGCGTCCCCCCATGCGACAACGCCACCTCCCGCACGATCGACAACCCCAGCCCCGACCCCGGCAACGACCGCGCATCGGCGGCCCGGTAGAACCGGTCGAAGACCCGCGTGAGATCGTCCTCGGAAATCCCGGGCCCCCGGTCCAGCACTTCGACCCGCACGGTCCCGGGCCGAGCCGGCCCGGTGACGCTGATCTCGATCGGCCCCTTCCCCTCCCGATCGAACTTGGCGGCGTTCTCAACGAGGTTGGAGACGGCCCGCTGCAAGGACCCGGGCCGCCCATCGGTCGTCGTATCCCCACTGACCCGCACGACGATGTCCCGCCCGCTCCGCCGCCGAACCACCCCGGCGACCTCCTCCGCGATGTCGGCGAGATCGACCCGCTGCGGCGGCTCGGCGTCGGACTGCCCGGCCGCGAGATCGACGAGCTCGTTGACGAGATCGGTCAACTCCCGCGCCTCCTGCCCGAGATCGGCGACCAACTCCTCCCGCGTGGAGAGCGGCAGTTCGTCTATCCGCCGCAGCAGAGAGATGTTCGTACGGAGCGACGTCAACGGCGTACGCAACTCGTGCCCGGCGTCCTGGACGAGCCGCCGCTGATCCTCCTCGGACTGCGCGAGCCGCCCCAGCATCCGGTCGAAGGCCCGCCCGAGCCGCCCGACCTCGTCGTACCCGGTGACGGGAACCTGGATGCCCAGACGGCGAGTTCGGGCGACGTCCTCCGCGGCCATGGTCAGCACGACGAGCCGCCGGGTGATCCGCCGCGCCAGCCACCAGCCGAACAGCCCGGCGGCGGTGACGACAACCGCCATGAGCGCGAAGGTGCGTTGCTGAAGGTTGCGCAGCAAGTCCTCGGTACCGCTGAACTCCTGGGCGACCTGCACGGCCCCCCAGCCCCGCCCGAGGGAGACGGTGGCGATGCGGTAGACGTCGTCCCCGACGTTGACGTCCTTGTGCTCGACGAGCGTCCCGGCGACGGTCGCACCGGCGATCTCCCGGTCCCCGTCGGTGACGGGCAGCTTCGGCTGCCCGGGATCGACGACCTGCCCCCCGGAGCCGAGGACCTGCACGTTCGTCCGCGCGGGCCGCACCAGATCGTGCCCGGGCGCGGACGACGAGAAGTCCTCCGGCGTCATCTTCTGCTGCCGCACCTCGTCCCGCAGATCCTGCACGACCTCGCTGAAGACGGACTGCTGGTCGACGCGGACGAGCCGGGCGGCGGCGTTGTACGACAGGATGCCGACGAGCATCGTGACGGCGGCGGTGACGGCCGCGAAGGACACCGCGAACGTCGTCCCGAGCGCGGCGAGCCCCGGCCGCCGATGCTCGACGAGCCGCCGCAACCGGCCCACTCAGTCCTCCCTGAGGACGTACCCCACACCTCTTACGGTGTGAATCAGCTGAGGGGCGCCGGGCTCGTCGAGTTTTCGCCGCAGATACCCCACGTAGACGGCGAGGTTCTTCGAGCCGGGCCCGAAGTCGTAGCCCCAGATCCGGTCGTAGATGGTGGAGTGGTCGAGGACGATCCCCGAGTTGCGGACGAGGAGTTCGAGCAGCTCGAACTCGGTCCGGGTCAGTTCGAGTTCGCGCGCCCCGCGCCAGGCCCGCCGCGCCTGGGGGTCCATGCGCAGGCCCGCGGCCTCGATGTGCCGGTCGGACACGGGCGGCTCCTTGGGAGCGGGTGCGCTGGCCGGGACCGCGGCGGGGACGGCGGCGGCGGTGCCGCTGCGCCGCATGAGGGCGCGCAGCCGGGCGAACACCTCCTCGACGTCGAAGGGCTTGACGACGTAGTCGTCGGCGCCCGCGTCGAGTCCCGCGATCCGGTCGGCGGTCTCGACGAGCGCGGTCAGCATGAGGATGGGGGTGCGGTCACCCTCGGCCCGTAGTACCCGGCATACCTGGAGCCCGTCGATACCGGGCATCATCACGTCGAGGACGAGCACGTCCGGCGGTGACTTGTGCGCGTGCGCCAGCGCTTCCACACCGTCCGCCACCGCCGTGACCTGATACCCCTCCAGCGTCAGCGCCCGCTCCAGGGCATGGCGGATGGCTCGGTCGTCTTCGGCAAGCAGCACGGTCTGAGGCACTGGTCCAGTCTGCCAAGCCGAACCCGTCTCCACCCGCGGCGACCGCCATGACGATCACCCTTTTTACCTGCCTCTCACCGTGTCGGAGGCAACCGGAGATCCCCCCGTACCGAAGTACTAGGGGGAATCCTCAGAGACAGCCCGTAATACCTCCGCGTCAGCCCGTAGTACCCCCGCCGAGCGCCGCGAGCCGCTGCTCGAACGGTACGACGACCTCGAACTCGTCCCGCGCCTCAGGCACCCGCGCCACCGACAGCCCGCGCATCAGCGTGCCCAGCTCCCCGGCCGCCCGCTCGATCCGCTCGGGCAGCCCCTGCGCGCCCCAGTCCTCGGAGGCGGCGTAGACCCCGGTGGGGACGACGACGGCCCGCAGGTAGGAGAAGAGGGGCCGCAGCGCGTGGTCGAGGACGAGGGAGTGCCGGGCGGTCCCGCCGGTCGCGGCGACCAGCACCGGCTTCCCGGCCAGCGAGTCCTTCTCCAGCAGATCGAAGAACGACTTGAACAGCCCGCTGTACGAAGCGGAGAAGACGGGGGTGACGACGATCAGCCCGTCGGCCGCGACGACCGTCTCGAAAGCGGCCCGCAGTCCGGCGCCGGGAAATCCGCTGACGAAATTCTGCGCGATCTCGACGGCGAGTTCCCGCAGCTCGACGAATTCCACCTCGACGCCGGGAACCTGCTGCCCCACGGCGGCGGAGAGCCGCTCCCCGAGCAGCCGGGTGGACGACGGAACACTCAGCCCGGCGGAAACGACGACCAGCTTCATGACGTGCCCTCCTCGGAATTGTCCTCGGCGTTCTTCCTCGCCAGCAGCGATTCGTGCGTGGGCGCCTCCGGGACGTCCGTCCCGCGCCCGACGGCGAATTCCTTCCGCAGCACCGGCACGACCTCCTCGCCCAGCATGTCGAGCTGTTCGAGGACGGTCTTCAGCGGCAGCCCCGCGTGGTCGACGAGGAACAGCTGACGCTGGTAATCCCCGGCGTACTCACGGAACTTGAGCGTCTTCTCGATGACCTGCTCCGGCGTCCCCACGGTCAGCGGGGTCTGCGCGGAGAAGTCCTCCAGGGAGGGCCCGTGCCCGTAGACCGGCGCGACGTCGAAATACGGCCGGAATTCCCGGACGGCGTCCTGCGAGTTCTTCCGCATGAACACATGGCCGCCGAGTCCGACGATCGCCTGTTCCGCCGTCCCGTGCCCGTAGTGGGCGAACCGCGCCCGGTACAGGTCGATCATCCGCTTGGTGTGGTCGGCGGGCCAGAAGATGTTGTTGTGAAAGAAACCGTCACCGTAATACGCGGCCTGTTCCGCGATTTCCGGCGACCGGATGGAACCGTGCCAGACGAACGGCGGGACGTCGTCCAGCGGCCGGGGCGTCGAGGTGAACCCCTGGAGCGCCGTACGGAATTTCCCTTCCCAGTTCACGACGTCCTCGCGCCACAGGCGGCGCAGCAGGGCGTAGTTCTCGATCGCCAGGTTGATGCCCTCGCGGATGTCCTGCCCGAACCACGGGTAGACCGGCCCGGTGTTGCCGCGGCCCATCATCAGGTCGACGCGGCCGTCGGCCAGGTGCTGGAGCATCGCGAAGTCCTCGGCGATCTTCACCGGGTCGTTCGTCGTGATCAGGGTGGTGGAGGTGGAGAGGATCAGCTTCTCGGTCCGCGCGGCGACGTAGCCGAGCATCGTGGTGGGCGAGGACGGCACGAACGGCGGGTTGTGGTGCTCGCCGGTCGCGAAGACGTCGAGTCCGACCTCCTCGGCCTTGAGCGCGATGGCGACCATCGCCTTGATCCGCTCACGCTCGGTCGGCGTCCGCCCGGTCGTGGGGTCCGGCGTGACGTCACCGACGGTGAAGATCCCGAACTGCATGCCCGCTCACCCTCCAAGTTGTTGACCGTTGAACTATATCGCCGGAACGCGTCCCTCTCCAGCGGTATTCCCGGACGTACGATCCCCCCATGGCGGCCCCCCAGGACACCCGAGGCATCGTCGACCCGGCGGCCCTCCTCACCCGCGTCCGCTTCCGCCGCCGCCTCCCCGCACCCCCGCTGCGCCCGTACATCGAACGCTACTGGCTGATCGACTGGGACCTCCCCACCCCGTACACCTCAAGAGTGATCCCCCACCCCGCGGTCAACCTCACCTTCCAGTGGGACGGCCCCCGGACCGCCCCCTACACCGAGCTGACGGGCATCCCCCGGGGCCTCTACACCCGGACCCTGACGGGCCGAGGCAGGGTGTGCGGCGCGAAGTTCCGCCCGGGAGCGATCCGAGCCCTCCTCCCCGGACCACCCGCGACGCACTGGACCGGCAGAGTGCTGCCACTGGAGGAGGCACTACGGGAGGACCTGAGGGGTACGACGCCGGCGAGGCCGACGCCTCCGGGGGTGCCGGCGCCGGGGCCGACGCCTCCGAGGGTGCCGCCGGCGTCGTACCGAGACCCCCTCCCCGCCCTGGACCTCACCGCGCCCATGGACGACGACACCCGCGCCGCGGCCCTCGACGCCCACTTCCTCGCCCTCCCGCTCACCCCCGACCCCCAGATCGCCCAGGCCACCGCCCTGGTCGCCCTGATCCGTGAGACGCGTGACCTCCGCAGGGTCTCGGACGTGGCCGACGCCGCGAACCTCTCCGTCCGCTCCCTCCAGCGCCTCTTCGCGACCCACGTGGGCGTCACCCCGAAGTGGACGATCCTCCGCTACCGCCTGCACGAGGCCCTCGACCGGGCCACCACCGCCCCCGACCCCGACTGGCCCGCCCTGGCCGCCACCCTCGGCTACGCCGACCAGGCCCACCTGATCCGCGCGTTCACCAGAACCCTGGGGGTACCACCGGCGACGTACGCACAGGCGCTGGGGTCAGGGTCGTAGGAGTCGCAGGCGCCGGACGTCATACCCGTACGACCCTGAGCCCGCCCTCGGGGATACCCGTACCCCTCAGGAGCCACCCCTTCTCCTCCCCCGGGCACCCTCGGCACCCCCCAGCAACCCCTAGGGAACCAGCACCAGCCTCCCCCCGACCCCACCCCCGGCGAACCGCGTGTGCGCCGCGCCCGCCTCCTCCAGCCCGTACGTCCCGGCCACCCGGGTCGTCAGCACCCCCTCCTCCATGAGCTTCACCAGCTCGGCCAGCTGCGCCCCGTCGGCGGTGACCTGCACGGCGAAGGTCCGCACGCCCCGTACGGAAGCCGGCTCCCCCTGCGGCATCACCCCGGCGTAGACACCCCCGTCCCGCACCCACCCCAGCGCCGTCTCCCCCAGCACGGCCGCGTCGAGCACCCCGTCGAACTCCCCCTCGACGGAGCCGGCGAACTCCCCGTCCGCACCCCGCGCCAGCCCCGTCACCGCCAGCCCCCGATGCGCGGCGAGCTGCGCGGCGAACCCGCCGACACCCCCACCCGCGCCGGTCACCAGCAGCGACTGCCCGGCGCTCAACTCCATGGCGTCCAGGGCCTGGAGAGCCGTGAGCCCGTTCAGCGGCAGGGTGGACGCGTGCACGTCGTCGACCCCCACCGGCGCGACGGCGACCGCGTCGACGGGGACGACGACGTACTCCGCCTGCGCGCCGAGCGCCCCGGAGATCCCGTGGTCGAGGGCCACCACCCGGTCGCCCGGCGCCCACACGCTCGCGACCCCGGCCGCGTCCACGACACCCGCGGCGTCCCAGCCGAGCCCGACCTGCTTCCCGGCGCCCCCGAACGCCCCGGTCCGCACCGCGACGTCGACCGGGTTCAGCGCGGCGGCGGTCACCCTGATCCGCACCTCCCGCGCACCCGGCTCGGGCACCTCGGTCTCGACGACCTCCACGACCTCGGGCCCACCGAACCCCCGGACCACGACAGCACGCATGACAGCCAACTCCCTTTGATCTCAACCGAGTCGAGGGAACTTCCGCGCCCCCTCCACGGCAACCCTAGGAAGAGCTACTCTCCACAAGGAAGTAGTTACCCATAAGTGCGTATCTCCCCGGAGGGTGAGCCATGGCGACCACGACGGCGGCCGAACGCCGCGCACAGGCCCGTGTCGAGTACGACGCGTTCATCAAGGGCTGCGCCACGAACCAGCTCCTCGCCCGCCTGAGCGACAAGTGGGTCAGCCTCGTCGTCTGCGCCCTCGCCCCCGGCCCCCTCCGCTACAGCGACCTCGCCCGCAAACTGGCGGGCGTCAGCCCCAAGATGCTCACGCAGACGCTCCGCGCCCTCGAACGCGACGGTCTCCTCACCCGGGAGATCACCCCCTCGGTCCCGGTCCGCGTCGACTACGAACTCACCCCGCTCGGCCAGAGCCTCGCCCTCCTCCTCACGGCCGTGAAGGACTGGGCGGAGACTCACATGGACGAGGTCCACGTGGCCCGCGAGCACTACGACACGGAGAGCGCCGGCTCACCCGGCGTACTTCAGAAGTAGCCCCACGCGGCGTACCTCGGAAGCAGCCCCGCCCGGCGCACCCCGGAAGCAGCCCCACGCCGCGTACCTCAGAAGTAGTAGACGTCCCCCGTCTCCAGCACCAGCACCCGCTGCCGGTCGTTCGCCCGGTTCCGGTCGACGGTCCCCCCGCTCCACGCGGTCTCCACCTCCAGTACGACCTCCTCCGGCCGCCCCCTGAGACGTACCCCCACCTCGATCCGCTCCCCCGCCGAGTCCGCCGCCAGCGCCCCCGTCCGGCACACCACCTCCGCCGCCGCCACCCGCACACACCCGCCGGGCAACCGCTGCACCCCCGCCGCGAGCGGCACGGACCACCGCAGCCGCACCGCCGAATCCGGCACCCCCGAGGGCCCGTGATTCCGCGGCACGACCCGCACCTCCATCCGCCCGCCCTCCATCACGGCGTCCCCGTGAAACGAAAGATCAGCCTCGGCGACCACCCCCCACTCCCCAGCCACAGCACCCCCACCCCCGAACACCAGCCCAGCCACCGCAACCACCCCGACCGCAATGAACCTGCGCATACAACCACTCCTAGGTCGACCAAGGGCCACACAGGACATATCCCACACCCACCCCACCCCAGACCCCGCCCAACAGGTGAAGCCCCCACGCACCCGCACCCACCACCCCGCCTCCCCCCACCCCCACCTACTCTGGAACCCCATCGCCGCACCCCAGGAGCCCCCATGCCCTCCCCCGCGTCCCGCATCGCAGTAATCACCGGCGCGAGCAGCGGCATCGGCGCCGCGACGGCCCGCAAGCTGGCCCAGGCCGGCTACCGAGTCGTCCTCACGGCCCGCCGGGAGGACCGCATAGAGGCCCTGGCGAAGGAGATCACCGAGGCGGGCGGCTCGGCGACGGCATACCCCCTGGACGTCACGGACCGCACCGCCGTGGACGAGTTCGCCACCGCGTTCGAAACGATCGGCGTCCTCGTCAACAACGCCGGCGGAGCCCTCGGCAGCGACCCGGTCGCCACCGGCGACCCCGCCGACTGGCGCACGATGTACGAGACGAACGTCATCGGCACCCTCAACCTCACCCAGGCCCTCCTCCCCAAACTGGAGGCGAGCGGCGACGGCACGGTCGTGGTCGTCTCCTCGACCGCCGGCCACGGCACCTACGAGGGCGGCGCCGGCTACGTCGCCGCCAAGCACGGCGCCCACGTCCTCGCGGAAACCCTCCGCCTGGAGATCGTCGGCAAGCCCGTCCGCGTCATCGAGATCGCCCCCGGCATGGTCAAGACCGACGAGTTCGCCCTGACCCGCTTCGGCGGCGACAAGGAGAAAGCGGCGAAGGTGTACGAGGGCGTCGCCGAACCCCTCACCGCGGACGACGTGGCCGACACGATCACCTGGACGGTCACCCGCCCCAGCCACGTCAACGTGGACCTCCTGGTCCTGCGCCCCCGAGCCCAGGCGTCCAACACGAAGGTCCACCGGGACCTCTGATGCCCGACCACCCGACGAACGCCCCCACCCCCGACCCCGAGCCCACCCCCGGCCCTACCCCTGAGCCCGCCCCTGACTCCGACCCCGACCCCGAACGCGCCGCCGAACTCCGCCGCATCGCCCGCGAGACGAAGAACGAACGCCAGGTCTGGATCTACCTCGCCTACTTCTTCTTCGTCATCCACATCATCGCCTTCGTCATGATCTACGCGGTACGCCACGCGAAGTAACACCTTGGATATTCCTCTGAAGAAACGACCCACCATTAACCCGAACAGGTGAATCGCATCGATCACCAGACCGGTCCAGGAACAACCGGCCTAGGCTCGCCGCCACAAGATCGGATCGAGGCACTCAGCCAGGCGACAACCCGGCAGAGTGCCTCACCAGCAAGGAAGTTGACCGCTTCCCTATGGCTGAGCACGAGCCTACGACCCACCAGTTCATGGACCTCTCGATCCCTGAGTACGCATACATGTACGGCTTCTTGCAGGCGGACGGCCACCTCGCCCAAGGGCTGGGCCAAAAGGGGCGCCTGCGCGTCGAGATCAGCGCCAAGGACATCGAACTGCTCCGCAGCTTCCAGAAGTTGACGCCGTACTACAGCAGCATCAGGGAACGCACCCGCTCCACAAACTTCACCGAGACCCACACCTCGGCGATCTGGACCCTATGCTCCCTGGAAGCCAGAACCACACTGAACGAACTCGGCCTGCCCTACGGCCGAAAGTCCAAGACGATAGCCCCACCGAACGCTCCCTACGAGCACCGTGACTACCTGCGCGGCCTCATCGACGCGGACGGCTCGGTCGGCTTCACCAGCCAGGGTTTCCCCTTCGTCTCCCTCACCACGGCGAGCACCGCCACCGCATCCCACCTGCGCGACTACGCACGCGACGTGACAGGAGCCGAACGCACCCTCAAACGCAACGCCCGCGACGCCATCTACAACATCCTCTACACAAAAGAAAACGCCCAGAGGCTGGCAGCCGACCTCTACTACCCCGGTTGTATCTCCTTGGAGCGGAAGCAGAACGCCGCAGATTCGCTCAGTTCCTGGACCCGTCCGGCAGGCATGAAAATCCATCCCCCACGCATCGAGTGGACCCCCGAAATGGACCGCACTCTCCTCACCGCACCCACCATCGCCCACGCGGCAGCTGAACTCGGCTTCTCTCGAAGCCCTTGCCAGAACCGCCGCTGGAAGCTGCTGCACGGCATCGTGCCGCTCCCGGACTGAGCGACAGAAATGGGTGCGGCCCGCAATAGCCGCACCCATCGCCGTTCCTAGCCCTTCACACACACCACCTGCTTGAGCTTCGCCACGACCTCCACCAGATCCCGCTGCTGGTCGATGACCTGGTCGATCGGCTTGTAGGCCGCCGGAATCTCGTCCACGACCCCGGAGTCCTTCCGGCACTCCACGCCCCGCGTCTGCTCCTCCAGGTCCGCGACGGAGAACCTCCGCTTCGCGGCGTTCCGGCTCATCCGCCGACCCGCGCCGTGCGACGCGGAGTTGAAGGCGAGCGGGTTCCCGAGCCCCTTCACGATGTACGACCCGGTCCCCATGGACCCCGGGATGATCCCGTAGTCCCCGGACCCCGCCCGGATCGCACCCTTACGGGTCACCAGGAGGTCCATCCCGTCGTACCGCTCCTCCGCCACGTAGTTGTGGTGGCAGGAGATCTCCGGCTCGAAGGCGGGCTTCGCCTTCTTGAACTCCTTGCGGACGACGTCCTTGAACAGCGCCATCATCAGGGTGCGGTTGTACTTCGCGTACTCCTGCGCCCAGAACAGGTCGTTGCGGTAGGCGGCCATCTGCGGGGTGTCGGAGACGAAGACCGCGAGGTCGCGGTCCACAAGCCCCTGGTTGTGCGGCAGCTTCTGCGCGATGCCGATGTGGTGCTCGGCGAGTTCCTTGCCGATGTTGCGGGACCCGGAGTGCAGCATCAGCCAGACAGAACCCTCTGTGTCCACACACAGCTCTACAAAGTGGTTCCCCGACCCAAGTGTCCCCATTTGCAGGATTGCCCGCTCCTCCCGGAACTTCACCGCATCGGCAACCCCGTCGAACCGCCCCCAGAACCCGTCCCACCCAGCCGTGGCGAGCCCATGGAACTGTCCCGGATCGACGGGATCGTCATGCATCCCCCGCCCGACAGGAATCGCCGCCTCGATCTTCGACCGCAGCCGCGACAGATCCCCCGGCAGATCGTTCTCGGTGAGCGACGTCCGCACGGCCGACATCCCGCACCCGATGTCCACCCCGACGGCGGCGGGGCACACGGCCCCCTGCATCGCGATGACGGACCCGACGGTCGCGCCCTTCCCGTAGTGGACGTCGGGCATGACGGCCAGACCCTTGATCCACGGCAGGGTCGAGACGTTGCGCAGCTGCTGGAGCGCGACGTCCTCGACGCCCGCGGGGTCGGTCCACATCCGGATGGGCACCTGCGCGCCCGGCAGCTCCACGTACGACATGACTTCCCTCATTCCCCCATGAACATAAAAACCTTGAACGCGACAAACGACGCAGAAGACCGAATACGCAAAACCGGCATCAGCCCGACGAAACGGATGCCGGACCGGCATCGGCGGTGTCGCGTGCGATACACATTGTCGTCAGGTGTCACCCTCGCCCGGCAAGCGAAATTCCCGGCGGGGGACACTGGAACACCCCGGCACCGGACCACACCGGCCCCGCGCCGGGCCCCACACCGGAAACCCTCACAGGGAACCCCCTAGCCCTCAAGGAGCCCCCCGTGCAGCGCAAGGCGTACGTCCCCGGCGCGGCAGCCCTCCTCGCGGCGCTGCTGGCCGGCTGCACAGGCGGCTCGGACGGCGGCGGCTCGACGGACAACTCGAACCCGGGCGACAGCGGTACGACGAGCGCGGCGGCGCAGCCGGGCCGGTACGCGACGCTCCCCGAGGCGTGCGGCGCGGTCGGCCGCGGCACGCTGGACGCGCTCCTGCCGGGCATCAAGCAGCTCACGGACGCGACGCAGCAGGAGAAGGCGTACGCGGGCACCCCCTCCCTCACGTACGACACGGACCGCCGGGTCGGCTGCCGCTGGAAGGTCGAGTCGACGGCCGCGACGGACCACCTCTCGGTGGACTTCGAGCGCGTCGTCTCCTACACCAACACGGTCAGCGACGACTCCCAGGCGCAGACCCTGTTCGCGCAGAAGCAGGACGCGGCCGACCTCCCGATCCGCACGTCCCCGACCCCTAGTACCCCTAGTACCCCGAGCACCTCCCCCTCCCTCACCCCGAGCGGCACCCCTAGTACCCCTAATACCCCTAATACCTCGGTATCCCCCAGCACCTCCCCCTCCCCGACGGCTCCGACGACCCCCACGACCCCCACCGAGGACATCCAGCCCCGCGTCCTCGACGACCTCGGCGACGAGGCGTTCATCGACGACGCCCTCACCAGCTCCGGCTCGACGGCCAAGCAGCGCACGGTGACTGTGGCGTTCCGCACGTCCAACGTGATCGTGACCGTCCAGTACGAGGAGCAGCCGGCGACCCTCGGCACGGTCCCGGACAGCAAGGAAATGCAGGACAAGGCCCGGAAACTCGCGGCTCAACTGGCCGACAGACTCGGCTGACCGCCCGCCCCGCCGCCCCCCGGACCCCCGCCCGCCAAGCCGACGAATCGAAACCGCACAGCTTCTTCACCGCGTACGGTGGCCCCTCGGACCCGTTCCGACCCGCAGGAACCACGAGCCCGCAGGAACCACGAGCGTCATGAGTGAAGGAACCATGCAGCGACGAGCCCAGCGAGACGACCAGCGCGACCAGCGGACGAAGCGTGCCCGGAGCCTGAACCGCGCCCTCGCGGCAGCGGCGGTACCGGCACTGCTCTTCGCGGCAGGCTGCTCCTCGGACTCGGGCGACGGCGGTGGCAGCGGCGGCAACGCGGCGGACAGCGGCTCGCAGCAGTCGTCGGGCGGCTCGACGACCTCCCCCGGTGACACCGTGCCGTCCCCCACGCTCCAGGCGGCGGTCTACAGCGCGCTCCCGGACGCCTGCAAGGTCCTGTCGGAGGACACCCTCGACGACACCGTCCCGAAGGCCAAGTCGGGCAAGAAGTCGGCCTCGGGCGAGGCGGGCGTCCGCTCGGGCTGCACCTGGGACAGCCTCAGCGACAACGGCGTGAAGGGCTCGCAGTACCGCTGGCTCAGCGTCTCCCTGCTGCGCTTCGAGTCCAACTCCGTGGCCGGGGACGCCGATCAGCAGGCGCAGGAGTACTTCACCCGCCAGCTGAACGACGCGAAGTCGGTGTCGGGCGCGACGAACGTCAAGTCGACGGCGGCGGCCGGGATAGGCGACGCCGCGACGGCGATCAGCTACGACCAGAAGAAGAAGGAAGGCTCCTTCAAGCAGCAGACGGTGGTGACCCGTACGGAGAACGTCGTCATCACCGTCGACTACAACGGCGCCGGTCTCGCCGGCGACAAGGCTCCGGACGCCGCGGCTCTGATGAAACTCGCGCAGCAGGCCGCGAAGGAGACGGTCGCGTCCGTGAAGAAGGCCAACGGCGGTCCCACGCAGCCGAGTTCACCCGCGGCGACCCCTTCGGCGAACGGCTCGACAGCCCCGTCCGCCACTCCCTCCCCGAGCAAGAGCTGACGATCCGGCACAGCGTTCGCCGCACACATGTGCCACCCTGTTGCGCGCAACGACAGGAAAGCGAAGGGGAGTACGGGTGGCCGCGCCAATCCAGTTGACCCGGACGCACCGCGTTCTCATCGGCGTGGTCGTGGCCGGCGCCGTGATCATCGCCGGTATCGGCTTCGCCGGTTCGTACGCGGCGGTCCGCGAGCTGGCGATCAAGAAGGGCTTCGGGAACTTCAGTTACGTGTTCCCGATCGGCATCGACGCGGGGATCTGCGTCCTGCTCGCCCTGGACCTCCTCCTGACCTGGATACGCATACCCTTCCCGCTGCTGCGGCAGACGGCGTGGCTGCTGACGATGGCGACGATCGCCTTCAACGGCGCGGCGGCCTGGCCGGACCCGCTCGGCGTCGGGATGCACGCGGTGATCCCGGTCCTGTTCGTCGTCGCCGTCGAGGCGGCCCGGCACGCGGTCGGGCGGATCGCCGACATCACGGCGGACCGGCACATGGAGGGCGTCCGCATCACGCGCTGGCTGCTCTCGCCGATCCCGACGTTCCTGCTGTGGCGCCGGATGAAGCTGTGGGAGCTGCGCTCCTACGACCAGGTGATCAAGCTGGAGCAGGACCGCCTCGTCTACCAGGCCCGCCTCCAGTCCCGCTACGGCCGCTCCTGGCGCCGCAAGGCCCCGGTGGAGTCGGTCATGCCGCTGCGGCTGGCCCGCTACGGCATCCCCCTCTCGGAGACGGCCCCCGCGGGCCTGGCGGCGGCCGGCATCGAGCCCGTCCTGATCCCGCCGCCCTCGCCGGCGCTCCCCCAACAGGAGCTGCCCCCGGCCCCGGTGGAGCAGAGGCAGCCCGAACTCCCCGCGCAGCAGCAGCCGTTGCCGCAACCGGAACCGGAACCTGAGCCTGAAGAAAGCCCCTGGTTCCACCAGAAGGCCCCCACCGAGGTCCAGTACCAGGGCGGCTACGACCCGAACTACAACCCCGAGGCCGCGTACGCCGATTGGTACGCCCAAGAGGTCCAGGCCGAGCAGTACGCCGCCCAGCAGGAACCCCCGGCGGAGGAGCCCTCCCCCGAGGAGACCGGCACCTTCCCGATCCCCTCCGGCCCCGGCCGCACAAGGGAGTTGGGCGAGGGCGGGGGCACCCCGGAGCCCGACGAGGAGGCGTACTACACCGTCTTCAAGAAGTCGATAAACGGCAGCTACCCCACCCCGCGCGAGTTCAGCGAGAACGCCGAGGCCGAGTTCACCCTCCCGCTCTCGGTGGAGGAGGCCAAGCGCATGGTCAACCGCTTCACGAACCGCTACAACGCGGAGCTCGAAGAGGACCACATCGCGTAAGCGACCCGCACACAAAAGGGGCCCCACGAGAGGGCCCCTTTTGCACAACCGCTTACCGCGCCTTACTCCCCGAGCAGGGCCCGCACCCGCTCCTGCCCCACCGCCAGCAGCAGCGTGGGCAGCCGCGGCCCCGTGTCCCGCCCGACCAGCAGGTGGTACAGCAGCGCGAAGAACGTCCGCTGGGCCGTCTTGATCTCGGGCGGCAGCTCCTTGGCCGTCGCGTCGGCGGAGAACCCGGCCTGGACCTTGGGCACGCCGTAGACGAGGTGGGAGAGCCCGTCGAGGGACCAGTGGGAGGCAAGGCCGTCCAGGAGGAGCCGCAGGCTCTCCCGGGACGCGTCGTCGAGGGACTTCAGCAGATCGACGTCCGCCTCGGTCCGTACGACGGTCCGCTGGTCGGCGGGGACGTGCGTGTTGATCCACGCCTCCGCCCTGTCGTACCGGGGACGTACGTCGTCGAGTGCGACCAGCGGGTGAGCCGGGTCCAGCTCGGAGAGAATCCGCAGCGCCTGGTCCTGGTGCCCGGCGGTGACGTCGGCGACGGACGCGAGCGTCCGGTACGGCAACGCCCGCTTGGTGGACGGCAGTTCACCGGCGGCCGTACCGACGGCACGCGAGTACGCGGCGACGTCACCGGGCAGCGCGGAGCCGTCCTCCACCTTGAGGACCAGCTTGTCCCACTCGTCGTACAGCCGCTGGATCTCCTGGTCGAAGGCGATCTTGAACGACTGGTTGGGCCGCCGCCGGGCGTACAGCCAGCGCAGCAGCTGCGGTTCCATGATCTGGAGGGCGTCCCCGGGGGTCGGCACCCCGCCCTTGGACGACGACATCTTCGCCATCCCGGAGATCCCGACGAACGCGTACATCGGCCCGATCGGCTGCTGCCCGCCGAAGATCCCGACGATCTGCCCGCCGACCTGGAACGACGACCCGGGCGAGGAGTGGTCGACGCCCGACGGCTCGAACACGACCCCCTCGTACGCCCAGCGCATCGGCCAGTCGACCTTCCAGACCAGCTTGCCCCGGTTGAACTCGCTGAGCCGGACGGTCTCGGAGAACCCGCAGGCCGTGCAGGTGTACGTCAGCTCGGTGCTGTCGTCGTCGTAAGCGGTTACCGTCGTGAGGTCCTTCTCGCAGTTGCCGCAGTACGGCTTGTACGGGAAGTACCCGGCGGACCCGGCGGACCCGTCGTCCTCACCGGCGGCGCCGGACCCCTCGGCGGCCTCCAGCTCGGCCTCGTCGAGCGGCTTCTGGGACTGCTTGGCGGGGGCCTTCTTGGTCCGGTACTGGTCGAGGATCGCGTCGATGTCGGCGCGGTGGCGCATCGCGTGCAGCACCTGCTCGCGGTAGACCCCGGAGGTGTACTGCGCGGTCTGGCTGATCCCGTCGAACTCGACCCCCAGCTCGCCGAGCGCGGTGACCATCGCCGCCTTGAAGTGCTCCGCCCAGTTCGGGTACGGCGATCCCGCCGGCGCCGGTACGGAGGTCAGCGGCTTTCCGATGTGCTCGGCCCACGTCTCGTCGACGCCGGGCACCCCGGCCGGGACCTTGCGGTAGCGGTCGTAGTCGTCCCAGGAGATGAGGTGGCGGACCTCGCGGCCCCGGCGGCGGATCTCGTCCGCGACGAGGTGCGGGGTCATGACCTCGCGGAGGTTGCCCAGGTGGATCGGGCCCGAGGGGGAGAGGCCGGACGCGACGACGACACGTTTGCCGGGGGCCCGACGCTCCGACTCCTCGATGACCTCGTCCGCGAAACGGGAGACCCAGTCGGTGGTCTCGGTGCTCTGAGCCACGATCGGCACGTCCTCTGTGTTCTGGGATTCCTCTGGGAATCGACTACCAGCCGGTACGGTCGCACGGCTGACCGCCCCATTCTCCCAGGAGGCGCCCACACCACGAAAACGGGTATCGGCGCCCCCCGGCCCCCAGAGGTACTAGGGGTATTACGGGGACGCCGATAGAGATGCGATTACCTCAGCCGAAGTTCACTGCGCGAAGTTCACTGCGCGAAGTTCACCGGGATGTACTGGTCGTACGACCGGTCGGCCGTGGCGGTGAAGTCGGCGCGCGTCACGATCGCGCACCGCACCCCGTTCACCCCGCAGGTCACACCGTCGGCGATCTGCGGCTTCAGCTTGAGGGTGGTCAGGAAGGACCCGCCCTCCTGGTAGGGGAGGGTCACCCCGGGGGTACCCGTACCCGTGTCGGTGATCCGCCGCGCGGACCCGTCCGTGGACTCCCGCCCGCCGAGACAGGGCGAGGGCAGGGTGGTGTACGTCTCGGGGTGCCCGATGGCCACCCCCGCGGGTACGACGCAGAAGGCCAGGAAGATGCCCTGGGCCCGGTTGTAGCCGTACCCGGCGACGTCGACGGTCCCGCCCGACGCGGGCAGCAGGGTGTTGAACGCGCCGAGCCGCAGGTCGAACTTCTGCCCGTCGGCGGCGGTGGTCACGCGGTGCGCGGAACCGAAGGAGGGGGTGGAGTACGAGGGCGTGGCGGACGCACCGGAGGCGGTGACGAGCGCGAGCCCGGCGGCGGCGGCCGTGACCAGCGCGGTCCGGAGTTTCCTGGTGGGGGGCTTCATGGTCAACATGACAGTCGGCAACTGATCAGTAGGCAATGGCGCCTGTATTCGTACACCAGACCCACACATCAGCCGAAGTTCACCTTTATGTACTGGTCGTACGTACGTTGCGTGGTGTTCGTGGACTTCGTCACGATCGCGCACCGCACGCTGACGCCGCAGACCGCGCCGCTCTGGATGGCGGGCTTCACGACGAGGTCCGCGGCGAAGGCGCCGTCGTCGGCCTCGGTGATCGCCCCGGCGCCGCCGAGACAGGGTGTCGGCTGCTGGGTGTACGTCGAGGTGTCACCCACGGTCACCCCCTCGGGGATCGCGCAGAGGGAGACGGTGACGGGCTGCGCCGGGTTGTAGCCGCTGCCGGAGACGTGGACCGTGCCGCCGGAGGAGGGCAGGTCGAGCCCGGAGGCGACCATCCGCAGCCGGAAGGTCTTGCCGTCGACGGTGACGACACGGGCGGCGGCGCCGACGGGGGCCGCGACGGCCGTACCCGCGAGGGTGAGGGCGAGGCCGACGGAGGCGAGGAGGGTACCGACGGCCCGCAGCCGGCGTCGGCGCGGGGCGGGGGCGTTCGTGGTGGGTTGCGTCATACCTCATGCCTAGGGGTCGCCCCGTAGTACCTCAATGGAAGACGTCCACCCCCCGGGCATCCCGCCCCCGGCCGTTCCCGCCCTGCCTGTTCCCGAAAAGCGCTTTACCACCCATGGGATACTGGAGAGGTATATCCATCCCCACCAGGAGAACGGCACCCACTCCCATGGCCTCGGTCACGTCCCTGAGCGACTCCGTCCAGCAGCACCTCGCGTCCGCCCTCTCGGCCACCCTGCCGGAGGCGGCCGGCGCGGACCCGCTCCTGCGACGCAGCGACCGGGCGGACTACCAGGCCAACGGTGTCCTCGCGCTGGCGAAGAAGGCGAAGGCCAACCCGCGCGAGCTGGCCACGCAGGTCGTCGCGAACCTCACGGCCCCCGAGATCATCCAGGACATCGAGGTCTCCGGCCCCGGCTTCATCAACATCACCATCGCCGACAGGGCGATCACCGAGAACCTCGCCGCGCGCTACGCGGACGACACCGCCCGCCTCGGCGTGCCGTACGCCGCGAACCCGGGCACGACGGTCGTCGACTACGCGCAGCCGAACGTGGCCAAGGAGATGCACGTCGGCCACCTCCGCTCGGCGGTGATCGGTGACGCGGTGGTCCAACTCCTCGAATTCACCGGGGAGTCCGTGGTGCGCAGGCACCACATCGGCGACTGGGGAACCCAGTTCGGCATGCTGATCCAGTACCTGGACGAGCACCCGCACGAACTGGACCACAAGGACGGCGAGATCACCGGCGAGCAGGCGATGTCGAACCTCGACCGCCTCTACAAGACCGCGCGCAAACTCTTCGACTCCGACGAGGAGTTCAAGACGCGCGCCCGCCGCAGGGTCGTCGACCTCCAGGCGGGCGACCCGAAGACCCTCGCCTCCTGGCAGAAGTTCGTCGACGAGTCGAAGATCTACTTCTTCTCCGTCTTCGAGAAGCTGGACATGGAGGTCCGCGACCCCGACATCGTCGGTGAGAGCGGTTACAACGACATGCTCCACGAGACCTGCCGGCTCCTGGAGGAGTCGGGCGTGGCGGAGCGCTCCGAGGGCGCGCTGTGCGTCTTCTTCGACGACATCAAGGGCCCCGACGGCAACCGGGTCCCGCTGATCGTCCAGAAGTCCGACGGCGGCTTCGGCTACGCCGCGACCGACCTCTCGGCGATCCGTGACCGCGTCTTCAACCTGAAGGCGGACACCCTTCTCTACGTCGTCGACGCCCGTCAGTCCCTGCATTTCAAGATGGTCTTCGAGACGGCCCGCCGCGCCGGCTGGCTGAACGACGACATCACGGCCTTCCAGCTCGCGTTCGGCACGGTCCTCGGCAAGGACGGCAAGCCGTTCAAGACGCGTGAGGGCGAGACGGTCAAGCTGGAGGACCTCCTCGACGAGGCGGTCGACCGCGCGACGGCCGTCGTCCGCGACAAGGCCGAGAAGGTGGGCCTGACGGAGCCGGAGATCGTCGAGAACGGCCGGTACGTCGGGATCGGCGCGGTCAAGTACGCCGACCTGTCGACCTCCGCCGTGCGCGACTACAAGTTCGACCTAGACCAGATGGTCTCCCTGAACGGCGACACCTCGGTCTACCTCCAATACGCGTACGCCCGTATCCAGTCGATCCTCCGCAAGGCGGGAACCGCCACCCCCCAGCCCCACCCGGAGCTGGAACTGGCCCCGGCGGAACGCTCGTTGGGCCTCCACCTCGACCAGTTCGCCGAAACGGTCCTGGAGGTCGCCGCCTCCTACGAGCCCCACAAACTGGCCGCCTACCTCTACCAGTTGGCCAGCCACCTCACCACCTTCTACGACCAGTGCCCGGTCCTGAAGGCCGACACCCCCGCCCAGCAGGAGAACCGCCTCTTCCTGATCGACCTCACCGCCCGCACCCTCCACCAGGGCATGCACCTCCTGGGCATCAGGACCCCCGACAAGCTCTGATCCTCGGCGCCGCCCCTGGGCGCCCCCTTCAGCAGCGCCCCTCACCGCCTGTGACCTCGGATTCCCGAAGCGGTTTCCCGAAGTCACAGGCGGTGACAACTCCCTTGCGGCAAAGTACCGTTGACAACGCGATGGATGCGGGGGAGACATGGCCATCACCGTCGACGAACGGGCCGCGCGCCCAGCCGTCCCGTACAGCGGCATCACCACGTCGGAGCACGACTCCGACGGTTCCCGCCGCCGCGTCGACCCGCACGCCGAACAGCCCACGACGACCCTCCCGCCCGCCGTCCGCGAGGAACTCGTCCGCCTCAAGGCCCCCGCCGCCCTGCACAACCTCCCCCCGCTCCCGGCGGAGCCCTTCATCGGCCGTGAGACCGAACTCAGCCGATTACAGACGGCGTTGCGCTCGGGCAGCGGAGTCATCACCCCCCGAGAAGCGACCGGGGAAGCCCCTGAACCCGGGAATGCCCCCGAACCCCCTCGGCGAACGCCCTCACGAGACACCGCCACCACCATCAGCGGACTCGGCGGCATAGGCAAAACCGCCCTGGCCCTCCGCTACGCCCACACCCAGGCCACCGGCCAACACCCGCCGATATGGTGGATATCCGCCGAGTCGGAGGCCCAAATAGCCACCGGCCTCGCGGACTTGGCCCACCGCCTCCACCCCGCCTGGTCCCGCACCGCCCTCCCCGGCGAGCGCACCGAGTTCGCCCTCCTCTGGCTGCACTCCCACCGGGACTGGCTCTTGGTCTACGACAACGTGGAGCGCCCCGAGCACCTCACCCCGTACATGGGCCGACTCCTGGGCCGTGGCCGCCAGTTGGTCACCACCCGCCGCCGCACCGGCTGGCCCGACCAGGCCCCCCTGATCCCCCTGGACGTCCTGCCTCCCGACAAGGCGTACACCCTCCTGCACACGACGGCCGGCCTCGCCGACACCACCCCCGCCGACCGCACGGCGGCAGCGGCTCTGGCCGAGGACCTGGGCTACCTCCCCCTGGCCCTCTCCCAGGCGGGCGCCTACCTCCGCGAGACCGGCACCGCCCTGACGGGCTACCGCACCCGCCTCGCGAACGCGAAGGGCCCGGACGAGGCGGCCACCACCATCCCGCGCCCCCGGACTCCCGCCCCGCTCCACCGCATCACCCAGATCTGGCGCACCAGCCTCGCCACCATCCACCAGGACCACCCCCTCTCCACCCCCCTCCTGCACGCCCTCGCCTGGTGCGCCCCGGAGGCGATCCCCCGCGAGATCCTGGACCACTGGCCGGCCCCCCACGCCGAGGTGGAGTCCGCTCTGCGTGCCCTGGAGGACTTCCACCTCCTCACCGCCACCCCCTCCGGCCTCCTCCTGCACCGCCTGGTCCGCCGTTCCCTCCAACTCGCGGACCCGGCAGAGGAGTCACCCACCCGGACGGAACAACTCCCCACCCCCCGCGACCACATGGAACAGGCCCTGGCGGCCCACACGGCGACCACCCCCGCCGAGAAGTCCCCCCTGATCCACATCCAGGCCCTGGCGGGCTCCGCCCCCACGCACACCCCCACCCCCCTCATCGCCGACATGTACCGCAAGGGCACAGCGGAGTTGATCGCCAGAGAGCAACGCGTCCTGGCGATCCCCCTGATGGACGCGGCGGTCCACGCCGACCGGGCCCTGTACGGCGAGGACGCCCCCCGGACCCTCGACGACCGTGACCTCCTCGCGGAACTGCACGCCAAGGCGGGCGACCCGGCGAAGGCGCTGGCCCTCTGCAAGGACGTCTACCTGGACCGCCTCCGACTGCACGGCGAGGACGCCACCGAGACCCTCACCGCCCTGGAACGCCTGGCCCACACCTACCGCAAGGCGGGCGAGGTGACCCGCGCGGTCGCCCATCTGACGGAGGTCCTGGCCCACCGCCGCCGCCTCTTCCCGGAGGCCCCGGCGACCCACATGACCCGCTCGGGCCGCGCCTACGCCCTTCAGACGGCGGGCCGGCACGCGGAAGCCGTAAGGGAGTTCACGGCGCTCGCCGCGGACCTCCCCCGCGTCCTCACCCCTCGCCACCCCGACGCTCTCGCGGCCCTCAGCAACCTGGCCTACGCCCACCAGGCCGCCGGCGACCACCGCGAGGCCCTCGCCCTGTACGAGGAGGCGACGGCGGCCCGCCGGGACGCGTACGGCCCCGATCACCCCGAGACCCTGAACTGCCGGGGCTGGCTGGCGACGGCCCACCAGTTCGCCGGTGAGTCCCGTACGGCCGTGGCCCTGTACCGCGAACTGGTCGCCGACCGCACCCGGGTGCAGGGCCCCGACCACCCCGACACCCTCAAGTGCCGCCAGCGCCTCTCGTACTCCCTCGCGGACGCGGAGGGCGCCGGCGCGTCCCTCGCCGAGCAGGAGTCCCTGGCCGCGGACAGCGCCCGCTACCAGGGCCCCGACCACCCCGCGACCCTGGACTACCGGGACGACGTCGCGACCACCCACCGCATCCGCGGCGACCACGCCCTCGCGATCGCCGCGTACGAGGAGCTGATCGCCGACTTCACGCGCGTCCGGGGCGAGCACCACATCGAGACCCTCCGCACCCGGGGTGCCCTCGCCTTCACCCGCCAGCTCGCCGGCGACCTCACCAGAGCCGTACAGGAACGCGCCGAACTGGTCGACGTCCGTACCCGGGTCCAGGGCCCGGACCACCCCCACACCCTCACGGCCCGCGCCAACCTGGCGTTCGCGCATCGCGCCGCGGACGAACACGCCGAGGCGGTGAGGCTGTTCGAGGCGGTGGTGGCGGACCGTACGCGGGTGCTGGGGCCGGAGCATCCCGGAGTCCTGACTCTTCGTCAATCACTGGCGCGTACCCACCAGTTCATGGGCGAGCATCGCAGGGCGGTCGCCACTCTCCGTGAACTCCTCAGCTATGTGAGCGAGTTCCTGCGCGCCGACCACCCCACCGTCCTGAACACCCGGTACAACCTCGCCGAGGTGTTCCTGGACGAGGACGACCACCGCGAGGCCCTCGGCCTGTTCACGGAACTCGAAGCCGACCACGAGACCGCGTACGGCCCCGACCACCCATCGACCCTCTACGTACGGGAACGCCTCGCGGCGGCCCACCGCGCGGCCGGGAACCATCGCGAGTCGGCGGCCCTCTTCGACATCCTGATCGCCGACCGCACCCGCCTCCTGGGCCCCGACCACCCCCGCACCCTCGACACGAGGAGCTGGCGCGCGTACGTCATGCGTTCGGCGAGCAGGTTCCGCGAGGCCGTCCCGGCGTACGAGTCGCTGGTCGCCGACCGTTCCCGTGTCCTCGGCCCCGAGGCCCCCGACACCCTCCACGCCCGCAACGGCCTGGCGCTGGCCCGGCTGGGCGCGGACGACCACAACGGCGCGGTAACCGATTTCACCGCGTTGCTGGAGGACCGCACCCGCCTCCTGGGCCCGGAGGCCCCGTACACCCTCTTGATCAGGGAGAACCTGGCGGACGCGTGCTCGGCGGCGGGGGACCACGCACGAGCCGCCACGCTGTACGAGGAGGCGGTCGCGACCTGGACCCGGCTCCGGGGCGCCGATCACCCCCGTACGCTGCGCGCTCGCCGCGATCTGGCGATCGTCCGCCGGACCGCCGGGGCGCACGCGGAATCGCTGGCGCTGCTGGAGTCGGTGGTGGAGACGCTCGTACGGCGGAACGGGGCGGATCATCCGTCGGTGCTCCCGTTCCGTATCGACCTGGTGTGGGGCCACTGCTCGGCCAACGCCTACCAGCACGCGGCGACCCTGGCCGAGGTGCTGGTCGCCGACCACTCCCGGATCAGGGGGCGCAAGCACACCACGACCACGGGCGCGCGTGGCCAACTCGCCTACACGTGGATGGAATCGGGCCAGCACCAACGGGCGATCGTCGGCTTCGAGGCGCTGGTCGAGGCACGCACGGAGCTGGGCGGTCCGGACCATCACCTGACGCTCGGCGCCCGCTCGCTACTGGCGTCCGCGCTCGCCAAGGGCATGCACTACGAGCGGGCGGTCGTCGTCCGGGAGGACGTGGTCGCCGACCAGCGACGCGTGCTGGGCCCCGACCACCCGGACACCCTGCTCAGCCGGGTGTCCCTGGCCTCGAACCGCAGACAGACCGGCGACAGAACGGGAGCCCTGCGCGATCTGGCGCTGCTGCTGCACGACCACGAGCGCCTGCACGGCCCCGACCACGTCAAGACCCTCGGGGTCCGCCGCGAGGTCGTCTGGACGTGGTCGAGCTCCTCCGGGGCCGCTCTCGCCATCGAGACCGCAGAACGGCTGGTCGCGGACTGCACACGGGCTCTGGGCGCCGACCACCCCCACACGCTCACCGCGCACGACTGGCTCGCTTACGTGCGCAACGACGCGGGGCAAACCGCGCTCGCCCTCGCCGAGTACACCTCGCTCGCCGCCGACCGGGCCCGGGTGCAGGGCGCCGACCACCCGAGCACACTGAGGGTCCGCCAGACCTTCGCCTGGACGCTCCGCCGAGCCGGAGAGCACCTTCGCGGTATGCGGGAGACCGAGTCCCTGCTCGCGGACAGCTCGCGCATCCGCGGCGAGAACCACCCCGACACGCTGTATCTGTGGCTCCTGTTCTCCTATATCTGCTGGCAGGCGGGGGACACCCGGCGGGCGTCCCAGGTCCTGGAAGACCTGCTGCCGCGCTGCGAGGCCGCGCTCCCGGAGGAACATCCCACGACGTTCCGGGTACGCGGCTACCTCACCTGGCTGACGTCCGACGCGGGGCTGCCCGGACGCGCGGTGGAACTGGCCCGTGACCTGATCGAGCACGCCCGCCGGACCTTCGGCGCCGAGCACCGGCGCACCCTGGAGGTCCTCCCGGTCCTCGCCCACGCCCTGCTCCAGGACGGCGCTCGCGAGGAGGCGGCGGCGGTCCTGACGGAAGCGGTACGCCTGCACCCGGTCGACCTGCCCACGGCCCCGGAGGACATCGCGCGGGCCCACGAGGAGTCCGGCCCGGTCCGGGAGAACGACGAGGAGTCGATCCGGCGCGGCCAGGTCGTCGACCACTTCGCCCACGGGTACGCGGACTCCCTCCCCACCCTCGCCGTCCTCATCGCCCGCTCCCTCCCCACCCCCGAAGCCGCCGCCGCCCTCCTCCGCGCCGTCCACGACGGCCGCGCCCGCACCTTCGGCCCCCACCACCCCGACACCCTCGAAGCCCTCGCCGAACTCGCCTTCACCTGCCTGGAGTCCGGCATCGAGGACGGCCCCACCCCCGAGGACGTCGTCGCCCACCACGAAGAGGCCCTCGGCCCGGACCACCCCGCCGTCCACGAACTCGCCTGGCGCCTGCGCACCGCCCGCCCCGCCTGGCGCGCCCGCGTCACCCTCCTCACCGACGAGCCGACCACGGACACCCCCACCGCCCTGGAGGTCAGGCTCGAACGACAGCGCGGGGAGCGGGAGTTGCGCCGCCTGATGGTCCTCGCCGGCTGCCGCACGAAGGCGACGGTCGACCCGCCGATGGTCGAGTACGAGCCCGGCGGCCCCCTGCGCTTCGAACTGACCGCACGCGAACCCGGCGACCACGAGGTCCACTTCACGATGTACGACCACGCCTCGGGGTTCGTGCTCCAGGAGATCAAGGCGGTCGTCACGGTGTCGGGAGGACGGAAAGAAGAGGAAGCAGAGGAAGGAAAGGGCTCAACGGAATGACGGTGGAAACAGCGGTGGTCAGAGACCCGGCCCACGGCTACACGGGGGACCCGCCGGAGCAGAGCGGCACCGACCTGCGCATCGGACTGCTCCCGTTCGACGGGGAACGGCTCCAGATCGTGGTGTCGGGCCAGAACACCTGGCTGCGGGCGGAGTTGGAGACTCCGACGACGGAGTTGTGGCAACTGGGGGCCCGGCTGCGGGGTTTGTGGAGCGACCTGTTCGTCCACCACCAGAGCCCCGACGGGGAGTACGGTGCCCAGGTCGGCGGCCACCCCCTCGCCGACACCGCAGACCTCAGTGAATTCGCCACGGTCACCGACGAGTTGGTGGCGAGGCTGGCGCGTCAGGGATACGGCCTGCTGGCGACCGTGCTCGACGGTGAGCAGCCCCGCATGCGGACCCTGCGCGGCTTCCTCCTCGACGCGCTGACCGGCACACAGCCCCTGCGCCTGAGCTTCGACTCCAGCGTCCAGCTCCCCTGGCCGATGCTCGCCATCGACCCGGCGCTGTGCGCGAGCCCCTGGGAGGCGTTCCTCGGCTACCGCCACCAGGTGGAGCAGAACGCCCAGCACTCCTGGGACCACGCTCCACTGGCCGTCCGGGACCGGGCGACCACGAGCCTCAACAAGGACGAGGCGCTGGACGGTGTGGGCCGCGCCCCCGACGTCCATCAACTGCTGAAGGACCAGAGCCGGTTGATCGTCCGGACGCGCGGCGGCGAACTGCTGGACGCGCTCGCGGCGCGGGTGCTCGCCGAGGATCTCATGTACTTCTGGTGCCACGGCCACTTCGCCGACAACGGCAGTTCGGGGACCTGTCTGTCGGTGCGGCTGACCGACGAGGAGCATGTCGACGGCCCGGCGGTGGCCCTGCAACGCAGAGGCATCCCGCGCACGTCTCAGGCCCGTTTCAAGCCCTTCGTCCTCCTCAACGCCTGCCACACCGGCCGCGCGAACGCCCCCGGCGCCCTCAAGCACCTCGGCCAGGAGCTGATCGACATGGGCGCGGTCGGCGTACTGGCGCCGCAGATCGACGTACCCCAGCTCTTCGCCGCCGAATACGCCTACGGCTTCCTGGAGTCGTACCTCGCGGGCGACCGCACCGCCGGCGAGATCAGCCAGTCCCTGGTCCGGGACTTCGCCGAGAAGTACCACAACCCGCTGGCCCTCACGTACGGCCTGAACTGCGGCATCGACAGCAGACTGGACCTAGCCTCATGATCCCCGCCACGATCGACCTGGACGAGGAGGGCCGTCTCCTGTCCGGCGGCACCCCCGTCCCGGTCGGCCGCGTAGCCGAGCACCTCGCGCGTACGATCCCCCTGCCCAGATGGGCGACGGACGTCCACGTGTACGTGCACGGCTGGCAGACCCCGCCCGCGCAGGCGACGAGGGCGGCGGTCAGACTCCTGCGCGGGGCGACGGAGTTGTACAAGAGGCACCCCGGCCGGTACCCGGGGCTGGAGGAGGACGGGTACCGCCCGTGGGGTGTGGTGGTGCGGTGGCCGTCGTCGAGTCTGTCGAAGCTGAAGGGGGGTTACACCCGTATCCGGGACAGGGCGCATGCGATGAGTGCGGAGGGGAAGGGGCACGCGCCGTACGTGATAGGGCACTTGCTGGGGTATCTGGACACGGAGCGCGGCGACCCGAAGGCGGCGCGCGTGCTCGCGGGGCGCAGTGGGAAGTACCTGCACCTGATGGGGCACAGCTTCGGCGGGCGGTTCCTGTGCGAGGCGGTGCAGCGGGCGGCGGAGCCGCCGAAGACGCTGGGGTGGAGCATGCCGTACGACCCGCGCAGGCCGTTCACGGTGGACAGCATGCTGATCTTCCAGATGGCGGCGCCGCGCGACGCGTTCACGACGCACTTCGAGACCCTGTTCCCGACCCCGGCCCACCCGGGCGCCCCGCTGCGCGGCCCGCTCGTCCTCACGCACTCCCGCTGGGACCGGGCCACCGGCTTCTGGCACCTGCGCGCCGAGAAGGCCCCCGGCATCGGCCACTCGGGCGTGGGCGCGGCACCGGTCCCGCAGTTCAGCACGAAGCTGCTGCGGACGACCGTCCCGTACCCGCAACACACCCTGGACCACCGCCTGGTGAACGTCGACGCGGACTGGCTCTACCGGGGCGGCGCCCGCACCCGCCTCCACCCCTCCGGCGCCCACTCCGACTTCCTCCGCCCCGAATCCGCCCACCTCCTCCTGACGTTGGCGGAACGCTCCCGCTGACCCCCGCACCAACACCGCCCACCTCAAGCGGACTCCGCCGTTCCCCCGCGACCCCCCTCTCGATACCCTGCGGGATCATGAACCGCGCCTGGATTCTCCCCGCCCTCCTGGCCCTCTGCGGCGCCCTCGCCGCGATCGGCCTGCTCACCCGGGAGAACCCCGTCGCGGCGGTGGCCTTCACCCTCCTCTTCACGGTCCTCGCGGTCATCAACTCCCCGCTGATCTTCCCGAGTTCGATCACCGACGAGGAAGCACGCAACGCCGCCGACGGCCACCCGGTCGTCTACTGGCGCCCCGGCTGCAAGTACTGCGCCCGCCTGCGCATACGCCTCGGCCCCGACGCGCACCGTGTCCACTGGGTCAACATCTGGGCCGACCCGCAGGCGGCGGCGAGAGTGCGGGCGGTCAACGACGGCAACGAGACCGTACCGACCGTGTTCATCGCGGACCGCCCGTACGTCAACCCCGAACCGGCATGGTTGAAGGGGCAGTTGACGCCCCCGACCGCAAGGTGAACTCACACCACACGATCTTCCCGACGCCCCTCTCCCGCACCCCCCACTTCGCACTCAGCGCGGCGACGAGCACAAGCCCCCGCCCACCCTCGTCCTCATCGCCGCCCTCGCCCGGCGCCTGAGCGATGTGCGGCATCCCGTCCCCGCTGTCGTGCACCTCGACGAGCACCGTGTCCCCGTCGAGCCGCATCACCACCATGAACTGCCGCCCCACCGGCACCCCGTGCACCAACGCGTTGGTGGCCAACTCGCTGACGCACAACAGGACATCGGAAGCCCGCTCGCACTCCGCGAGCCCCCAGTCGACCAAATTCCTCAAGGCGAACCGCCGAGCAGCAGGCACGGACCGCCGATCACGACGGAAGCACCTCTCGCGCAGGGACGGCCGTTGAATTGTTCCGTTCACGGGGTGAGAGTTGCGCAAGGTCACTACGGTGGAACACCCTGCCAGCCCGTACTGCGTCGGTGTACGGGTGTGTACGGGTGAGCCGCGCCCAACTCCGGGGGATACACGCCAACATGAGTCCCAGGAAGCCGTCAAGGCGGAAGAACCAGACCTCGATGAAGATGCTGGGTCGGCAGATCGCCGCCGCACGTCTCGCGACCGGCCTCACCCAGGTCCAACTCGCCGAGATCATCAACATCGACGACGAGACGATGGCCTCCATCGAACAGGGACGCCGGACGCTGTACCCGGACATCGGCAGGAAGATCGACCGAGCACTCGGCACGAAGGGAGTGTTCGAGGAGGGCGCGGAGAACCTCCCGGAGATCGACCAATACCCGCTGTACGCCGAGGAGTACGTGGGTCAAGAGCGCACGGCAAAGACGCTGAGCTGGTACGACAACGCAGTCGTCCCCGGCCTTCTCCAGACAGCCGCGTACGCGGAAGCGGTACTGCGGGAGCGGGTCCCGACGTACTCCGAGGAGGAGATCCAGACAAAGCTGGAGGGTCGCGTCGAGCGGATGGAGATACTGCAACGGAAGAACCCGCCGACGATGAGCTTCGTCATCTGGGAACCGATCCTGCACATGACGGTCGGCGGTCCGGAAGTACGGCAGGAGGAACTCCGTCACCTGCGAGAAGTCGCTGACCTCCCGAACGTAACGATCCAGATCCTCCCTCTGAACAGCACTCACAACGCAGGCATGGCAGGACCCTTCACCCTCCTCGAAACCGAGGACCTCCAACGCCTCGCGTACACCGAGAGTCAGCGCGGCAGCCACTGGGTTTCGGACCCGGAGGAGATGTCCATCCTGGATGCCAAATATGCGATGCTGCGGACACAAGCGTTGGACGTAGAGGCGTCCAAGAACCTGCTTGACCGCTTGCTAGGAGAGCAATGAGCACCCAGGCACTTCAGTGGTTCAAGTCGACCTACAGCGGCAGTGAAGGTGGCGCGTGCCTCGAAGTCGCCCTCTCCTGGCGGAAGTCGACGTACAGCAGCGACGAAGGCGGCCAGTGCGTGGAAGTGGCCCACTGCCCCACCACCATCCACATCCGCGACTCCAAGCACCCGCAGGCAACCGCCCCCAACCTCCACCTCTCCCCCGCCACTTGGTCCGCCTTCACCACCACTCTCTGACCAAGATGATCGTTACCTAACACCCCACCCCGCAGATATACGGGGCATGTCGATCACCCCACCCCGCCCCACCCCCCTGCGTGACCTCCTCTTCCCGGAGGACGGCGGCGTCCACGCCCACCACCGGCGCGCCATCACCGCCCCCCTCTTCCGCCACCGCCCCGAAGCCACCACCGAGGAGCGGTGGCGTCTGGCGTACGACAGACTCCGCCACCTGCACAACGAACTCCCGGTCACGGCGGAGGAGTTGGCGACCGACCCCCGCCACCTCACGGCCCTGCACGAGTGGACGTCGGTCGTGGACGGCGGCACCACCTCCCTCGCGTCGATCCACTACAACCTCTTCCTCGGCAGCCTCCTCGCGGACCAGGAGTCCGCCCCCCGCGACCTCACCCCGTACACCACCCTCACCACCATCGGCACCTTCCTCTGCACGGAACGCGACCACGGCAACGACGCGGCGGCCCTGGAGACGACGGCGCGGTACGACGTGGAGTACGACGAGTTCGTCCTCGACACCCCGCACGCGGGCGCGACGAAGTACATGCCGAACACCAGCCCCGCGGGCGGCCCGAAGACCGGCGTGGTGGCGGCCCGCCTCCTCGTGGACGACCGTGACGAGGGCGTCTTCCTCTTCCTCACCCCGCTCACGGACGAGTACGGCCCCCTCCCCGGCGTCAAGATCGAACCGCTGCCCCCGCGGATCGGCAGCCCGGTGGACCACTGTGAGACGACGTTCACGGACGTCCGCCTCCCCCGCACGGCGCTGATCCAGGGCCCGCATGTCCGGCTGGAGCGGGACGGCACGGTGACGAGCACGATCGGCAGCCCAAGGAAACGGTTCCTCAAGGCGATCGACAGGGTCACGATCGGCAAGCTGTGCATGAGCGCGAGCACGCTGGGCGGCAGCCGGGCGGCGCTCGCCGTGGCCGTCCGCTACAGCGAGCACCGCAAGGTCTCGGGCCCGACCGGCGGCACCGCCCGCATCCCGATCTCGGCGTACACCTCCCACCACAGCCGCCTGCTGGCCCGCGTGGCGACGGCGTACGCGATGACGTTCCTCCACCGGGCCGTACTGGACCAGTGGCTCAGCCACTCATCCACCGATCCAGCCGCCTCCACCGACCCCGCCGCCGCGGAGCGCCTCGTGGCCATCGCGAAGGGCTGGATCACCTACCAGGCCCGCGACATCGTCACGGAGTGCCGCGAACGCTGCGGCGCCCGAGCCCTGTTCCCGGCGAACGGCCTCGCGGACTACGCGGCGAACGTGGAAGGCGCGATCACGGCGGAGGGCGACAACCTGGCGATCTGGTCGAAGGCGGCGGCGGAAATGCTCTTCGCCCACGACCTCGCCGAGGAGCGCCCCAAGGCGACGGGAGCCGAGAACGTAACGGACGTAACGTTCCTCCGCTCAGCCCTCACCACCGCCGAACGCCACTGGCACCGGACGGCCCGCACCGCCCTCCGCACCACCACCCCGCAGACCACCACCCCACAAACGGGCACCCCACAAACCGGCGCCTTCGCCCGCTGGAACAACGCCTCCCTCCCCGCCCTGGCCCTCGTCGAGACCCACGCCCTCCGCCTGGCATCGGACGCCTGGACCCAAGCCCAAGCCGAAGCCCACGCGGACTCCCCCCACCTGACCGCCCTCCACACCCTCTTCCTCCTCCGCCACCTCCAGCCCTACGAGGGCCTCCTGGCCGCCGAAGGCGCCCTGACCCCCGCCCAACTCCACGCCCTCCCCACAGCCCGCACCACCCTCACCGCCACCCTCGCCCCCCACCTCCCCACCCTGACCGAAGCCTTCGACATCCCCGAAGAACACCTCACTTCCCTCCCGATGCTCACCCCCTGACCCCCCGACGGCCCGCACTCCTCCCCGAAACACCCGGAGCAGCGCGGGCCCGTCCCCTCACCCGGCCGCCACACGACGCAAGCGACGAAATCACTCGGTCATAAACTGACCTGATTGCACACTCTCCAAGACGAAAGACGTCGCCTTGCGCTTCAGACCCGGACGGCTCCCGCTTCTCGCCCTGCTCCTGGCCCTGAGCCTCAACACGGTCGCCCTCGGCGCCGGTTCGGCGTCCGCCGGCTCCGGGCCGGGCCTGCGGGAGGAGGAGCGCTACTGGACGGCGGACCGGATGACCGACGCCGTCCCCACCGACGCCGTCCCCACCAAGGTCACGCCCACCGCCCCGCAGATCCGCCCCCACACCACAACCCCCCGCCGCCCACCCACCGGCACCCCCACCCCCGAACACTTCGCGGGCCACCCCACGGTGGGGACGTTCTTCTTCGACAGCAGACCCCTGGGCGGCAGGACGACGTTCTGCACGGGGAGCGTCGTGCACACGGCGGCCAAGGACATCGTGCTGACGGCAGGACACTGCGCGGCGGGGATGCGGACGGCCACGCACCGGATCTTCGTCCCGAAGTACGTGAGCGGAAAGCCCGCGAGCGCGCAGCCGTACGGCGTCTTCCCGATCACACGGGTGTACATCGACCCCCGGTACGAGGCGAACACGAAGAAGCCCGTCTCCGACCTGGACCTGGCGTTCGCGCAGACCGCCCGCGACAGCCGGGGCAGACGGCTGGAGGACGTCACGGGAGCGCTCACGTTCGCGCCCTCGACCGGCTACACCCACCGCGTCACGGTCCTCGGCTACCCCAGCTCCGCAAGCGTCAACCCCCGTCACAGCCTGGTCCGTTGCCCCGTCACGACCACCCGGCTCCGAGGCTTCGGCCAGCTGAGCATGGCCTGCACCGGCTTCTACGGCGGCGTCTCCGGCGGACCCTGGATCGAGGGGTACGACCCCGTCAAGGGCACCGGCAGGGTCATAGGCAGCACCGGCGGCTACAACGGCGGCGGCAACGACACCGACGACCACTGGGTGACGTACGCCCCGCTCTACGGCAAGGACGCGCAGGCCCTGTTCGCCGACGCCGCCGCCCACCGCCCGGTGGGCGCGAGGCCGCCGTACCGGCCCCCGGTGCCCACCTACGCCCGCGCCACCTGGAAGCACGCGGCCCAGATGACGGCGGGCTACTTCACGGCCGGCTCCTCAGGCGGCTCCCGGCGCATGGACCTGATCGTGCGCTGGGACGACGGTGAGGTGACCCTCTACCAGGGCGGCACCGGCAGCGACCCCTTCACCGCGGAGTACCGGCTCGCCCCGAGCGGAAGCGTCTGGTCCAAGGCCGTCTCCGTCACCACGGTCAACACCGGCGGCCCGACGGACGGACTGGCCGTCCGCTGGGCCGACGGCGAACTGACCCTCTACCCCACCGCCGACACCAAGGGCTTCCACGGCGAGAGGCGACTCGCCCCACCGGCAACCCCCTTGTGGCGCGACGACGCCCGCCTGATGACCGGCGGACGCTTCACCCCGGACGGCGGCACCCGCGACGACCTCCTCGTCACCTTCAAGGACGGCCACGTCACCCTCTACACCGGCCTCGCCGCGAACGGCCTCGGGAAGCAGACCGTACTCGCCGCCCGCAACACCACCTGGCCGCACGCCGGCCGGCTGACCACCGGCTCCTTCACCGCCCGCCCCACCGACGACGTCGTCGTCCGCTGGGACGACGGCGAGACGACCCTCTACCCCGGCCTCACCGCCCAGTCCCTGCCCCCGGAGACCCGCCTCCGCCCCGCGAACTCCCCCTGGAAGAACGCCACCCTCGTCACCGCGGGCGCCTTCACGACGGGCACCGCCGCCGACGACCTCCTCGTCCGCTGGAACGACGGCCGCCTCAGCCTCTTCACGGGCGTCGACGCCGGCGGCCTGCACACCGAAACGCCCCTCACCACGAGCTGACCGGCGAGAACGCCGGGCCGGGGGCGATTGTCAGTGCCGCCGCCTACAGTCACGGACATGGCGACACTTCCGAACCCGCTGCCCCGACTGACCTCCGACCCGAGTGGCCGCTCGCTGGGGCTCCAACTCCCGCCGGGGCGCGTGATCGACGCGCAGGACGGCGGCGCGGCCGTGCTGTGGTGCGCGCAGAAGGCGGCGGCACCGGGTACGTGGGCGGCGTTGGGCGCGCCCGCCGGCCGGGCCGGACTGGTGCCGGTGCTGGTGGACGCGCAGGACCCGCAAGGGGGGCCGGAGAGCTGGGGGTTGGCCCCGGAGGAGGCGTCGTACCCGGGGGACCACGACGCGGAGGAGATCCTGGAGGAGTACTGGGCGGAGGACGCCGGGGAGTACTCCGGGAACGGCACGGCCGACGGCGCGGGCGACGGCAGGGGCGACGGCACCGAGGACGCCCCGGAGTGGCCGGGCCTCGCCCCCGCCCCCACCCTCGTCGCCGACCCCGACGCCCGCGCCGCCGAGGTCGCCGACTCCCTGACGCAGGGCGGGAGTTCGCCGTACGAGGGCCTGCGTCTCGCCCTCGTCCCGGCCCGCCGCAGCGCGGACGTCCCGGCGGCGCTGGGCTGGAGCGGCGCCGTCAACTACGAGGAGGACGTGGCGCGGCTGTGCGCGGTCCTGCGGTCCTGGGAGGAGCGGTTCGGGATACGCGTCGTGGCCCTGTCGTACGACCGCCTCTCCGTCTCGGTCGCCGCCCCGCCGGCCACCCCGGAGGAGGCCGAGGCGCTCGCCCTCGAACACCTGGGCCTCTGCCCGTACGCGGTCCTGCGGACGGACGAGGACACGCTGGAGGTGTACGCGAAGGGGCTGATCGGCGCCCCCGCCTGGCACTTCTGGTGGGACTGAGGCCCCCCGGAGACCGGCATGATCATCGACCGCGTACACGCCCACGTCCCCGCTGACGTCGACAAGGCCCGATGGCCCTGGTCAGTCCCCTGCGTCAGCCACCTCACCACCCACGGCCTCTCCCTCACCGCCCCCGTCACCTTCCTCGTCGGCGAGAACGGCTCGGGAAAGTCCACCCTGGTGGAGGCCATCGCGGAAGGCTTCGGCCTCGACCCCTGGGGCGGCTCCCACGAATGGCGCTACGCCAGCCACCGCCCCAAGTCCCCCCTGGGCCAGCGCATCCGCCTGGACGCCACCAGGAACGGCCGCCGCATGATGGCCAGTTGGGCGGCCCGCCAGGGCTTCTTCCTGCGCGCCGAGACCGCCCTGGACGCCCTGGACCGCGAGGGCTTCACCCCCGACGCGGTCAGCCACGGCGAAGGCTTCCTCGCCGCGTTCCGGGGCAAGTTCGGCCGCCCCGGCCTGTACGTCCTGGACGAGCCCGAGGCCGCCCTGTCCTTCGGCTCCTGCCTCGAACTGCTGGGCCACATCGACCGGTTGGCGAAGGCGGGCGGCCAGGTCATCTGCGCCACCCACTCCCCGCTCCTCACCGCCCTGCCCGGCGCGGACATCGTCGAGGTCGGCGACCACGGCCTGCGCCGGACGGCCTGGCGGGACCTCGAACTGGTCGACCACTGGCGCCGCTACCTCGCCGACCCGCAGCTCTACCTACGGCACGTCATCGACCGAGGACGGTCCCCGTCGCCCCGTACACGTTGATGTCCTCGTCGGTGACGTCGTTGATGTCCCGGTACCGGATCTTCTCGATGTCGTCCAGCGCCTCGAACTCCTCCGCCTCCACGGCGGGCGGCAGCGGAGCGGGGCCGGGATGCCAGCGGTGCACGGGCACCACCCCGGGCGGCGTGTCGAGGGCGAGTCCGGGGGTGTCGTCGAAGAACCGCCCGACCTCCTCCCGCGACCGGAACACGAACGTGAACCCCCGCTCGGTGTACGTCCGCTGGACCGCCCGCGTCGGAATCGGATGCAGTTCGTCGGTGAGATGGCTGAGCACGACCCGGCTCCCCGCCGGCAGCGCCTCGACCAGCTCCCGCACGATCGGATACGCCCGCTCCTCCTCCACGAAGTGCAGGACGGCCACCAGACACAGCGCGACCGGCTGCCCGAAGTCCAGCGTCCGCGCGGCGAGTTCGAGGATCTTCCCCGGCTCGTCGAGATCCGCGTCGACGTAGTCGGTACGCCCCTCGGGCCCCGACGTCAGCAGCGCGCGGGCGTGCGCGAGGACGACGGGGTCGTTGTCGACGTACACGACCCGTGACTCGGGGGCCACCCGCTGGGCGATCTGGTGGACGTTCTCGGCGGTCGGCAGCCCGGTCCCGACGTCCAGGAACTGCCGTACGCCCTCCTCGGCGAGCCGCGTCACCGCCCGCCGCATGAAGTCCCGGTTGTGCCGGACGTCGAGATACCCCCGGGGATTCGCCGCGAGCCCCGCGGCGGCCGTCTCCCGGTCGACGGGGTAGTTGTCCTTCCCGCCGAGGAACACGTCGTACACCCGCGCCGGATGCGCCTTGGTCGAATCGATCCGCCTGCGCAGCTCGGCGGGGTCCACATCGAGTGCGTCACCGGACATGAAGATCTCCCTCCACACACCGAAAAATCCCTCAACCACCTAACGGCCGAAAGAAGTTGACTTACTCAACTCACTGCCACACCGACAGCTTCCGCGCCGCCTCCACCGCCCAGTACGTCAGGATGTTCCGCGCGCCCGCCCGCCGAATCCCGGTCAGCGTCTCGAAGATCGCCCGGTCCCGGTCGACCCAGCCCTTCTCCGCGGCGGCCTCGACCATCGAGTACTCCCCGGAGATCTGGTAGGCGACGACCGGCAGGTCCACGGCGTCGGAGACGCGCGCGAGGATGTCGAGGTAGGGCCCGGCCGGCTTGACCATCACCAGGTCCGCCCCCTCCTCCACGTCGAGCGCCAACTCCCGCAGGGACTCACGCCAGTTGGCCGGGTCCTGCTGGTACGTCTTGCGGTCCCCCTTCAGCGAGGACCCGACGGCCTCCCGGAACGGCCCGTAGAACGCGGAGGAGTACTTCGCGGTGTAGGCGAGGATCGCGACGTCCTCCCGCCCGATCTGGTCGAGCGCGTCGCGGACGACCCCGATCTGCCCGTCCATCATCCCGCTGGGCCCCACGACGTGCGCGCCCGCGTCGGCCTGGACCTGGGCCATCTCGGCGTACCGCTCCAGCGTGGCGTCGTTGTCGACGCGGCCCTGCTCGTCGAGGACCCCGCAGTGCCCGTGGTCGACCGTCTCGTCGAGGCACAGGTCGGACATGACCAGGAGATCGTCCCCGACCTCGGCGCGCACGTCGCGGATGGCGACCTGGAGAATCCCCTCGGGATCGGTCCCGGGGGTGCCGTACGCGTCCTTCTTCGACTCCTCCGGCACCCCGAACAGCATGATCCCGGAGACGCCCGCCTCCACGGCCTCGACGGCGGCTTTGCGGAGGCTGTCCCGGGTGTGCTGGACGACCCCGGGCATCGCCTGGATCGGCACCGGCTCGGTCACCCCCTCCCGGACGAACGCGGGCAGGATGAAGTCCGCCGGATGCAGCCGGGTCTCCGCGACCATCCGCCGCATCACAGGAGACGTACGCAGCCGCCGGGGCCGGGAACCGGGGAAAGAACCGTACTGAGACATATCCCTAAGCTACGCCCGCCCCGGCACCACCTTTGCCGACGCCCAGTCGGAGCACGCCGAGGAACCCGGCCCCGCCTGTGGACGCTCGGCCAACCCTTCGAAGACGCCACGCCAACGACAACACCCCCACCACCCCCCACCCTGTACACAGCCCGGGGAAAGCCGACGGCGGAGCACCTCCTCGCAGCCCCCCGCGAGGACGGCGCTCCGCCGTCTCCGTACACACCCCTCAGGTGGCCCGGCGCCGCCGTCCGCCCGGCCGCCGCTCGCTCGGCCGCGTCACCGGATCGCCCGCGTCCAGCGCGGCCCCCCGGCGTCGCATCCCGAACTCGGCCAGCGCCTCGGCCAGCTTCTGCGCGGACGGCTCGGGAGCCATCACGTCGACCCGCAGCCCGTGCTCCTCGGCGGTCTTCGCCGTGGCCGGCCCGATACAGGCGATGACGGTCACGTTGTGCGGCTTCCCGGCGATCCCCACCAGGTTCCGGACGGTGGACGACGACGTGAACAGCACCGCGTCGAACCCACCCCCCTTGATCGCCTCCCGGGTGTCGGCGGGCGGCGGCGAGGCACGGACCGTCCGGTACGCGGTGACGTCGTCCACCTCCCACCCGAGGTCGATGAGCCCGGCGACGAGCGTCTCGGTGGCGATGTCCGCGCGCGGCAGGAACACCCGGTCGATCGGGTCGAAGACCGGGTCGTACGGCGGCCAGTCCTCAAGGAGCCCGGCGGCGGACTGCTCCCCGCTCGGCACGAGGTCCGGCTTCACGCCGAACGCGATCAGCGCCTTGGCGGTCTGCTCGCCCACCGCGGCGACCTTGATCCCCGCGAACGCGCGCGCGTCGAGCCCGTACTCCTCGAACTTCTCGCGCACCGCCTTCACCGCGTTGACGGACGTGAAGGCGATCCACTCGTAGCGCCCGGTGACGAGCCCCTTGACGGCCCGCTCCATCTGCTGGGGCGTACGCGGCGGCTCGACGGCGATGGTCGGCACCTCGTGCGGCACGGCCCCGTAGGAGCGCAGCTGCTCGGAGAGCGAGGCGGCCTGCTCCTTCGTACGCGGGACCAGGACCTTCCACCCGAAGAGCGGCTTCGACTCGAACCAGGCGAGCTGGTCGCGCTGGGCCGGCGCCGAGCGCTCGCCGACGACGGCTATCACGGGCCGCCCGCCGTCCGGCGAGGGCAGCACCTTGGCCTGCTTCAGGGTCTGCGCGATGGTCCCGAGGGTCGCGCACCAGGTCCGCTGCCGGGTGGTGGTCCCGGCGACGGTGACCGTCAAAGGCGTATCGGGCTTGCGCCCGGCGGAGACCAGCTCACCGGCGGCGGCGGCGACCGCGTCCAGGGACGTGGAGACGACGACGGTCCCGTCGGACGCCCCCACCTCGGTCCAGCACCGGTCGGACGCCGTACGGGCGTCCACGAACCGGACGTCCGCCCCGTGCGCGTCCCGCAGCGGGACCCCGGCGTAGGCCGGCACCCCGACGGCGGTCGCGACACCGGGAACCACCTCGAAGGGGACGCCCGCGGAAGCGCAGGCGAGCATTTCGGAAGCGGCGTACGTATCGAGTCCGGGATCACCGGACACCGCACGGACGACCCGCCTGCCGCCCCGCGCGGCCTCCATGACAAGATGTGCCGCATCCCGCACCACGGGAAGCGCCACGGTCACTGACGCACTGTCAACTACCGTGGGCTGTGGTGCGATCGTGCCCGGGGCGGGGTCCGTGGGCACGACGGAGACGCCGGTACGCGCGTGCGTCCGTACGACGTCGAGCACCTCGTGCTCGGCGACGAGGACGTCCGCGCTCGCCAGTGCCTCCACGGCGCGCAGAGTCAGCAGTCCCGGATCTCCGGGTCCGGCACCCAGGAAGGTGACGTGCCCGTGTTCCAGGCCGGAGGGAAGGGTGGTGGGGCTCAATGTGCTCGCTCCCCCATCAGACCGGCCGCGCCCTGGGCAAGCATCTCGGCGGCGAGCTCGCGACCGAGCGTCATTGCCTGGTCATGCGTCTCGGGCACGGGACCGGTGGTGGACAGCTGCACCGTACGGGAACCGTCGGTGGTACCGACAACCCCCCGCAGGCGCATTTCCTTGACAATCTGCCCGTCGGCCAGAAGGTCGGCCAGCGCCCCCACAGGTGCGCTGCAACCGGCCTCCAGGGCGGCGAGCAGTGACCGTTCGGCCGTTACGGCGGCCCGCGTGAACGGGTCGTCGAGTTCGCCGAGCGCGGCGACGAGGTCGGCATCGGCAGCCGTGCACTCGATCGCCAGTGCCCCCTGGCCGGGGGCGGGCAGAACCGTGTCTATCGACAGGAAGTCGGTGATCTCGTCGGCGCGCCCGATCCGGTTGAGCCCGGCGGCGGCCAGCACGACCGCGTCCAGCTCACCGTCGTGGACGTACCGGATACGGGTGTCGACGTTGCCCCGGATCGCGACCATCTCGATCTCCAGCCCATGGGTGCGGGCGTACGCGTTGAGCTGCGCCGCCCTGCGCGGCGAACCGGTCCCGATGCGGGCCCCGCGCGGCAGGTCGGTGAACTTCAGCGCGTCCCGGGCGACGATCACGTCCCGGGGGTCCTCGCGGACGGGCACGGCCGCCAGCGTCAGCCCCTCGGGCTGCGCCGTCGGCAGGTCCTTCAGCGAGTGAACGGCGAAGTCGACGTCCCCGGCGAGCAGCGCGTCGCGCAGCGCGGTGACGAACACGCCCGTCCCGCCGATCTGCGCGAGGTGCTCACGGGAGGTGTCGCCGTACGTCGTGATCTCGACGAGTTCGACCGGCCGCCCGGTCACCTGACTCACCGCCTCGGCCACCTGTCCGGACTGGGCGAGGGCGAGTCTGCTCCGCCTCGTCCCCAGTCTCAGCGCCTTGTCAGTCATTCCGGGTCCTTCTCATCCGTTGCCCGGGACACGGCGGCGACCGTCTCCTGGTCGAGGTCGAACAGGGTCCGCAGCGCGTCCGCGTACCCGGCGCCGCCGGGCTCCGCCGCGAGCTGCTTGACCCGTACGGTCGGGGCGTGCAGCAGTTTGTCGACGACGCGCCGCACGGTCTGGGTGATCTCGGCCCGGTGCCTGTCGTCGAGCTCCGGCAGCCGCCCCTCAAGCCGCGCGATCTCGCCGGCCACCACATCGGCGGCCATCGTGCGCAGCGCGACGACGGTCGGGGTGATGTGGGCGGCCCGCTGCGCGGCACCGAAAGCGTTCACTTCGTCCGACACGATCCGCCGGACCTGGTCCACGTCGGACGCCATCGGCGCGTCCGCGCTGGCCTCGGCCAGCGACTCGATGTCCACCAGCCGCACCCCGCCGACGCGGTGCGCGGCGCCGTCGATGTCCCGGGGCATCGCGAGATCGAGCAGACAGAGCACGGGTTCGGCGGCGGGTACGGCGTCCAGGGCCCCCTCGGGCCTGCGCCGCTCCGGAATCCGGCCGACCGTGGCGGCGGTCTGCGCGAGCGCCGAGATCAGCTCGGCCTCCTTCTCCGCCCGCCGGTCGACGGTCCCGTTGTCGACCCACGCCGCGTGCTGCTCCAGCGTCGCCGCGTCCATCCCGGCGACGGCGGCCTCACCGGCGACGGAGAAGCCCTGCTGGACGGCGCCGAGGTCGAGGGGACAGGAGTCCTCCCCGGCCTGGGGAAGTCTGACGGGCTTGAGGGGAACGGCGTCCACGTACGCCGCCTCCTGGGTACGGCCCTCGACCGCCCGGGCGACGTCCTCACCCGTCAGCACCAGCCCCGTCGCCCCCGTACAGGACACCGCGAGGTCGGTCCGTGCCAGCTCGCCCGGCACCGATTCCATCGGGACCGCGCGAGCCGTCACGTCCGTACCGTCGGTCAGGATCTGTACGAGCCGCTCGGCGCGGTCGAGCGTCCGGTTGGCGACGACGATCTCGCCGACCCCGGCCCGCGCGAGCGTCGCGGCGGCCAGCGAGGACATCGATCCGGCGCCGATGACCAGCGCCTTCTTGCCCCGCACCCACTCCTCGACCGGCGTCTGGCGGGCGAGCTGCTCCAGCCCGAAGGTGACCAGCGACTGCCCGGCCCGGTCGATCCCGGTCTCGGAGTGCGCCCGTTTCCCGACCCGCAGGGCCTGCTGGAACAGGTCGTTCATCAGCCGCCCGGCGCTGTGCAGCTCCTGCGCCTTGGCCAGCGAGTCCTTGAGCTGCCCGAGGATCTGCCCCTCGCCGACGACCATCGAGTCCAGCCCGCACGCCACGGAGAACATGTGGTGGACGGCCCGGTCCTCGTAGTGCACGTACAGGTACGGCGTCAGCTCGTCGAGCCCGACCCCGCTGTGCTGGGCGAGGAGCGTGGACAGTTCGGCGACCCCGGCGTGGAACTTGTCCACATCGGCGTACAGCTCGATGCGGTTGCAGGTGGCGAGGACGGCGGCCTCGGCGGCCGGTTCGGCGGCGACCGTGTCCTGGAGCAGCTTGATCTGCGCGTCCTGACCGAGCGAGGCCCGCTCCAGGACGCTCACGGGAGCGCTGCGGTGGCTCAGGCCGACGACGAGGAGACTCATGCCGGCATCACGGCGGGGACGTCCCCGTCGGGCCCCTGCTCGGAGGCGTCGGCGGGCACCGGGGCGGACGCGCCCTCGGCGATCTCACCGGCCTTGCGCTGCTCGTGGAAGGCGAGGATCTGGAGCTCGATCGAGAGGTCGACCTTGCGGACGTCGACGCCGTCGGGGACGGTCAGGACGGTCGGCGCGAAGTTCAGGATGGACGTCACCCCGGCGGCCACGAGCCGGTCGCAGACCTGCTGGGCGACGCTGGGCGGGGTGGTGATGACGCCGATGGAGACGCCGTTGTCCTGGATGATCCGCTCCAGGTCGTCACTGTGCCGGACCCCGATCCCGGCGACCTGGCGGCCCTCCATCGCGGGGTCGGCGTCGATGAGCGCGGCCACGCGGAAGCCTCGCGAGGCGAACCCGCCGTAGTTGGCGAGGGCGGCGCCGAGGTTACCGATGCCGACGATGACGACCGGCCAGTCCTGGGTGAGGCCCAGCTCGCGGGAGATCTGGTAGACGAGGTACTCGACGTCGTAGCCGACACCGCGCGTCCCGTACGAACCCAGGTAGGAGAAGTCCTTGCGCAGCTTGGCGGAGTTGACCCCCGCCGCCGCCGCGAGCTCCTCGGAGGAGACCGTGGGCACCGAGCGCTCCGACAACGCGGTCAGGGCTCGGAGGTACAGCGGAAGCCTGGCGACGGTGGCCTCGGGAATCCCTCGGCTACGGGTCGCCGGTCGGTGAGTTCGGCCAGTTGCCACGGTGCTCCTGCGGGTAGCGCGGGGCTGTGGGCGGTCATACGTCCCCGGACCGCCCCGTCGAAAGCAGGCTATGTCTTTGTGAACGCGTGCACAAAGATGGTGTCCGATTTGCCCGGCCAACGTGACCGGCGTCACGCGTTTCACTCCTGGGGGCAAAACCGCTCACGCTCCTCACGAATCTCGCCCCCAAGACCACCAGGCCATCGATCCTAAGCGACATTCGTACGTCTTTGGACTAGCTGGTCAGTGCCTTACGCAACCTCTGCTCGTTGACCCGCCAGAACGTGTGCTGCTCGCCGTCCACGAGAACGACCGGAATCTGCTCCCAGTAGGCGTCGTGCAGCGCGCTGTCCTGCTGGATGTCCTTCTTCTCCCACTCCACCCCCAGCTCCCCGCACACCCTGGCCACCACCGCCTCCGCGTCCTCGCAGAGATGGCAGTCGGGCTTGCCGATCAAGGTGACGTGCCGGGGAGCGGAGGGCTTACGCCGGAAGAGCGGAGTCATGCGTCCCATTCTGTCGCGGAGGCGTCGAGTCGTAGTGGAGAGTTCACACCCCCCGAACCTGACCGATCCGGAACGCACACGGCGGACTGGCTATGCTCACGACATGGCCGCTCTCGGATGGCTCACTCCCCGTAGGCGCTCAGCCACGGCACGGAGCGTGTTGGCAGGCGAAGCGTCGGCTGAGGCCGCGCGGAAGTCCTCCAAGGAGGACGAGCAGAAGAACCAGAAGGACAGTACGGACGGCGCTGGGGCGGAGCCCGAGTTCCCCGTCCAGGGCGACGACAAGGCCGCCGCGTTCTTCGACCTCGACAACACCGTCATGCAGGGTGCCGCCCTGTTCCACTTCGGCCGCGGCCTGTACAAACGGAAGTTCTTCGAGACCCGCGACCTCGCCCGGTTCGCCTGGCAGCAGGCGTACTTCCGGCTGGCCGGCCACGAGGACCCCGAGCACATGCAGGACGCCCAGGACTCGGCCCTCTCCATCGTCAAGGGCCACCGCGTCGCCGAACTCCGGTCGATCGGCGAGGAGATCTACGACGAGTACCTCGCCGACCGCATCTGGCCGGGCACCCGCGCCCTCGCCCAGGCCCACCTCGACGCCGGCCAGAAGGTGTGGTTGGTCACAGCCGCCCCCATCGAGATCGCCCGCGTGATCGCCCGCCGCCTCGGCCTGACGGGCGCCCTCGGCACAGTCGCCGAATCGGTCGACGGCGTCTACACAGGCAAGTTGGTCGGCGAACTCCTCCACGGCCCGGCGAAGGCGGAGGCGGTCCGCGCGTTGGCGGCAGCCGAATCCCTGGACCTCACCCGCTGCGCCGCCTACAGCGACAGCCACAACGACATCCCCATGCTCTCCCTCGTCGGCCACCCCTACGCGATCAACCCCGACGCCAAACTCCGCAAACACGCCCGCAAGTTGGACTGGCGCCTACGCGATTATCGGACGGGCCGAAAAGCGGCACGGGTCGGTATTCCGGCGGCGGCGGGGGTGGGGGCGGTTGCGGGCGGAACGGCGGCGGCGATCGCACTGAGCCGTCGCAAACGCTGACTCTCAAGCTACGTGGGGCAGTTGCCGGGTTTAGGGGCGCGGGGCTGCATCAATTAGCAGCTCCGCTGCGGGGCGCGAGCCACAACACGCCCTGAACCTCTCTCACAGCCGATCCCTTTCGATCAACAACCGCTCAAAACCCGGAACTTGATCCACCCTCAATCGATCACAAACCCCATGTATTCGAAGTTTTGAGCAACTCGGCGTAGCAGCACCTTCACGAAGCGTTATTCTCCTCAAACGCATTCCGGAACCCGCCCACCCCTACAACAGGTGATCGGTCCCGCACTGCACGTGATGGAAGCTCTGCCTCTGGGAGTCCCGTGTACCCACACGTCGGGGTTGACGCCTCGGGCCTGGCTACGCTGCGCGAATCGATCGCAACGCTCAAGGAAACGCTGCGCGGCTGTGTCCCACCCGCGTTCGGCGTCCCCGCCTTCGCCACCGCCACCCCCGTCGGCGCGTGCTACGCGCTCGCCGACGGCGGCACCACCGTCGGCAGACGGGGCCGTACGACCGCCCCGGCCGCCCGCCGCCCCGCCGCGGACAGCGACAGCGCCCGCATGATGGACCTCGTAGAACGGGCCCAGGCCGGCGAGGCCGAGGCGTTCGGCTGTCTGTACGACCAGTACAGCGACACCGTCTACCGGTACATCTACTACCGCGTGGGCGGCAAGGCGACCGCCGAGGACCTCACGAGCGAGACGTTCCTGCGCGCGCTCAGGAGGATCGGCACCTTCACCTGGCAGGGCCGTGACTTCGGCGCCTGGCTCGTGACGATCGCCCGCAACCTCGTCGCCGATCACTTCAAGTCGAGCCGCTTCCGGCTGGAGGTGACGACCGGCGAGATGCTCGACGCGAACGAGGTCGAGCGCTCACCGGAGGACTCCGTCCTGGAGTCCCTGTCGAACGCCGCCCTGCTGGACGCCGTCCGCCGGCTCAACCCCCAGCAGCAGGAGTGCGTGACGCTCCGGTTCCTCCAGGGGCTGTCCGTCGCGGAGACCGCGCGGGTGATGGGGAAGAACGAGGGTGCGATCAAGACCCTCCAGTACCGCGCCGTCCGTACGCTGGCCCGGTTGCTGCCGGAAGACGCGCGGTAACCGAACCGGTTCTCCAACTCACTTTCAGTGAAAGTCCGTTGACTTCCCGATCCGATCATCCTCAGTCCGTAACCCAAGTGCCGCGCCATTCGTTGAGCGGGATACAGGCTCCCTGTGGTCACGTTCCGGCCGCCCCCGATCACCCGATCGTGTGGAAGCGGTCGCGGACGTGCAACCCTCAAGCCCCCAGGGGAGTCGACCGTGATGACGAGAGGAGGTGCCGCCAGTGATCGCGAACGTATCGGCACACCGGCGGGCGAACGCCTTCGCCCAGGCCCTGGAGGATTCCGACCGGGGCGCGGCGGCCGAGCAGTCCGAGGGATCGCCGCCGGCGGAAGACTCCGCGCAGGCCAGGCTGCTGTCCCTGACGGCGGGCCTCGCGGAGCTGCCCAAGCCGGCGCTGGACCCCGAGGTCAAGGTCGTCCAGCGGGCGCAGTTGGTCGCCGCGATGGAAGCGATGCTGCAAGGGGGCGAGGCCCCCTCCGTGCCGGAACAGCGCGGCCACCGCGCCGCGAAACACCGGGCGCTCGGCAGGCTCCGGCCCACCAGCAGGCTCGCCAAGGGCCTCACGGCGGGCGGGCTGAGCGTGAGCGTCGCGGCGGGCGCCTTCGGCGGGGTCGCCGCGGCGAGTTCGGACGCGCTGCCGGGTGACTCGCTGTACGGGCTGAAGCGCGGCATCGAGGACTTCAAGCTGACGTACCTGACGGACGACGACACGGAGCGCGGCCAGGCGTATCTGGACCAGGCGTCGACGCGGCTGAACGAGGCGCGGCGGCTTCTCGACCGGGGCCGCGGCAGCCATCTCGACCACGAATCGGTGGGCGAGATCCGCCGCACCCTCTCGGGCATGACGCACGACGCGACGGAGGGCCACCGGCTGCTCCACGCGGCCTACGAGCGAGATCCCGAGTCCCTGGGCCCGATCCAGGCGCTCTCCGCGTTCTCCCGCTCCCACCGAGAGGTCTGGGGCAGCCTCCGCGACAGCCTCCCGGTCCAGCTGGGTGACGTCAGCGAGCAGGTGACGTCGGTCTTCGACGCGATGGACGAAGAGGTCGCCCCTCTCCAGTCCCTGTTCCCACAGCCCCCCAGCCAGGGCACGAACACCTCCCACGCTCCGGGCACCACCCCCTCAGGCACCAAGGACTCTCACCAGTCCCCCACCCACCCGGACGCAAACTCCACCCCAGGCGGCCACTCCACCACCCCGGGCCACTCCACCCCCCCAGCAGCCTCCTCCCCCTCATCGGACGACGGCCTCCTGGGCGGCAACACCGGCGGCCTCCTGGACCCCCCGAAAAACCTCCCCACCACCCCCGCCCTCCCCTCCGCCAACCCCCCCGACGTCACCATCCCCCCCCTCCTCCCCGGCCTCCTCCCCGGCCTGGGCATCAACAGCGAGGACGCGGAGTAGCAGTCCCACAATGAGAGGGCGCCCCCTGTTGCAGGGGGCGCCCTCTCATCGTCGTACAGCCCTAGAAAAACACCGACCTCCGCTGCACCAGCAGTTTGTACAGCGTGTGCTGGATCTGCTCCCTCACCTGGTCCGTCAGGTTGAACATCAGCATCGGGTCCTCGGCCGCCTCCGGCGGATACCCGTCCGTCGGGATCGGCTCGCCGAACTGGATCGTCCACTTGGTGGGGAGGGGGACGGCGCCCAACGGGCCCAGCAGCGGGAACGTCGGTGTGATCGGGAAGTACGGGAAGCCCAACACCCGCGCCAGCGTCTTCGCGTTGCCGATCATCGGGTAGATCTCCTCCGCCCCGACGATCGAGCAGGGGATGATCGGCGCCCCCTTGCGCAGGGCGGTCGAGACGAAGCCGCCTCTGCCGAAGCGCTGGAGTTTGTAGCGCTCGCCGAAGGGCTTGCCGAGGCCCTTGAACCCCTCGGGCATGACGCCGACCAGCTCCCCCTGGCCGAGCAGCCGGTCGGCGTCCTCGGAGCAGGCGAGGGTGTGGCCCAGCTTGCGCGCGAGTTCGTTGACGACCGGCAGCACGAACACCAGGTCCGCCGCGAGGAGCCGCAGATGCCGGTCGGCGGGATGGTTGTCGTGGACGGCGACCTGCATCATCAGCCCGTCCAACGGCAACGTCCCGGAATGGTTGGCGACGATCAGCGCACCCCCCTCGGAGGGGATGTTCTCGATGCCCTTCACCTCGACCCGGAAGTACTTCTCGTACACCGGCCGCAACAGCGACATCAGGACCTGGTCGGTGAGCTCCTCGTCGAAGCCGAAGTCGTCGACCTCGTACTCCCCGGTCAGCCGCCGCCGCAGGAACGACAGCCCGCCCGCGATACGCCGCTCGACGGACCGCGGCTCCTGTGGTGTCACAGGAACATCATCGCGCTCAGGAGCCTTCGTGGGCAGGGTCTGGACCTCACCGTTTCCCCGTTTCGGCACCTCACCGTTTCCCCGTTTCGACAGCCCTCCCCGCCGCCGCGCCGGCCGCGGCACGGCCCCCGCCCGGGCCCGGTCGTCGTCGAACGGAATGACCTTGGCGTCCGCCATCGTGGACACGCTCCTCAGTTCGCGCTCGGCGTCGAAAAGTTCGGCAGATGCAGCGCCGCGACCCGGTCGACGGCGTCGGCGATCCGCTCCGGCGGCAGCAGCCCCGGCCCCTGCGCCCGCGCGAAGTCCGCGAAGGTCTCGGCGGTCGTGTACGTCGGCGTGAAGCCGAGCGTCTCCCGCATGAGCGCCGTCGACACGACCCGCCCGTGCGTCAGCAGCCGGATCTGCTCCGGCGAGAAGTCCGTCATCCCCAGCGTCCGCACCAGCGACCCCGCCCAGGTGACCGCCGGCAGCGGCAGCGGCGCGGTCGGCCGCCCGAGCCGCCGCGAGCACTGCGACAGCAGCAGCACCCCGTCCCCCGCGATGTTGAACGTCCCGCTGTTGAGCGTCCCCCGCCCCGGTTCGTGCGAGGCGATCCGCAGCACCTCGATCACGTCGTCCTCGTGCACGAACTGGAGCCGCGGGTCGTACCCGAACACCGTGGGCAGCACGGGCAGTTCGAAGTACGACGCGAGCGGCGTCTCCGCCCCCGGCCCCAGGATGTTGGCGAACCGCAGCACGCACACGGCCACATCGGGCCGCCGCCGCGCGAACCCCCGCACATACCCCTCGACCTCGACGGCGTCCTTCGCGAACCCCCCGCTCGGCAGCGACTTGGCGGCCGTCGACTCCGTGAACACGGCCGGATCGCGCGACGCGGACCCGTACACGTTCGTACTCGACTTCACCACCAGCCGCTTCACCCCGGGCGCCTTCTGACAGGCCCCCAGCAACTGCATCGTCCCGATGACGTTGGTCTCCTTGACCGACGTCCGGCTCCCACTGCCCAGCGGGGTCCCGGTCACATCCATGTGGACGACGGTGTCGGCGCCGCTCTCCGCCAGCACCCGGGCGATGGTCGGCTGGCGGATGTCCGCCTGGACGAAGCCGGCGCCCCCGAGCGAGTGCTCGGGCCGTACGACGTCCACCCCGATCACCCGGTCCACGCGCGGGTCCCGCTGGAGCCGCCGCACGAACCGTCCCCCCAGCCTGCGGGCCACTCCGGTGACAAGCACGACCTTCCCCAAGATCAGCGCCTTCCTTCCAGGGCCTGGTGTTGGGTGCCAACCTAGCGGTTCGGTGTTGCGCTGTGATGACTGCCCGACGCGCGAATGGCCATAAGCGCGCGGCGACCTCGGAACCCCGGGTCCGAAAAGGGGCCGGCAAATGCGTGTGGCCCCCGCCGGAATACCGATGGGGGCCACACCACGCGTACGCGACGCGCGCCGATTCAAGTCGTAAGCGCTATGGCTTACTTCTTGTTACGACGCTGGACACGCGTCCGCTTCAGCAGCTTGCGGTGCTTCTTCTTCGCCATCCGCTTACGCCGCTTCTTGATTACAGAGCCCACGACAACCCTCGCTCACTTCTCATCACTCGGTGCTGGGCGCCGGGGCCCACACGACCTACGAGGGGCCAGCCTACCCGCCTGAGAGCTGAGGCCGTAATCGAGGGGGTCGGGGGAGATCGGAAGAGCCCTGTACTGATCCCCCCCAGGTCAGCCGTCAGGCGGTTTCCACCCCCACATAGCTCTCGCGGAGGTACTCGTGCACCGCTTGCTCGGGGACGCGGAAGGACCGCCCCACCCTGATAGCGGGCAGATGACCGCTGTGCACCAGGCGGTACACGGTCATCTTGGAGACGCGCATCACCGCGGCGACTTCCGCCACGGTAAGGAACACAACCTCGTTGAGAGGCCGATCAGCTGCCATGACAACACCTGAACCTTCCGCACTCGACGGCCACCGGCTTCCCCTTCCGGTAACTCTTCGTCGTTGCGTGCTCACTCCCCAATGTAGGGGCGGGTGATGCGAGTGGGGAAGAGGTGCACCCAAGGCAGCCCTACTGTGACAGACACGCTCGATTGAGTACGTAGCGGGTCAGCGGCAAGTAGTAATCGGACCGCACGCCGTCATCAACCGGAACGGCGACGGACACGGTCCCCTCGGCCTGCCCCACGAACAGCGCGGGGTCATCGGTATCGGCGAGACCAATGGCCTCACACCCCAGCTGACCTGCTCCGCAGACCCAGCCGTGGTCCCCGATGACGAGGTCGGGCAGCCGCTTGCCGGCCGCCGCGAGGGCCTCCAGCGCGAGTCGAACCGGCAGCGGGGAATGCGTGTGCACACCGGTCGCACAACCGGCGCGTTCGACACCCGGTTCGAGGAGCCGGCCGACTCCTCGTACGTACTCCAGGATGTACGTGCGTAGACCGAACCGGGTCGTTATGTCGACAGGGAGACCCTTCGCAGGTGTGAGCACTTCACATCCCGCCGTCGACAACGCGTCCACGAGGCCCCGGTAAAACCCACCCAACCGCCCCGGATGCCCCGTCCCCACCAACACACCACCGTTACGCAGAGCGACATCTTTGATCCGATCCGCAAACGCATCAAGCCCCGCGACGGTCTTGGCCGGCTCGATCCAGTCCCGCCCGGAAACAACCCCCAGATCGTCCGAAACCCCACACTTGTCAGCCATCACCCGCACCACCTCCCCCACCCCCCACACCCCCTCCGTCACCACCCCCAACCGCACCCCCGGGTCCCCCGCCGCGAACAGCCGATAATTCCGCAGACTCCGCTCCCTCTCGGTCCCCACCACCCCCGCGATCCCCACCCCGACGACATACTCCCGCAACCCCTCAGCACTGAACACGCCACCATACTCCCGCCCCCACCCCCACCCCACCCACAACCACCCCCAAACCAAACCCACTTGGCCCACCCCCCGCACCACCCGCATCCCTCAGGGGCGCGGGGAACTGCGCGAACACCCCCACCCACCCGCACTCACACTCCTGCCGCCGCCCAACTGCGGGCAGTCGTGCCGCGCCCGCCCGCACCCACCCACAGCCACGTCTCCTCCCGCCACCTAGCTGCGGGCAGTCGTGCCGCCAGGGCACGGGTGGGCTGGGGGTCCCCCCTGCTCGAAGAGCTCGGGGGAGGCACCCCGCACGCGCGGGCAAGCGACCCCCCGCCCCAGCCACCCACCGGCCCGACCGAAGCCCACCCACCCCGCACCCACCCACCCCAACTCCCTACGCCAACAACCCCCGCAACGGAAACACCGCCCGCCGAGCCGCCAGCACAGCCTGGTCAACCCGATCGCCAGGGTCGTACCCCTCCTCCCAGGAAGCCCAACTCACCGGCCACCGCCCATCGGTCATCCGAGCCGGAGCCAACTGCCGCGTACGCGCGAAGACTTGCTCCCGCCACCCTTCGGGAATCACCGTCTCGGGAGAGACCTCCTTCCCCGAGGCGATCCCCACAAGATGCGCCCAGGACCGAGGCACGACATCCACCACCGAATACCCACCCCCACCGAGCGCGATCCACTTCCCCCCGGCGTATTCATGCGCCAACTCATGACAAGCCACCTGAACAGCCCGCTGCGCATCGAGAGAAACCGCCAGATGAGCCAACGGGTCCTCGAAATGCGTATCGGCCCCATGCTGACTCACCACCACCTCCGGCCGAAACTCCGCCACCAACTCCGGCACCACGGAATGAAACGCCCGCACCCACCCCGCGTCCCCCGTCCCCGCCGGCAACGCCACATTCACCGCCGACCCCTCGGCCACCCCCACCGCCCCCGTCTCCTCCGCCCACCCGGTCTGCGGAAACAACGTCCGAGGATGCTCGTGCAACGAAATCGTCAGCACCCGCGGATCTTCCCAGAACGCCGCCTGCACCCCGTCCCCGTGATGCACATCGACATCGACGTACACCACCCTCTCCGCCCCCAACTCCAGCAACCGCGCGATGGCGAGAGCCGCGTCGTTGTAGATGCAGAACCCGGCGGCCCCACCAGGCATCGCATGATGCAGTCCCCCGGCGAAGTTGACCGCGTGCGCCACCTCCCCCCGCCACACGGCCTCGGCCGCCCCCACGGACAACCCGGCGATGAGCGAGCTGACTTCATGCATCCCGAGGAACGCCGGATCGTCGACGGTCCCCAGCCCGTACGCCTGATCCGCCGCCCGAGGGTCGGCCGACGCCACCTTCACCGCGTCGATGTAGTCCTGCCGATGCACGAGCCGCAGCGTCGACTCCCCCGCGGCCTTCGCCGAGACGACCTCCACCTCCCGGTCCAGCCCGAGCGCCCCCACCAACCCCCGGGTCAGCTCAAGCCGGACGGGGTCCATCGGATGCCCGTCCCCGAAGTCGTACCCCGTTACCGCTTCATCCCACATCAGCTGTGCGCGCCCGCTCATGCCCGCCACCGTATCGGTCCCCCCGCGTCTCGAACGACCGGGCATACAGGACAGTGACCAGCACCAACCCCATCGGTACGAGCATGGCTCCCCGGTAACTCCACGCGTCCCCGATCACCCCCACCAACGGCGAACCCACCAGGAACCCCACGTAGTTGAAGATGTTCAGCCGCGCCACGGCCGCATCGGACGCCCCCGGGAACAGCCTCCCCGCCGCGGCGAACGTCTGCGGCACGATCACGCACAACCCCACCCCCACCAGCGTGAACCCGAGCATCCCCACCCACGCCCCGGGCGCCCCCGCGACCACGACGAACCCCCCGGCCGCCACCAACGCCCCCACCCGCACCACGACGACGGCCCCGAACCGCCGCACCCCGTAGTCCCCGATGGCCCGCCCGACGAGCATGGTCACCATGTAGACGTTGTACGGCACCGTCGCGAGCTGCTCCGAACTCCCCAGCACGTCCTGGAGGTACTTCGCACTCCAGTTGGACACGGTGGAGTCCCCGATATAGGCGAACGCCATCACAAGACACAGCGGCAGCAGCACCTTGAACGCGAGCCCGTCCCCCTTCGCCTCCGCGGCCTCCTCGACCTCAACTCCCTTGCCCCCGTCGACATACCACCGGCTCCCGATCAACGCCGCCGGCAACAGCACCCCCACGACCGGCAGATACAGCACCCACAACGCCAACTCCCAGTGCGCCCCCGCCCAGGCGAGCGACGACCCGACGATCCCCCCGAGACTGAACGCGGCGTGGAAACTCAGCATGATGCTGCGCCCGTAGTCCCGCTGAAGACTCACCCCCAGCATGTTCATCGTCGCGTCCAACGCCCCGAGCGACAGCCCGAACACCGCGAGCGCCACAGCGAGTTGAACAGTCCCGTCCCCCGCCCCGACCCCCAACAACGCGAGCAGTACGACGGGCTGGGCCCAGCGCAGCACGACGCTCGGCGCCACCCTCCGCACCACCCGTTCGGACGCCACGCTCCCGGCCCCGGCGAGCACCGGCACGGCCGCCAGGTACACCGGCAGCATCCCGTCGGAGACCCCGTACCGATCCTGGACGGCCGGAATCCGGGTCACCAGCAGAGCGAACGCGGCCCCCTGGGCAAAGAAGCTGAACGCCAAAGAGGCCCTACCGCGCCGCAGCACTTCTGTCATGGCGGCGAGCGTAGGGCCCCGGCGTACTCATGGGTAGATCAAGCCAAAGATGAATTTTCCTCAGCTCTGCTCGGAGCCCGGCGCTAGCTCTGGTCTGAACCCGTCGCTAGCTCTGGATCGGAGCCCGGCGCTGAGCCGAGCAGCAGCTCGATCAGCTCCCCGGGCTCGGAGTACAGCCGCGAGGCCCCCACGAGCCGCTCAGCGGGCGTCATGGCGGTGAATCCGAGGACGTCCATCCCGGCCGCGACGCCGGCCCGCACCCCGAGCGGCGAGTCCTCGACGACCACGCACCGCTCCGGCGCCACCCCCATCCGCTCGGCCGCGTACAGGAAGAGATCCGGCGCCGGCTTCCCCTTCCCCACGTCCTGCGCGCTGAAGACCCGCCCTTCCCCGAAGAACCCCTCCAGCCCCGCCACCCGATGCCCCACCCGAATCCGCTCATGGCTCCCGGACGACCCCACGCAGTACGGCACCCCCTCCACCGCCAGCTTCTCCAGCACCTCCACGATCCCCGTCACCGGCTTCAGCTCCCGCTCGAACGCGGCGAACACCCGAGCGTGAAAGACCTCGTCGAACCCCTCCGGCAACCGCTCCCCGGTCCGCTCGAAGACCAGATCATGAATCCGGTGCATCGCGGACCCCATGTAGTCCCGGATCGACTCCTCGTACGACGTCGGGTGCCCGACCTCGGTGAGATATTCGGCGAGCAGCCGATTGGAGATGGGCTCGCTGTCGACGAGCACCCCGTCATTGTCGAAGATCACCAGGTCGTAGCGCATAACCGAACCCTAAACGCAGAAAACCCCCGCACCATACGGTGCGGGGGTTTCCCGGAATGATTGTTCGGCGGCGTCCTACTCTCCCACAGGGTCCCCCCTGCAGTACCATCGGCGCTGTGAGGCTTAGCTTCCGGGTTCGGAATGTAACCGGGC
>NZ_JBEXLS010000035.1:0-94351 GCF_040610055.1 Streptomyces sp. NPDC004539 | reverse complement strand
GCTCGAACACACCCCAGAAACGACGAAAGCCTCGGCCGATCCGAAGATCAGCCGAGGACTCGTCAATTGCCCCTGGGATATCCCAAGAACAGTTGAAGAGGCACCTGGCGGGGCATCAGCGTTCGTGTCACTGCTGGATCCAAGCGTCGGATATCGGCGCGGATTCGGCCGACGACCGTGCCTGTCCGAAGCCACGGCGAACGACAGGTCTTCGTAGTCGCGGTGTCGGCGCGTCCGTCATGCACCGCTGCCGTGTGATGTGTCGACGAACACTCTCCGGGAGCGATGGAATTGACTAGGCCCCTGGATCGGGGTGCTAATCAACTTCCTGGCTGCCATCCTGGGCCGTGGCAGGCCGTTGCGTGGCTCGATCAGATGCCTCGGGGCGGACGCGTGCGTGTGAAGAACATGCCCGCCGAGCAACGGCTGGAGAGCTGTCCCCTTCTGGTGAGAGCAAGCAGAAGCAACTGGAAGTCTCGGTATAACGCTCCATATGCTGCAAGACAGGAAAAAATGCATGCGTAAGAATTTCCCGTTGGTCGCCGCGAGCCTTGTGGTGGCTTTCGGTATGGGGGTCGGGATGGCCTCGTCGGCCAGCGCGAGTAACCTCGGGTTCTATCAATCTCAGGCAGCGTGCCTTGGCGCCAAGGGCGCCAGGGTCAACCTTTACTGCGACTGGAGCCCCGGTGATGACGGCCGTGGCGTGTGGGTGCTCACCGACAGGTTCGGTGGCGGCTGACAGTGCCGAAGAAGAATTCCGTCCGAAGCCCTCGCATCATTACCTCAGAAGGACAGAGCACGTGTCATTGACCACCTACCGTTCGTGGGCAGTATCCCTGGGCATTGCAGCCGCGTTGGGCGGCGTGGCGGGTGCCGGCCCCGCTCTGGCGATCACCGCCCCGGCAGGCTCGGGCGCTCCGGGCAATGCTGCACCGGCCGCCTTGGTTCCCGTCGACTTCGTGAACCTGCCGACGCGGGCCCTTCCAGCAGCCGGGCAGTCGCACACGTTCGCGGTGACCTACCGCAACAACTCGACGGCCGACCAGACCGTGGCTCCTCAGATCCTGGTGGAGTCTCCGGATCACGGGCCCTTCCTGGCACCTGCGGACATCGAGGTCGACCGGCGGAACGCGGACGGTTCCTGCCAGGCAGCGCCCGTCGGGAGCCAGACCGGCACGCTGTTCACCGATCTCGCGGCTGCGCAGCGCATCTTGCGCCCGGGCCAGACCCTCACGCAGTGGTACCGGGTCACCGTGATCACCCCGGGCGCCGTGGGTACCATCCAGCCGCGGGTGGCCCTGTACGGCTGACCTCGCCTCGCGGCGGCTCTGCCCGCCACTCCGCCGCTGTGCATCCTGATGAGGCGCACAGCGCAGAGCCCGGCGCGCGTAGTGAAAGGCGTCCAGGAAGACGTAGGGAAAGACGGTGTGATCCAGCGGCCGTTCCTTGAACGCCACGAGTTCTTCGTCGAGTTCGCCGCAGATCCGCGACACCTCCGACTTCGAGATCCCGGAGTCCGCGCCGAGCGCTTTGACCAGGTCGTCCACGCTCCGCGTGGACACGCCGTGCACGTATGCCTCCATCACCACGGCGAACAGGGCGCGGTCGATCCGCCGGCGCCGTTCCAGCAGGGAGGAGAAGAACGATCCGGTCCGCACTTTCGGGATCTTCAGGTCCAGGTCGCCGGCCTGGGTGGTCAGAAGCCTGTCCCGGTGGCCGTTGCGCCAGGTCATGCGCTTGTCGCTGTGCTCGCCCGGGGCGGCACCGATCACGTCGGTGGCCTCGGCCTCGATGAGCTCCTGCAGGATGCGCTCGCACACCACCCTGATTGCCTCAGCTCCATCGGCCCGACGTAGTGACTCCAGCAGCCGCATCAGCTCAGACTGGGACAAGGCCATCGCGTGCTTCCTCCGGTCGAACTGCCCGTTCACCAGGGAGACTTGCGCGATGGCCTGCCCTTGCTCAGGGAGCATGCACAGTCAGCAGATGCACGCCCCGAGCAGACACCCGCGCGTTCCGGGTACCAGCCCGGCTACACCACTTCTTGGGACGCGATCGAGCGGCAGCGCTGACAGACCTCAGTACGTACTGGCCCCTGCCCGTGAGCCGGCCTTGTCAGGCGCCGTTCCGGGCCCGCTGACCTGCCGGGAGCGTGAAGTGGCGGCGCTGGTGGCCAAGGGTCTGAGCAACCGGCAGATCGCCTCCACACTCACGCTCTCGCCGCGTACTGCCGACCGGCACGTCCAGAACATCCTCGGCAAACTCGGCTTCGGCTCCCGCGCTCAGATCGCTTCCTGGTGGTCCGCGAACCCGCTACCCACTCAGTAGTAGCCCGATACCCACTTTCCAAGCTGCCGCCCCTTGGGTAGAAGTGCGTATCGCGCAGGCGGCGGCTGCCAGCGATGCTCCTTGCATCGATATCCGCTCCGACGGCCTCGGACGCCGCGCACAGCCCGGGCTTCAGCCACTGACCACGTATGGAGCCGGAACCCGCCTGCCGGTAGGTGCGCACACTCCCGGACTCCGGCGTGGCCCGAAGACGCAGCGCCTCACACGCGGCGAAGCGGACGCCCGCAGGCCGTCGCACCACACCGCTGTGCACCAGTGTGGAAGTTCCTCTGTGGGAGGAAAGCATGCGAAGAAGGAACGTGGCCAGGGCCGCGCGTACCCGCATCCGGGCCGCGCTTGGTCGCGGCCCGGCACGGTCGGGCGGCTCGCCGCGTCGTCGACGGATCATCGCCAGCATCGGCGGCGCCCTGTCCGTCGCGCTGGCGGCCGCCGGGCTGACGCTCAGCACCACTGCGCCGGCTCAGGCCAGCGTCACCGACGGCCTGCTGCTGTGGTACAAGCTCAACTCCACGACAGCCGCGAACGCGGCCGACTCCTCGGGCCACGACAACAACGGCTGGATCTTTGGTTCCGTGGACTGGCGTGGCGACGAAGGGCTGGCCTTCAACGGCACCGACACCTACATCAAGATGCCCGACAACCTCATGGCCGGGCTGAACTCGATCACGGTCGCTTTCGACGTGTGGATCGATCCGACCATGGGCAAGCCCTACTTCCTGTACGGGCTGGGCAACACCAGCAACGGCAACGGCAACGGCTATCTGTTCTCCACCGGCAACCAGTTCCGCGCCGGCGTCACGCTCAGCGACTGGCCCAACGAGCAGAACACCAAGCCGGACTACTCGTACCAGCTGGACCGAGGCATGTGGAAGCACGTCGCCTACACCCAGACCGGCACCACCGGCATCCTGTACGAAGACGGCGTCGAGATGGCCCGCAACACCGGCGTGACCATCACCCCGGGCTCCATCGGCAACGGGACGACAACCGCGGACTACATCGGCCGGTCGCTGTATTCGTCGGACAAGTACTTCAAGGGCCGGATGCGCGACTTCCGCATCTACAACCGGGCCCTGGCCAAGAACGAGGTGGGCGAACTGGCCAACTACCGGGAAGTGGAGTGGGAACAGCTGCAGGCCCTCGCCGATAACAACGGCGCACTGTCCCTCTTCAAATCCGACGTCAGTTCAGAGGGCGCAAACGGGGCGCAAATGATGTTCCCCGCGGACTTCCCGGACAGCAAGTTCTGTGCCAGCTGCCTGACGCCCCCCACGGGGTGGAAGTCCGACTACGGGATCACCCCCTCGCAGTGGCCTCAGCCGGAGATCATGCAGCGAAGCCAGTTCACCCAGCAGCAGATCAACGACATCGAGGACGCGGTCGTCGCCCAGGTGCAACCCACCTCGCTGACCCTGGTCCGCGACACCACCTACCGGCTGATCTACTTCTACGACGGCAAGAGCGACCGCGTCGTGGTGCAGACCGACGCGCCCACATCGGTCACCGACCCGCTGAAGACGGCCTACCCCGGCAAGGTCACGATCCAGACGCCCCCGAACACCGCACCAGCGGACAAGTGCACTTCGGACAGCCGGACCGCGGGCGAGGTATCGGAACTCGCCCCCATCCCGGCTGCGGGCCCGAACAGTGACCGTGCGGATCTGCAGTGGCAGCAGGTGCTGGCCCTGCGCGACTACAACTGTGCCTTGGCCGCGTACGACGACCCCAGCATCGGGCCGGTCCTGGTCTTCCCCTCGGACCGCACCGACCTCACCGTGACCAACCCCCCGGACTGGACGTCCCCCTTCGAGGACGAACCCGCGGCGTGGCCGAAGCCGACCACCAAGAAGAGCGCTCAGTTCACCCTCGCCCAGATCCGACAGATCCAGACCGCGGTCCTTGATCAGCTGTCACCTGAAGCTGCCGACGACGGCGCTGCGTCGTACAGCGTGTCGTTCTACTACGACGGCCAGTCCGACCGGGTGGTGGTGGAGACCGACGCGCCGACCTCGGCCACGGATTCGCTCGTGACCGCATATCCCGACCAGCTCACCGTCAAGACGTACACGCAGCCCACAGCCGGCGCTGCAGAAGCCGAACAGTCCGTGGGTTAGGGCGATGACGATCAGGACCATCCGCACCGCCTGGCAGCGGGGCAGGAAAGGACAATCGATGAGACTTCGCCTCTTCAGGGCGCACTGCAGCACGCATCGGAGAAACAAGAGAATTCCCAGCATCATGGTCGCAGCCGCCATGATTGCAAGCACCCTCAGCGTGGTCCTCCTATGGGCGGCAGGCCCGGCCTCCGCCCTGGTTGAGGACTTCAATCCCGCCAACTGGAACATGCAAGGCGCCCAGAACGCACAGGACAACAAGTGGCAGTCCGGCGTCCGCGCCCTGATCAACGCCGGTCACGACGTGATCGCCCTGCAGGAAGCCGGCCAAGTGCCCGCCTCCGCAGGACACCTGGACGCTCAGGGCAACTGGGCCGCCGGCCCGCTGCACACCTTTGGAGGCGGGACCGGGCCCAATGACCAACCATGGCTCCGGAATCTGAATAATAACCAGGGCTATACGGTGCAGGAGTACCAATGGCGACCCAGCGGAAGTCGTGGCCCGCTCTTCTACATCTACTTCATGCAAACGGACTTCGGTGCCAACCGGGTCAACCTTGCCATCGCTACCAGCCATAGGGCAGACGCAGTCAACGTCGCCCGACCCGGCTGGGTCGGCACCAACGGAACCTCCACCCGGCCAGCCTTGGGAATCAGAATCAACAACACGTATTTCTGGAGCGTTCACGCATCAGCCAGGAGGGGATACGACGCCAGTCAGTTGCTCGAGAACATCGATGACGCCTCGGGTAATCGCCCGTGGGCCGCATTGGGTGACTACAACCGCGAGCCCCAGAACCTGGCAGTCGGGCAGAACATGCACATCTACCGGACTGGACAGGCCACCCACTACGGCGGGAATGGAAACAACCACGAACTCGACTACATGGTCACGAACGAAGTGATCCCGACCTACACCCCCGGTACCTCAGACCTCGGCTCCGACCACCGCGCCGTCTACTACTACACCATGCGCGCCAACGCAGACATACAAATCCGCGTGCCCCACGACGGCAACCAACTGATCGGTAAAGTAAGTGGAGCAGTTCCCGTAGGGGGCGGGGCAAATGTGGGTGTCTGGCCGGCCACAGAGGAACGGCTCGATACCCTTTGGCACCTGATCGAAGTTCCCGATCTCCCCGGCTACTACAACGTTGTGAACAACGAATTGAGCTCTACCGGCAAGAAACAGTGCTGGAACGCATCCCAGCCAACGCTGACTGTGACAGACTGCAACTCCACCAGCAGTCAGATCTTCCAACTCGCCCACTGGACGGACAACGGACAGATCGCGTTCCGTCCGTACGGCAAAACCACCTGTGTCGGAGATGACGCCAACAGAGGAGTGGCCACTCCTCTGTTGACCACAGCCAGCTGCAGTAAGGGCGAGGCTCGTCTCAACGGATTGTTCAAGCAGGATCCCGGCGAAGGCGCGACGCCTATCCGCAGGTCATTCCTGCTCTCGCTACCAACATCCACTTTCCCGCAACCGGCATCCACGTTCACGGTCGCGGCCGACGGCTCCGCCCAGTACCGCACCGTGCAGGACGCGATCAACGCTGTTCCCGCGGACGGCGCGCCGCACACCATCGTCATCAACAAGGGCACCTACAACGAGGTCGTCACCGTCCCGAAGACCCTGCCCAACCTGATCATCAGAGGTGCCACCGGCAAAGCCGCAGACGTCGTCATCAAGTACGACAGGTGCCACGGGTATCTCAAGCCCGACGGCACGAAGTACGGCACCGAGGGCAGCGCCGTGGCCAGCTTCAAGGCGCCCGACCTGAGGGTCGAGGCCCTCACGATCCAGAACACCTTCGATCCCAACGCCCACCCGGAGATCAGCCCCTTCGAGACCCAGGCCGTCGCGCTGGCCGCCACGGGTGACCGGCAGGTCTACACCAACCTCCGCCTCATCAGCACGCAGGACACCGTGCTCGCCAAGTCGCCGGTCGCCACAGACCAGACCCGGCAGTACTTCCGCAGCGACTACATCGCGGGCAACACCGACTTCCTGTTCGGCAACGCCACCGCGGTGTTCGACCGGTCCACCTTGCATGTCTGGCCCAAGGTCGGCGGCACGATCGTGGCGCCGAACACCGACCAGGCGAAGAAATACGGACTCCTCATCACCAACAGCAAGGTGATGTCCTCGGCCGCGGCGAACACGTTTTACCTCGGTCGGCCGTGGCACAACACGACAACCGCCCAACCACAGGCGGTGATCCGGGACACCGAACTGCCCGCCGGGATCACGACGGCACAACCCTGGACCAATATGACCACCGACTACACCTGGCAGCAGGCGCGGTTCAAGGAGTACCACAACTACGGCACCGGCGCCGGCGTGAACTCCAACCGACCGCAGCTCACCGACGCCCAGGCCGGGGACTACACGGCCCAGAAATACCTGGCCGGCACCGACGGATGGAACCCGGTCTGGTGACCGCAGCAGCGCCCGTCTTCGCGGCGCGGTGAACTATGGCGGAGCCGGGGCGACATGATCGTCCCGGCTCCGCTCTACTGTCACCGGCGAATGGAGGGCAGCAGCGATTCCGTGGGCTGTCGCCCGTGGGCGCGATTGCCCCTCGGCTGCCGATCGGATGATGGGGCGGCGCAAGAAACGGGTGCTGCGGGGTGAGCGTGTCGGCCCGGCCGGTCCCCGCGTTACGGCCGAGCGGCACCTGTACGAGACGGTCGCCAGGGCGACACACCGTGGCGATCCCGCCCTTGCGCTGTTGGTAGTGCCAGAGGGCAAGCGCGTGTCAGAGCTGGAGCGGCTGCATGCCGCCGGTGGAGCCAATGTATTCGACGCCTTCACGCTGCGGCCTACTCCCGCACACACTCGTCGTCAACAAACCGCCGCTAGCCACACACCCGCCTATACCGCACATTCTCAACGTGAGCCCGCCACTGTCTCTCCGTCAGATCCCCCTTCACCCGCCCGCACACCACAGTCACCGCTCGCTGCGGATCCACGACATACCGTTGGAGCGGGACATGCAGGCTGCCCGCGTACAGGGTGCCGCTGTCGGGGCTGAAGGCCAGGGTCGCGATGGCGTCCCCGGGAGTGGGGAGGCGGTCGCCGAGTGGCTGTTGGGTCGCGACGTCCCACAGCTGGACGCTGCCCGAGTCGCCGCCCACCGCCAGCGTGCGGCCGTCGGGGCTGAGAGCGAGGGCGCTGACCCCGTCCCGGACGTCTTGGAGAGGAGGGGGGAAAACGTTCGCGAGGATGCCCGCGCGCTCGCGCACCGTCCCGTCCCACAGCGCCACCCTGCCGGTCCGATCACCCGCAGCCAGCTGCGAGCCGTCGGAGGCGAAGGCGAGGGCCGTGGTTAAGTCGCCTTGGACGAGGTCATGCGTGTCGATCGGGCCGGCGGGCAGGGCAGCGGTGTGGTTATCGGCGACAAGCAGTCGGCCGTCGGGACGGACAGCCAAGTGGTTGCCCACTAGCCCTTGTATATGAGAGGGGGCAGTGAGCAGGGTGGTCCTGCGGTGGCGGGCGGTGTCCCACGCTTCGGTGCTCTGCTCCAAGCGGTTCGGTATGCGCGTGACGCACAGGGTGCGGCCGCCGGGGCCGAGGGCCAGAGCCTCGATCGAGGAATCCGCTGCCCCGGGGGCCAGGTCCAACGTGGTGCGGGCTCGGTTCTTGGACAGGTCCCAGACGGTGAACCGCTGGGGCGCGACACGGCCGTCCGTGGCGACGACACCGTAGGCGAACGCGGTGCCGTCGGGGCTGAACGCCATCAGGGGCCGGCTTCCGTGCGGGGCGGGCAGCGAGCGTTCCCGGGACAAGGGGAGCGGCTGGGACGGCAGCGTGCGCACTACGTGCCCGTCGCGCGTGTCGCGTAACTCGAAGCGGTAATGGTTGCCCACGCGTGTGGCGGTGGCCAGGGTGCGGGCGTCAGGGCTGAGAAGGACGCCGGCCAGGGGGCGGTCGCGCCAGGCCGGGGTGACTGCCGTCGCGGTGTCAAGGGAGTGGACCGTGCCTCCTTCGATGTAGCGCAGGACCGGGCGGGCGGGGTCCCAGGCGAGCGGGTACGCCTGCTGGTTGGTCAGGGAGTACCGGAGTACGGGGGAAGCGGGATTCGACAGCCGCCACACTCGGATCTCGTCGTAGCCGAGGGTCGCCAGGAAGGCGCCCTTCCTGCCGAGGGCTAAGTTCCGCCGGCCCGGATCGGCGATGTCGGCCACCTGGCGACCTGTGCGGGTGTCCCACACGCGGACCCCGGTCGGCGTCATGACGGCGAACCGATCGCCGCCCTCACTGCGGCTGCCGAACCACACTGTGGAATCGTTGTAGCAGACGCCGTGGGCCCGCTCCCAGGCGCCGGACAGGACACGCCGCGACCCGATCTCCCAGATTTGCGGCGGGCGTCCGGCGGGGCAGACAGCCACCAGTCGGCCGTCTCCGCTGGGGGTCACGATGGGCCTGTCTCCCACCCCCCGGATCTCGAACAGCAGGCGCCCGTTGGCGACTGAACGCATCTGCACCAAGTCGTTGCCTACCACCAGATAACTGCGGCTGTCTGCGCCGAAGGTGACGAAGTGGTCGGCCGGGACCTGTAGTCCGCCCGTCCAGCGGTCCGTCGCTGTGTCCCACAGGCGCCAGCCGTCGCCCATGTCCACCGCCAGCACCCGGCCGTCGACAGAGGCATCGACCACTCGTTCCCCCGCGGGCACCCGGCCCGAGGCGGTCTGTCGGTGCGTGGCCACGTCCCAGGTCCGCCAGCTACGCCCCTTGAAGCTGATCAGGGTGCGGCCGGAGTCGGCGAGGGAGCGGAGCGAGCCGTCTCCTTGCGGAGGGGTGAAGATGTCTTGCTCGCGCTGGACCAGGGAGCCGAGCAGGGCGCGTCGGGACTCGGACAGCGGGGAGATCCGCCAGGACGCGACGCCGAGGAGCATCGCGGTTCGCGGGTCGGTAGTGCGCAGAGCGCCAGCGACGGCGGCGACCCGGCGGGCGGCGGTGTCGGTGCGCTGCCGCTCGTTGTCGCGGGCCTGGTTCCGGGCGGTCAGACCAACTATCAGGGCCACCGCAAGGACGATGCTGAGCGCAGCGATGAGGAAGCGGGATCGTCGGGCGGTTCGGACGGCGGCCCTTCGCTCCGCCTCACGGGCATCGAGTGCTGCGGTGAGGAAAGCCCGCTCCGGCGTCGTCAGCGTGCCGTCATCCGTGAACAGTTCCTCTGCACCGGCCAACCTGCTGCCCCGGTACAACGCCTCGGGCTCGCAGTTGTGCTCCAGCCATACGCGGGCAGCCTCGGTCAGGTTCCGGTGGTGACGCAGCCGTTCGCGGTTTTCCTCGATCCAGCCGGTCAAGCGCGGCCAACTGCTGATCAGCGCTTCGTGGGCGAGCTGGACGGCGTCCTCGTCGACGATTATGAGGCGGGCGCGGGCCAACCGTTCGACCACCACCGGCACCGCGCGGTCCGACCACTGAGCCAGTTCCCTGCTGGTGAGCGGGCGCCGGGTGTCGGCTGTGCCTCGGCCCGGCTCGACCATCCGCAGCAGTAACTGCCGGGCGACCCGCGCCTGGTCGGGGGACAGCTGCCCGTACACATCCTCCGCCGTCGCGGCGATCGCGCCGCGCACCCCGCCGGCCGCCTCGTACGCGGCCAGGGTAAGCATCCGGCCCTTACGGCGCTGCCAGGTCTCCAGCAGGGCGTGGGAGAGCATCGGCAGCGCACCGGGCTGGTCCACGACATCCTTGACGATCCGCGTGGTCAACTCCCGCTCCACCAGCAGCCCGACTGCCTGCGCTGGTCTGACGATCACTTCGCGCAGCTCGTCCGCCGTCATCGGACCGAGGAGGAGCCCGGCGCCGAAAAGAGCGTCCGCAAGATCTCGATGCTCGGCGCACCGGGCGTGGAAGTCCGCCCGTACCGCGACGAGCACACGTAGTCGGCTGTCCGGGGCACGGGCGGCCAGGAGCAGGTCGATGAAGCGCTGGCGCTCGACGCGGTCCCGGCACAGGGTGAAGACCTCCTCGAACTGGTCCACCACGATCCAGCTCTCCGGTTCGCCCTCGGCTGGGGTGAGCAGGTGCCCGTATGTCTCGGCGGGTCGTGCCCCGGGGGTGAGTAGCCGCAGCACCGCCGGACGGCTCCGGTGGGCAGACTCCTCTCGAAGGCGGGGAATCACCCCAGCCCGCAGCAGTGAGGACTTGCCGCCGCCCGAGGGGCCGAACAGCACCGCGAACCGGTGCTCTCGCATCAGCTCCCGTAGTTCCTCCACCATACGGCCCCGGCCGAAGAACAGCTCGTGGTCGTCCAACTCGAAGCGTGCCAGACCGCGGTACGGCGGAGTGGTATCCCCGTTGTTCTCGCGGACCGTCCCGGCGTCAGCCGCCTCTGCCTCCTTCCACCTCGCCTCCCACTCCCCGGGATCGCCGCCGCAGGCAAGTGCGTACGCCCGGACGACGGCCAGGGAGGGCAGCCGCTCCCCGGCCGCAGCCTGCGAGAGCGTGCTCGCTGAGAAGCCGGCCCTCTGGGCCATGGCCCGATACGACGGGCTGCCTTTGGCACGGCGCAGCTCCCGCAGGTCGTGGGCGAGCCGCTGGACGGGCCCGGCTTGAGGGTCCAAGGGTCTTTCAGGACGGCCCACGGGCCTGACCTCCCATCACTAGCCGCTACGCCTTCGACGTGGGCGACTGATCCGACGACAACGCTGACTGGCAATCAAATGGCCACCGTACATGGGGAGTTGTCGACAGCGAGGCGGCATGCCGCCGAACAATCCGGTAGCCGACGGGGATTGATCGTCCTGATCAAAGGGGGCTGTCAATCAACTCCTCACAGGCCAGCCTAGGTACCACCCCGCCGGATTCCTGGCATGACCACGCCAGGCTCCGGGCAGACCGAACTACTGGAGACCCCGCATGTTGCAGGCACGCAAGATCAAGAGACGCTCCCGCCTCGCCAAGGCCGCCCTCGCCTTCGGCAGCACTGTCGCGCTGACCGTCGGTCTGGCGGGCAGCGCGGCGGCTGCTCCCAACCTGAGTCCCCTGCCTTGGAGCGCCACCTCCTTTCAGACGACGTTCATGCCGTACTTCGACTACGACTCCGACGGCTGTTTCCCGGCGTCCGCCATCGACATGTGGGGCAACGTCAACGGTGGCCTCAAGCCGACCGGGGCGGTGGGCGGCGGCTGCCGGACCGACCACCTCGCCAACGCCAATACCTACGGGCGGGCCAAATGCAACAACGGCTGGTGCGGGATCCTCTACGGCATGTACTTCGAGAAGGACCAGGTCTCGCCCGGCATCGGGCATCGTCACGACTGGGAGAGCGTCGTGGTGTGGGTGAGACAGGGTGCATCCAAGCCCTCGTATCTGGCCGCTTCCCGTCACGGCGGCTTCAGCGTCCACCCGGTGAACGAGGTGCCGATGGATGGTGTGCATGTCAAGATCGTCTATCACAAGGACGGCGCGGGCTCGCACGCATTCCGCTTCGCGAAGTGGGATGAAAGGCCGGAAGCCTGGGGGCCCAACGGGGGATGGGACACGCCGGCCCTGGTCAGCTGGGACCACTTCCCGAGGAGCAACGATCCCAGTAAGAACCTCCAGGACCTTCTGAACAGGAAGGATTGGGGCGACAGGGTCAACTGCCCGGTTCAGGACTCCAAGTTCAACGGTGAGCTCAATAAGGCCAAGCCAGGCGGAATCCCGTTCAATCCTTGGGCCTGACAGGCCACGGCCCGTCACCATCAGCCGCCGGTGGGACATTCCCCTGTCCCACCGGCGGCTCAGGTCGGCCCAGCCCGACAGCTATGCGTCTGAAGCCGCAGCTACCACTGAACGCCAGGCATCCCTCGCACCGAACCGAGGCCATTGCCTCTCAACTCGCGAGCTCAGGCTTGAGTTTGAGGGCCTGTACCGTGTCCCGGCTTCTGTCACCACTGGTCCCGCCCGCCTTCCAGCCGTCACCCACACCGGATGGGAACCCTGACCGCGAAGCAGCGGGCCATGTGATCACCGCCCCCAGGCAGGACGAGGTGTACGCCTGACTGGGCACCGTCCTGTAACCGTTGCCCACCGCACAACCACCTTCCCGCTCCCGACGAAAGGGCCCCACTCCATGTCCCGTCGTACCGTTCTCACCCTCGCGTCGGCGCTCGCGTTCGGCGCCGGACTCGCCGTGCTCCCCTCCCCGGCGCACGCGGCCACCGTGGTCGTCAGCAACTCCACCGACCTCGCGAACGCCGTCAAGAACGCCACCGCCGGGACGGTCATCCAGGTGCGCGGCGGCACCTACTACCCGACGGCCACCCTCCAGTCCACGAAGAGCGGCACCTCCTCCAGCCCGGTCACGCTCACCGCGTACGGCTCGGAGACCGTGAAGATCGACGGCGGGAGCCTCCCCGACGGCGACTGGATTTTCAAGCTGACCGCCGACTACTGGAACGTCTCCAACATCACTTTCCAGAACTCCCCGGACAGCGCGGTCGTCTGCCAGTCCTGCACCGGCACCAACTGGAACAACATCAAGACCATCAACGGCGGTGACTCCGGCTTCACCCTCACTGGAGACGGGACGGTCAACAACACCGTCCGAAACCTCGACTCCTACGGCCACTACGACCCCGCCAACCACGGCGAGAACGCCGACGGCCTCGCCATCAAGTTCGGCTCGGGCACGGGCAACCTGGTCACCGGTGCGCGCCTCTACAACAACTCCGACGACGGCCTGGACTTCTGGTCGTTCTCCTCGCCGGTGACCATCGAGCACACCTGGGCCATGGGCAACGGCAAGAACCGCTGGGGCGACTCCGCCTTCGCGGGCGACGGCAACGGCTACAAGCTGGGCGGCGACGGCGAAGTCGTCGCGCACGTCGTCAACAACTCCGCCGCCTGGGACAACGCCGGCAACGGCTTCACCGAGAACTCCAACAAGGGCGCCATAGTCATCAACCGCACCACCGCCTACGCCAACGCCAAGTGGGGCTACTACTTCGCCACCGGCGCGGCCCGGCTCGGCAAGAATCTGGCGGTGAGCAACGGCTCCGGCTCGGTGAAGAAGGGATCTTCGGTGGTCTCGGCCGGCAACAACTGGGACGGCGGCATCGGTACGCCCGCGTTCAGGTCGACGGATGCCTCCAGCACGTACAAGGCCCGTCAGGCGAACGGCGCGCTGCCCGCCACCGCCTTCCTGACCACGGGCAGCAGCACCATCGGCGCGACCATGAACTGACCTGCAGCCCGCCCGCCTTCCGGGGCGCTTGCCCCGTCGGCCCGGCCCCGTGCGGCGCTTCCTGCCGACCTCATCGACCGCGTCATGACCGGCCGGATTGAGCGACGTGCCATCAAGATGCTCCAGCGCCCCTTAAAACGGCCGAGCCGCCTTTCCAGCGCAGCCGCTGCCGGTAACCGCCCAATGGTCATTAGTACTCCAGCAGCACTTCGCTGTTTTCCCTGGTCAGGGGGGCTTGGGTGAGTGTACTGGGCTGGACTCCGGTCCATGTTCCCTTTCCCGGGCTGCCCCTCGATCGTGTGCAGCCGCCGGCCGGGCCACACTCCACCGGAGCCGTGGTCTCCCTTGCCGCCGGCCCCGGCGGGCGCACCTTGTACGTCGGTCGACCACCGGCCATCGGCACGGTGGTCGACGAAGCATGGGACACCACCGCGGGCCGCAGGACAACCGTCCTAGCCGGCCTCACCAGCATCCACTTGGCTGCCCGTCCAGACGGCCGCCTCCTCATCGGAGACAACCGCATCGCCCGCCTTCCCTCCGGGACAGTCACCGGGCAGGGCCTCCAGAACGAACAGGTCGGCGCGCTCGCCTTCAGCAGCGACGGCTCCCGCCTGGCAGTGGGCGACCGAACCGGTCGTGTCGCCCTGTGGGACGGCACAGTGCGCCACCGCACGGGTGTCCTGCGGAACGTATTCCCCTCCCCGCTCGGCGACGACCACCCGGAAGCGGTCAGCGCACTCGCCATCAGCCCCAACAACAGCACGCTGGCCGTCGGCGGGGACACCGGCACGCTCCAGCTCTGGGACATCGCCACCCAGCAGCCACTCGGCGGCCCGATCACCATCCCCGGGGAAGGCATCCAGACGCTCGCCTTCAGCCGCGACAGCGGAACGCTGTACGCAGGCAGCCCCCATGTCCCGCTCCAGCACTACACGATCGCAACCGACAAGGCCGTCACCCAGGTCTGCGCCCGTGCCCACGGCGATCTGACACGGACCAAGTGGAATGTGCTCGGTCCGGACGAAACGTACCGAAAGGTCTGCAGCTGGAAGAGTCGTGAAACTTGAAGTCGCGCCAACTTGCCCTGTTTCTTGGGCACTTGCTGGCACCACTTCCCGGCTCGGGAGGCTCCCCGGCACGCAGTGTTCCGTTACGGGACGCACCCGCGTCTATTCGGCATTTGCCGCGCGTAGGCCCCAGCGCTGCAGGGAAGCGCGCTGGGATCACCGCCCCTCTTCGTACCGGTTGCGAACCGCCTCCCAGTAGGGCTGGTCGAGGACCGCGTCGAGTTCGTCCGGGTACTTGCTGGGGTGGGCGAGATAGAACTCGGGGGAGAGTTTCCGCTTGTCGAGAAGCTCTCGGTACAGCGTCTCCATCGCCTGGTGGGCTGCGAGGAGGGTGTCGGCGCTGTGCAGGATTGCCTTGACGCCGACCTCGTCCAGATCCAGGCTCTCGGAGTGGGCGCCGCCGAAGGCGAACACCCTGCCGGGCAGTTCCTTGCAGTAGCGCGAGAGGTCTTCGATCTCGCAGTCGACGGGGATCACGTAATCGGCACCGGCCGCCAGATATGCCTCGAAGCGGCGCATGGTCGCCCCCGGCCCCTCCATACGGCTGGCCTCGGAGCGAGCAACCAGGATGAAATCCGGGTCCTCCTTCGCCTCACAGGCGGCCCGGACCCTGGCGGCAGCCTGCTGAACCGGGTAGAGCTCACGTCCATCCTCATAGCAGGACTGTTTGGGGAAGACCTGATCCTCGACGACGACCCCGGCCACACCCGCGCGCTGAAAGGATTGAATGGTGTGGATCAGATTGGTGACAGGGCCGAAGCCCTGGTCGACATCGCAGATCAGGGGGATGTCCACGGCATTTACGACGTTGCGCGCGACGCCGAGGAAGTCGGTCATGCTGCTGAAGCTCCAGTCGGGCTTCGCGTTGACGACCGCGCTCACCGCGTAACCGCTCATGAACAAGGCCTCGAAGCCGATCGATTCGGCCAGCTTGGCCGAGAAGGCGTCGTGGACACCGGCTGCCAGGACGGCCGTGTCACCGTCCAGGAGTGCACGAAGCGTCTTCGAGTTCGAGTTGCTCATAAGTTCCTCCATGTTGGGACAAGCAGCCGGTCAGGCGGCCTACGCCCTCGAGTAAGGGCATAGGCCGCCATGCTGATCAGGCCTGGTCCCGGTGCGCTGGCCGACGACGAGCACTTACGGCCATTCGGGCCTGAGGGCAGACGTTGAGTTCGAAATCGGTGCCCAAGGGCCGACCGAGCGGACCGGGGCGACGGGCAGATCGGCGGTGCCGTGATGCCAGCAAGTGCCTGAGATGACGCCCACCACGAGTTAACGCTGGACGCCTGAGCCCGCCAAGGCCCGGCATGATGTGCGATCAGCGGCCGATGCCATGGCCGGTTCCCTCGTGGTCCACAGGGGTGCCGCAGCCCGAGGTCGATCGCGCTCGGCCGGCGTTTCGTCGGCCGAAGGGCTTCGGTACCTCGGATGGCACCGAGGCTGCACGACAATTGTGTGATCAGGGGAGTGGTGTGCCCGCCGATCGAGGGGAACGACGGTGGATCAGCACACCACCAACCGCGTTCATCCGGCTGGCACAGGAGCGTTCCGGCGGCCACGGATCAGCTTGCCGGGACGCGCGCTGGTGGGCTCGCCATGTTCGGCAATCACCTCGCCGGAGACGATGGTGGCGACGTAACCGTCGGCTCGTTGGTCCAGCCGCATCCCGCCAGCGGGCAGATCGTGCAGGACCTCAGGCTGGTGGAGCCGGAGGCCGTCGTAGTCGATGACGTTGAGATCCGCCTTGTAGCCCACCGCGATCCGGCCCCGGTCCTCCAGGCCTGCGACGCTCGCGGGCACCGAGGTCAGTTCACGGACAGCGGTCGGTATGGTGTACCGACCCGAGGCCCGGTCTCGTGTCCAGTGCGTCAGCACGAACGTCGGGAAGCTGGCGTCGCAGATCATGCCGTAGTGCGCACCGCCGTCTCCCAGACCCAGTACCACGTCGTCCCGGTGCAGCAACTCACCGACGGTGTCGAGGGAGTTGTTCAGGAAATTGCCCAGCGCCGAGAACAGCATCGCGTGCCCGTCCTGTGCGAGCAGACGGTCGTAGGCCTCTTCCGCCGGGCTGACCCCGTGGGCCTCCGCGAGAGCCAGGATGCTCCGCGAGCGATCCGGCTCGTAATTTGGCGTCTCCTCGTCGAAGGCGAACATCCATTCCCAGTTCAGCAGGTACAGCAGCGGATGCCCGTCGGTGGGCCCTTCGGCCAGGATCCGGGCGCGGACCTCGGGCTTGCGCATCTCGGCGACCCGCTCGTCCAGCGGAAGGTCCGCGATCTTCCGGTAACTCGGGTACGTCACGAACGGATTCGCCGACAACGCCAGCCCGAGGATCATCCCGATCGGCCGCGGGAACAACTGGGCCGAGATGGACACCCCCTTAGCCTGGTACTCCTCGCCCAGCGAGAGCACACCGGCCCAGTCGGTACGGCCGCCATTGTCGATGGGCAGGGTGTAGGTCACGTTCAGCCCGGTCGCGGCAGCGGCCTCGAACACCGGACGCATCGCGGCTTCGTAGTCGCCTTCGAGGGCGTCCGGCGCGGAGATCTGCATCAGTCCGCCGCCGGCGTCGGCGACCCCCGCGCCGATGGCCTGGAGTTCTTCACGCCCGGCCTGATAGCTGGGGATCTGGGCTCCGCTTTCGGTTCGGTGGAATCCGGTGTGCGACGAGGCGAAGCCCAGCGCCCCGACCTCGACGGCCTCGCGGGCCAGATCCCGCATCCTGGCCAGGTCCTCGGGCGTGGCGGGCTCCCGGTCGGCGCCTCGCTGCCCCATCACGTACACCCGCAGCGGGGAGTGCGGCAGCAGCGGCGCGACGTCGATGTCCCGACGCCGGGAGTCCACCGCGTCGAGGTACTGCGGGAACGTCTCCCAGTCCCAGGGCAGCCCCTCGACCATGACTACGCCTGGGATGTCCTCGACGCCGGCCATCACGTCCACGAGCACGTCGTGGTCCTCCGGGCGGCAGGGCGCGAAGCCCACTCCGCAGTTGCCCATGACGGCGGTGGTAACGCCGTGCCCGGATGAGGGGTTCAGGCGCTCGGACCATATCGCCTGCCCGTCGTAGTGCGTGTGCAAGTCGATGAAGCCGGGGGTCACCAGCAGACCGGTGGCGTCGATCTCCCGCGCCCCCGCGCCTTTGACCTCGCCCACCGCTGCGATCAGTCCATTGGATACGGCGACATCGCCGACGTACGGGTCTCCGCCCAGGCCGTCCACGATCGTGCCGCCACGAATGACTACCTGATATTCCATAGGGTGTAATAAATCACCGCCCTCGTCACCTCACAAGGGGTTGGGTCAAGGGAACTTCGTGCATGACATGCCCCAGACACGTCGACAGCGCCCCCTGCAGCAGCGTCGTAGTGCTGTCCAGCTGCGTCCCTGCGCCGAGTTGACCGGCCTATACGACGAGGGCACACCTTCAGTCGGCACGCAGGGCTCGTGTGTCGCGGACCGCTTCGCCGGGTCCAGCCGTGGCGCGGCCATGCACGGCAAGCGGTCCGGCTACCTCCCGGCGAGGATGCGGTCGGCGATGATCAGCGCCGCTGCCATGGTCGGGGCGTTGTTGTTGCCTGCGGTGAGGTGCGGGAACACCGACGCGTCGATCACACGCAGGCCCTCGACGCCGCGCACGCGCAGGTCGGCGTCGACAACGTCGTCATCCCCCGGCCCCATCGCGCAGGTGCCCAGGGAGTGGTATCCGGTCGCACCGCCCTGATGCGTGAGGTTGACCAGCGTCTCGTCGTCCTGCGCATGCTCACCTGGAAAGGTCTCCCGGATCAGGTGCTTGCCGAGCGGGGCTGCGGTCAGGACCTCCCTGGCCCGGCGGACACCGTGGGCGAGCGTGGCGCGGTCCTCCTCGGTGCTCAGGAACCCGGTGATCAGCTCGGGGGTCGCGGCCGGGTCGGGGGAGGTGATGTGGATGGAGCCGCGGCTGCTCGGACGCACGGGCATCATCAGCAGCATCAGGCCGGGGTCGTCGTTCGGGAAGAACGTCTTCTGGGGGTGCAGGTTCATCGCCACGAACATCGCGAAGATGTCCGGCCGGGGCTGGTCAGGAGTGCTCTTGAAGTAGCCCAGCGCGTTGTAGCCCCCGAACGAGATCACGCCCCGGCGCGTGAACAGGTACTTGACGCCGGCGCGGAACTGCTTGAACCGGGTGTTGACCTGGCCGTTGAAGCTCGGCGTGTCCGCGATGTCGTAGACGATGTTCATGCCCCGGTGCTCGCTCATGTTCTGGCCGACCTTCGGACTCTCCACCCGCACTGGCACGCCGGCGCTGGCGAGTATCTTGGGGTCGCCGATGCCGGAGCGCTCCAGGACGAGTGGGCTGTCAAGAGCGCCCGCGGCCAGCAGCACTTCGCGGCGGGCCCGGAACTCGGTTGTGCCACTCTTGGTACGGGCGCTCACGCCCACCGCCCGGCGCCCCTCGAGAATCACCTTGTCCACTTCGGCATGGGTGACGATGGTGAGGTTCGAGCGGCGCCGCGCGGGACGCAGAAAGGCGCGGTCGGCGCCGACCCTGAACCCGTTGCGGATGTTCGAGGCGGTGTAGCCCACGCGCTCGTCGTCGCTGCCATTTGGATCGTCTACGGTCGGGATGCCCAGTGAGCCCGCAGCCTGGAAGAACAGCTCCGCCGTCGGATCGTCGGGACGGGCCCGGGAGATGCGAATCGGCCCACCGGTGCCACGCAACTCGTTTGCGCCCAGCTCATGGTCCTCGAGCCGCTTGAACGCGTCGACGAACGCCTCCCAGTTCCAGCCCGGATTGCCGGCCGCCTCGATCGCGTCGTAGTCCTCCTTCCATCCTCGGTTCCACACCATCCCGTTGACCTCGGTGGAACCGCCGGTCATCCGGCCGCGTGTCCAGTGCTCGCGGATGCCGGGTTGCAGTTCCTCGGTTGGGAACGACTTGGTGAAGTGCTTGGCGATGCCGGGCGTGTACGCCGTGAAGAAGAACGACTTCGGCACCTGCGTGAGCAGGCGGAGGTTGCGCCCGCCCGCCTCCAACACAAGCACGCTGTGCCGGCCGCCGGCGGTCAGCCGCTCGGCCATGACACTGCCAGCCGCTCCAGCACCCACGATTACGTAGTCGTATTCGCGCTCGGACATGGGTGTGCCCTCCTTCGTCGCAGGGTCCTTTGTGAGAAGGCGAAAAAATATTACACTTGGTTTAATAAAAAGGAAGGGGTCGCGTGAAGCCCCCGTATCGGACTGGTCGGCCGACCCGATCGGTGAGGTGTGCGGGTGCAACGGGACGGTAGCGAGCGGGGTCGCAACCGGGAACCGGCGGCGATGGTGCCGCTTCGATCAGTGCAGGTGAGTCGCGGGCTGGGCGGTGGTGAGGGCCCGTGTATCGCCCGGAGTTCGCCTCCCGCCGGGGCCGCCACTGGTCGGCCTGGACTCCCATGGGTCATGCGCAAGCGGCGTGCGGGCCGTCCACTCCCTGGCCTTGTCCGTGCGGCAATACTACACTCGATGGAAAATATCGCTCGTCGATCCGGACGAGGATGCGGACGAAGGAGTCTGACCTTGGCAACCACGCAATCCCGCGAGATTATTCGCACGGTCAACCCTGCCACCGGCGAAACCCTCAACGAGCACCCCGTGCTCACGGATGAGGAGGCACTCGACCTGCTGGCCCGTGCCGACCGGGCGTTCCGCTCCTGGAAGCAGACCCCGCTGGAGCAGCGTGTGGAGCTGTTCCTCAAGGCCGGGCAACTCGCCGAGGAGCGCGCTGAGGCGTTCGCGAGGGAGTCGACCCTGGAGATGGGGCGCCCGCTGTCACACGGACTCGGTGAGGCTTCGGCCGTTCCGTCGGTGTTCCGGTACTACGCGGAGAACGCCAAGGAACTGCTCGCGGGCCGGCAACTGGACGTACCGAACTTCGGCCGGGCGTATGTGCGGCCTGAGCCGACCGGCGTAGTCCTGGGAATCGAACCGTGGAACGCGCCACTGATGCAGGCGATGCGCGCCGCGGTGCCGAACCTCATGCTCGGCAACACCGTGATTCTCAAGCCCTCCAGTGTCACCCCTGCCACGACCCTTCTCTTTGATGAGCTGTTCGCGGACGCCGGCTTCCCTGAGGACGTGTACCGGACGGCACTGCTGTCGTTCGACCAGATCTCCACGTTCATAGCGGACCCCCGCGTCCGGGGCGTCACCCTGACCGGCTCCAACAAGGCCGGTGAGATCGTCGGAGCGCAAGCCGGCCGAGCGGTCAAGCCCGCGGTGCTCGAACTCGGAGGGTCGGACGCATTCATCGTCCTCGATTCGGCCAACGTCCAGGCGGCCGTCGGCACCGCAGTCGCATGCCGTCTTGTCATCGGCGGCCAGGCCTGCACCTCGCCGAAGCGCATCATCGTCACCGAGGCGGTCGCGGACGAGTTCATCGCCGGCTTCACCGCCGGCTTCGCCGGCCAGACGGTCGGTGACCCCTTCGATCCGAAGACCACGGTAGGCCCGATGTCGACCGAGAAGGGTGCCGACGACCTGCAAGGCCTCTACGACGACGCGGTCGCCAAGGGTGCGACCGTGCTGGTGCCCGGTGGTCGTATGGATGGCCCCGGTGCGTTCTTCAAGCCCGCGGTGATTACGGACGTCACCCCCGAAATGCGTGTCTACCACGAGGAGGCCTTCGGACCGCTCGGTGTGATCTACCGGGTGCCCGACACCGACGCTGCGATCGCCCTCGCCAACGACTCCGTGTACGGACTCGGGGGGTCGGTTTTCGGTGCCGTCGACGACGCGATTGCGGTCGCCGAGCGCATCGACACCGGTTCGGTGGCCATCAACGCCTGGCTCGGCGGCCCCGTCGAGGTCCCCTTCGGGGGTACCAAGGCATCCGGTTTCGGTCGGGAACTCGGGCCCACCGCCATGGACGCCTTCGCCAACCACAAGGTTTACGCCATCACCTGACCTACTGTCCGGAACGACCCGGGTGACCGAGAGGGTTGGGCCGCACGGGTTAGCTGTGCGGGACCACCGCGACCTCCCGTTCACCCTTGTCGGGGTGTTCGGGCATTGCGGCAAGGCTGGGCTCATCCAGTACCTAAAAGCTGCTGGATGAGCCCAGGCCTGGCGTCCCGCAGGCGACGTGTGAAACGACGGGCGACTGTCTCGCAGCGAGGTAGCAGCTCGGTCCTCGCATATCTCCTGGCAAGGCCCGCATGCGCCGACATCAACTCGCGGTCACGTTGGGCGTCGGAAACGCAGAGCGAGGGTCAGCCCGATCGGCTCTCGTCCGGCTCCAGGCTGTCGACCAGGGCCAGGACGGAGGCTGTGGCGAGTGATGCCGCCATCGCGGCATCACCGCCGGCGTCCCGGTGGACCGCGATGGTGAAGTGCGGGCTGAAATGCGCGATCACTCCGGCCCGAAGCACGGGAGGCACGGCGTCGTCACGTCCGAGCGCCTGCCAGAGGTCCCGCACGATGGCTTCGTTGCGAGCCGCCCGGTAGCGGGTGATCTCGGCGGCGACCGTCGCGAGAGGCTCGGACAGATTCGGCCGGGCCAGCAGCTCCCAGACCAGGCGCCCGAACCTGACGTTGGCGCGGTGCACGGCCAGGTACAGCTCGGACAGCCATTCCCGCCAATCGGCGCCGTCACGCAGCGGCAGGCTCTCGTCGAACAGGGGCCTGGTGGCACGGATCGCCGCGACCACCAGCTCGTCACGAGTGGTGAAGTGCCGGAACACCGTACGCCTGCTCACCCCGGCGATCGTGGCGATCTCATCGACGGTGACGTCGAGGCCGTGCTCCGTGAGCCCCCGTAGAGCAGCCTGGGTGATGTGCTCCACTGTCGCCGACCGCTTCATTTCCGCCAGTCCTGTCATATGGAGACCTTACTTGACACTCATGAGTGTCACTGGTGGCATAGTTGAGTGACAAAGATGTCGAACGAGGAGCGACGAGATGGCGGACAAGATCACTTCGGCTTCGCCCTACCGGCGCAGCCCGCGTCAGCGGCGTCTGCAGCGGCTCGGCCACCGCATCGCGGAACGCCTGGCACCGCAGTTGTTCGCGATAGCCATGAACCCCCGCTGGGGTGGGTTGCTGAGCCGGAGGCCGTACCTGCCTACGCGGGCCATACGCCGGCTGCGCTCTCCCGCCCGGGCCTGGACCGAGCCGGTCCCGGCGCCGCCGGAGGAACTGCGCACCGTTCCCGGTATCCGGCTCGATCCCAAGGCACAGCAGCTCGCCTTCGAGCAGGCGCCGCTGCACGATTTCTTCCGGCTCCACGCCGACACACTGCGGACGTTGATGCCGAAGGCCACGATCATGGCGCCCCATGTGACCACCCTGGCGCGGGTGGAGACACCGACTGAAAACCTCAAGGAGCGCCAAGACATCGAGCCGACCCGGCCGCCGGTCTTGGTCGCACCCACGAAGCTCACCGCCCAGTTGAAGAAGAAGGCGGCTGAACTGGGCATCAGTGCGTGCGGAGTCGCCGTGCACGACCCCAAGTACACCTTCGCCGAGTATGTGGGCAATGCCGTGGGCGATCGCGTCGTCATCTGCATCCAGGAGCAGAATTTCGACGCCACCCAGCGCATCCCCAGTCACCGTTCGGAGGAGGCCGCCCTGTCCACCTATGGCGAACTGGAGGACCGGCTGGTCTCCCTTGCCGAGTGGCTCCGTGCTCAGGGATACCGAGCCCGTCCGGAGACCTACTTGAGTGAGTCGATGGTCATTCCCTACGCGGTCGCCGCGGGGCTGGGACAGTTGGGTCTCAACGGTCAGCTCCTGACCCCGTACGCCGGTTCACGATGCCGTATCAACATCCTGACCACCGACGCACCTCTGGACGTCGATGAACCAGTGGACTACGGCCTCGAAGGCGTCTGCGACCGATGCCAGATCTGTGTCCGGCGCTGCCCGGTCGGGGCGATCCCGAACCGGCGCAAAGAATCCCGCGGGGTCACCAAGGCCAAGTTGAACACCAAGCGGTGCCTGCCGCTGATGGTGCAGAGTTCCGGCTGCTCGATCTGCATGAAGACCTGTCCTGTCCAGCGCTACGGGCTGGCCGACGTCCTCGCCGAGTACGAGCGCAGCGGCCGCATCCTCGGCAAGGACACGGACGACTTGGAGGGCTTCGACTGGCCGATGGACGGCCGCCACTACGGCCCTGGCGAGAAACCCCACATTCCCGAATCAGTCACCCAGCCTCCGTCCTTCGCCTTCGACCCGGACCGCACGACACCGCCCGAAGGGCAGAGCAGCTTCTTGTCCTGAGTCGGCGGCCCCATGTACAACTCGCCCACCACTACCGGGTCCTGGCCACCCTCGCCTGCCTACAACCCTGGCGGGGTAGGTTTCGCGGTGGACAGGGTCGGCGCCGGCGGTGAGCGTGCGGTCGCGTCTGCATCGTGTGTCCCACCGCGGTGGCGTCGCCAGGAGAAGTCTCCGCTCCTGCGGGGGCGAAACGGATAGGGAGACTGGGGGACAGTCGGCCGATGACAGCGCAGTGGATTGTGCACTGACCGTCGGCGCGCCTGTTCCTCCAGTGCCCCACGAGCCGTTCACCGTCTGGCCCTTTGGCTCGATGTCCCCTGAGTACCTCGGGGTCGACGAACAGCCGCTGGCACAGGCGGTCACCCCGCATGCCTGCGGCATCACCGAGACGGCCCGCCAGGCGGGACCTTGCCTATATCGACATGCCTGTTCAGCTGGCTCCCGACCCTGCATTGGACGATCTGCCGGACCGACCAAGTACAGCTGGTCAGCCGGCTTCGCAGCCGGCTGACCAGTATGTTTCCCGCGCTGCAGGGCTATCGCTACTCGTCGCACAAGCGCTCGGTGCTGCTGACGGGCTGCCCGGCCCCCGCAGCGATCACCATTCGGGTCATGGCGGCGGCGCTGCCGAGGTAGCGGGCAGGGTCGCAGAGCTGGCTGATGCGCTCAGCTCCGAGCCGACTCACCAGGTCAGCGCGGTCGAGGAGCTCGGCTTCCAGGGTCGTGCCGGTCTCGATGGCGGTGCGGCAGGCTTCGTAGACGACTTCGTGGGCCCGCTGCCTGCCCAGAACGGGTGCGATGTCCATCATCACGGCTTCGGCGACGATGAGTCCGCCGGTGAGATACGTGTTCTGACGCATCCTGTCCACGTTCACCTCCAGGCCGGAGAGCATGAACTCCGCCTGGTGGAGTGAGCTGGACAGCAGCAGGAAGGCCTCAGGCACGGCGGCCCACTCCAGGTGCCAGGGGCCGGTGGCGCGTTCGAAGTCCTGCATCATCGCGTCGAGCAGGGACGAGGACTTCTCGCGCAGCAGCTTGGCGGCGGCGAACATCAGCTCACTGGAGATGGGATTGCGTTTCTGCGGCATGGTCGAGCTGGCGCCGCGTCCGGGGACGAAGGGTTCGGCGAGCTCACCGAACTCGGAGGAGCACATCATCATCACATCCCAGGCAATCTTGCCGAGGGAACCGCCTATCGCGGCGAACAGAGAGACCAGTTCCACGAGTCCGTCACGTGCGACATGCCAGGTGATCAAGGGGTCGCGCAGTCCAAGTTCGGCCGCTAGGGCCGCACGGGCCTCAAGGCCGTCAGGGCTTTCGCCGAGGGAGGCCAGCGTTCCGGCGGCACCGCCGAACTGGACCATCAGAGCGCGCTCGCGCGCCTGTTCCAGACGCTCGGCGTGTCGGTCCAGGGCAGAGAGCCAGACGGCGCACCGGTAGCCGAAGGTGACGGGGAGGGCGTGCTGGAGATGGGTGCGGCCGACGGTGATGGTGTCGACGTGCTCCTGAGCGAGCCGCTGGAGAATGCGTCGTACGTGGTCGAGTTGGTCTTGCAGGAGGGCCACGCCCTGCTTGCACTGGAGCATCACAGCGGTGTCCATGATGTCCTGGGTGGTGGCGCCCCAGTGGAGGAAGCCACCGGAGCCGCCGCACTGGTCGGAGAGCTGCTTGATAATCGGCAGCACCGGGTATCCGACGATTTCCGTTTCGGCTCGCAGCCGCTCCAGGTCCAGGCCGTCGAAGCCGGCCCGCGCGGTTATCTCGTCCGCGGCCTCAGCGGGGATGATGCCGACCTTGGCCTGCGCGCGGGCGAGTGCGGTCTCGGTGTCGATGATGCGCTGTACGTAGGCGGTGTCGCTGAAGATCTCGCGCATGGCCGGGGTGCCGAACATGTCGCGGAACAGCAGGGAGTCGAAGACGGTACTGGGCATGCTCTGTCTCACTTTGCGAATGTGGAGGAGGGGGTGGGCCGGGCGGCTTCTGTGGGTGCGGGGGTGTCTTCCGGCGCGTTGCGGTGCGGCATCTTCTCCGACTCCGCCAGTTCCTCGGCCTCGGACTTGGCCAGGAAGGCGTTGGGATCGGCCAGGGCGCTTTTCACCTTGTCGACGTCCATTTCCTTGCACCACTTGGCCACGACGAACGTGGCGACGACGTTGCCGAAGGTGTTGCAGAAGGCGGTGGCCATGGACATGAAGCGGTAGACGCCGAAGAGGACGGCCACACCCTCGACAGGCAGGTTCCCGGTCGCCGAGACGGTGGAGGCGAAGACGACAAAGGTGCCGCCGGAGACGGTGGCCGCGCCCTTGGAGGTGAGCAGCATGATCAGCAGGAGGCCGAGCTGCTCGGGAATGCCCATCGGGATTCCGTAGACGTTGGCGACGAACAGGGTGCAGATGGACAGGTAGATGGAGGTGCCGTCGAGGTTGAAGGCGTAGCCGGTGGGCACGACCAGGCCGACGGTCTGCTTCGAGCAGCCGATGCGGGGGAGTTTCTTCAGCAATCCGGGCAGGGCCGCTTCGGAGGAGGCGGTGCCCAGGACGAGGGTCATCTCCATGCGGACGTACTGCAGAATGCGCAGGACGTTGAAGCCGGCGAGCAGGCAGACGAGCCCCAGGATGCCGAAGACGAAGACGCCGATGACCAGCCAGTACTGCAGGACGAGTTCCGCCAGGGCCAGGAGCATCTCGCTGCCGCTGGTGCCCACCGAGTAGGCGATGGCGCCGAAGGTGCCGATGGGGGCGAGCTTCATGACGACGTTGACCAAGCCGAAGAACGCCTCGGAGACAACTTCCAGGCCAGCGTTGATCTTGTCCTGCATGTGCGGCTTGAGAGCCAGCAGACCGACGCCGAAGAGAACGGACAGCACCACGACCTGGAGCAGTTGACCGGAGGAGAAGGCGCCGACGAAGTTGTCGGGGACGATGCCCTTGAGGAATGCGGTGAACCCGTGCGCACCATCCTCGGCCTTCGGCGCCTGCTCCGAACCGGCGGCTGCGTCAAGGTCGGCGCCCTTGCCCACGTCGAACAGGTTCGCGGCCACAAGGCCGAGGACCAGCGCGGCGGTGGAGACGACCTCGAAGTAGACAAGCGCCAGGAATCCGACACGGCTGGCCTTCTTCAGATCGCCTGCGGAGGCGATGCCCATGACGATGGTGAAGAAGACCAGCGGCGCGACTCCGGCTTTGACCAGCGCCAGGAACAGGTCCCCGAGGATCTTCAGGTCGGCCGCGAAGCCGGGGAAGGCGAAGCCGACCGCGATTCCGAGCGCCATGGCTATGACCACCTGCGCCCCAAGCCCCCGGTACCAGCGCTTGCGCGGCGCGGATGGGGGCGCGGTGTCCCGTAGCTGCTCGCCTGACTTCATGCGTCTCACACCCTTGTCTAGACGTGTGTCTAGACAATGATGTCGAGGATGCGCGGATGTCAAGAGGTGTTCACACGGCAAGCAGCCGGCAGGCCCGTAAGGCAACGGGGCGTAACAGGGTTACTTGCGGCTGAGGATCGTCTCGTGGACGAAGTGGTTGCCCGCGTGCGTGCTGACGGCGACCTCGAAGAGGACTCCGGCGGTGTCGTAGTATCGGCGGACGAACTCCAGCCCCGGGCCCCCGGGCTTCACCCCGAGGTGTGCCGCCGCTTCCGGCGGCACGCTCACGGCCCGCACCTGCTGGACAACACGCTCTACGGCACGGCCCGTACGGGCTTCGATCAAATCCGCAATCAACCGCGTGTTCTTGCCCAGATCGGCGGCGATGGCCGCGGCGTCGTCAGGGCGCAGATACACCCTTGCCCAGGAGGCGGCTCCCTCGGGGCGCGCCGGGTCTCGCCGGGTTGCGGTCACGCACACCTGCCGGGAGCCCTCCGCCAGCCCGGTGATGGCAGACAGAGCGGCGTCCACCGTCACCGGCTCCACCGAGAGAACGTGCCGCACAGCGGCTTCGCCGTACTGGGCCAGTTCCTCGATGCTGCCCAGTTTCGTCGTGAACTGAGCGAAAGGCGTCACACGTTCCAGGCGCGTGCCGACGGCCTTGTGCCGTGAGATCAGTCCGCCCAGCTCCAGGCGCTGCAACGCCCGCCGCAGCGTCTCCCGCGAGACGCCGTACTCCAGAGCCAACTCGGTCTCGGTAGGCAACAGCTCGCCGACGGTCCATTGCCCCGCGGCGACTCTCCCCATGAGGTCGTCGGCGATCGCCACGTATCGCGGCTTAGCCACGGGGAAACTCCTTGCCTGCTCAGGGCACCGACAGTGACATCCTAGAGCAGCGCCGGATCAGCCTGATCGCCCCCGCTGCCCGGTGCGACTGCCTTCGCCGCAGGGGAAGGCAGCAGATGCCCTCGCTTCCTCGAGCTCGGTTCGGACGACGCCATTCTGCCCGCTGCCGTGAAGGCCCGTGGGGGAAGGGGATCGTGACGATGATGATCGCGACCGCGTCCGACCTGACCAGGCAGGTGCCAACGAGCTGGATGCGGTCGAGGGCGGTTCTGCGGGCCGCACTTACGGTATGCCCGGCCATCGCGGCGTAGCCGTAAGTGGCTCCACTGCACGAAGGGGCAGGCGGCACGGCCGCCTGCCCCCGCGATCAGGGATGACTCCGAGGCCCGGCAGGGGTCTGCGTGGCCCCTTGGCTGTCGCGCCCCCGTCCGCCGGTCAGATCCAGGTGGGCATGGCCATCGCGGCGTAGCGGGCGCCGAAGCCGCCGCGCGGGAGGATCTCCTGGATGGCGGCGAGATCGGCCTCGGTGAGGTTGAGGTCGGCGGCGCCGGCGTTCTCCTCGATCCGCGCGGCGCTGCGGGTGCCGGGGATGGGCACGATGTGCTCGCCCTGGGCGAGCAGCCATGCCAGGGCGAGCTGCGAGACGGTGGCACCCTTGGCTTTGGCGAGTTCTCCGAGCCGCTCGACGGCTTCGACGTTCTTCTCGAAGTTGCCGGGCTGCCAGCGCGGGTCGTAGTTGCGGTAGTCGGACGGGTCGTACTCGCTGGCGGGCTTGGCGTTGCCGGTGATGAAGCCGCGGCCGAGCGGCGAGTAGGCGACGAAGCCGATCCCGAGTTCCTGAAGAACCGGGAAGAGCTCCTCGACGGTGCGTTCGAAGAGGCTGTACTCGGTCTGGAGGACGGAGACCGGCTGCACGGCGTGCGCGCGGCGGATGGTCTTCGGTCCGGCCTCGCTCAGGCCGAAGTACTTCACCTTGCCGGCATCGATCAGTTCCTTGACGGCTCCGGCGACTTCCTCGATCGGCACGTTCGGGTCGACGCGGTGCTGGTAGAGCACGTCGATGTGGTCGGTGCCGAGGTAACGCAGGCTGTTGTCGGCAACCTTGCGGATGTGGTCGGGACGGCTGTTGAGGACGCTGCCGTTCGGGTCGGCGGCCAGGTCGAAGCCGAACTTGGTGGCCAGTACCACCTCGTCGCGGACGTCCTTGAGCGCCTTGCCGAGAAGGATCTCGTTGGAGCCGGTGCCTCCGCCGTAGAGCTCGGCGGTGTCGAAGAAGGTGACCCCGAGCTCGTGCGCTCGACGGACGGCCTCGACACCGGCCTGTTCGTCTGTGGGGCCGTACGCCATCGTCAGACCCATCGAGCCGTAGCCGATCGCGGAGACGACCAGGCCCTGGCTCCCCAGTGTCCTGCGCTGCATGTTTCCTCCCAGAGGCAAACCAAACTGTCTGGTCTGACCGTATGCCACCTCGTGCCGTCAGTCAAACTGAACGGTTTGGTATGCTCGTGACATGACTTCCCAGACCGGCGCCGACTCCACCCGTGACCGCATCGTCACTGCGGCCACGGCCGAGTTCTCCCGGCACGGAATCGCCGGCGCGCGCATCGATCGCATAGCCAAGGCCGCCCGGACCAGTAAGGAGCGCGTCTACGCCTACTTCCGGAGCAAGGAGGAGCTGTACCGCTTCGTCTCCGGCCGCGAGCTCGCCGCCATCGCCGAGGCCACTCGCATGGACCCCGCCGACCTGCCCGGCTATGCAGGCCGTATCCACGACTACTTCACCGCCCACCCCGAGCGGCATCGACTGATGATCTGGGGCCAGCTGGAACTCGGCCCTGACGACGCGCCGGAGGACGACCCCGTCCGTCAGACCATGACCCACAAGACCGAGCAACTGCGCTCGTCACAGGAGGCAGGGCATCTCGAGCCCAGCTGGGACCCGCTGGATGTCCTCATCCTCGTCAACCAGATCGCCACATCCTGGGCCAACCAACCAGACCTCACCGCGGGCGTCCCCCTCCATGAGCGGGCCGATTACATGGCCGCCCGCCGTGCTGCCGTCGTGGCAGCCGTTCAGCGCCTGTTTCCCACAGCCCGAGCCCAGGCCGGCGAGAGGCGCTGACAGTGTGGCGAAGCAGGGCTCACGCGGCACCGAACACAGGACGGCACCGCGCTGGCCGATTCCCTCGAGTACTGGACTGCGGAGTCGGCTCGCCTTGGGGGCTGCGCCCCTTCAACAAACCTTGGTTTTCTGAGAGTCGCCCTGCAGGGCGATGAGACCCACAGGGCCTTCAAGAGCCTGGGACGTTCAATGACTCCGGGCCTCCGCTTTCTGGAAGGCCCGGGCCAATTGCTGCCGTTGCCGAAACCGGCACATGCGGGCGCTACTGGACGCGGATCTCGGCCAACTGTAGGCGGTGCTTAGCGGTCTCGTCGGTGGCCGGCTTGCCGAGTCTGGTTGTCCTCAGGCGGAGGTAGCGACCGGTCGCGGAAGCGAGGGTATAGGTGTGGGCGGCGCCGCCTGGGTTGGGTTCACCGGTGATGGTGCGGGCGGTGGTGTAGGTGGTGCCACCGTCGGTGCGGGTCTGGAAGGTGAAGTCGACGGGGAAGCCCGCCGTGCCTCCGCCTGCGGCGCTCGTGTCGGTGCGGGGGTGGAGGGTGACCGACCGCATCACCTGGTCCGCGCCGAGGTCGATCTCGATCCAGACCGGGGTGGCGCTGACGTCTGCGGAGGGAAAGTCGATGCTGGTGAAGCCCTTGGTGCCGGTCGCGCTGGTGAGAGTGCCGTCCAGGACCCGGCTCTTGCCCCAGTCGCTATTCTCCAGGGTGTAGTTGCTGGTGACGGTGGTCGCGGCGGTGGGGATGGTGAGTTCGGCGAGTTGGAGGCGGTACTTCGTGGTCTCGTCGGAGGCGGGGCTGCCGAGCCGTGTGGCATGGAGGCGGACGTAGCGGGCGGTGGTGGTCTTGAAGCCGTACGTCTGGACGAGCCCGTCGGGGTTCGCCTGGCCGGTGATGGTGCGGACGGTGGTGTAGGTGCTGGATCCGTCGGGGCGGGTCTGGATCGTGAAGTCGACCGGGAAGCCCGCGGTTCCGCCGCCGGCCGCCGGGGTGTCGGTGCGGGGGAAGAGGCGTATGGCGTCAAGGTCGGTGTCGGCCCCCAGGTCGATCTCCACCCAGACGGGGTTCGCGCTGACGTCCGCGGAGGGGAAGTCGTTGCTGGTGTAGCCCTTGGCGCCGGTCACGCTGGTGAGCTTGCCGTCGGTGAGCCGGTTCCTGCCCCAGTCGCCGTTCTCCAGGCTGTTGTTGCTGGTGACCGGCCGCCCCAGGGCGAGATTGTCCAGGCGGCCGACGCCGGTTGCCGTAAACGTCCATGCGCCAGGCTGGACGGTGAAGTACACATACGAGGCGTCCTTGCCCGCATGGCTCAGACCGCTGACGCTGCCGGTGGCGGAGCCGCCGGTGAAGACGGTGGTGCCGTTCGCCCTGATGACCGGCTGGGAGCCGCCGTAGGTGGGTACGCCCACCCGAGCGGTCCCCCCGCTCGGTGAGGTGAGCGTCAGAGTCACTTGAGTGCCGTCGCGCACGATGCCGAAGCGGATGTCGCCCTTGACGGTGGGCGTGACCGTGTTGATCTTCGTGAGGGTGCCCGTCTGCGGGATGACCTCGTACGCCGTCCAGCCCGGCTGGGTGGGGCGGACTCCGGCGGCGTAGGCGGACAGGGCGTACAGGGGGCCGCCGTTCCAGGCGTGGTTGTCGGTGCCGTCGGCCTTGGTCCACAGCTCCCACAGCGTGTAGCAGTCGGGGTCGGCGACCTGGGCGGCGAAGCGGTTGCGCATCCGCTCCTCGGCGACGGTGGCCGCGCCCATGAGGTAGAGCGCTTCGAGGACGTAGAACTCCATGTAGGGGCTGGCGTTGAGGTGGGTGCGCAACACCTCCGTCACCGCCCGGAAGCGGGATGCGGGGGCCAGCCCGGCGACGACGGCGAGGGCGTTGGCGCGGTCGTCGGTGTCGCGGGTGTAACCGGGGGAGCGGTACTCGTTGTTCGTGGAGTTCCACAGCACGCGGTCGAAGTTGGCCCTGATGCTGTCGCGCCTGGTCTTCCAGCCGGCCACATCGCCGCTGTTGCCGGAGAGGTCGGCCAGCTTGGCGGCGGTGTCCAAGGCCAGGTAGTACCAGCAGTTGTCCAGCACGCGGGCGTCGATGTTGCTGCCCCAGTCCTCCCAGTCCCAGTCACCGGCACGGTGGTTGACCAGACCGTCAGCATCCAGGCTCCACAGGTTCAGGTATCTCTTCACCGCCGGATAGGCGCTGGTGACCGCGTCGGTGTTGCCCGTGTAGAGGTGGTACGTGCCGAAGGACCACACCGAGGCGAGCATCTGGACGGGCAACTCGGCCGTCCAGATCGTCGAGGGGACCGGGGAGTAGAGCGCGCCGCTGGACTTCTGCCAAGAGGCGAGCTGAGAGATGGCCTTCGCGCCGAGGGCGTGGGAGCGGCTGTCGAAGGTGTAGAAACCCTCCTTGAGCTGGTTGACCACATCGCCCCACCATTGAGAGCGTTCGCGGGTGGGGCAGTCCATGTAGTTGTCGCGCATGTTGACGTACATGGTGCGCGCGGCCTTGCCCCACAGGGTGTCGAAGAAGGCGTCGCTGCTGCTGAAGGAGCCCGCGAAGTCGGTGTCGTAGCCGCTTTCCCGGTACTTCAGATCGAGGATGGTCACGCCCGCGGGGATCGTGTAGCGCACGGCGGTGCCGCTCATCCAGGCCAGCGCCTCGAACTCCTGCACGCCTCCCTTGCAGACGTAGGTGGCACGCATGTTGTACTGCGTCCCGGGCTCGATCCCGGTCAGGCCCGCGCCGTCGTCGTAGTGATCGGTCTGGATGCCGATCACCGCACCGGCCGGGCCGTCCACCTTCAGATACGGGGTCACCTGGATGTTGGACGGCAAGGTGGCGGAGATCGCGGTGGCGCCCTGGCCCGTGGACGGCAGCGAGGCCCCGTTGGCGTAGGACCTCAGCCCGGAGTACCGGAACTGCGGGATCGGCCGCTGCACCAGGGCGTTCCAGGGCGCCGAGCCTGCGGCACCGAAGTCGGTCGGCGCATCCCAGCCGCTGTCGTCGAAACCGGCGGACTCCCAGCCGGCCATTGCGGTGGCATTGCGGGCGTCGTAGTAGACGTTCGACTCCGGCAGCCGGAAGTTGACCTGTGTGCCGCTGGTGTTGTTGGAGTAGCCCGGGTGGACGGTGTGCTTCCAACTCGTGTCGCTGGCAAGCCGGGTGGTGGTTGAGCCGGCCTGGATGTCCGACTGGAACAGCAGCCCGCCCTTGCCGCTGTTGTTGTGCGAGAAGCCCTGCTTGCCGAAGTGCCACACGAGTAGCGCGACCGTGTTGCTCCCGCTCTTCAGGTGCGGGGCGAGGTCGATCTCGTCGTAGTAGGTGTCCGTGCGGTTGGGACCGCGCTTGAGGCCGCCCTCGAAGACCACCAGCGTGCCGTTGACCCACAGCCAGTACTTCGAGTCCGCGGCGATCTGTGTGACCGCCTTCGACGGCGCTGACCCCAAGGTGAACGATCTGCGGAACGCCACCCACTGGTTCGCCGAACTGGACGGCGCCCAGACCCACTTCGCGGTCCAGGACACCGCGGCCGACGCCGCGGGCGCGAGCCCCGGCAGGACCAGAGAGCCCAGGGCCGGTGCCAAGGCCACGCCTATCGCAGAGCGCAGGGCGGACCGGCGGGAGATGTGCTGCATCGCAGACTCCTCGCTTCAGTGATTCAGAGGCAACAGGTGGACGGACAGTGCTTGGCGTTGGCCCGACGCCGAGCAATCACAATTGACTGAATCGATTCAATGACTCGTTTGCAGACGGGATACTCGATCCTCGTCGAGCGGAATGTCAACCCGTGTGCATCAAGAGTGGAAGTAGTCCCTGCGGGTGCAGGCTCTCAAGTCGCCCCCGATTCAAGGCCTCGCTGACAGCCCTGCTTGGCCGCCGTGTGTGGGGGGTAGAAATCCTTCCCTGTTACGGACGCTGCCGCTGGTGTAAGACTTCGCATGGCGGTCGCACAACGCGCGTGCTCGGCCGACGTCCCGACGGCGACACTTGTTTCCTGCCGTGCTCGTGTGCATGGCTGATCCGTTCATGATGCGAAGGCACAGGTATGTCCGCCGAGCCCCCTGAGCCTCATTTTCTGCCTCCACCGGCTCCAGTGAGGCATCGCGCATGCGGCGCATCTTTATCGCAGCAGCACACTTGCTGCTGGATGTGTCGCGCGAGCGGTTTCAGCCGAGCGAGGTGAAGGAGTGGTCCAGGCCGTTCATTGGCAATGTGGCGGCCTGGATGTCGGTGAGATCTACCGAAGTGCGGACCACCGACTCGGCGGGACGACGAGGCGCTCGGCGACCACGTCGGCCGCGTCCATGTCTGGGACACATAGCAGGGTGGGCGCCTCCGCAAGTGCAGGTCTCGCGACACGGCGGGTGCTCAGCGATGACTGCTCCGCGTCAGCGTGCAGGAAGGGCCTTTCGCAGCCGCCGGCATCCGGCTTCTTGCTGTATGTCGGACGGCAGATTAGGTGGATGCGTTGGTGGCGGCCCAGGAGGCCAGCAGACGTAGCCCGTCGTGGCTCGGAGAGCTGGATTCGGCGGTCCATACGGTGAGGTGCTGGTCGGAGCCTGCACCCGCAGTAAGGGTGTACCAATCGAGGATGAGGTTGCCAGCGATGGGGTGGTGGAGGGCATTGGTGCCCCGGGTTGCGGCGGTGGCCTTGTGGCTACTCCACCAGGTACGAAAGTCGTCGTCCCGCACAGAAAGTTCCCCGACCAGCGTGGCCAGCTGCGCATCTTGCGGGCACCTGTCAGCTTCAACGCGCAGCTTGGCCACGCAGAGTCGGGCCACGCTGTCCCAGTCGGCGTGCAGGGTGCGCATGGCGGGGTCGGTGAACAGGATGCGCACGTAGTTGCGGTGCTTCTCGGGGATCTGGGAGAAGTCGGTGACCAGAGCGGCGCCCAAATCGTTCCAGGCGAGGACGTCTAGACGGCGCCCCAGCACGACAGCTGGTGTGGAGGTCAGGCCGTCGAGCAGGCGCTGTAGCACCGGCCGGACCGTCTGCGCTCTGCTGCGACGTGGGCGCGCGGGCTCCTTGTCAGCCAGCTCGAAGACGCGGTCCCGCTGAGCGTCAGTGAGGTGCAGGACACGTACGAGGGCATGCAGGACCGGTGCTGAGGGCCGTGCGCGCCCTTGTTCGAGGCGGGCGTAATAGCCGGGGCTGATGCAGGCTTGCTGGGCGACTTCGTCCCGGCGCAACCCCGGAACACGGCGCCGACTGGAGCCGGGCAGGCCGACGCAACGAGGGCTGAGCTCGCCGCGACGGGCCTTGAGGAATTCGCCCAGCTCCCTGAGGTGGATGTTGCTGGTCATCGTGCCAGTCTGCACCTCGGTCCGGTTCTGCGGAGGGGGAGAGATCTCTACCAGGAACGCGGCTCCCAGGATGGGGAGCGTCCGCGGTCAGACTGCCTCCTGTTGGACAGACCAGATAGGACGACTCCGCCAAACAACGAGAGTGCGGCATGCGGTTGTGAAAAGCCTGTGCCAAGCGCAACCCACAGCCCGGTCAATTGGCGTGATCGAATGATCAGGGGACGCTGCTGGAAGCCCTGATGCTTTGGTCGGCAGCCCAGGAGGCGAGCAGCCGCAGGGCGTCGTGGGAAGGTGACCCAGGCGGGGCGGTCCAGGCGATGATCTGCTGGTCGGGATTGGTGCCGCAGCTGAGCCTGTTCCAGCCGAGAGTGAGTTCTCCGACGACCGGATGACGCAGCCTCTTCGTTCCCAAGATCCTGGTGTCGACATGATGCTCGGTCCACAGCTTCCGAAACTCCTCGTCCACGGCCGAGAGCTCCTCGACGAGGGCACGGAACTTCGGGTCCCCCGGATAGCGGGCGCTCGCCATGCGGAGCTGGGCGATGGCCAAGAGGGCGACTTCCTCCCAGTCCATGTACCGGGCCCGAAGAGCAGGATCGGTGAACAGCATCCGGACGTAGATCCGGCGGTCCTCCGCAATGCTTCCGAAGTCAGTGAACAGGGCCGCAGCCAGCTGGTTCCAGGCCAGGACATCGGAATGGCGGCCTATGACGAACGCGGGGCTGGTGGCGAGGTCGTTGAGAAGGAACTGCAATTGCGGGTCCACCTTCTCTCGCGTGCTGTGAGGCGGCTGTTCACTCTTGCCAGCGAGCTCGAAGAGATAAGTGCGTTGGTCCGCGCTGAGTCGGAGTACACGGGCAAGAACGGCCAGCACGGGAGTGGACGCCTGCATGCGACCCTGCTCGATCCGCGTGTAGTACTCGGTGCTGATGGAGGCCAGCAGTGCGACCTCCTCACGTCGCAGGCCGGTCACCCGCCGCGGCTGTTCGCCAGTGGTGGGCAGGCCTACGTCGGCCGGGCTGACGCCGGCGCGCCGTGCTTTGAGGAACTCACCCAGCTCGTTCAGGTGCAGGTCACGACTCATAATTCCAGAGTCGCAGATGTTCAGGTATGTGAAGGGCAAAGATTATCCCTGGACGTCCGGCTGCGGAATCACTAAAGCGATCGATCGGTCGGCGGGATTCGGCTCCGTGACCGCAAGCGCACGCGGAGAAGCCGGCCCCACAGTCGGGATCCCGGTTGAGAGAGCCGAGGCACACCCGGGCGGCTGTGACGATCTCGAAAGGATCCTTCCGGGTCACCGCGCACGGCCGAGTGCTTTCTCGTGGGTCGGCCGACTGCGATCCCGGCAGCCAGAAAAACAGCAAGCTCCAGGCGGCGGTCATGACGAAGCCCGTCTTCCTCATGACCGCCGGCTGGGCAGGTAGTGCCTGCGCGTGTGTGGCGTGGGAGGCCAGTAATGAGAGGACTCAGCTACTCCGCGCCTGTTGCAGGACGTGGCTGTCCGCAGCCTGCATAAGCCACGCGATCTTGGCGTCGCGGATGGTCCAAATGTGAATGTACCGAACACCTGTTCGGTTCCTGCTCTTGGTCTCGTGCCGATCGCCGTCCGCGTAGTACTGATCGGGGGCTGGGGAAACCGGCGTGATGTCCCAGACGAGGTCTGGCGTCACGATCTCCGCGGCGACCGCTGGCGCCATGCGGATTTGTAAGACGACGGACGAGAACGATGTTCGCGGTGTTTGACACAGGGGCCCTGAGCTGCACCCCGTTTCGTGGAGTCGGTTCCCGCGGTGACGTGGACTGGTCACGGTAAGCGATCGACTCCGTCAGCGTCCGCGCCCTCGAAGGGGGCGGCTGGCGGGACCGAATCCGATCGACCGCAGCAAGAAGGGATCGAGAATCCACTTGATCCGAACCGCGGGAGCCTGCCCTTGTCAGTAGGCAATCTGCTGCAAACCTCCACGACAGTCAGGCCCTCATCCCGCGGGTCCGCGGCATCCCGCCACGGGCAGGGCAAGACCAAGAAGGCATCGACCTGTTCGTCCGCAACATCTGCGGTCCGGCCGAGAACTCACTGGAAGGCCGGAACGACCTCCTTGATGAACAGCTCCAGGGACTTGCGCTTCTCCTCGTGCGGCAGGCTGTTGTCGATCCAGAAGCTGTATTCGTCGATTCCGAGTTCCTGGTAGGAGCGCAGCCGCTCGATGACCTCTGCCGGGGTGCCGATCATCGCGGTCTTGTGCAGTGACTCCGGTTGGAACTCGGGTCGGTCTTCGAACTTCGACTCCGGGCTGGGCGGCAGGAACCCGTTCTGCGGGGTGGTCTTGTTGCCGAACCAGGTGTCGAAGGTGCGGTAGAAACGGTTGATGGCTTCCGCGGCTGGGCGCCAGCCATCGGGCTCGTCGGGGGAGTGGATGTGGGTGTGCCGCAGCACCATCAGCTCGGGACGCGGCACCTCCGGGTGGTTGGCCACGGCGGTGTCGAACTTGCGCTTGAGGTCGGTGACTTCCTCGTCTCCCTTCATCAGCGGGGTGACCATGACGTTGCAGCCCTGCGCTACGGCGAAGTCGTGGGAGGCGGGGTCGCGCGCGGCGATCCACATGGGCGGGGTGGGCTGCTGCACCGGCTTGGGCACACTGGTCGAGGTCGGGAACTGCCAGATCTCGCCCTCGTGGGCGTAGTCGCCCTGCCAGAGTGCTCGGACGGCGGGTACGAGTTCGCGCAGGTGCTTGCCGCCGTCGGCGGCGGGCAGTCCGTCCGCGAGGCGGTCGAACTCGAACTGGTAGGCGCCGCGGGCGAGTCCGACCTCCATCCGGCCGTTGCTGATGACGTCGAGGAGCGCGCATTCGCCGGCGACCCGGATCGGGTTCCAGAACGGGGCGATGATGGTGCCGGCACCGAGGCGGATGGTGGAGGTCTTCGCGGCGAGGTGGGCGAGGAGCGGCATCGGGCTGGGGGAGATCGTGTACTCCATCCCGTGGTGCTCGCCGATCCACACCGTGCCGAAGCCACCCGCCTCGGCCATCAGGGCCAGTTCGGAGAGGTTCTCGAAGAGCTGCCGGTGGCTGACCTCCTCGTCCCAGCGCTCCATGTGCACGAACAACGAAAACCTCATGACCGCTCCTTGTGTGCTGTGGGGACCGAGGTGCCGGCGGCGTCCATCTCGGTGAGGGTGACGTCACCGGTGGCCCAGTGCGTGCGGGGGACCTCGTGGACGACGACACGGATGTACTCGGGCCGGGTGTTCACGGTGCGCAGGACCGCGTTGTGCACCTCGTGCATCAACTCCCGGATCTGTGCCGGGGTGCGGCCCTCGGTGAGGGTGATGGCGACCTGTGGCATCTCAGCTCCGCATCGTGAAGGGGTCGGCCACGGGCTCCTCGCTCGTGTTGATCCAGATGCTCTTGAGCCGCGTGTACTCGTTGATCGTCTCGGTGCCGTGTTCGACGCCGACGCCGCTGGTCTTGAAGCCCTGGCGCGGTGACATGGGGGACATGGCCCGGTAGGTGTTGACCCACACGGTCCCGGCGTCCAGGCGCGCCGCCATCCGGTGCGCCCGGGAGAGGTTCGTGGTCCACACGCCGGCCGCGAGGCCGTAGTCGGTGTCGTTGGCCAGGCGTACGACCTCGTCCTCGGTGTCGAACGGCATCACCGCAAGGACGGGGCCGAAGATCTCCTCGCGTACGACGCGCATGGTGTTGTCGACGTCCACGAGCACGGTCGGTTCGTAGAAGTACCCGCCGAGGCCGCCGTCGGTGGCTCGGCCGCCGGTCAGTACCCGGGCGCCCTCGCCGCGTCCGAGGTCGACGTATCCGGCGACCTTGTCGCGCTGGTCCTCGAAGGCCAGCGGGCCGAGCTCGGTCTTCTCGTCGAGGGGGTCGCCGATGACGATGGTCCGGGCGCGTTCCGAGACGCGCTCGAGCAGCTCGTCGTAGACGGACCGGTGGGCGAACACCCGGCTGCCGGCGATGCAGGTCTGTCCGGCGGCGGCGAAGATGCCGGCGACGACGCCCATCGCGGCGTTCGGGACGTTCGCGTCCTCGAAGACGATGTTGGGCGACTTGCCGCCGAGTTCGAGGGTGGAGCCGATGAAACGGCTCGCGGTCGCGGCGGCGATCCGCGCCCCGGTGGCGGTGCTGCCGGTGAAGGAGATCTTCGCGAGGTCGCGGTGGTCGACCAGGGCCTGCCCGGCCTCGGCGCCGAACCCGGTGACGACGTTCACGGCGCCCGGCGGGAACCCCGCCTCCAGCGCCAGTTCGGCGAGCTTGAGCACGGTGGCCGAGGTGTGTTCCGACGGCTTGATCACGACGGTGTTGCCGGCGCAGAGCGCGGGCGCCAGTTTGCTGCTGGTCAACGTCAGCGGAGAGTTCCACGGGGTGATCGCTCCGACCACACCGAGGGGCTCGCGGGCCGTGTAGTTGAGGACCTGCCGGTCGGAGGTGGGGATGAAGTCGCCGTGGATCTTGTCGGCCAGTCCGGCGTAGTAGAAGTAATACTCCGGCAGCGTGGCCAGCTGGCCACGCATCTCGCGCAGCAGCTTGCCGTTGTCCTGCGTCTCCATCCGCGCCAGTTCTTCGGCGTTCTCGGCGATCAGGTCGCCCAGGCGCCGCAGTAGATGGCCGCGCCGTGTCTGGCTGAGGTCGCGCCAGCGCGGGTCCTCGAACGCCTTCCGCGCGGCCGCCACCGCTCGCTCGATGTCGGCGGAGTTCCCGCGCGCGGCCCGGTAGAGAACCTCGCGGGTGGCCGGGTTGGTGCTCTCGAAGTACTCGCCCGACGCGGGCTCGACCCACGTCCCGCCGATGAAGTGCTGCAACGCGGTGAGGTCAGACATGGGCGCACTCTCCGATGAAGGTGGTGAGGCAGTCGACGAACGCCTCGGGGCACTCGACGGGCAGCATGTGACGCGCCCGGGGTATGACCACCGCACGGCAGTTGGGAAGTGCCGCGGCGAGCCGGTCGGTCATCTCGGGGGTGGACCCGGGGTCGTTCTCGCCCGTCACCGCCAGTGCGGGTACGGCGATGTCGGGCAGGTCCGGCGCGAGGTCTGCGTCCGCCGTGGCGAACACGCGATAGCAGCTCAGGAAGGACCCGATGTCATTGGCGAGCAGGGTGGACTCGGTGCGGGCCACCCGGTTGGGGTCGACGTCGGTCCCGTCGTACCACCGCTTCAGGGACGCGGCCGCACTCGCCGTGAAGTCGGCCTCCGCGATACGCAGCCGGTCGAGTACGGAGGCCCGCTCATGGGCCGTACGCGCGCACACCGAGCTGACCGAGGTCAGCGTGGCCACCAGCTCCGGGCGGTGCAGCGCCACGTCCTGGGCGACGAGCGCCCCGAGCGAGAAACCGACCAGGTGCGAGCCTGCCGGGATCTCGTCGGCCACCCCGGCGGAGAGGTCGGCGAGTGTCACCCCGTCGCGCACCGGTGGGCGGGTGCCATGGCCCGGCAGGTCGAGGGCGAGCACGGTGAAGCGGTCGGCCAGGAGCGCGGCGGTGGGCTCCCACATGGTGTGGTCGAGCCCGACGCCGTGCAGCAGCACCACGGTGGGCTTGCTCATGACGTCCTACTGCTCGGTCGAGAGCGGCGCCAGACGCTGCTGCGGGCGCCCCTGGGCGGCCGCGGCGAGCGCGATGACGATCTCGTTCGGGTGGGGGGCGTCGGCGATCCGGACCTCGACAGTCTGGTGGTGCGAGCGGATCGTGGCGTCGGTGATGTGCTTCAGCGGGATGTCGAAGACCACGCCGGCGGGCCCGCGCTTCTCGACCGCGGGCAGCAGGGTGGTGGCGTTCGCCGCCTTACGGAAGTGGTCGCCGAACTTGAGCGTGTGGATCAGCCCCGAGCCGTGCTCGATCTCGCCGTCCAGGCCCACGATGGCCGCCTTGCCGTACGCCTCGGCGGGCGCCTCGAGTGCGTCGAGCACGGCCGGGGCCAGCAGCGCGCCGAGGTCGGAGGCGTGTGCGTCGATGCCGGGAGCGAGGTCCTCGACGAAGCCCTGACCGGCCCAGGGATTCTCGATCACCGCCGCGACGACGGCGACCCGGGCGGGGCGATCGACCGGCCGGCCGCCCTCGATGCGGATTTCCTCAACGACGGTGATGATCTTGCGGACGCTCATGAGGCGACAACCTCCAGGGTTTCGGTGGTGACGACGGGGTCGGTCATGCGGTCCCCGATACGGGGGTGCGGGCGCGGACCTGTCGACGCCGCCGCGATAACGACGATCTCGTCCGCGCGCGGAGCGTCGGAAACACGGGCACTGATGGTCTGGTAGTGGCTGCGCGTCGAGGCCCGCGTCTTGTGCCAGAGCGGCACGACCAGCGTCTCACCCGCTTCGGCACGCGTGTCGGCGAAGCAGATGATCGACTCGCCCTGGAGGAACTCCCTTACCAGGTTGCCGAAGTACGGCGTGTGGATGAGGGCACCGGCGTGCTCGATCTCGCCGGCCGCTCCCACGATGGCAGCCTTGCCGAACGCTTCGATCTCGTCCACGCCGCCCAGGGAAGCGATCAGCTGATCGGTCAGCAACTTGGCGAGCACCGGGGCAATGCGACCTTGCTCCATGGACAGATCAGCCGATGAGCCGGTGCCTACCCACGGGTTCCGTATGACTGCGGCGACGCTGGCTCGCCGTGCGGGCTGCCCAGGCGCCTCACCCGCCTCGGTCAGGACGACGTCGCGGTAGAGCACGAGCTTGCGGAGACCGATGCTCTCGTCAGGATGATCCAGGCGCTCTTGCATGGCACAGGACGATAGGCGTGGTCTCTCGGGTCGGTCAAGAGGGTTGAGTAGAAGGGCTCTCCATGGTCCGTTGACGTCCCCACCTGGGCGAGTAACAGGTCATTAACCTGCAATTATTTGTTCCGCATCAAGCCTGGATGTGATTCCGCATGTCGAACCCTTGACGCTCCATCTGTGACGTGCCTTACTGCTGCTTGTATGCCAGATCAGGCGGCCGTCGGGCCCCGAACCCAAGGAGTTCCATGTCCAGTCACCTTGGAACGGGCGCTGAAATGCCGCCCGCGACGACGACGGAGAGTGGCGGGGAAAGCGTCACGGACGGCACAGGTGCCCACCGTGACGGCGGTGGCAGGCTCGGTTCCGTTTTCTGGACCTCGCTCGGTATCTCCACCGTCTTCGTAGCCTGGGCGGTCCTCTTCACGGACAACCTGAACAAGGTCACCAGCAAGTCGCTGAACTGGGTGACGGCCACGTTCGGTTGGTCCTACCTCGTGGTCACGCTCGCCATCCTGATCTTCCTGGTGTTCCTGGCCTTCAGCCCTGCCGGAGACATCCGGCTGGGCAAGGACAGTGACCGTCCCGAGTTCTCGACGCCGACCTGGTTTGCCATGATCCTCAGTGCGGTGATGGGTATCGGACTGGTCTCCTACGGCGTCGCCGAGCCGATCTCCCACCTGGCGACGCCGCCGCACGGCCTCGCCGAGCCGAACACGCCGGCGGCAGCGGTGCGCGCCCTGCAGTACTCCTACTTCGACTGGGGTCTGCAGGCCTGGGCGATCTTCGCGGTCTTCGGTCTGGCGATCGCGTACTCGACCCACCGCAAGGGCCGGCGCACCCTGGTGAGCCAGTTGTTCCGGCCGCTGCTCGGCGACCGCGTGGACGGGCCGATCGGCAAGACGATCGACGTGCTCGCCGTGTTCGCGACGCTCTTCGGCACCACGACCTCCCTCGGCCTGGGAGCCCTCCAGGTCAACAACGGTCTCGGCAGGCTGTGGGGGATGCCGGTCAACAACGTGAGCCAGGTGCTCATCATCGCCGTCGTCACCTCGATCTTCACGCTCTCGGCGGTGACCGGTGTCAGCAAGGGCATCAAGTTCCTGAGCCAGGGCAGCACGGTGCTGGCCATCGCGCTGTTCGTCTTCATGCTGATCGTCGGCCCGGCCGTGTTCATCGCGAACCTGTACATCGAGTCCGTGGGCCAGTGGGCCACCGACTTCTTCCGGATGAGCCTGCAGGGCACCGCGTTCGGCGGGCTCGAGTGGATGCAGTGGTGGACCTACTTCATGATGGCCTGGTGGGTCTCCTGGGGCGCCTTCGTCGGCGTCTTCCTGGCCCGTATCTCGCGCGGCCGCACCATCCGCGGCTTCATCATGGGCGTCCTGGTCGTCCCCAGCGTGGTGTTCTTCACCTGGTTCACGGTCTTCGGCGGCACCGCGATCCACATCGACATGTACGAGAAGGGCGACATCGCCAAGCAGACCGCGGCCGACATCAACAGCGCGTTCTTCGCGACCCTCGACCACTACCCGCTCGCCACGGTCACCTCGGTGATCGCCATCATCCTGGTCGTGATGTTCTTCGTCTCCGGCGCGGACGCCAACACCTACGTGCTGTCCATGATGACCTCGGACGGATCGCTCACCCCACGCCGCTCGGTACTCATCCTGTGGGGCGTGCTCACCGGTGTCACCGCGGTCGTCCTCATGCTCGCCGGCGGCCTGAACGCCCTTCAGAACACCGTCATCGTGACGTCGTTGCCCTTCCTCGTGATCATCGCCGGTCTGGCGGTGTCCTTCTGGAAGGAGCTGAACGCAGACAGGAAGGAGAAGGCTGGTGTCGAGCGCTGACGCCCGTCGTGGACTGATCGAGAAGGCGTGGGCCGCGGCCTGGGGCGGAGGAGATGTCGATGCCCTCGACGCGCTGCTGAGCCCGGCCTACCTGCGGCACAGCCAGGACCCGCACCCGCAGGACCTGGCCGCCTTCAAGGCCTCCATCGTCTCGACCCGAGCCGCCTTCCCGGACCTGGTGACGACCATCGACGACATCGTGATCGAGGGTGACCGGGTCGCGATCCGCTGGCACAGCACCGGAACCCACCAGAACTCGCTCCTCGGCGTCCCCGCCACCAAACGGCGGGTCGAGGTCAGCGGCGCCACCTTCGCGCGCTTCGAGGGTGATCGGATCGTCGAGGAGTACGTGACGTGGGATCCCCGGGCGCTGCTCTCGGCGCTGGGCGTCATCCGGGTGGGACAGGACTGACGATCGATGACAAGGAGCACCTTCATGACCCCGCTCGCCTCGAAGCCCGACCTCGACGTGATGAAGCAGGTCAACCGGCAGTTCGTCACCGGCGTCACGGTCGTGACCGCGATGGACGGTGAGACCCCCAGAGGGCTGGCCGTCAACGCGTTCTCGAGCATCTCGCTCGATCCCGCCACCGTGATGGTGTGCGTCCAGCACACCTCCTCCACCCACGACTGTCTGTTCCGGGCGGACCACCTCGCGATCAACATCCTGTCCACGGACCAACTCGACGTCGTCGGTACGTTCGCGAGCAAGGCCACGGACAAGTTCAAGGACGTGGAGTGGGAGAGCGGCCCGTTCGGCAGCCCGCTGATCGCCCGGAGCAGCGCTCAGATGGAGGTCGAGATCCGCGAGCGGCTGCAGGCCAGCACCCACACCGTGTTCATCTGCCGGGTGGTGCACGCCGTCGTCTCCGAGCGTCATCCGATGGTCTACAGCGCGGGTAAGTTCTTCGACGGCGGCGCGCTGGCACCGCTGGGATGACCGGCGGGCGGCTCGGGAGACGGAGGAGAGTTCGGTGAGTGGCGCAAAGAGCGAACCGAAGTGGGGGTCCCCCCGGCCAACGGCTGGGGGAGGGTCGATGCAGGCCAGAGTGATCGCCGAAATGCGCCGGCGGATCATCAAGGGCGACATCGAGCCCGGGGCTCCGCTCTCGGAGCTCGCTCTCGCGGAGGAGTTCGGCGTCAGTCGTACGCCGGTGCGCGAAGCCCTCAAGCAGCTGCAGACCGAAGGGCTGGTCGAGATCCGGCCCCGGGTCGGGACGTTCGTCACCACGCCCTCCCGCCGTGCGATCACAGAGCTCTTCGAGATGAAGGAACTCCTCGAGGGCGCGGCCGCCCGCCTCCTCGCCCAGCGTGGCCGCGTCGCGGAGATCGACATGCTCGAGCGGAACCTGCGTGAGGCCGACGAAGCGGTCGAGTGCGACGACCGTGCGCGGTACGCGGAACTGGTCCAGGAGTTCCACGACCTGCTCATCTCCGGCGCCGACAACAGCAAGCTGGAGGCCCACTACCGGATACTGATGAACCAACTGGCCTACTCCCGGCTGGTGCACACCTCGCTGAGCCAACCGGGCCGCGCGCTGCAGTCGGACCGTGAACACCATCTCGTGCTGGAACTGATCCTGGAGAAGGATGGCGACAGCGCCGAGCATGTAATGCGCGAGCACGTCAGGGCCAGCCGACGTGCGCTCCTGAAGGGGCTGCCCGTCAGCGGTTCGCATGAGGGGGCGGGCACCGCAAGCTGAGGTGATGAACGCCGATGGCCGGCCACACCCTGCGCGGGGGTGTGGCCGGCCATCGGCGTTCATGCAGCGGCTTCACATCGAGCGGATGTCTGAGCACAACCGAACAGCAACAAGCAGGACATGCTCGCGAAACAGGAGCTTTGTTTCCTTAGGGTCAACGGAGTTTCTTGAAAGGAGAAGCGTGATCATGAGTCCTGAGGCAGTCGGCAACGCGCAGCCCTCCTTCCGCATGCCGTCTGTCCGACCGGCAGCCGGCGCACCCTGATCACCGCTGATCCGGACACAGGAGACGAGTCGACGCCGCCGGGCGAGTCGATGCGCAACACAGTCGACGGGCCCGAATGGGGCCGCCAGCGCAATGTACGGACCGCGCCGACTGACGCCACATGACACCCGCACCCGCCGCCGCAACCGCCCACCGGTCGCCGTCCCCGACAGCGAACCCTTCCGAGAGGCCCTGACCGTCATGCCCGAAACGACAGACCTGGCGACCCTGGCCGCCAAGTACGACACGACCTTCATCCTCGCCCTCTTCGTCGACCTCACCGGCAAGCCGTGCGCCAAGCTCGTACCCGTCGAGGCCGTCGAGGAGCTCCAGACGGACGGAGTCGGGTTCGCCGGATACGCGGCCGGCGCCCTCGGCCAGGAGCCCAAGGACCCCGACGTGATGGCGCTGCCCGACGCGTCGTCGTACACGCCCGTTCCGTTCATCAAGGAGGGGCTGGCGATCGTCCACTGCGACCCGTACGTCGAGGGCAAGCCGTGGCCGTACGCGCCACGGAACATCCTGCGCTCGATGCTGGACAAGGCCGCCGAGCGGGATCTGTCGGTGTTCGTGGGCGCCGAGGTCGAGTACTTCCTGGTGCAGAAGGACGAGCACGGTGGGCTCACCACCGCCGACGCCAGCGACAACGCGGCGCGGCCCTGTTACGACGCCCGAGGCGTGACCCGTATGTTCGACCACCTCGCCGCGGTGTCGCGCGGGATGAACGAACTCGGCTGGGGCAACTACGCCAACGACCACGAGGACGCCAACGGCCAGTTCGAGCAGAACTTCGCCTACGCCGACGCTATGACCACCGCGGACCGGGTCATCACGCTGCGGTACCTGATCTCGATGATCGCCGAACAGCGCGGGATGACCGCCACGTTCATGCCCAAGCCGTTCGCCGACCGCACCGGGTCCGGCCTGCACCTCCACCTGTCGTTGTGGAACGGCACCACCCCGCTGTTCCCCGCGGCGGACGGCGCCGACGACGCCCGCGGACTCGGACTGTCCGCCCTGGCCTACGACTTCATCGGCGGGGTCCTGGAGCACGCCGGCGCGCTCCAGTCCGTTCTCGCCCCCTCGGTCAACTCCTACAAGCGCACCGGCGCGGTGAGCACCAACTCGGGTGCCTCGTGGGCGCCCCGGGTGCCGACGTACGGCGGGAACGACCGCACCCACTACGTGCGGGTCCCCGACAACAACCGCATCGAACTGCGCGGCGGGGACGGGTCCGCCAACCCCTATCTCGCCATCGCCGCGGCCGTCGGAGCCGGCCTGGACGGCGTCGAACGGCACACCGACCCGGGCACGCCCGGCGGGGACAACGGTGCCGACCGCGCGGCCCTTCCCCTGACCCTGCTGCATGCCACGGAGGCGCTGGAGGCCGACGCCACCGTCAGCGGCGCGCTCGACAGCGCCGGCGCCGAGGTGGCCAAGTACTTCGGCGACCTGAAGCGGGAGGAGTTCTTCCGCTGGCACTCCCAGGTCACGTCCTGGGAGATCAACCACTATCTCACCGCCTTCTGACGCGACCGATCCGGGCCTATCGCCCCGAGCACGAGAGAAACGAGGAACGTCATGTGCGGAATTGTGGGGCTGCATCTGCGAAACCCCGCGCTGTACCCGCAGTTGGGCACCCTGCTGACAGGGATGCTGTGCGAGATGCAGGACCGGGGATCTGATTCCGCCGGTGTGGCCGTCTACGGCGACCCGCGCTGGTCGCCGCCCGGACACGCCGCGGTCTCGCTCGTCGACAGCCCGCTGACGCCCGCCGAACTGCGCGCCGCGCTCGAAGGGCTCCTGCCGCCGGGCACCCCGGTGGAGGTCGTCGAGGCGTCGCCGACGCTGGTGGTGAACGCGCCCGTCGACGTCGACGTCCTGCGTACGGCGGTCTCGACGGCGGCGCCCGAGGCGCTGGTGGTGGGTTTCGGCGAGGACATCGCCGTACTCAAGGGCGTCGGTCATCCCCGTGACCTCGCCGAGAGCTTCGGTCTCGCCGGGGCCCAGGGCTGGCAGGGCGTCGGCCACACCCGCATGGCCACCGAGTCCGCCGTCACGCCGGGCGGCTGCCACCCGTACGCGGTGGGTCCCGGGCAGTGCCTGGTGCACAACGGGTCCTTCTCCAACCACGCCACGATCCGCCGCGAACTGCGGGCCCGTGGTGTGGTCTTCGACAGCGAGAACGACACCGAGGTCGGAGCGCGCTTTGTCGCCGACAGGCTCGCCGCCGGGCTCGACGTCGAGACCGCCCTGAAGGAACTGTGCGCCACCTTCGACGGTTTCTACACCCTGCTGGTCTCCAACCGGGACTCGTTCGCCGTCGTCCGCGATGCCATCGCCTGCAAGCCCGCGGTGATCGCCGAGACCGCGGACTGGGTGGCGATGGCCAGCGAGTACCGCGCGCTGACCGGACTTCCCGGCATTGAGAGCGCCTCCCTCTACGAACCCGAGCCCGAGCGGATCTACGCGTGGACGCGCTGACAGCTCCCCTGACGAAAGGCGGCCATGCCGTGCAGGACGTTCTCGAACTCGAACTCGACCTCGCCGAACGCGGGCTCCGCGACGTCAATGGCCTGCTCCACCGGGCCGACCTCGACGCGGAGGAGGTGCGCATCCTCAACCCCAAGGGCAAGCACAGCGTGGCCGTGGGACTGAACCGGGCGATGCGGGTGACGATCGACGGGCATGTCGGCTACTACGCGGCCGGCATGAACCAGCTGGCCGACGTCGTCATCAACGGCAACGCCGGCGTCGGCGTGGCGGAGAACATGATGAGCGGATCGGTGCTGGTCCGCGGCAACGTCTCGCAGTCCGCGGGAGCGACCGCGCACGGCGGCCTGCTCGTCATCGAGGGCGACGCCGCCGCCCGCTGCGGCATCTCCATGAAGGGCGTCGACATCGTCGTGGGCGGCAGCATCGGCCATATGAGCGCCTTCATGGCCCAGGCGGGCCGCCTGGTGGTCCGCGGCGACGCCGGTGAGGCGCTCGGCGACTCGATCTACGAAGCGCGTCTCTACGTCCGCGGCACGGTCGCCTCCCTGGGTGCCGACTGCGTGGCCAAGGAGATGCGCCCCGAGCACCACGAGGAACTGGCGGGGCTGCTCAAGAGCGCCGGATTCGAGGGCGAGGACACCTCGCGGTACACCCGCTACGGCTCGGCCCGGCGGCTCTACAACTTCCACGTCGACAACACCGACGCGTACTGACCGCAGATCCGTCCGGCACAGACCAGGGGCCAGAAGATGACCGACCTCCCGAACCGACTCTCGATCGAACAGCGCGGACTGCGTGAGTCCGCCACCTTCGACCGTGGCACCATCAGCGCGATCCAGCGCGCCGCCCGCACCGGCGTCTATGACATCCGGGGCTGGGGCGCCAAGCGGGCGCTGCCGCACTTCGACGACCTGCTCTTCCTCGGGGCGAGTATGTCCCGCTACCCGCTGGAGGGTTACCGCGAGCGCTGCGGCACCGACGTGGTGCTCGGCGACCTCAACGCCAAGTACCCGCTGCGCCTCGACACCCCCGTCACCATCGCCGGCATGAGTTTCGGCGCGCTGTCCGGCCGCGCCAAGGAGGCGCTGGGCCGCGGTGCCAGCGAGGTCGGCACCTCCACCACCACCGGCGACGGAGGGATGACCGAGGAGGAACGGGGCCAGAGCAAGCATCTCGTCTACCAGTACCTGCCGTCCCGCTACGGCATGAACCCCGACGACCTCCGTAAGGCCGACGCCATCGAGATCGTGCTCGGCCAGGGCGCCAAGCCCGGCGGCGGCGGCATGCTCCTCGGCCAGAAGATCACCGAGCGGGTCGCGGGGATGCGTACCCTTCCCCAGGGCGTGGACCAGCGCAGTGCCTGCCGTCACCCGGACTGGACCGGTCCGGACGACCTGGCCATCAAGATCGCCGAGATCCGTGAGATCACCGACTGGGAGAAGCCGGTCTACGTCAAGGTCGGGGCGACCCGCACCTACTACGACGTGAAGCTCGCGGTGCACGCCGGGGCCGACGTCGTGGTCGTGGACGGCATGCAGGGCGGGACCGCCGCCACGCAGGAGGTCTTCATCGAGCACGTCGGCATCCCGACCCTCGCCGCGATCCCGCAGGCCGTGCAGGCGCTCCAGGAACTCGGCGTGCATCGCAAGGTCCAGCTGATCGTCTCCGGCGGCATCCGGACCGGCGCCGATGTCGCCAAGGCCATGGCGCTGGGTGCCGACGCCGTGGCCATCGGCACGGCCGCCCTGATCGCGCTCGGCGACAACGACCCGAAGTGGTCCGCCGAGTACGAGGCGCTGGGCTCGGCAGCCGGCTACTACGACGACTTCCAGGACGGCAAGGACCCGGCCGGCATCACCACGCAGGACCCCGAGCTCCAGCAGAGGTTCGATCCGGTCGAGGGCGGCCGACGGCTCGCGAACTACCTGCGCGTGCTCACCATGGAGGCCCAGACCATCGCGCGGGCCTGCGGCAAGGCCCACCTGACACATCTGGAGCCCGAGGACCTGGTCGCCGTCACCATCGAGGCGGCGGCGATGGCGAGGGTCCCGCTGGCGGGCACCTCCTGGATACCGGGAGGCACCGGTGGACTGTGACGCCGTGGTCGTCGGAGCCGGCCTCACCGGCTCCTCCGCGGCGTGGCAGCTGGCTGCCCGCGGCCTCAAGGTCACCCTCGTCGAGGCCCGCGGCATCGGCCACGACAAGGGAAGCTCGCACGGTACCTCCCGCATCTACCGTCGTGCGTACGCCGATCCGGACTACATCGAGCTCACGGGACAGGCCGAGGAGCTGTGGGACGAACTGGAGGATCGCTCCGGCCAGTTGCTCCGCACCCGCACCGGCGGCCTCGATCACGGCGCCGAACGCGACCCTGAGACCCTGACGGCCTTGATGAAGCAACAGGGAGTCGCCGCCGAGCTGTTGCGCCCCGAAGATGCCCAGGAGCGGTTCCCGGGCATGGTGTTCACCGGCCCCGTCATGTTCCACCCGGACGCAGGGCACCTCGACGCGGACCGTACGGTCCGGGCCGGTGTCGACCTCGCCGCGTCCCTGGGCGCGGTGGTCCTCGAGCACACGCCGGTCATCCGCGTCGAGCAGACCCCGTACGGCGTCCTCGTCCACACCGAGGACCGCTCGTTCAGCGCCCGTCACGTGGTCGTCGCGGCGGGCCCGTGGCTGCCCGAGCTGCTGCCCTCGGTCGGCATCTCACCCCGTATGCCGCGCACTTGGGCCACTCAACAGCAGGTGTTCCACTTCCGGCACCGCGACCCGCTGGCCGCGTGGCCCGTCATGGTCTACAAGGAGGGCATCCAGCTCTTCGGCCTGCCGTCGGGGGCGGACGGGGGCCCGGCTCCCGTCATGAAGGTGGCCCAGCACGACGGAGGGACGCCGACGACCGCCTCCGGCCGGGACGGACGGATCAACCCCGCCTCCCGGGACATCGTCACGTCCTGGGTGAGCCGCCAACTGCCGGGCCTCGACCCCGAACCCGTCGCCGAAGGAAGCTGCCTCTACACCATGACGGCCGACGAGGACTTCGTCATCGACCGGCTGGGCTTCGTGATCGTCGCCTCGCCGTGCTCCGGGCACGGCGCGAAGTTCGCGCCCCTCATCGGTTCGCTCGTCGCGGACCTGGTGCAGGGCGCCACGGCGCACCCGCGTTTCGCCTTCCGCGACTGAACTCCGTAACTCCGAGAACCTCCGAGTAACTCCGAATCGCAGTAAGGAATCACCCGCATGCAGCAAGCGAAGGCCGTGGTTGCCCGCGGCAAGGGCCAGCCGGTCTCCGTGGAGACCATCAATGTGCCCGACCCGGGTCCGGGCGAGGCTCTTGTGAAGGTGCAGGCGTGCGGCGTCTGCCACACCGACCTGCACTACCGCGAGGGCGGCATCAACGACGAGTTCCCCTTCCTGCTGGGGCACGAGGCGGCCGGTGTCATCGAGGCTGTCGGCGACGACGTCACCAATGTCGCACCGGGAGATTTCGTGATCCTCAACTGGCGCGCGGTCTGCGGCGACTGCCGGGCCTGCCGCCGCGGCGAGGCGCAGTACTGCTTCGCCACCAAGAACGCCACCCGGAAGATGACGCTGGAAGACGGGACCGAGCTGACGCCGGCGCTTGGCGTCGGCGCGTTCGCCGAGAAGACCCTGGTCGCGGCGGGCCAGTGCACGAAGGTCGACCCCTCCGCCCGCCCCGCCGCGGTCGGACTGCTCGGCTGCGGCGTGATGGCTGGCCTCGGGGCCGCCATCAACACCGGCGGGGTCACCCGCGGCAAGTCCGTCGCCGTGATCGGCTGCGGCGGAGTCGGTACGGCGGCCATCGCTGGCTCCGCGTTGGCCGGCGCCGGCCGGATCATCGCGGTCGACATCGATGCCAAGAAGCTCGACGTCGCGAAGAAGTTGGGGGCGACCCACACCGTCGACTCCTCCGGCACCGACCCCGTTGCCGCCGTTTGGGAACTCACCGGCGGCTTCGGCGCCGATGTCGTCATCGACGCCGTCGGCCGCCCGGAGACCTGGAAGCAGGCGTTCTACGCCCGGGACCTCGCGGGCACCGTCGTACTGGTCGGCGTACCGACACCGGACATGAAGGTCCCCGAGATCCCGCTCATCGACGTGTTCGGCCGCGGCGGCTCGCTGAAGTCGAGCTGGTATGGCGACTGCCTGCCGGAGCGCGACTTCCCGATGCTCGTCGACCTCTATCAGCAGGGCCGCCTCGACCTCGACGCCTTCGTCACCGAGGAGATCGGCATACAGGACGTAGAGGCGGCGTTCGAGCGGATGCACCACGGCGACGTGCTGCGATCGGTGGTGTTGTTCCCGTGACCGCTGCGACGCCAGAAGCACGGGCGAGGATCGACCACGCCGTCTCCAGCGGCACCTTCAGCCTCGACGGCCAGACCTTCGACGTGGACAACAACATCTGGGTCATCGGCGACGACAACGAATGCGTCGTCATCGACGCCCCACACAGCGTCACGGACATCATGGCCGTGGTGGGCACCCGCGAGGTGAAGGCCATCCTGTGTACTCACGCCCACGACGACCACATCCGCGTCGCGCCCGAACTGCGCGAGCGGACCGGCGCACCGATCATGCTGCACCCGGACGACAAGCCGCTGTGGGCGCTGACCCATCCTGACCTGACCTGGGACGCCGACCTGTCCGACGGAGCGGAGATCCCGGTGGGCGGCACCACCCTGCGGGTGCTTCACACACCGGGCCACGCGCCCGGCGCGGTCTGCTTCCACGCTCCGGCTCTCGGTTGCGTCTTCACCGGCGACACCCTCTTCCGGGGCGGTCCGGGCGCGACGGGCCGGTCGTACAGCGACGAGGCTCTCATCGTGCGGTCGATCCGTGCGCGACTGTTCGTCCTGCCGGACGACACGGTGGTACACACCGGCCATGGCGACAACACCACGATCGGGCAGGAGAAGGGACTGCTGGACCCGTAGACCGAGGACCGCGCGGGTTCTTGAACGTCTCCGCCGCCCCTGACGTCTGCCGTGCGGGGCGTGGCCGGGCGGTGCCGGCTCTGTCAGCCACCACATTGTCCGCGCCCAGCACCGGCCCCGTCGCGTGCCCATCGTCTTATCGCTCACGTTGACGACTGAAGCAGGACAGGACCCCTGGCACCGCCGACGCCTGGAACACCGAACAGCCGGAATACGCCGCCCTGGAACAGGATCATTGGTGACCGCGCCGCAGGCCCGGAACGATCGCCACGAGCCCGATGACCAGGCGGACACCGAGCCTCGCGCGGCCGCGTCTTTGCTTTAGGACGCCCTCGACCAACAGCCAGGCCAGCGGAGCTCGCGCCGGAGGTGTTCACGGCGGTCAAGGCGACGACCGAGGCGTTGTGCCCGGCGACACCAGCCAGACTTCACACGGTCGACCACCGGCGCCGGCTGTAGGCCGACAAACGAGGCGGCGGTAGGAGCCACCGAAGACGGCAGAGCATCGACTGTGGTCCACACGACGGCGCGGCGCCCGGAAGCATGACTCACCCTACGAAGGTGGTGTGGAGCCTCCCGATGCGGATGAACTCCTCATTGCTCTCCTCAGGCCGTCGCATCGCTGTACGCGACCACGGACAGGAAGCGGATCGGGAGCACCACCAGCTCTTTCGGGCCGTGTACGCCTTCCCCGTCCAACTGCAGCGCGTCACCGGGGCGCATCCGGTACTCGGCGTCACCGTGGCCGTAGACCATCTCGCCCTCGAGCATGAACAGCAGCTCGGTTCCCGGGTGCTGGAAGAGGGGGAACACTTCGCTGCGCTCCGTCAGCGTCACCAAGTGAGCCTCCATCCGCTTGTGCGGACCGCGTAGCGCGCCCAGCAGGGTGTAGTCATGCCCGACCCGGGAGCCGCGCTGCACGATGCGCGCCCCCGTACCCGCCGGTGTGAACACGGCCTCGCGGCCCGTGTCGGCGCCACGGAACAGCGCCGTCACCGGCACATCCAGGGCCGCCGCCAGCCGGGCCAGCGTCGTGAGACTGCAGGAGATCCGGGCATTCTCGATTTTCGACAGCATGGCCTTGGAGATGCCTGCCAGCGTGGCAAGCTCTCCCACGGTCAGCCCTGTCGCCAGCCGGTACTGGCGCACCTGCATCCCTATGACCCGTTCCAGATCACCTTCGGAGGGCGTCGGCTGGTCGACTTCCCGGGCCGCCGGACCACCGATCGGCTCCTCATCCGGTTCCTGCGCCTGCAACTCGCTCATCCGTTCCCGTCTATCCGTACGATCACGCCACGGTACCCGGAAGCGCCGACGTGGCCGGGTGACGGAACCGCAAGACCAGTGAGGAGCGGGCTCCATGTTGCGCCCGGAGGGACAACGGCGAGCTGCCGGGTAGCCTGACGACCTTTGTTCTCGGGCCGCCCAAGTCTTTAAACGTTACGTATCCAGGGCGCCTTTGCGTCGGATCGTGCTTCGACAACGCCGTCAGCGAGGCGTTCAACAGCGTGCTCAAAGTCGAATACGTCCACCGGCACACCTTCGCCACCCGCGCCGATGCCCGGATCAGGATCGCCACCTGGATCACCGACTTCTACAACGCGCGGCGACTACACAGCGTGTGCGGCTTCAAGAGCCCGATCGACTACGAACACGACCACCGGGCCGGCCTCACCAAGAAGCTGGCTGCATAGGAAGGTCTCCACGTTCGGAGGGGATTGACAGTGAAGCGTAACGGTGGCGTGTGCCCGTAAGCCGGGGCGGAGTTCGCCTCGTTCGACGGCGGCGGTGAGTGCGCCCGCGAAGTGTGCCTTGGCGTGGCCGACCATCTCTTCCCGGATGCGCCGTGCCTTCGCGGCCGTTCGGCGACGGTCGCGACGACCGACGCGGTGACGGGCTGGTTCAGCCAGCCGGCCATCTGTTCCAGCTTGGTCTCCAGTCGAGCGCGGACGGGGGCCATTACCGAAGGTGACCAGAGGGCGCACGCCGCCGGCAAGTGTGTCCAGGAGCAGGGACTGCTGGTCGTGCCAGTGCCGGTAGACGGCGGCACGGCCGACTCCGGCGAGGGCGGCGAGGGCGACCCGCTCGGGGCAGCCTTCGGCGAGAAGCTCGAAGGCGGCCGTAAGAACGGCCGTACGGCTGCGGCGGGCATGCAGGTCTCCGGGCGTTCGGGGCCCCGGAGGCACCTCTTCCCGAAACGCTCCCTATGAGACAGGTTGACTCACAACCCTTCTCTGGTACAGACTGTCTCAAAGGCGGGGTGGAAACCCCGCCGGAGAAGGCACTGCCCGTCACAAGTTCCGCTGCAGGTCCGTCACCCAGGAGAGAGTCATGTCCATCAACGCCATCGCCCTGCGCTTCGCCGACCGTGCCACCGCCTACCAGGCGCTCAGCGACCTCAAGCACATCCGCTCCGCCGCGACCGACGTCCGTGCCGCCGTCCTGATCGAGCGCCTCACGGACGGCTCGGTGCGCATACCCGAGGGCATGGACAACGAGGAGAGGAAGAACACGGCGATCGGCGGGCTCGTCGGCTCGGTGGTCGGCATCCTCGGCGGGCCCCTCGGCGTCCTGCTGGGCTGGGGCATCGGCGCGCTGATCGGGGGCGGCAGTGACAACAAGCGGGCCGCCCTCGCCGGCAACGCCGTCATCGCCGCCACGCCCCATGTCCCGGCCGGCGGCACGATGATCCTCGCCGAGGCCGTCGAGACCGACACCCAGGTCCTGGACAAGCTGGCTATGAGCTACGACGCCATCCTCGAACGCCGCCCGGCCGACGCCGTGCGCGACGAGCTGAAGGCGATGGAAGAGGCCGCCGACAAGGCCCGGAAGGAAGAGGCCAAGCGGAGGCGTGCGACCAGGCGCCCCGGAAAGCAGGCGAATGAGGCCGCCACTGCGCCGACCCAGGAGGCCACCGCATAGCCGCCGACCCCCAGGACGCGGGGCTGCTATCCCCCTGCTCCGCATGGTGTGAGGGCGGGCTCACCGGGCCCGCCCTCACCGTCGTATCTGTGAGACGGTATGTATCGAGAACCTCTTGTAGGAAGCAGGTGTCGGATGAGTCCATCGAAGGCGGACCCCCGTGCGCAGCGAAGCCGCACGGCGGCACTGGCGGCCGCTGTGGACCTTCTGGGGGAAGGTGGCCCCGGAGCGGTCACCCATGCCGCGGTCGCCGAACGCTCCGGCGTCGGCCGGGCCACCCTCTATCGCCACTGGCCGCAGCAGCAGAACCTGCTGCTGGACGCCCTCGTCGGCCTGACGGAACCACTGCTGGGCGCGGGTGAGGGGGGCGTGCGCGACCACCTGGTGCGACAGATCGCCGACCGCCTGAACTGGTTCAACCAGCCCCTCTCGGCCTCGGTCATGGCCACACTCATCGACCAGGCTGAGCGCGATCCGCACATACGAGAGCTGCGACACCACCTCTACGGCGCCGCTGTCGAAGACCTGCGCGGAGCTCTGCGGGCCGCCGTGGAGCGTGGCGAACTGCGGCCCGGCGCCGACGAGCACGCGTCGGTTCTCCTCGCGCGGATCATCGGGCCGCTGTTCTTCCAGCGCTATCTGCTCGACCAGGTGGTGGACGAAGAGTTCGTGGAGCGGAGCGTGGACCACGCGCTAGCCGCGTGGCTGCCCTACACCTGATCGGTACGCGGGTGTGAGGTCGCACCGTTGTTGCGGTGGCCGCATGCTGTTGACCTGCAGTGCCGCACATGGATTGCGACGGGTTCTGGACGGGGAGTGCGCCGGAAGTGATCATGGACGCAGCTCGGGGAAATGCCTCCTCCCAGACGTCCTTGATGGCCTTGCTATGGGGCGCTGTACGACTTGCATCAGATGACGGACCAGGACAATCGCGCCGCAGCATCCCTGGTCGCCTCTCACCTGCGAGACGTCCTGAAAAGGGATGAGACGACCTCTGCATGATCCCGCGCACGGAACAGGGCAACGACGCGTAGCCAGAGCCCTGAGCTTACTGCCAAGCACTTCCGGAAAGTGGGACATCGGGCCGGGACTCCGCGCAGGACAGAGAGTCGATCACGATCCTCTGTTCGCCGGAGCCCCGGTGCCCATTGAGTCCGGATTGCCCATACCGGGACGGAGGCCGGACCGCGCGTGCGCGGCCGGCCAACTCGCAGAGCTGAGGCAGATCATTGTGCCCGGCGGTCCTCACGATGAGAACCCCCTTCCAGCAGCCGTCATGTCAGCGAACGCGTCGACTCCTCATCGCGGATCGCGTCGCGACGGACACACTGCGTCGAACCTCACAGGTTCTCCAAGATACGGTCGATGAGCGCTTGCACCGCTGCTCCTTGGGAGGCGGTCAGCGTCCCCTCGTCGACCTGTCCGGCGGCCCAGTCACCGATGTCGGTCAGACGCGCCCGGGCTCGGTCCACGTGGTTGTCGACGCCCCCGTTCGCGACATGGGTGGTCCAGGCCGCCTTGACCGCGGCCTCGGCCTGCCGAGCTTTGTCACTCGCCTGCGATACGCCTGGAGCATCCAGGCCCGCCACCAGGTCACGCAGCTCCGCGGCTGCCTCCTTGGCCTCGCCGAAGCCGCCGAGGACGGTGTCGACGCCGAAGTCGTACGAGCCCGATCCGACCTCGAACACGGCGGCCCCGTGCTCCATGCGGAGGAAGCGGATCCCCTTGGCGGTGTCGGCCGGCCGGCCGCCCTCGGTGACCGCCCAACGGGACTTGGACGGGACGTGGACCTCGGCGACGGTGTTAACCGGCACGTTCACCTTCAGATCGAAGGCTCCGGCGTCGGTGCTCCATTGCGAAGAGAGGGTGCCGTAGACGGTCTTGAGGCTTCCTGATCCCTTCGTCAGGTTTCCGCCGGGCACCGGCGCAACGCGGGAGCGCTTGTAGCCGGGCTCGATCGCGGAGAGGCCGCCGATGTTCTGGAACATCCAGTCGCCGACGGCGCCGTAGGCGTAGTGGTTGAAGGAGTTCATCTCGACCGGGCCGAAGCTGCCGTCGGGCATGATCGAGTTCCAGCGCTCCCACATGGTGGTGGCGCCGTTGACGACCTCGTAGCCCCAGGACGGGTAGTCCTTGTGTAGCAGCATCTTGTACGCCAGGTCGTCCCGGCCGATCCTGCTCAGGGCGGGCAACAGCAGCGGTGTGCCGATGAAGCCGGTCCGAAGGTGGTAGTCGGCGAGCGCCAGCTTGGCCACGAACTTCTCACCGACCTTCTCGACCAGCTTCGGGTCCGAGACCAGGTCCATGCGGAGGGCCATCGCGTACCCGGTCTGCGAGTTGCCCTTCACGGTGCCGTCGGCGCTGACATAGGCCTTGGTGAAGGCGTCGCGGATGTCGGCGGAGAGCTTGCCGTAGTCGGACGCCGAGGCGTCGTCGCCCAGTGCCTCGGCCACCTCCGCCATCATGCGGGCGTTCTCGGCGTAGTAGGCGGTGCCCAGGATGCCCTGCTCGGTCGGGTCGTTCAGGTGCAGCCAGTCGTTGGTGAAGAACGTCGTGCGGCCCGGTTCGAGAAGGTCCGCTCCGGCGCTGGTGCGCACGAACTGGAAGAACTTCTGCATGGCCGGGTAGTTCTCCCGCAGGATGCTGGTGTCGTTGTAGGAACGCCAGACGTGGTACGGCACGGTGATCATCACGTCGGACCATCCGACGCCGCTGTCACCGAACTGGCCCTGCGGGGTGGGGACGACCGCTGGCAGGTTGCCGTTGGCGTACTGGGAGTTGCGGACGTCCGCCATCCAGTGGGACAGGAACGCGCGGGTGTCGACGAGGTAGTTGGCCGTCGGGGCGAACAGGCTGATGTCACCCGTCCATCCCAGGCGCTCGTCGCGGGCCGGGGTGTCGGTGGGGATGGAGAGGAAGTTGCCCCGCTGGCTCCAGGAGATGTTGCTCACCAGTTGGTTGAGCATGCTGTCCGAGGTCTTGAGCGTGCCGGTGGTGGGAAGGTCCGATCCCCATACGACACCCTTGACGTCGTCGAGTGCGGGCGCCTCGTTCACCCCGGTTATCTCGATGTAGCGGAAGCCGTGCTGGGTGAAGGTGGGCTCGTAGGTCACCGTTCCGGACTTCGCGAAGACGTAGCGGTCGGTGACCTTGGCGCCGCGGAAGTTGTCGGTGTAGAGGGTCCCGTTCTTGTTGAGCACCTCCGCGTAGCGGATCTTGACGGTCTGGCCGGCGGAGCCGGTGAGCGTCAGCCGGGAGACGCCGACCATGTTCTGACCGAGGTCGTAGACGTAGGTCTTGGTGGTGGGCTCGGTCTTCTTCTGGGCCTGGAGCACCTGGGTCCGGCGCACCGGCTCGTCGCTCTGCGGTACGAGCAGGGCGGTCCGGGACTGCATGCTCGTAGCGGGATCCCACGTCGTGTCGTCGAACCCGGGCCGGCTCCAGCCCTCCGGCTTCAGCCGGGCGTCATAGGTTTCGCCGTCCTGCAGGTCGGCCTTGACGTAAGGGCCGTCCCCCGCCTTCCAGTCACCGTCCGTGGCGATCCACTGGACGGAGCCGTCGGTGTAGGAGATGCGTATCTTCGCCACGAGGGCGGGAGTGTCCCCGTACTGGCGGCTCCAGCCGAGCCCGACCTTGCCGGCCCACCAGCCGTTCGCGAGGGACGCGCCGATGACGTTGTCGCCGTCCTTAAGAAGCTTCGTCACGTCGTAGGTCTGGGCCTGGATGCGCTTGTGGTAGTTCGTCCAGCCCGGAGCGAGCACCTGGTCGCCGACCGTCTCGCCGTTGAGCTCCAGCTCGTAGATACCGAGTGCCGACGCGTACACCCGCGCGGACGCGATCTCCTTGCCGTCGCTGGTCGCGAAGGCCTTGCGCAGCAGCGGCAGCGGCCGGGCCCCGGTGCTGTAGAGGGCGTCCGTGGTGCCGGACACCGCGAGGGCGGAGTCGACGATCTCGCCGCCGGTGAAGGGGTTCCGTCCGGAGGCGAAGTCCGTGTCGAGCAGGGTGCCGCCGTCAGCGCCGGTGACGACGGCGTCGTAGACCGTTCCCCGTTCGCCGCAGCACGCGTGGGTGCGGAAGCCGATGTAGCCCTTCGTGAAGGCTGAGTCGGTGAAGGTGTTGACCAGCTTGCCGTCGAGGGTGGTCTTGATGGTGGTGCCCGCCGCGTCGTAGCGGACGGTGTGCCGACCGGTGAGGAGATCCGCGTTGGTGAAGCCGTAGGACGTGAGATCCACCTGCTGAACCACGCTGTAGTTGCCCTTGACCTGCTTGTGCAGCCTCAGCATTGGGGTCGAACCCGTGACGTTGAACTGCCACATGTATCCGTTGCTCGGATCGGGTGCGCGCAGGAACATGCCGAAGGCGGCGCTGTCGAGCTTGAACTCGACCGTGGCGGTGTAGTCGGTCCACTTGTCCAGCTCACTCGGAGCTGCGGGGCGGGTGATCCACTGGGCGCCGTCCCAGTCACCGGAGTCCAGCAGACCTGTCTCGAATAGCGCGGGCGTGCTCCACGGGCTCGCCACTCCCTGGCCATCCCAGGCGCGAACACGCCAGTAGTACCGCGTGGCAGACGTCAGATCAGGACCGCCGTACTTCACGCCGACCTGGCGGTTGGACGTCACCTTGCCAGACGACCACACATCGGCCGCCCCCGGCTCGCGTCCGACCTGCAGTTCGTATGCCTGCTGCGTGGTCGCCCGCCGGGCCGAGGCCAGCTGCCAGCCGAAGACCGGGGTCTCGCCTCCGATGCCCAGCGGGTCCACGCGGCCGTTGGTACTCAACCCCTTCACCGCGAACGGTTCTTCCGACGCCGACGCCCACCCGCCGCCCCCGGACGCCGGCAGGGCCACAAGGCTCCCCAGCACCGCGAGCACTACGAAACCCCTGAGGAACACAAGCAGGGCTGAGCGTTTCTCACTCATGACGGCTCCGATTGAATCGTTTCAATTTATCACATTGCCCGGACGTTACTTATGTGCCGCGAAACACGTCAAGAGGTGGCGAGCAGGTAACTTCGCGATTACCGGAACATCCGATCATCATCTGACACTGCCAAGCAGGACCGAGGGCAGGTGCGCATGATCGTCTGCGACGGGCTCAAAGGCCTGCCCGACTCCATCTCGGCCGTCTGTGTCGTCCACCTGATCCGGGCCTCGTTCCGCTACGCGGGCCGCCAGGACTGGGACAAGATCTCCCGCGCACTCAAGCCTGTCTACACGGCCCCGACCGCAAGTGCGGCGGAGGACTGGTTCCTGGAGTTCCAGGAGGAGTGGGGCGCCAAGTATCCGGCGATCGTGCGGCTTTGGGAGAACGCCTGGGCCGAGTTCGTACCGTTCCTCCAGTTCGACGCCGAGATCCGCCGCGTCGTCTGCACCACCAACGCTGGAGCGGCTGAACCGGGAGATCAGGCGGCGGGCCGACGTCGTCCAGGTCTTCCCCAACCCCGCCGCCCTGGACCGGCTGGCCGCCGCGGTCCTGGCCGAACTCCACGACGAATGGCAGGTCCTCGACCGCCGCTACCTCTCCGAAGCCTCCATGGCCGAACTCCTCACCGACAAACCGGCACCGCAGCGGCAGATCTCCGCGCAAGCGGCACCCAACGAGCTCGACTGACTACACCACCTCGCGGGACACCATCTCACCAGGGCCCAGTGGGAGGGACAGACTGTCCCTCCCACTGCACGTCCTGTCCGGCTCAGACTCGCTCCTGCGTGCATGTAGCGCCCTGACAGTGCTGCTCGAAGTGCACGTCCGGGCGCCATGTGCCGTGCACGGGTCGTTGGGCCCCGGGTGCCGGGAGATCTTCGAAAGTTGGGTGACTGAGCGTGAGTACACGGCGAAAGCTGTCTCGGGCAGGGCTGGTCGCAGGGGCGTGCGGGATGGCTTTGTCGGTGCTGGCGGTGCCGCAAGCCTCCGCGCACCACGGTTGGTCGGAGTTCGACACCACACGTGCCTACTACCTGTCAGGTGAGTTGACGAACGTGCGGTGGGGCAGCCCGCATGTCGAGGTGACCATCCAGGTGGAGCGGACGGCTGTACCCCAGGGCTGGGCCGATCGTGAGATCCCGCAGGATGCCGAGGCCATGGGCACTCGCGACACGATGAAGGCCACACGCCCCTACGACGGCGGCCGCAAGGAGCTCAATCTGGTGCTGGCGCCGCCGGAGACACTGCGCGAATGGGGCTTGGATCGTCGCCTGGAAACCGGGGAGAGTCTGGAAGCGGTCGGGTTCCTGAGCCGTGATCACGACGATGAGCTGCGTCCGGAACTGATCTATCTGGAGAACGGGCAGGCCGTGCGGCAGCGGTTGTTGGCGCTGCCGGACAAGCCCGTCCCACCGGGCGGTTCCGACGAGTCCTCCACAGACACCGGCGATCAGCAGAGTTCAAGCGCAACGGAGCAGGCTTCGGATTCCGGAACGTCCAGTGCTGTGGTGTGGACGGTGACCGGGGCCGTGGCGGTGCTGGTGGTGGCCGGTGGCGCCGTGTACCTGCGGCGCCGTAGCACGGGGCAGTAAGCCGTGTCGGCTTTCTTCGACTGGCTCGAACAGTCAGGGCTGGCCGAGGCTGTGCGGACGACGCCGTATCTGTATGCGGTGCTGGAGTGCATCCACGTACTGGGGCTGGCCGTGTTGGTCGGTCCGGCAGTGGCGTTTGATCTACGGCTCCTGGGCCTGGGACGGCGTCCGCTGCCGGTGACGGCGGCCGCCCGTCATCTGCTCCCGCTGGCCCAGATCGGATTCGTCGTCGCCGCGCTCACCGGCGTCTTCATGTTCATCTCCGGTGCGGTGTCGATCGCGGCCAGTGGAGCCGCGCCCTTCAAGCTGGGGCTGCTCGTCGTTGCCGGGATCAACGTCGCCGTCTTTCATCGCGGCGTCTACCGCAGTGTCGAGAGCTGGAACAAGGACGTACGTCCTCCGGGCGGAGCCCGTGCCGCTGCGGTGATCTCTCTGGCCTCGTGGACTGGCGTCACCGTTTGCGGGCGGCTGCTCGCCTACACCTGACCCGGGTCGGCTGCGGGACGCGGCCGACTCGCTGTGTGCCCAGGCCGTACGTCAACACAGCGTCCGTACGTCGGGCACAGTAAAGGTCACGGCCCCCGGGGTTCGGTAGTACCGGGCCCGGGGGCTGTTGCGCTGCACTTCAGGCCGGGGCTTCCCGTAGGCCGGCGCAGCGGCTGTTTCCCATCCGATTCCGAGTAACGGCCGCTCTGCCGCGGCCGGGAGCCGCCATGAGAACAAAAAGAGTGCTGGCCGGTGCTGCAACCGCCGTTGCGGTACTGGGCGGATACGTGCTGTGGCCGGGAGGCGCAGCGTCCTCCGAGACGCGGAGCCGCGCCGACCGGCAGGTGAACGCACTGGTGAAGGCCATGACCCTGGACGAGAAGATCTCGTTCGTACACGGGTCGACCGATCCCGAGAGCCGGGGCCAGGCAGGGTTCATGCCCGGCGTCGAGCGTCTGGGCATCCCGCCGCTGCGACTGACCGACGGTCCCGCCGGGATCCATCTGGCGCAGAAGGCAACAGCCATGCCCGCTCCCGTGGCCCTGGCATCCACCTTCGACGACCGCCTGGCCCGTGACTTCGGCAAGGTCATCGGCCGGGACGGCAGGGCGCTGGGCCAGGACGTCCTGCTGTCTCCGATGACCAACATCATCCGCGTCCCCTACGGCGGCCGGAACTTCGAGACATTCGCCGAGGACCCGCTCCTCTCCTCACGCATGGTCGCTCAGGAGATCGCCGGCATCCAAGGCGAAGGACTGATGGCCACGGTCAAGCACTTCGCGGCCAACAACCAGGAACGTGACCGGCAGACGCTCGACGCGCGCGTCGGCGAGCAGGCCATGCGCGAAGTCGAGCTGCCGCCGTTCGAAGCCGCGCTCAAGGCGGGCGCGAGCTCGTTCATGTGCGCCTACAACAAGGTCAACGGCGTCTACGCCTGTGAGAACGAGGAGCTCCTCGACAACGTGCTGCGCGAGCAGTGGGGGTTCGAGGGGTGGGTGATGTCGGACTGGAGGGCCACGCACTCCACGAAGTCACTGAGCGCGGGCCTGGATCAGGAGATGCCACTGGGTGAGTACCTGGACGCGCCGCTGAAGCAGGCCATCAAGGACGGCAGCATTCCGCAGAGCGAGCTCGACGCGTCCGTGGCCCGGATCCTCACGCAGATGCACCACTTCGGCCTGTTGCGCTGTGCTTCCCCCGTCGGCGCCCGCGACGGGTGCGTGCTGCCCAAGCGGCCTGCCCTGGCGGGCACCATGGGCGATCAGGTCGCCCAGCAGGTGGCGGAGCAGGGAGCGGTCCTGCTGAAGAACGAGCAACACACCCTTCCGCTCACCGCCCGCTCGGGCAGCCTCGCCGTGATCGGTCAGCCCGCCCAGCGTCCGGTGATCGGTGGCGGAGGCAGCTCCGAGGTCACCCCGCGCACGGTCACCGCGCCGCTGGACGAGATCCGCAAGCGCGCCCCCGGCGAGGTCACCTATCGGCCCGGCCTCGATCTGACCGGCACCCGCATCGACGAGGGCGCCCTGCAGCCGGCCTTCCCCGCGAACGGGATGGACCTCGGCTACAACGAGGAGAAGACGTTCACCTCCACACTGACGGTCAGGACCGCCGGCCTCTACAGCTTCACGGTCAGCGCCCCGCAGTCGATCTCCTTGCTCACCATCGACGGCACGGACGTACTGCGCGGCTCACGCAACAAGGCCGCCCGCGGCGCCCTGCAGCTGAAGCCCGGCACTCACGAGGTCAAGCTGCAGCTGCGGGTCATCCGATCGACCGACCACGTCAGCATGTCCTGGGTCACGCCCGAGAGCGTCGCCGCCGACCGCGCCGAGGCAGTAAAGGCAGCCAGTGCGGCCAGGACCGCCGTCGTGTTCGCCTTCGACGACGGCACCGAAGGCTTTGACCGCACGGATCTGTCTCTCCCCTTCGAGCAGGACAAACTGATCGAGGCGGTCACCCGCGCCAACCCCAACACCATCGTCGTGCTTAACACTGGATCGGCCGTCACCATGCCCTGGCTGAACCGCGTCAAGGCCGTCCTCAACATGTACTACCCCGGCGGGATGGGAGGCCGTGCCACCGCCCGGCTGCTGTACGGGCAGGCCAACCCGAGCGGGCGCCTCACTCAGACCTTCCCGACCTCCGAGGAGCACACCTCTGTGGCCAGCGACGCGTCCGCCTACCCAGGACGCGACGGGGTGGTCACCTACAGCGAAGGCGTCAACGTCGGCTACCGCTGGTACGACAAGACGGGCACCCGGCCGCTGTTCCCCTTCGGATACGGCCTGTCCTACACGTCGTTCGCCTACAGCCACCTCAAGGCCCAGCCCACCAGGCACGGCCTCTGCGTGACGCTGAACGTGCGCAACACCGGCTCGCGCACAGGATCGGACACCCCGCAGATCTACCTCGGCCCGGACTCCTCCTGGCACGGCGAGCAGCCCACCAAGGCACTGGCCGGCTACACCAAGGTGACGCTCAAGCCTGATGAGCGCACCACGGTCCGTATCCACATCGACCAGGACAGCCTCCGGCACTGGAACGCCGACACTCGTCAGTGGGACGCCGGCCGGGGCGCGCGCACTGTGTGGGCCGGCACCTCGGCCATGCACCTGCCCCTGCAAACCCGCGCTCACCTGCGCTGACCTGACCTGTCCGAAGGCGGTGGGGGCAGCCGATCGGCTGCCCCCACCGCCTTCCGTACTCATCCTTGCAGGAGTGGGTCGGCCCATGGCCCGGGGCCTGGCAGCGTCGCCGCCCCGGTCAGCGCGACTCCAGGACGTCGCGGATGACGGGCATGGCGGTGAACACCTTCGGCCACCCGGTGAAGTAGGCGGCGTGGTTCAGCATCGCGTCGACCTCGTCATCGGTGATCCCGACGTCCATCGCCTTGTTGAGGTGGACGCTGATCTGGCCGCTCTGGCTGGTCGCGATGAGCGCCACGACGGTGATCAGGCTCCGGTCGCGCGGCTTCAGGTCCGGGCGCAGCCACAGGTCGTCGAAGAGGACGTCGTCCGTGTCGTCGACGACTCCCTGCGAGACGCCGCCGTACTGCTCCTGGACGCGCTCCTCGCGAGCCCGCTCGGCCTCCTGGTCCTGCGGGAGCAGTTCGGGGTCCCGCTCGGGGAGCTGGTCGGCGTCGATCCGGTGCGCGGCGAACACCTTGGCGATCACCGGCACCGCTGCCTTGGCGTTCTGCCAGCCTGTGTAGAACGCGAGGTGGGTGACCGTCTCCGAGATCTCCGCGGCGGACAGCCCGTCGTCGAGGGCGCGGTCCGTGTAGTGGCCCAGCTCCTGCGTCTGCCCGTTGGAGATGAGCACCGCGATGGTGATCAGGCCCCTGTCGCGACGCGAGAGGCTGTCGTCGTTCCAGAGCTCCTGGACCCGCTCCTTGTCGTACTTCGCCAGTGCCGGGGAAACCGACTCGACCTGACTGGTGCGGGAGCGGGGTAGGGCGGTCGAGCCGGAATCGGCCTGGGCGGTGTATCCGACGAGGAGCGTGCCCGCGGCGATCGTCCCGATGAGGGCAAGTGTCCGGCGCTTCATCATGCCCCCTGCACTCGCTTTCCACCCAGGTACTGGTCGTCGGTGACGTGCTCCAGCCAGTCCGCGGTGACTCCGTCGACGGCGTAGGTGATGGCGATGTGCGCCATCGCACTGTCCTTGGTCGCCCCGTGCCAGTGCTTTACGCCCGGTGCGAACCAGACGACGTCTCCCTTGTGGACGGTGATGCGCTTCTTGCCCCACTCCTGCACCCACCCGGTGCCCTTCGTGATGAGCAGACGTTGCCCGTCGGGGTGGGTGTGCCAGGCGGTACGGGCTCCCGCGGAGAACCGTACGTCCGAGGCCCGCTCCGAGTTCTCGTCGCCGGCGTACTGCGACTGGATCGACACCTCACCGGTGAAGTTTTCCGGAGAGCCCGGCACGATCGCTCGTTCGTCGTCACGCGATACGACTATCCCCGGACTTGAGGTAGCAGTCGCGGCGCCGGCGGCCGGTGCGGAGTCCGTCGCAAACCCGGTGAGCAGAATCGCGCTGCCCGCGACACCGGCGAGCATGGCTGCTCCGGTTCGTCGAGAGGCATTGGTCATCGATACTTCCAATCTTTGCAGGGTGGTTGGGATCAGCTGGCGTGCTCGAAGGGCGGTCCCTGGGCGGCATCGCCAGGAGGGCCTGCCAGCAACAGGGACTGGGAAACGTGGCGGCGAGGCCCACCATCAAGCCGGTCAGGAGGACGATGGGGGTTGCGGCCGTGGCGCCGGGGAGGGATGGGCAAGGCAGCCCGGCAGATGAAGTCCCTGTGGCCAGAGTCTGCCTGACACATTGTCAGTCACGAAAGCGCCCCGTAAGGGAGAGTTTCTCCCAGGGAGAATCTCTCTCTGTCACCTCCCTGGTGCCGTCGGGCACAGTCGCCACAGCGGCCCCCATGACCGCTATGAGGCGCCCCCGATGTTCCGTCCATGGGAGATTCCATGAGCTCCGAGCCCGCCACCCCGCCCGACGCCGACCGGGCACGCCCCACACGGCGCACGGTGCTGGCCACCACCGCGGCAGCCGGCGGCGCACTGACCGTGGGCGCTCTGCCAGACTTCATGGAAAGCACCGCGCAGGCCACCGAGCAGGCCCCCACCAGTGAGGTGACGGTCACCGTCAATGGCACCCGGCACACCCTCACCGTGGACAACCGGACGTCTCTGCTGGACCTGTTGCGCGAACACCTGAAGCTGACCGGAACGAAGAAGGGCTGCGACGCGGGCGCGTGCGGCGCCTGCACCGTCCTCGTCGACGGCCGCCGCGTCAACGGCTGCCTCACCCTGGCCGTGCGCCTTCACGGACGCGAGGTCACCACCATCGAAGGCGTCGCCCGCGCCGATCAACTGCACCCATTGCAGCAGGCGTTCATCGATCAGGACGCCTTTCAGTGCGGCTACTGCACGTCGGGGCAGATCATGTCCGGTCTGGGCTGCATCAAGGAAGGCCACGCCACCTCCGGCGACCGGATCCGGGAGTCGATGAGCGGCAACATCTGCCGCTGCGGCTGCTACCCGAAGATCGTCCGCGCGGTCGAGCAGGCCGCCCGCCACAGCTAGACGAGGCCCCCTTCATGCACCCCTTCGCCTACCACTCCGCCACCACCGTCCCCGAGGCCGTTCGGGCCGCGGTACGAGGCGCTCGGTACATCGCCGGCGGAACGACACTGGTCGACCTGATGCGGGAGACCGTGGAACGCCCCGACGAGGTCGTCGACATCACGGCCCTGCCCCTGAAGGAGATCCGTCCCGCCAAGGACGGTGCCCTGCACATCGGCGCCCTGGTGACCATGGCCGAGGCCGCCACGCATCCTGCCGTGCGCGGCCGATACCCGGTGGTCAGCCAAGCTCTGGAAGCCAGCGCTTCCGCGCAGCTGCGCAACATGGCCACGATCGGCGGGAACCTGCTGCAGCGCACCCGCTGCTTCTACTTCCGGGATGTAAGCGCCGCCTGCAACAAGCGCCAACCGGGATCGGGCTGTGCCGCCCTCGGCGGCTACAATCGCATGCACGCCATCCTGGGCGTCTCCGACTCCTGCGTGGCCACGCATCCGTCCGATGTGGCGGTCGCCTTCGTCGCGCTCGGCGCGGTGGTCCAGCTGCGCGGCCGGGACGGCGAACGCCGCCTGCCGCTGGCCGAGTTGCTGCTCAAGCCCGGAAGCACGCCGCACCGCGAGCACGCGCTCAAGGAGGGTGAGCTGATCACCGGGATTGAAATCCCCGCGCACACGCGCTCGCTCGCCTCCGGCTATCTCAAGGTCCGTGACCGGCAGAGCTACGAGTTCGCTCTGACCTCGGCGGCGGTGGCCCTGCACCTCACCGGCGGGCGGATCACCACCGCCCGCGTCGCGGCAGGCGGTGTGGGCACCGTGCCGTGGCGGCTGGAGGCCGTAGAAGAAGCCCTGGTCGGGCAGCGGCCCCGGCCCGGCCTGTGGTCCGAGGCCGCCCGGCACGCCACCCGAGGTGCCCGCCCGCTGCAGCACAACCGGTTCAAACTCCCGCTCCTGACACGGACCGTGGAGCGGCAGCTGACCGAGATCGGAGGCACTCTGTGAGCCAGCCGTCCGCCGCCGTCGGCGCCCGCGTCTCCCGGGTCGAAGGCCGCGCCAAAGTCACCGGTGCCGCCACCTACAGTGCCGAACACGATGTACCCGGTGTCGTGCACGCGGTCATCGTCGACGCGACCGTCAGCCGCGGCCGCATCACCGGAATCGACACCGACACCGCGCTCGCGCTGGACGGTGTGCTCGCCGTCATCAGCCACCTCAACGCGCCGCGTCTGCCCTACCGGGACAACAGCAGCAGCAACAACCCGCCCGGCCGACGGCTGCGCGTCTTCCAGGACGACGAGGTCCACTTCCACGGCCAGCCCGTCGCCGTCGCCGTGGCCACCACCCTGGAGCAGGCCCAGCACGCCGCCCGCCTCCTGCGTGTGTCCTACGACATCCGGCCCGCCGAAACCGACCTGGAGCGGGGGGAGCCCGGCACGGCCAGGACCTACGAGCGGGGCAACCCGGTCGAGGAGCTGGCCAACGCGCCCATAAGGCTCGAAGCCACCTACCAGTTGGCCCGCAACCACCACCACCCGATGGAGCCGCACGCCACGATCGCGTCCTGGAAGGGCGACGAGCTGACCGTGCGGGACAAGACGCAGTGGGTGGTGGGCACCCAGACCGAACTCGCCGCGGTGTTCGGCCTCGAAACCGCCCAAGTCCGCGTCATCTCCCCGTTCGTCGGGGGCGGCTTCGGCAGCGCCTTGCGGGCCTGGCCGCACGTGACCGTCACGGCTATGGCCGCCCACGTTCTGGAGCGGCCGGTCAAGACGGTCCTCACCCGCAAGCAGATGGCCTTCGACACCGGCTACCGCCCCGCGTACCGCTATCGGCTGCATCTGGGCGCCACCCGCCGCGGCCGACTGATCGCCGCCGACCACGACGTCCTCGCCGAGACCTCCCGCTACGAGGACTTCACCGAGGCGGTGCTGAGCAGCGGGCAAATGCTCTACACCACCCCCCACGTCCGCCAGAGCTACCGCAAGGTCCCGCTCGACGTCAGCACCCCGCTCTACATGCGCGGTCCCGGCTACGCCACCGCCGCGTTCGCGCTGGAGTCGGCCGTCGACGAACTCGCCCACCAGCTGGGCATCGACCCCATCGAACTGCGCCGGCGCAACGAACCGGACGCCGACCAGTCCAACGACCTGCCCTTCTCCACCCGGCGTCTCGCCGAGTGCTACACCACCGGCGCCTGGGAGTTCGGCTGGCACCGACGCAGCCCCAGGCCCCGCTCCCGCCGCGAGGGCAACTGGCTGATCGGGCTCGGCATGGCCGCCGGCGTCTACGACACGCTGCGCAACCGGGCCCAGGCCCGCATCCGGCTCGAGGCCGACGGCACGGCCCGCGTCGAGGCGGCCGCCAGCGACATGGGGCCGGGCACCTACACTTCCCTGTCCCAAGTCGCCGCCGATGCTCTCGGGTTGCCGCTGAAGCGCATCGACACCCGGATTGGCGATTCCACCATGCCGCCCACCCCGCCGCACGGTGGCTCCCAGACCATGGCCAGCGTCGGCTCCGCCGTCCAGGACGGTTGCGACACCGTACGCCGCGCCGCCATCGACCTCGCTGTCAGCGACCCCGACTCCCCACTGCACGAAGCCGACCCCGAGAAGGTCGTCGTACGCTCCGGGCGCCTCCACCTCACCGATCAGCCCGCCCGCGGTGAGACCTATCAGCAGCTGCTGGTGCGCAATGGGCGCACGCACCTGGAGGCCACCGGCACCTTCGCCCCGCCCACCGGCGCCAAACGCCACTCCCTGTACGCCTATGCCGCCACCTTCGCCGAAGTCGCGGTCGACGGCGACCTGGGGCTCCTGAGGGTTCGCCGCCTGCTCGGCGTCTACGACGCCGGCCGCATCATCAGCCCCACCCTCGCCGACAGCCAGGCCCTCGGTGGCATGGTCGGCGGAATCGGGACCGCGTTGCTCGAGCACTCCGTCACCGACCACCGCGACGGCCGTATCGCCAACGCCAACCTCGCCGACTACCTGGTTCCCGTCAACGCCGACATCGGTGACCTGCGCGCCATCTTCCTCGACGGCAATGACCCCATCGTCGACCCGATCGGCGTCAAGGGGCTGGGCGAGGTGGTGCACGTCGGTGTCGCCCCGGCCATCGCCAACGCCGTCTTCAACGCCACCGGACGACGCGTCCGGCAACTGCCCATCACCCTCGACGCCCTGCTGTAACCCCTGATCGCTTCCTGCCGTCAACGGCCACGCCCCCGAAGCCGGGACGGCAGGAGGCACCGCGTACGAGATACGAGACGAGCCTGACGTGCTGAACATCGCCGCCACCCTCGCCCACTGGTGCCGCACCCGCCGCCCCTGCGCCGTGGCCACCGTGACCGCCGCCACGGGCAGCACCCCGCTGCCCGTGGGCACCTCCCTGGCGGTCGACAGCGACGGCAACGTGGCGGGCAGCATCTCGGGCGGCTGCGTGGACGGCGCCGTCTACGAACTCTGTCGTCGGCTGCTCGCTGAGAACGGCGCGCCCGAACAGGCCCGTTTCGACTCCTCCGACACTGACGCGTGGGCTGCGGGGCTGATGTGTGGCGGCAGCATCAGCGTGTATGTGCAGCCCATCCACCCGGCCGACCAGGCCCCTCTGGCCACCGCGCTGACCGCTGCGGCCGACGAGCGAACCGTCGCGCTGCTGCAGATCACCGAGACCGCCGACCCCGACCTGGCGGGCCGCGTTCTGTCCCTGCCCGCGGACGGAACCCTCACCCCGCAGCTGCCGGTTCCTCCGCAACTGACCACGCGCGCCGCAGCCGCCCACCGCACCGGCACCAGCAGCCTTGTCCACGCCCCGGCGGGCCCGCACTGCGCCCCCGCCAGTGCCCTGGTCCACACTTGCCGCCCTGCACCGGACATGCTCATCTTCGGAGCGGTGGAATTCGCCGACGCCCTCAGCCAGGCCGGCCGCTTCCTGGGCTACCACGTCACCCTGTGCGACGCCCGCCCCGTCTTCGCCACCCGCGACCGCTTCCCCCACGCCCACGCCGTCGTCACCGACTGGCCGCACCGCTTCCTCGCCCACACCTCCACCGACGAGCGCACCGTCGTCTGCGTACTGACCCACGACACCAAGTTCGACATCCCGCTGCTGCGGGACGCGCTGCGGCGGGATGTCGGCTACGTCGGCGCCATGGGCTCACGCCGCACCCATGAACACCGCCTCGACCTGCTGCGGGCGGAGGGCGTGAGCCCCGGCGAACTCAAGAGCCTGAACGCGCCGATCGGCCTGGACATCGGAGCCGCCACCCCGCAGGAGACCGCGATCTCGATCGTCGCCGAGATCATCGCTCACACCCGCGGGCGCCCAGGTATGCCGCTCGCGGACACCAGCGGCCCCATCCACGCCCGTACGTCCTACTGAGGGACCAGCTTCAGGGTGGCCGCCCGTGCGGCGTCCGCGACCATGGGATCCACGTAACGGGCCCCGTAGCGGCCGTACTTGCTGCGGTAGGCGGCGTCGATCCGTTCGTTGAGCGCCGGATCGGGCTCGTCGACGAAGGTGACGTCCCTGCTCACTCCGCCCGAGGAGATGTGTCCCTCGTGGCGCTGCTGCGTGGCACGGAACCAGACACCGGTCCGGCCGCGGTGCGCACGGACATACGGGTCGTCGCCGACTCGGACCACCCAGATCGGCGTCGGAGAGCGGTGGGTGCCGTCCGCACGCAGCGGAGCGATCTCCAGTTCGTCGGCGTTCTCGATGCGGGACAGTTCCTGGGAGCTCCAGCCTGTCATGCTCATCGTTCCTTTCTTGGTCTCGGGGCTCCGGATCAGGCGGCGACCGGAGCGCCGAGTGGGGCATCGGTCGGCAACTGCGCCAGAGCCCACAGACGGTGGCTTGAGCGGCTGCCCGGCCGCGCGGTCCAGCTGACCAGCCGCTGGTCCGGATCGATCGTGCTGGCCAGGGTGCTGCTCTCCAGTTCCAGCGTTCCCGCGACGGGATGCCGCATGGTCGTACCGCGGACCTCGACCGCCACCTGATACGACGACCACCACTCACGGAAGGCGGCATCGCGCTCGGCGAGTTCGTCGACCAGCGCCTCCAGCCGGGCACTGCCCACGTTGGCCGAGGCTTCCATCCGCAGCTGAGCCACCGCCTGCCGGGCCACGTCCTCCCAGTCGGCGTGCACCTCCCGCATCCGCGGATCCGTGAAGATCAGCCGGACCCAGTTGCGTTCCGTCTGCGGGATCCTCGCGAAGTCGGTGACCAGGACCGACGCCAGCTGGTTCCAGGCCAGCACGTCCATGTAACGGCCCAGGACGAGCGCCGGAATGGCCGTCAGCCCGTCCAGCAGCCGTCGTAGCTGGGGCTGCACGCACTGGGTCCGGGGCCGCCGAGCCGCTCTGGTCTCCTGGTCGAGCAGACCGAAGACGTAGTGCCGTTGCGTGTCGTCGAGTCGCAGCGCGGACGCAACGGCTGCCAGCACGCTCGGGGTGACCGCGATACGCGCCTGCTCGATGCGGCTGTAATAGTCCGTGCTGATCGCGGCCAGTTCAGCCACTTCCTCTCGCCTGAGTCCCGGCACCCGACGCGGCTCGTCCCAGACCATGAGGCCCACCGCTTCCGGGCGCAGCTCATCGCGCCGGGCCCTGAGAAAGGCCGCAAGTTCCTTGGCACGTTCCCTGGGCATCAACGGCCGTCCTCTGGACCCGGGACACCCACGCTGGGCAGACGCTGCGGAACCAAAGCTGGATTTCTGGGAGAACCAGCCAGATACGGGATCGCGAAGCAGGGGAGTGCCATCTGTCCGATGCCTTTCGTTCACAAGGCGAGCGGTCACAGCACGGCCCCCCCGGCGGAGACGCGCCGCGCGCTCACGGTGTGCTCACCGCTATGCAACAGCGCTTCTCAGGCCCTGGGGAGAGCCTGTTGGGCGGGGTACTCGCAGGGTCTCCCCGACTCCAGGACGCGCCCATAAGCTGGCGGTTTTGCGATGCCTGGGGAGTTCCTTGATTTTTCCATGACCTTGAACGCCGCTGCCGGAAACGGCTGGGCAGGGTGAGGTCGAAGACGGGGCAGGGCCCACTGGACGGGGCTACTGGGACGGCGCCGCGGCGGTGTTCCGGTCTTTGGTGAGCACGTGGTCGAAGGAGACCACGGTGAACTCGTTGTAGTTGTCCGGCGAGAAGCGGATCTCTTCCTCCCAGTCGTGGAGCATGACCGTCCGCTTTCCGGTGATCTCCCAAGTTCCGTGGTAGAGGTTCCGGGTGCCGTGCTGATCCTCGTGCCACTCGTGGTCGCTGGTGAACCGGATCTGCTGGTGCAGCTCGGTGTCTCGGTGGTTGCTCCAGACGCCGATCACGTCCTCCTCAGTGATCGGCCTGTCGATGGCCGTGGCCGAGACACCGGACGTGCGACCGGGCACAGGAGCCGTGTGTGACGGGTTGGGCGTACCCTTCCGCGCAGAGCTTGCGTCAGACAAGGTGTCCGAGCTGCAGGACATCAACGTCACCATCAGTGAAGCCGCCAGCAGGGGCGCCAGCTCGCGGTGCAACTCGCTTGTCTTCATCTGCTTTCCCCCTCCTCTCGTGGGTTTCGCCACCGCGTCGAAGCACCGACACGAACGACCTCTCAGGGACGCAGAAGCGTCTTGATGGCGCGGCGTTCGTCCATGGCCTGGTAGCCCTCGGCGGCCGCGGACAGGGGCAGAGTGAGGTCGAAGACGCGGCCGGGGTTGATGCGGCCGGTCATGACGCGGTCGACGAGGTCGGGCAGGAAGCGGCGCACCGGAGCGGGGCCGCCCTGCACGGCGACGTGGGAGTAGAACAGGGCGGCGCCGTCGAGCGTGACGCCGTGCGGGAGGCCAGCGATGCCCACGCCGCCGCCGGGCCGGGTGGAGTTGAGGGCCTGCTGGGTGGACTGCTCGGTACCGACGCACTCCAGGACCCGGTCTGCGCCGATGCCGCCGGTCAGGTCCTTGACGCGGGCCACGCCCTCGTCACCACGCTCGGCCACGATGTCGGTGGCGCCGAACTCGGTGGCCAGCTTCTGGCGCGACTCGTGGCGGGACATGGCGATGATGCGCTCGGCGCCGAGCTCGCGGGCGGCCAGCACGGCCGAGAGACCGACGGCTCCGTCACCGACGACGGCGACCGTGTCACCGGGCCGCACCCCGGCGGCGACGGCGGCCCACCAGCCGGTGCCCATGACATCGGAACAGGCCAGCAGGTCGGGAACCTGGGCGACGGTGGGCAGTTCGGGGGTGGCGACCAGGGTGCCGTCCGCGAGCGGGACACGGACGTACTCGGCCTGACAGCCGCCGACGAACTCGCGGTTCAGACAGTTGCTGGGGTAGCCGTTGAGGCAATTGGGGCAGGTGCCGTCGCTGGCGAAGAAGGAGCCGACGACGAACTGGCCCGGCCGTACCGTGGTGACCTCGCTGCCGACTTCCTCGACGATTCCGACGTACTCGTGGCCGACGAGGGCGGGGTCCTTGGCGGGGTTGATGCCGCGGTAGTCCCACAGGTCGGAGCCGCACACGCAGGTGGCGAACGTGCGGATCACGGCGTCGGTGGACTTGAGGATCTTCGGGATGTCGCGTTCCTCGACGCGGACGTCTTTGGGTCCGTACAGAACTGCTACGCGCATGGCGGGGCCCTCCTTGCCGCTGTTCGAGGCGTGGGTCAGAGGTCGCGGCCGCGGGGGCCGGCGTATTCGGCGTCGGTGACGTGGTCGAGCCAGGTGACGTCGTCGCCCTCCCACAGGGCGAGGTGGGTCATGAAGTGGTCGGGGGCGGCACCGTGCCAGTGCTCCTCGCTGGGCGGGGTCCAGATGACCTGGCCGGGGTGGGCTTCGAGGATCCTGCCGCCGCGGGACTGGATCAGGGCGATGCCCTCGACGATGTAGAGCGTCTGGCCCACTGCGTGGGAGTGCCAGGCCGTGCGGGCCCCGGGTGCGAAGTGCACCGCGTTCGCCCGCAGCTTCGACGGCTCTTCGCCGCGGTGGATGACATCGGCCCAGGCGTCTCCGGTGAATAGCTCCTCCGGCAGCTTGAGGGTGGCGGGCCGCTTCAGCAGTTCCAAGGGGTGGCTCCTTGCTTGTGCCGTGCTTGTGCGAGCCGCGCCGATGCGCGGCCCGGTTTGTCGGGGTGCCCCGACGGGGGCGGGTCAGCCGCGGAAGAGGTCCTTGGCCACGCCCATGGCGGTCATGGCGCGGGGCCAGCCGGTGTAGAACGCAAGGTGGGTGATGGCCTCGATCAGCTCGGACTCGCTCACCCCGTTGTCCTTGGCGCGGCCCAGGTGGTGGCGCAACTGCTCGGCGCTGCCGCTGGTGACCAGGCTCGCCACCGTGATCAGCGAGCGATCGCGGGCGGCGAGGTCGGGGCGTTCCCATACCTCGCCGAAGAGGATGTCGTCGGTGAAGTGGACCAGTTGCGGGGCGAAGTCGCCGAACATCTTGGCCGCGCCGGAGGGCTGTTCGTTGCTGGACATGGTTGCTCCCTTGCGGTCGAGCCCCGCCCGGTCGGCAGGACAGAGAAGTGCAGTGCGTGGTCGGTCGGGGCTACTGGATGGTGTAGCCACCGTCCACGGCCAGGGCGTGGCCGATGACGAAGCTGGCCTTGTCGCTGGCCAGCCACAGCACTGCCTCGGCGATCTCTTCGGGGCGGCCCAGGCGGCCGATGGGCTCCTGGGCCAGGAGGGCGTCCATCGCGTCGGGGTCGGTGGCGGTCATCCGCTCGACCATGGGGGTGTTGATGATGCCGGGGCACACGGCGTTGATACGGATGCCGCGGGCGGCGTACTCCAGGGCGGCGCTCTTGGTCATGCCGAGGACTCCGTGCTTGGAGGCGTGGTAGGGAGCCAGGCCGGCGATGCCGATCAGGCCGCCGATGGAGGCGCAGTTGACGATCGCGCCGCTTGCCTGCTCGCGCATCTGCCGCAGTTCGTACTTCATGCAGTTCCACACGCCACGCAGGTTGATGGCCTGCACGCGGTCGAACTCGGCGCCGTCGGCATCGGCGGTCTCCACGTTGAGTGTCTGGACACCGGCGTTGTTGTAAGCGGCATCCAGACGGCCGAAGGCGTCGACGGTCTGCTTCACCAGGTCGGCGACCTCGCTTTCCACGGCGACATCGCACACGACCGTAAGCGCCCGGTGGCCCTGGGCGGTCAGATCGTCGGCGGCCTGGCGGATGGCGTCCTCGTCGGTATCGGCCAGCACCACGGCGGCGCCCTCATGGGCGAAGGCGCGAACCGTGGCCAGGCCCATTCCGGCGCCGGCGCCGGTCACCAGGGCCACCTTGTCTGCGAACGACTTGCTCATCGACATGGCTCCGTTGCTTGTTCGGTAGGGATGTCTGCCGGTGTTGTTTCGGGGGATCAGGCGTCGCCGCGCCGGGCGGCGCTCATGCGGGGGGCGGCCAGCGCGGCGGCCAGGGCCACGGCGGCGGCCAGCAGGAGGCTGATGCGCAGGCCGTGCTCGAAGCCGGCCGAGGCGGACAGCAGCGCGCCGAAGACCGCTACGGCGAGGGCTCCGCCGATCTGGCGGCTGGTGTTGAACACGCCGCTGGCGGTGCCGGTCTGGTCTGCGGAAACGTGCTCAAGGAGCAACGCGGTGGTCGGCGGCATCACCAGGGGCCCGGACAGGCCGATGGGGATCAGCAGCAGCGCGGTCACCCACACGGGCACCGAGGCTGGGACCGCGGCCAGGGCGATCGATCCGGCCGCGATCAGGAGGAGTCCCGCGATGACCGGCACGCGCGGGCCGGTGCGTTCGGCGATCCGGGCGGAGAACGGGGTGAGGCTGGCGCTGAGCAGCATCATCGGCAGGAACGCAAGTCCGGCGCCGAGCGCGGACAGGCCGTGCTGCTGCTGGAAGTACAGGGAGAACAGGAACGGCAGTCCGTAGAAGCCGACCATGAACGCGAACCCGATGCCGGTGGCGACGACCACGGTCCGGGAGCGGAACAGGGTGAGCGGCACCATCGGGTGGGCCACTTTCGCCTGCGCGGTCACGAATGCGATCAGCGCGACGACGGCGATACCGAGCGAGGCCAGCACCTGCGGCGCGGTGAACCCGGCGGCTCCGGCTTCGATTGCGCCGAACGTGAGGCCGCCCATCGCGAGGATGGCGGTGATCTGCCCGATCCAGTCGAACGGGGCCGGCCGGGTCGGCGAGTGCGGGGTACGGGCCAACAGGGCCAGGGTGAGGATGCCGACCGGCAGGTTGATCCAGAAGATCATTCGCCAGGAGGCCAGGCTCAGCAGGCCGCCGAGCACCGGGCCCGCGGCGGCGGCGATGGCACCACCCATCGCCCAAACTCCGACCGCGCGCGCCCGGCGGTCCGGGTCAGGGAATGCCTGGCGCACCAGGGCCATGGAGGTCGGCATGGTGACGGCCGCGCCGATGCCCTGGACCACGCGCGCGGCGATGAGGACCGGCAGCGACGGGGCCAGCCCGCACGCCACCGAGGCGACGATGAACAGGCTCAGGCCGCCGGCGAACGCCTTGCGTGCGCCGATCCGGTCCGACAGGGCACCGGCCGACAGCAGCAGCGCGGCGAACATCAGTGTGTAGGCGTCGACCACCCACTCCAGGCCGGTGATACCGCCGCCCAGGGCGTCACGGATCGACGGCAGGGCGACGTTCACGATCGTCGCGTCCAGGGTGATCACGAAGAAGCCGAGGACGGCGGCCGCCAGCGTCGCGGTGGCGTGGCGGCTGGCTCCGGGCACGCCCGCCTCCGACGACCGGTGCGAGGAAGCGGTGAGAGGCATGACAGTGCGTGATCCTTCCTTGAAAGGGAGTTACCGGGGTTGCTTGCCCGGGCCACCCATCCACAGAACCACGCACCCCATCTGACCTGGGAGTCCTTGTTAGGAGGGGTACTGGCAGGGACCCCCGTGGCCGACTGTGTCCTGCGCTGCCGAGGTGTGTCCTAGGCTGAGGTCGTGCCGACCGACACCGTCCGCGACGACATCCGCACCTTCCTCACCAGCCGACGTGCCCGCCTCACCCCACAGCAGGCCGGCCTGCCCGACTTCGGCGGGCGCCGACAGGTCAGCGGGCTGCGGCGCTCGGAAGTCGCTCAGCTCGCCGCGATCAGCATCGAGTACTACACCCGCCTGGAACGCGGCAATGTAGGCGGTGTCTCCGAGGAGATCCTCGACAGCCTCGCCGGTGCCCTCCAGCTCGACGACGTCGAACGCGCCCACCTCGCTGCCCTCGTCCGCGCCGCCAACGCCCCCAACCGAGCCGCCGACCGAGACGGCGGCGCCTCGCACGTACGCGACAGCATCCAGCAGGTCCTCGACGCCATGACCGGCGCCGTCGCTTTCGCGCGCAACGCCCACCTGGACGTCCTCGCCACCAACCAATTGGCCCGCGCCCTGTACGAAGAGGCCCTCGACACCGTCGAACAACCCCCCAACCTGGCCCGCTTCGTCTTCCTCGACGAGCGGGCACGTCGCTTCTACCGTGACTGGGACGGCATCGCCCACGACGCCGTCGGCAGCCTGCGCGCCGAAGCCGCCCGCACGCCAGGCAACACCGACCTCGCCGATCTCGTCGACGAACTCGCCTCCCACAGCACCGAGTTCGCCTCCCGCTGGGAGGCGCACGACGTCGAGTACTACCGCAGCGGGCAACAGCACTTCCACCACCCCGCCGTCGGCGACCTCGACCTCGACTACGACGCTCTCGAAGTCCCCGCTGACCAGGGGCTAACCATCGTCACCTACACTCTCGCCCCCACCGCGCCTCACGCCCCCGCATTCCTTAGGCTTCAGCAAAACAGCTCGACCCGCGCCGAGACACCGAGCACCTCGGCCGAGCAGCCCGCGCCCTGAAGAGGCGTCTCCTCCTATGCCGCCCGCTGCCGATACTTCGCTGATATCAAACTCATCGACCACGAATTCCTCGCCACCATCGGCCACATGACCGCCCACATCTAGGTGGCTGCGAGCGCGCTTTTGCAGCGGAATCTGACCGTCCTCGGACGAGGTCGACCAGGTGATCGAGTACCTCAGAGACAAGGGCCTCGGGTAGGGTTCGCCTGCCGGGTGCTGAGGCTGTCTGGGTCGGCGTAAAACGCGCGTGAGATGCGAACGAAGTCGGCCCGCCGACTGCGGAGCCGTCGGCCACCGAACCTGGTCGACCGGAAACTTCACCGCGAGGCAGCCCAACCAGCTGTGGGAGGCGGACATGACTCATGCCCGCGCCTGGGCGGACTGGGTTGGATCAGAGGGTGCTGTCCAGCACGTCGTAGAGCCGGTCCTGACGGGATTGCGCGTCCTCCCACTCCGCCGCATCGGGGGATCGAGTCAGGCAGCAAGAACGCGACCAGGCCGTGTGCCTGGCTGACCATCAGGGCATCGACTTCGACGGTCTCGTCGGCTGTGGCCGGCACCGGATAGCCGAGGTACACCGTTCCCTCGTTGGCCACTTCCCGCAGCTGCTCCGCCAGCAACGAGGCGCGGATCCGATCCCGGCTCTCGCCGTACACCACCTGCAAAGACATGCGCGACGCAACTTCCTCGGGATCGTCGAGTCGTGAGTCCCCTGTCCTGCCAAGGGCCTGTGACCGTGCTGTGGACGCCATCCTAGTAACCGTGCGATGCCGCCGGCCCAACTCCTGCTGTCAGTCGCTCTCGTCCGGTGCGCCACAGGAATGTGCGGCAAGGTAGGCCCGGCCGGCCGGGGTGAGGCGGTACTGCCAGGCGCTGGCGTCCTCGATGTAGCCGTGGCCGCCCGGGCCGAGACGGCGTGCCGCCACCCGCCCGATCGCGACCTTGGCGAGGGCCTGTCCGGGGGCGTCGGCCACAGCCTCGAGTGCTGCCTGCAGCCACTCGGGCAGCAGCGACGGGTCGGGTGCCTGCCCGGCGGATGCCGGTTGCAGGGCCCGCCCGGCGGCCCGCCCGGCGCGGGTGAGCCGGAGCTGGGTGTGCCAGACGGGGCCGGCCGGAGTGTCCTGCGCCACCCGTCTCAGCTCGATCAGCCCCCGGCGCTGCAACGCGGCCAGTGTGGCACCGGCGCCCGCGTCGAGCACGTGACGCCGGCCCAGCTGCTGCTGGACCGGTGTGGCCTCGGCAGCAGGATGGTCGACACCGTAGGTGATCCACCGCCACTGCTCGGCCGGCTGCCGCTCCCGGGTGGCGTGCCAGCGGCGGGTCTGCGCGCTCTCGTTGTCCTGGTCGATGGTGAACAGCACGTCCAGGTAAGTCTGCTGACGCTCGTTCAGGCCCTCAAGATGCTTGCCCGCACCGCCCGGCTGCTCGCCGTGCGGCGTGGGCGGTGAGGGCGGCGTCATGAGGATTCCGGCTGCTCGATCGGTTCGAGCTGGTGGGAGGGGAGCAGCGCGCTGCCGAGTTTGTAGGCCAGGTGCAGTTCGATGGGCAGCGTCACAGGATCGGCGAAGTGCGCGGCCGCAGAGCGGCGCTGATGGGCCAGAGCCGCCCAGGCCGCAGCCGGGTCGTCACTTTGTTTGACTGCCACGAGCAGCTCCAGCAGCTGCGGATTCCACACGTCCTTGCACGTATCCACCTTCCACACGGTCTCCTTGGCACGGTTCTTGCCCTGATGCGCTTCCAGCCGGGAACCGCCCGGGCTCCCGGGCCCTGCGGTGTTGGGCTTGTCGGCGGTGGCGAAGAACAGCCGGTCGTTGTCCTTGCTGGCCCACAGCCCGCCGCCCACGCCGACCCGGTCCTTGGGGCCGGCCTTGCCGTACGCGAAGTGCTGGGCGCTCTCGTCACGGACGTTGGTGCGCAGCCGGATGTGCCGCAGCCCCTTGTACCGGTCGGCGTCCAGAGGCCGGTCCGGGTGGAACGCGAGCCGGTCGGTGACCAGCTTCGGGTTGGTCAGTGCCGGGCAGTCCGAGCGGATGTTCTGGGCCAGGGTGAACAGGGCGAGATCGCCGCCGTCACAGGACTCGGCCACGCAGTCGGCGAAGAACTCCTGGATCTCCGGACCCTCGAAGGTACGCGGACGGTTCCAGCCGGCGAGCAGGAGCAAGGCCTGATGGTAGGTGACCCAGCCAGAGTGGGGCAGACGCACCAGAACGTTCGGCCGGTCGGGCACGCTCGCCACGGCCAGCGGCATGACAGTCCTGAAGTCACCGGTGCGGCGCACCACCCACAGCCCCAGGCACGCCACGTCGGTGAGCTGATGCTCCGTGGTGCCCTGCTGGGCCGGGGGCCTGATCAGGCCGCTCTGGCGGATCAGCAGGTCACCGATCGCCCTGCGGGTGCGCTCCCGCTGGCTCTTCGCGCTCTCCGCCTCCGTGTCGTCGTCGCCGTCCGGCGCGGCCGCGGCAGGCGGCAGCAGGTTCTGGGTGACGGCCCCGCAGGTGGCTGCCCCGGCCCGCACGGTCATCTTCGGGTCGTGGTCCACGGAGGCGAATCCGTCGGCACCGCGCATCTCCACCAGCACGAACCGGGACGTCACCCCGGGGGCTGGCTGCCCGAGCCGGCTGCGGACCTGTACCTGGCGGCTGATACCGGCGTCCTTGAGCCGGTCGCCGCGGCGCTTGATCTTCTCGTCCAGTTCGAGATCGTCGGCGATCGCGCCCACCGGCTCCACGCGCAGCAGCACTTCGAGTTCGGGCAGGGCGAACGTCTGCCGCCACGTCTGCACCTGCCCTGGCTGGTCCGCCACGTCCAGCGGCAGTTCCAGCGCGAGAGCGACGGCGTTCAGTGCCTCGTCGCGCATGGTGGTGGTGTCGCACCACAGGACGATCTCGACCCGCTCTCCGGCGGCTGTGGCGAGCGCACCGCGGTCGATCCGGAGCAACTCCTTGGCGGTCGGGCGCACTCGGGAGGGAATCGGCACGCGCACGTGGGGCTCGTCCGCCACCGCGAAGCCGGCCAGCGCGGGCACCAGCTGGCTGAAGATGCGCCACTTGTCCTTGGCGGACACGCCGTCACCGACGGCGTGTCCGGTGTTCTTCCCCAGCCCGGGCCGGTAGGGGACACCCGCGATGGGTTCCCGAGGCAGTCCGTCGTCGCCGGTGCCGGGTTCCAGGAAGCCCAGCGGGTCGTGGGCCAGTCCGGCGGGATCGGGCAGAAAGTCGAACGAGCCCAGCCGCTTCAGCGTGGGCACCAGATCGTCGGCCCATCCCATGAACCCCTGCTTCTTGCCGGCCGGTCCCGGATGCCAGGCCATGGAGGCGAGCCCGAACGGGCTGCTGGCGTCCGCCCAGGGAGAGGGGGAGAACAGGTGCACGCCGATGTTCCGCTTCGCATCGAACACGTTGTACCGGGCCCAGCGGCGCATCCCGACCCGCACGTGCAGCCGCGGCTGCGCCGTCTCTTCCAGACCTCTGGTCTGCACCGACAGGCGCAGCGTGTAGGACCAGGGATAGCGCACCTTGCTCTCGCCCTTGCTTACGTACACATGCGGAGGCCAGGACACCAGCTCCGCCCCGCCGCCCCGGGCGGCCGTACGCCGCCACCGGGTCGTGTGCACCACCCGGGCCGTCACCCCCTCCTCCTCATCCTCGCTCGGCCCGGCAGCCGTCCCGTCCTCGCCGCCGTCCCCGTCCTCGTCGTCGGTGTCCTCCTCAGCCGCTTCCCCTGCCGGGTCCGATTCCGGCTTGCCGTGGACGACGTGCCAGTCCGTCAGACACAGGTGCGTGGCCAGCGCGTGCGGCACCAGCGAGTAGTCCGAGCTTTCCGGATCGGCGCCTGGCCCCAGGTCGAGGGTCTTGCGCGTGAATTTCAGGTCCTGCCCGCGGAAGGTCTCCAGGACGCCGGCCAGGGCGGCGATGTCGATGACCGGCGGGCGCCCACGGCGCTGCGCCAGCTGGTTGCGGTGCATCGCGGCCGCCATCAGCCCGCCCTTGACGAACTCCACCAGCAGGGCGCGGTCCGGTGTCTTCTCGTCCGCGTCCGCAGCCCAGGCCAGCCACATCTCACCCCGCCGCGCGCGGGCGTCGTGGGTGAGGACCTGCGGCATCAGCGCGGCGATCGCCCCGTTGACCGCCCACAGGGGAATGCCCCGCTTCTCCTCCTCGCTCTCGCCGTCCGCGGTGGCCGGCCTGAAGACCTGTTCGCGCAGGGGCTGCGCCCACTTCGCGGGAAACTCACACGTCCAGTACCGCGCCAGACGATGGTCGGCGAAAGACTTAAGGACGAGAGAGAGGGGCTGCAGAAAGTCATAGCGCACGGTGTTGCTCCACCAGGGTGTGCAGGGACTGTCGAAGGGGCCGGTACAGCGGTGAGGCGATCGCCTCGTCCGGGCCGTCGAGGGCTTCGTTGAGGGCGTCGAGCATGCCGACCAGCATGCTGTCGTCGTGAGAGGGGTCGAAGGCGGCGTCACAGAAGTACACGCGGGCCGTGGCCCCGCCGCGCAGCATCCGGCCGATGATCTGGTCCAGCGGGACGATGTTCGTCCAGTCCATGGCGCGCCGCTGCGCCGAGTGGGCCCCGGTCGCCCTGTATTGCAGGGTGCCCTCCAGCAGGTCGAGCCAGGTGCGGCGGGCCAGTTCGCGGAACATTCTCGCCCGCTCGCCCAGCGCCGTGTCGGGGCCGGCTGCGGGAATGGCGCGGCGGATCTCTTCCACCGCCCACCGGTTCATGGTCTGCACGTGGTAGCTGAGGTCTTCGGGGTGCAGGTGCGGACGGACCAGGTAGAACGCGGCTCCCAGTGCGGCGACGTGGCTGTCGTTGAGGATGTTGTGGCCGCGTTCGATGGCCAGCTGAGGCGCGATGAGGATCCACGCGTCCTGTTTGGCCATCGCGTGCACGTTGCCGCGAGTGATGGTCTGCCCGCTCCAGTGATGGCTGCCGGAGTCGTCGTCGGGCACCATCTGCAGAACCTGATCCGCCCATTCGGGCCGCATCCTGATCAGGTGCCGCAGCACTTCCTCGGCCTCCCGGTAGCTGCCCACCAGCAGCAGGACCCGCTGCCGCCCCTCGGGCAGCTCGTCGCGGATCTCCTCCAGGCGGCTCTTGCGCGGCCCGCGCAGCCCCGCCTGCTGCCGGCACAGTCCCGCCAGCAGTTCCCGCAGCGCTTCCAGACGGTCCTGGCCCTGCTTCCCCGACACGGTCACCGCGTACGCGGCCCCGCTGGAGGACTGCATTTTGACCGGCAGGTACTTCAGCACGATCCGCTGATGCAGGGGCACCCGGTCACCGGTGTGGGAGGCCAGGATGCCCGCCACGGGAACCTGCACGTCGTACCGCGGGGAGTTCCCTGCCCAACTGGTGGCCGACAGCAGCAGACACGCCGGCCCCGCATCCTCCTCACCGGCCGCGTCCTCATACAGGTGCGGCAGGTTGAGCAGCAGCCAGCGGCCGATGCCCGAGCAGCGGAAGAACGACAGGGTGCCGATCTGTTCCAGCTCCCCCTCGTGCTCCCGGTACTGGAAGCCCAGCAGATTGCCCATGGGAGACTCCGGCACCAGCGGCAGGTACTCCGCGGGCGGCCGGTGCACGAGGCTGGAGCCCATGGCCTCCAGACCGGTCTCCATCTCCACTTCCCAGCAGGCGCGGGTCAGCAGGGCCAGCTTCTCGGCCAGCAACGCGACCACCATGGTGACCTGAAACCGCACGGCCAGCCGCTCCAGCGCCTGCTCCCCGACGAGCACGACGTCGTCCTGGCCGCGCAGCCACGCCACGAGGTCCTGGGTGACCAGGCCGGGCGGCTGGTAGCCGCGTGCGGTCAGATCACACAGGAACGCAACGGACGTATCCGCGCCCGGGTAGCGACCGGCCGGGTCGTCGAGCCACTGGGTGAAAACCGCCAGCCACCGCGCGCGGCACTCCTCGTCGGAGTCCCACAGCGCCGGCTGCCCCCGCCGCTGGCTGCCGCTCTGGCGCGCCGGACGCGGGCGGCGGGAGATCTCGCCGGCCAGTCCCACCGCCAGCCGCCACTCGTTGAAGTAGCCCTGGCTCAGCCATTCCCGCACGTGGCTGTGCTCGGCCAGAAGATTGCGCAGGTGGGTCACCAGCAGTCCGGCCGTGCTGATGTCGACGGACCAGTCCCGCACCGGTTCGCTGAACAGGTGCTGGCCGCGGGTATGGCGCATGTGCCGCTCGAACAGCGGCCGCACCTCGTCCAGCCAGGCGTCCTCGCCCGGCCCGGCCAGCGCCTGCGAGGGGCTGAACGCCTGGTCCCACTGGATCTGCACCCGGTCGGCCTCGTCCACGACGAACGCGTCGCTGCGCTGCCAGGCCAGCTCCAGGTACCGCAGGTCGTGCCGCGACAGCTGCTCGGGCACCCGGCAGTGCATCAGGCTGGCGGGGGTGGCCACCCACACGGTGGCATCCACCAGCTCCCGCGCCGCCTCGTGCCGCCCGCACACCGGCAGCAGCGAACATCCCACGGCCGCCTCCAGCTGCTGCTGGTCCGGCCCTTCGCCGCTCCATGGCCGCAGCCGGTGCGCGCAGGGGGCGTCCTTCAGTGCCAGCGGCTCGGTCAGCTCGGCCAGCCCCTGCAGCACGCACTCGGTGGAGATCCACCGCAGCCGGGGATCCTCCAGCAGCTCCAGGCCCCGGGCCTGCGCGTGTGGTGGGCGGTGGACCTGCTGCAGGTGCCGGCCGCGGTTGGCCGCCCCCAGGATCGGCGCCGCCCTCACCCCGTACCGGCACAGCGCGGTGACCATGTCGAGAACGGACACGACATCCCCGAGGACCACCGTCAGCGTGTGCCTGCGGTGCGGCTCGGCACACGCCCACACCGCTGCGACCGTGATCAGCGTGGTCTTGCCGACGGCCGGCATGCCCACCACGTGCATCACATCCGCCAGCACCAGCTTCTTCGACTTCCGCAGCCGGCCGTCGCTCTGACGCACCAGCAGATACAGGTCGTCGATCCGCCCGCGCCAGTTGTTGCGCAGACCCAGCTGCGCGTCCACCGAGTCCATCAGGTCGGCGGTCGCCGTGAGCGCCGACCAGCGCAAGGTCACCTGCTTGCGCCGCCGCCCCGCGCGATGCCGCCGCGCAGGGGAGGGGCTCATCCCCTCCGGGACCACCACACTGGCGTCCCCGCGCCCCATGCGGTAGCGCACACCCTCCTCGACCAGCCGCACCCGCTGCTCACGGTGAGCCGGCAGCGCCGCCAGCGCCTGCGCGTACACCTGGTCCCGGTCGGATGCCACCGCCACCGACGGACGCCGCACGGGAGGCCGCGACGGGTCCTTCACGTCGAACAGCCGCAGCAGCTCCGGCAACGCCTGATACGACTCAAGGGCCTTGTGCCAGGCCGTCGGGCTCTTCAGCTCGCCCACCAGCCACCGCAGCACCGACGGCGCCGCCACCACCCGCTGCCGGCGCGTACGGAAGTCGTAACCGCCCATCAGGGCCCACGCATCCTGGGCAGCCGCACCCTCGGCCCACGACCCGAGCGCGACCAGCCCGAGCTCCACCGACGCCACCAGCCGCACGTCCACGCGGCCCAGACCGTTGCTCTTGGCCGCCCGCCGCAGCTTCTGCCCCAGCTGCCTGTACCAACCACTGCGATCACGGGCCACAGACGACCTCCCCCGCCACACCCAGATCGGGGCAGGACGCCACCAGATCGTCGTCGCAGACCACCTCGATATGGGGCTGCGCCTTCAGCGCCTCGCTGCGCTGCGACAGGATCCTCATGTAGCCGCGGTTGGCGCGCAGCCGGTCGCGCGGAACAACCAGATACCCCTTGCGGTAGGCGTGGGGGTCACCGGCGCCCCAGCGGGGGAACGTCTTGATCCGGCGGGCCAGCAGATAGGGACTGTGCCAGTCCTTCACATCCACCCCGATGCTGTGACCGCCGGGCCATACGGCGACCAGGTCCAGCGCGTCCAGCTTCGGATACAGCACCACCCGGGCCCCCCGCGCCGCCAGCCGCCGCGCGAGATCAAGCTCCGGCCGGCCCGGCAGCGCCACGAACCGCACCAGCTCCGGCTCCAGCCGCCGGGCTCCCCGTGCCTCCACCCGGTCCGGCTCCGGGAGGTCGTGCCGCTGCACGCATCGCCACACCCGGCACCGCACCCGGCCGTCCGCCCGCGGCGCGATCCACTGCCCGCACCCGCCGCACACGGCCACCCGCCCGTCGGCCGCCGCCTCCGCGGTCACCGGCCCGTACGACTCCTCCAGCCAGGTCGGCCACTGGGGCACGTCCAGCACCGCGTTCTTGGCCGCCAGGAACGCGTCAGGCCCCAGCACCGCGTGCTCGGTGACGAACAGACGCCACCGTGCGTACAGTTCCGGCCGCCCCAGCAGGGCCGCGGTGTCCTTGATGTGCTTGACCAGCGCGCTCTCGTGCACCTCGGACACCACGTCCCGGGCTGCGACCGCCCACTCCAGGCAGAACTCGCTCGGCTCCCCACCGATCAGGAGCCGTTCCCCGCCCACCTGCGCATCGGGATCGAACTCCAAGGGCCAGGAGTCCACCGGCCGTTCGGTGCACCACTCGCCCACCAGATCGGCCACGCCCACGGGCGCGTCCCGGCCTGCCCGCACGCACAGGGCGGCCAGCCGGTCCAGCCCGAGCTGCAGACTTCTGTCATAGGGCTGCTGAAGCCGGCGCACCCCCGCCCAGCCGCGCATTCCCACCAGTCCCGAGGCCACCAGGCTCAGGACCACTTCGCCAGCGCGGACCGCACTGGCCCGCCCGGAGTACACCGGGCCGAACTGTGTCAGACTCACCCGCCACACGGTAGAGGCCCCCACTGACAGTCACCGAGCGAACCCATCAGTAACCAACGGTGAGCAGCGACAAACACCGAACTCACCTGTCCAAGCAGGCCCCCTGTGCCATTCGCGTCAGGAGCAGCCGCAGCCGGTCGGCCCGCCCCGGCTCCCACGCCGGAAGCAGCATCCCCGACGCCGGGTCGAGCTGGCCGCGCCACTGCGCGACGCGGTCTCGCACCGATGTCTGCCACCCGTCCCAGTCGGCTTCCGGCCTGCTGCTGACCACCGACAGCCGCAACGGGCACCCCAGCGCCTCCAGCCGACTTGTCAGAGCCGACACCTGAGCCTCCGTCCAGGCCAGCACCCGCCGGCCGTCCAGCGCACGCTCCAGCACCGCCGCCCCTTCGGGCGGAGCGCATGCGCCCTGCGGCACCCCGCAGCCGCGTGCCCCGGCGAACCGCACCACCAGGTCGGCCAGACCGTTGCCCTCCCCGTCCACCGCCGTCACCCGGGCCGCCGCCAGGGGCCGTGCCCGCCCCGACGGCGTGTGACCCCCCTGAACCGTCTCCACCCACACCACTGCGAGCCGGGCATCTCCCAGCAATCCCTGCGCCCACTGCGCCAGTTGCCTGCGCCGTTCGCCCAACGACGCCTGGAAGGCGGCCACTTCCCGCATCCGTCGGCACATCGGGCACAGCCCGTGCCCGTCGCGGACGACGAGAGGGCGGTCACAACAGGCACCGCACTCCCCGCACACATGCGTCTCCTGCGTGCGCCGGCCCGCCGCAGCCTCCAACTGCCGTGCGGACGCGGCGGTCGGACGGCTGGACTCCACCCGGTACAGCCCCACCACCTGGCGGCGGCCGCGGTGGTAGGTGCGCACCTGACCCCCCGCCCGCCCGACCGGCTCCCGGGGAAGATCGGCCGTCAGCAGCTGCGTCCTCGACGCCATGAACCACGGCACCTGCCCCCAGTCCTCATACCGCACCGTCATGCCCGACCCTCCAAATCTTTACAATCCGTGATGGACCGGCTGATGTGAAGGTAGCCCTTGATGACGGCTCAAGCAACTACGAAATATGGGCGTGAGCAGCGCTTTTAAAGTTTGAAAACTAAGATTCCACCTCTTGCCGGCAGAGCCCCCACTCCAACCCGGCCCGCAAGACATCACCCACCGTAATAACCTGATCCGCCAGCCGCCCGTACTCGGCCAACGCCTCCTGCGCACCCCGATCCCGCCCCGCCCGGCAGACCACAACCCCCGGATGCCGATCCCGCCAGTCCCGCAGCGCGGCCACTGCCTCGCCGGAGACCGACCAGCACCCAGCCCACACCTGCCGCGCCATCGCCACAGGAAGCCGAAACGACACAGCCTCCGGATACCCGCCGTCCCGAGCCCCCGGCCACCGCCCCATCTGTCCAGCCCCACCCTCGGCATCCGGCCACTCCCTCAGCCACCGGCGCACCGTCAGCTCGTGACGCACCCCGTACAAGGCGAACGAGTCAACCGTGTCCAGCAGCCAACCCCCCTCGCGCAACCGCGCCACCTCCGCGCGCCGCCGAGCGCGCACCGCATCGGCCTCACGCCGGGGCAAACCCGCAACGCTCCACCGGGCATCACCCGTCAGCTCCCGCCGCAGGGCGCGATGGCGCGACACCACCGCCTCCAGGCGGGACCTCGTCCCTCGGGGCACCTTCACCGTCATCGACGTCAAACCCTCGTCAGCCACATCCCCACACTTACAGCAACCCGGCCCCGATACACCGTCCACACAGCGAACCCGCGGGGTCTGTCGACCGCAAGCCGCCGTCGCATCGCCCCTCGGGGGTCACAACAGCTCTGCACGGGGTCACACCAATAAAAGGCAAAAGATGCCATTCGGAAAAGAAATGGCGGAATAAATCTAACGCGACTCGGAATCCTTTATCGGGCGAATAAAAATTGCCCCCGCATTCAGCCCGGCACCGCCCGCGAGAGCTGAATCCTCCCGCCCACCGCATGGCCGAAGCGACCCGCATGATCCGGCCCGAGACAGGAAGCCATCCGACGGTGGCCCGCCGCCGGATGTCAGAAAACAGGCATCCTTTCGCCACTCCCTACGGCAGCAAGAGCACCGGTCCTTGCTCCAGGGGAGAGGAACCAGGCGTCGTGGACAGCACACTCCTCAGCACGGCAGCGACCGTGCCCGCGTGCGCGGCCACATGCACCGCCCGGGTGCTCACCATCCGCATCACCACCCGGGCCCTGCTGGGCAGAGCCCGCATCGAAGAGGAAGGCCGCACGGCCCGGATCACCGCACTGGACCAGGGCGGCACGTTGCAAAGGTGGCCGGCCAGTACGGCGTCTCCGTCCTGCCCATGTTCATCGCCTTGCGGAAGGGTCAAAAGGTGGACGCCCTCAAAGGGGCCGACGATGAGGCGCTCCGCCGGATGGTTCAGGTATTTGCCGCGTCCTAAGCCCGCACCTCCCCCCCCGGCCCTCGCCGAACTCAACGACCGGCCCGGTGGCACTGTTCACAAGAACAGACACCCCCGCACCTACTGACTTCGGCGTCGTAGGGTCTGGTTTTTAGTCAGTCCTGGTGACGGCGTCCACGTTCGCTGGTACCCCGGAGGCATGCGGTACCCAGATGGGGGCTGTGTCGTCGGAAACGCGTTCCGCGCCGCCGTTCACCCGGCTCAGACGGCAACGAGCCCCGGAAGATGCTCGGCGAGATGCATGGCGTGCAGCCGCTCGAACTCGTCGTGCGTGCAGCGGCCGTACGCCGGATGCGACGGATGCGGACCGGTGTGCGCGCCGAACAGCGCGACCGCGTCGGCGAATTGCCGGGCCGCCTCGCTCGCAGGCAGCTCCGGATCGAGGGCTGGGGCACCGTCGAGCCCTGCGTCGAGGGAGTGCTTGGTGGCTCCCCGGCGCAGGAAGACGCGCTTCGCGAGGGCACCGACAGTGACCCGGAAGAGGGCTGATTTGAGCTGTGGATACCCGGTCACGGAGTACCGGACGGTCTGCGCGCAGTGCTGCAGGGTCTGGGACAGATTGAAGGAGCCGCCGGCGGCGTGCAACTCGGCCTCGGGCGTCCCCAAACGCTCATGAAGCCGCGCGACGAGCACAGCCAGGGGGGTCGGGGCAGAGACAGTGGCCATGCCCCCAGTGTAGCCGCGATGAAGCGGCAGGCTTTCGTTGCGCATGGGGTTCGGGTCATGCCGACCGGGCAAGTCGCCGAGATCTGTTACTGACTTCGGCGTATTAAGGACCGCCCTTCCCACGGCCCCGCCGCTCCCCAGCGGCGGGGCCGCATGGCTTCCAGGGCTGACAGAGCACGCCGCAGGTCGACGTTCGATTCCGCTGCGGCTTCGGTGCCTTCCAAACTGGCGAATAAACGCTGCTCAAACTCGTGAGCAAAGCCACGCTCGGGTGTGTTCTCGGCAGGCGCGTTGGCGTAGAGGGTGGCTGCGTGGCGGATGGTCTCGCTACGGCGGTAGCCGCCGGCGGGCCCGTGGTCGAGAGCGGCGGCGGCGATGAGCTGGGCGGCGGGGGAGCGGGGGGTGCGGGCGGCGCGTTCGGTGATGTGGTCGGCGTCTTCCAGGTCGGGCTGCTGGGCGAGGGTGGCGGCGGTGAGCTCCAGCAACGTGTCCTCATCGAGGCTGTCGGCGAAGGCGAAGTGCCCCACCCCGCGCAGACGTCACCCGGCAGGCCGGCATCGAGGGCGGCGCGCCAGATGCCCGCGGCCCGCTCGGCGACATGGTCGCGGTCGGCGCGGGCGGTGTAGGTGGCCAGCCGAGACGGCCGCGCCGCCGCCCGGGCAGCCGGCCAGCCCGGCGAGGAATGCACCGGCAGGGCCGAGAGGTTCGTCCTCCTCCAACAGGGCCAGGAAGACCTGGTCGAGGGCGCCCTCCGCGCGCGGCGCGCACAGGGCCCGCCACAGACCGGCCCGGTCCAGTCGGGCCAGCAGCACCGGGTCGGGCCTGCCGTGGATGAGCCAGGTGCGCGCGGGGCGCCACGCCGACTCCAGGGACAGGAGAGTGTCGGCATGGGCGCTGACCCAGGCGGGGTCGCAGTGGCGGAGCTGGCCGAGGCCGAAGCCGATGATGGCGAGGGCCTGGTCGTCCGGCTCGGCACCGAGCAGTTCCTCCAGCACCACCGTCAACGGCTCGGGCACCCCCTCGCCGGTGCGAACGGCGTGCTGGATTCCCCAGGCGGTCAAGGACAGCAGGGCGCTGCCGCCGGGCGCCGTCGTGGCCGTGCCCAGCGGGGAGGAGGTGTCCAGGCGCGGCGTGGACCAGCCGGTGATGAGCGCGCGCAGCCAGGTCACAGCGTCCGCCTCCACCGCCTCCGGGGATGCGCCGCTGTTCCAGAGCCGGTGCAGGAGGTTGGAGATGACCAGTTGCAGCTGCTCGGCGCCGGGCGTGTCGGTACGGGGGCGTACGGCGAAGGCGGCCTCCCACAGCGTCCCTCGCCGGGACAGCGGCAGACACAGCCCGCACCACACCTACGTGCCACCCCCTCGCCCCGTGACTCCTCGACGGCAAGACGCGCCAGCGGTCACCTCAACCCGAGACACCCCGCAGCCCAAGCACAACCGATCCACACAATCCCCAAGTCAGGGAAGAACAGGCCACGTTCGACAACCCCAACCCACCCAGCGCCGCCAGGCGCCAGCAACCCAAACGCAGACACCATCTAGACACATCCGCCAACTAACACCCCCTCACAACACCAAGCGGGCCACCAGGCCCGCGACATCCCACACCCCAACTACCAGTCATGCCACCAGGCATGACACCACGACACATCCCACAGTCCGTCAACAACCGGAGCGCACCAGCGCTCCGACAAACCACACAACCACCCAAAACCAAAGAAAAGGCCGCGCCAGCGGCCCCACAAAACAAGAAACAAGAATTTTGCCGCCAGGCAAAATACAGAAACCCAAACTCCACCCACAAACCCAGAATTTGCCGCCAGGCAAATTCACACGCAAAACCAAGGGCCGCGCCAGCGGCCCGGCATAAACCACAGAGAATTCGCCGCCAGGCGAATTCCGGGGCGAGGAATTCCGCCAGGAATTCCCAAAGGGGCTTTATGCCCCTCCGCCCCCCCGCTCCCTGGTCCCGTTTCTCGCTGCTGGTCGCGCTGCTCGCGGCGGCGGGGGCGAGTGTGCTGCTCTTCGAGCCGCAGAAGCTCCTCCAGGACG
>NZ_JBEXLS010000034.1:0-112776 GCF_040610055.1 Streptomyces sp. NPDC004539 | reverse complement strand
GGCGGATCTTCCGCAAGGCCCGGTGCAGTCCCAACCGCATGTCGTCAATCGCAGCCGCCATCCTCACCCTGGAGCGGCACCGCTGAAAAGGCTCACTGTGTCCCTCGACCATTTCTTTCAGGGCCAGCACAAAGGCGGCGCACCCGCAGAGAGCGACGGCGAAGACGGTGAACGACTGCATGATCTTGATCGCATGAATGACGCGGCTCACGTCAACTCCCGAATGGTTCGACGGCGATGACATGAGCTTGCGGTCCAAAACCGTGGGAAGTCAGGTGATCTCTGTGATGTCCCAACCGCGGTCGCCTCGGTCCGGCACACTATGAATGGCCGAAACGAAGTGGCATACGAAACTGCCATTGACTGCGGTACGCATGCGCTGGTACGCGATGCCCTGGGGGAGCCTTGACGCACTGGAAATGGGATGAATGGGTCGCGCACTGGGCCGGCGATGAAGACGAAGATCTCTCCCTCGTCTTCCGCCAGGTCAGGGTCCAGCGCACGGCGAAGACACAGCAGTCCTGGGCGAAAGACCCGCTCACGAGAGCCTTCTGCAACCTGGGTGCGTACTCGCTGTACGAGCATCACCTCAACGGAGGTCTGCCCTCCGCCGACGTCCCGGAGCTGCGGCTCTTCCCGAACATGGGCGGCGAGCACCTCATGAAGCTCGCCCCCAAGGTGATAACGGACGACCAAGGGCTCTCGGATTCCCTGAACAGACAGCGCTTCGCGGACACCTGGGCTCACCATCACTCGTACATCAGCGATCTGATCGCCTACATGTTCCGGTCCGCCCCTACGCTGCGTCGCGTCAGAATGATGGCGGCCGAGTTCGTGAGAGCCGCGAACGATCTGCCCCTCGGGGAACTCATCCGGGTGGCTGCCGCATCGGAAATCGAGTCCACACTCGGTGATCCGATCATTGCCTTGCAGACATTCTTTCAGGCAGCCCTGCCCCGGCAACCGCAGATCCAGGAATCCGTGCGCCGCATCGAGCAGGAAATGATCAATGAGTGGGCGAAGCTTTACGCCGTGATCCTTTCCGGGTACGGACTGACCCTCCGTCCCGGGGTGACTTCCCGCGATGTGGCTGAGCTGTTCGACACGATGACCGAGGGGATTCTGCTGAGAGCCCGCTCCTCGGGGATCGTTCCGAAAACGAGCATCGGTCAGGACATCCTCACGTCCTCCATCCTGCTGATGCTGCCCGCCATGTGCGACGTTCCTCCGGAGGAGCTGGAGCGTCGACGGCTCCAGCAGCCGCTTGAATGGCCGGTGTGACCGGCAGCCGGGGAAAGCCGCCCACGGTATCGCCTACGTCAGGGAGTTGAGGAAGGCGGTGAAGGCGGGGGCTGGGAGGGTGAGGGTGGGGGCGTTGGGGAGGGTTTTGGAGTCGCGGATCAGGATGGTGGTGGGGGTGGTGGGGGAGAGGGAGGCTTCGAGGCAGGCGCCGCCGTTGTTGCTGTGGGAGGACTTGTGCCAGGTGCCGATCTGGACGCATTGGCCGCCGTTGTTGCTGTAGGAGGAGGTGCGCCAGGTTGGGGAGGAGATTTCTACGCACTGGCCGCCGTTTTCGCTGTATGAGGACTTACGCCAGGTGAGGGTCATGGAGCCCCATGGTGGGGGAGGCATGGGGCTCCGGCCAGGTCAGTTCCCGCCGAACTCGGGGGAGTTGAGGAAGGCGGAGAAGGCGGGGGCGCGGAAGGTGAGGGTGGGGCCCGCGGGGTTCTTGGAGTCGCGGACCGGGACCGTGCCGTGGGTGGCGGCGAGGTTCACGGCGACCTCGACGCAGGCGCCGCCGTTCTCGCTGTACGAGGACTTGAACCAGCGGGGGGTTTCGGTGCTCACGGGATGTCCTTTCGCAACTTCCTGATCATGGCCACAGACTCCGCCGGGGAAAGCGCATCGGCCTGTAGCTGATAGTAGGACGTCAGCAAGGGGGCGACGAAGGTGATGTCGCGCTCAAGTTGCCCTCGATGAGCGGACTCTGCGTAGGACAAGAGCGAGCGGTCAGGCATGGTCAGCAGATACAACGGCAGACTCAGCGGCCGACGCTCCCCCATGGTGAACGGAGCGATCTGAAGCACGGTGTTCGGCAGCTCGGCGAACTCCAGGAGCCGGTCCAACTGGGCACCCATGAGGGCTGGTTCGCCGATGGGTCGGCAGAGGCAGCTTTCGTCCAGCACCACGAAGATCAGCGGCAGGGGCATACGCGTGAGCGATGCCTGCCGCTCCTTGAAGAGCGCGATCCGCTCGTCTGCCTGCTCGTTCGTGATCGCTCCCCGCCTTATGGCGCTGTGCGTAACTGCCTCTGTGTACTCCGGAGTTTGGAGCAGACCGGGGATGACCCCTACCTCGTAGAGCCGGATCTCCGCCGCTTTCGCTTCATGGCTGACGTACTGCGCGAACCCTTCCAGCAACCCAGCGTTGTTCATTTTCCGCCACCGGCGTTCGAACATGTCTCCGGTACCCAGTGCCGCATCGACCTTTCGCGCCAGCTGGAGAGTCGGCTTTTTTCGTGCCGTCTCCACCGCCGACATGTGCGAACTGGAGAACCCGGTCCGACCCGCCAGCTCCTCCTGGGTAAGCCCTTGCTCCTCCCGCACCCTGCGCAAGTCCGCCCCGAACGCGGCCTGGGGTGAACTGTCGGGATTGAGTTTCTTACGGTTCAACGGCGGAGCACCAACCTTCCAATCCAGCGGGGTCAGTTGAAGGGTTCCCGGCGGCTCGGTCACTCTGAGGCTCACGGTAGTGGAATCGCTACGGAGAGGAGTGGTCATGTCGGGAAAAAGTGCTGAACCGGAGCCTGAAGTGCCCCCGCCGGTACCGGAGATCGGGGCGTTGCTGATGGACTCCGCGCGGGATCTGGTGGGGGAGTTCAGGGGGGTCTGGGCGGGAAGGTGGTCGCTGAGACCGGTGCGGGGCGGGGTGGAGTGGGAGGTGGACCCGAAGGACGTCCGGCCCCTCTCCCCCGAGCAGCGGTTACGCGCCTCCGTGGGGTAGGCGAACGCCCGCAGCCGGGGTGACGTGCTGTGAACGCGCGTGAACGGGTGCTGGTCGAGCGGGAGTTGGTGGTGCGGCGGTATCGCGAGGGCGTGGCCCTGAGCCGGCTCGCGGAGGAGTACGGCGTGACCGCGGGCTGGTTGGGGAGGCGGTTCGACGAGTGGGGGGAGGTGCGGCGGGGGCTGGTCGCCGCGTTGCTGTACCGAAGGGCGGGCGCCCGAGTGTTCCGGGGGCGCGCGCAACGTCGTACCAGTGAAGAAGTCGGCGAAGCGCGGGCGGAGTTCGTTGGGGCGCGGGAGAGTGTTGAGGCGAGGTATCGGGAGGGGGTGTCGGCGGCGGCGTTGGCCCGGGAGTTCCGGGTGAGCGCGACGTTCGTCGCGGAGCGGCTCGTCGAGTGGGGGGTGTCGCGCAGGGAGCAGCGGGAGCGGTGGGAGGGGCCGGGCGTCTCACCGTCCGGGTCGGACGCCTCACCGTCCGGGTCGGGCGTCTCACCGTCCGGGTCGGACGCCTCACCGTCGTACGGAGAATCGGTCAACTGACTTGCGAGGGCGCCATGTTGCAGTGCACCGCCGTGAAGCTTCTGCCGGTGCGGGAGGTCCTGACGTTGCTGAAGGCCAACCGTGAAGAGCTGTACGACCACGCCGAGTTCGCGGACGGGTACGTGTCGTGCGAGTTGGCCGAGGGGCACGAGGGGGACCACGCGGACTTCCTGTGGGACGGGTTCGCGTTGGACGAGGGGCAGTGGTTCCTGTGGGGGGAGGAAGAGTTCACGTTCACCGTGCTGCGGTGGTGCCCGGCGACGAGTACGGACGGGGACGCGTGCGGGCTGCACGACGGGCATCCCCTCGCCCACGCGTGGGACGTCACCGACCCGACCTCCGAGGCGCTCCTCCAGGACCTGATCGAGAACCCGGAGAAATGGGGACTTCCCGCGCCGCTGTAGCCCCCGCGTAGCTCTTAAGTACTACGGGGAAGTTCACCCGAAAGAGTGAACCTTCGGAATCCCCTTCTCCACTTGTGTGACTTGCCCCTACGGTCTGTCACCACAACACAAAAAGGCGCCCCGAAGGATCGCGCCAACGATCCAACGGGGCTAAGCCGAGCCAGCCGAAGCTGAAGGAGCTGTCCCGACCTTGCGCGATTTTATCGTGCGCGCCCTTCTGTGCGCCCTCCGTATCCTCATGCCCCGCCGTCGCCCCGGCCGCCACAGCGCCGCCCACCTCACGGCCACGGCCCCTGCCACCCCTGTCATCCCCGTAAGCCCCTGGTCCCGCCCCTGGACCAGCCCCTCCAAGGCCGAAGCCGCCGAGATCTTCCACCGCCAGGCCCTCGCCGAAGAAGCCCGCCGCGCCCACCGCCACCTCCAACGAGAACGCCGCCGCGCCGAAGCCGCCTACGCCTCGATGGGCGTCGACTACCCGTACACGTACGAGGGCGCACCGTTCACGGAGTTCCCGATGACGGCATGAGAACGGGCCCCACGACCACGCCGGACACGGACGGCTGCCGGACCCGCGCCTTCAACTCCGCCTCGATCAAGGTGACTTGGGCGGTCTGTTCAAGAGGGCGTCGACGACGAAACCGCCCGCCAGACAGACCGCACCGAACACGACCAGCATCGTCACGTCCCGTGCGGTTCCTGGGCCCACCAGGGCAGTTGAGGCGTAGGAGGCGATCAGCGCGGCGACTCCGACGGGGAGGGATCTGAGGAGCCTTGTCTTCATCGGATCGGGGCCTTTCCGGCGGGGTGGCTGAACTCCCCTTGATGCTCTCAAGACCTGCCGGTACCGGCGTCGGCGGCCCCGGCGCGCCCGCCTCGCCGCCACGCCTCATTCCCGCACGCACTGAATCCCGTACCCACCCCCCTCGTCACGCTCCACGCCATGCGTCTCGCTAGTGAAGCCCGGGAAACGCCGGTCGAAGGACTCCAGGGCCGTGAGGTAGGCGAGGAGAGGGGGGTTGGGGTGTTCGCCGGGGACGAGGAGGGGGCTGCCGGGTGGGGTGGTGGCGACGGTGACTGCCGCTGTGCGGCCGGGGAGTTGGGCGAGGGGGACGCGTTCTGTGCGGCCTCGGACCATTGCTTCGTACGCGGCGATCGGGGGGAGGGCCGGGGTGGGGAGGTGGGTGGAGGCGGTGCGCAGGAGGGTCGTCAACTCGGCTGTGGGCGCGTGCATTTCGGCGCAGAGGGCGGGGAGCGTGAGGTGGCCGTAGCGGTGCGGGTACGTCGACACCAGGTCCGGGAGGACCTCGGAGAGCGGCGCCCGCGCGTCGTACAGCGCCTTGAAGTCGGTCAACGCGTCCAGCAGCGTGCCCCACTTGCCCTTCGTGATGCCCATCGAGAAGAAGACGATCAGGCTGTACGGGTCGTACTTGTCGGCGACGACCCGGCGGCGGTACAGGTACGCGTTGAGGACCTTCCCGGGGATGCCCCACGCCTCGACCGTCCCGTCCGCGCGGACGCCGGGACAGGTGATCGTCACCTTCGCCGGGTCCAACAGGCAGTAACCGGGCTCCAGTTCGCCGTACCCGTGCCAGGAGTCCCCGGGGTTCAGCCACCAGTGCGCGGGGTCCTCGACCAGCTCCTCCAGCGGGGCCGTCTCCACCGACGGCGGCTGCCAGACCCCGAAGAACCAGTCCGGCCGATCCCCCGACTCGCTGATCCTGCGCCCGAGTTGGGGTACGGCCTGCCGGAACCGGACGGCCTCCGTGAGGGTCTCCTCGATGAGGAAACGCCCGGCCGCGCCGTCCATCATCCCGGCGGCGACGTCGAGGGACGCCAGCATCGGATAGAGCGGCGAGGTCGTCCCGTGCATCATGAACGTCTGGTTGAACCGGTTGTGGTCCACGGGAGCCCGCCCCGACGAACGGACGTGCACCATCGAGCTCTGCGACAGCGCGGCCAGCAGCTTGTGCGTGGACTGCGTGGCGAACAGGGACGGCGAGTCGGCGCCCACCGGCACGGCCATCGCGCAACGCCGCTCGTAGACCGGGTGGAACTTCGTGTACGCCGACCACGCCTCGTCGAAGTGCAGCCGGGGGACGTGCGCGCCGAGCAACTCCGTGACCCTGACGGCGTCGTAGAGCAGACCGTCGTAGGTACTGCTGGTGAGCGCCGCGTAGACCGGGTCGGGAGAGACGGCGTCCCGCGTCAACGGGCTCTCCGCCAGCGGGGGTTGGGCGAGGGCTGCGGGCGGGACGGGGCCCATCAGGCCGTACCCGTTCCGCTCCCCCGTCACGTACACCGGCCGCGCCCCCGCGAGGATCATCGCGTGGTGCACGGACTTGTGGCAGTTCCGGTCGAGGATCACCAACTCGTCGCGCACGGCGCAGTGGTGGCCGACGAGCCGGTTCGCGTTGGACGTGCCGTGCAGGACGTAGTACGTGCGCTCGGCGCCGAAGACGCGGGCCGCGTTGCGCTCGGAGTCGCCGATCGGGCCGGAGTGCTCCCAGGCGGAGCCGAGCGTGTCGACGGAACAGGTGAGGTCGGAGCGGAAGAGCTGCTCGCCGTAGTAGTCGAAGAAGGCGCGGCCGACGGGGGAGCGCAGGAACGCGACGCCGCCCGCGTGCGCCGGGGTGTGCCAGGAGTACTCGTGGCTGTCGTCCCACTTGAGCAACTCCCGGAAGAACGGCGGGAGTAGAGCCTCCTGGTACTCGCGGGCCGCGCGCCGCATCCGGCCCGCGAGGAAGGCGGGGGTGTCCTCGTGCAGCCAGACGTAGCCGACGACCACCTCCGCCGCCCACAGCGGGACGTCGTCCAGACCGGCGCCGGCCAGTACGAGGAAGACGGGGAGGCCGGTCGCCCGGCGCCTGATCCCGGCCAACACGTCCTGGGCGGCCGGGAGTTCCCAGTCCAGCAGCACCGCCGAGAGGCCCGCCTCCGCGCGGATCACCGCGAGGGCGTCGGGGGCGCTCGACACCCAGCGGTGGTGGGGTAACTCCCGCGCTATTCGGCGTAGTTGATCGGCGGTCGCGGTGTCGTCGGAGGGACGGGACGGGGTCGCGAGCAGGAGCAGAGGGTCCGCCATGTGTCCGAGGCTGAGCCGCGGGGAGGGGGCTGACCAGGGGGCGGGCGGGGTATTACGCCGATCGGGTGAGCTAGTTCGAATGGGGTGTGCTGATGTAGAGCACGCGGACGGCTTGGGTGGGGTTGACCCCTAGGTGGTAGTCCAGGGTGCCGTGAGGGGTGGAGTGGGTGGTGGTGTGGCCGGGGCCGGTGCTGGGGCGGTCGATGTGGGTGGTGAGCCAGGTGCGTACGTCCTTGGCGGTGCCGGAGGTCGCGGCTTCGGCGCAGGCCAGCAGGAAGCGGGTCGCCTCTTTGACGTCCTTGCCGAATGCCTGACAGGCGAGGGAGTCGAGGGAGGTGAGGGGAGCGAGGGAGGTGGACGGGGTGCGGGTGTCTGCGGAGGGTTTCGTCTCTACGACGCCGACGCGCAGGCCGTTCCGCCCCTCTCCGCTCCCCATCCGGCGCTCCGTGCCCGGCATGTCACGGTACGTCAGTTTCCATTCGGCGCCGAGGGCCTTCTCGAAGGGGGCCGCCGCGAGCGCCGGGGCGGGTTTGGCGTCCGCCGGGGTCTGCTGGAGGGCGGGGTTGCAGGCGGTGGTCAGGGCGAGGGCGGCCAGTGGGGCGGCGAGCAAGGCGGGGCGGGGCTTCGGCACGGGGGCGCTCCCGGGGGCGTCGGGGAAAGGGGTCGCTCGGAGTCAAGCTCCGGGGGGTCCGGGGGCTCCCGCGACACGGTGATCATGGAGTCCAGACGGGGGATTAATAAGACGTACATGATCAATATGCTGAGATTCTGTGCATACCCCTCCTGCTGACGTCCCGTCATGTGACCCCAGGCAGGGAACTCGATGTACGAGAAGACCACCCGCTGGCCCGGCCGCACCCTCGCGGCCCTCGTCGTGCTGTTCCTCGCGATCGGCACGGCACCCGCCCTCGGCGAACCGACGGGACTGCGCGACGCCCTCGGCAACGGGGGTGCGCGACTGCTGGCGGAGTGGCCCAGTGGGGGCGGGGCGCTGGGGGAGGGGCTGAGCGACAGTGGCGGGGCGGGGTATCGGGTGGAGTTCTCGCCGGGGGGCGGGGCGGCGGACGGGGGTAGTACCCGGGAGCTAGGGGGAGGGTCGGCCGAGGGTCGTACGGGTACGACTTCCGCACCCGGGGAGTTGGCGGTATCCGGGGAGTCGGCGGTATCCGAGACCCCTAGTACCCCTAGTACCCCTAGTACCTCAGCCGCCCCCGCCACCCCTGAGACCTCCCCCGAACCCCCGTCCGACCCCAAAGCCCCCGCCCCCCGACCCCGCTGGCACACAGTCGACCTGGACGAAGAGGTCGCCGGTCGGGACGGCGCCCGAGGGCTCTGGCTCCCCGCCGCCCCCGACGGCCACCCCTACACCGTCACCCTCACCCTCCCGCAGGCCCGCCCCGCGTGGGTCAGCGTGCTCGGCGACGGCGCGGACGCGGTCTTCGCGGACGGCGCCCGCCGGGACAACCGCTTCGACCGCCGAGCCCGTGGCGCGGACCTGGTCTTCGCCCACCCCGTACGGACGATCGAGCTGACCGTCACCGAGGGCGCCCCGGAGGGGCTGATCCTGGCGGGCCCGTTCGGCTCGGAGAAGCCGGAGGCACCGGAGACGAAGGGACCGGAAACCAAGGCCCCGCAGACCAAGGCCCCGCAGGTCAAGAAGCCGCAGCCGCAGAACCCGGCGACCCGGAACCCGGCCCCCCGCATCCCCCACCCCACCAACGCCACCCCCCGCCGAGCCTCCACCTGCACCCCCTCCGCCGGCTTCACGAACTGCACCCTCTTCAGCTACACCGGCGCCGACCAGACCTTCTCCGTCCCGGCCGGCGTCAGCAGTCTCAACCTCCAGCTGTGGGGCGCGGGCGGCGGCGGCGACAACGCGGCGTACTACACCGGCCAGGTCGGCGGCGCGGGCGGCGGCTACACGACCGGCACCCTCGCGGTCACGTCGGGCCAGTCCCTGATGGTGATGACCGGCCAGGGCGGCAACGTCAACTCGACCTCGGGCACGTACGGCGGTGGCGGCTCCGGCGGCAACTCCGCGACCCTCAACGCGATCGGCGCGAGCGGCGGCGGCATGTCCGCGCTGTGGACCGGCGCGAGCTTCTCAACTCCCTTGCTGATCGCGGGCGGTGGCGGCGGCGCCTCCCCCGGCGCCGACACCAACAACCCCCGCCCCGGCGCGGGCGGCGGCACGAGCGGCGGCAGCGACGGCGTCACCGCGCTCTCCGGCCAGGGCGGCACGCAGAGCGCGGGCGGCGCGGCCGGGACGAACGGCTCGCAGTGCGAGGCGACCAGCAACACGGCCGGCCGCCAGTGGTACGGCGGCAACGGCTTCAACGTCCAGTCGGGCCGGGCGGGCGAGGGCGGCGGCGGTGGCGGCGGCGGTTACTACGGCGGTGGCGGCGGCGCCTGCCAGCCGATGAACCCGCGCCTCCAGCCCAACGGCCCTGGTGGTGGCGGGTCCGGCTACACCGGCGGCCCCGGCATCACGTCGGCCTCGACGACCGCCGGCTCCAGCCCCACCGCCAACAACCAGGGCGGCGCGGCGGCCGGCACCGGCTCGGCCCAGTACCCGTCGGGCGTCGGCGTCGGCGGCGCCGACTCCAAGAGCGGCGGCAACGGCGCCGTCGTCATCCAGTGGGTCACCCAGACCAAGCTGAGCGTGACGAAGACGGCTTCGCCCAATCCGTACGTCCCCGGCTCGCGCGTCACCTACACGGTCACCGTCTCCAACGCGGGCCCCGCCCCGGCCCCGAGCGCGACGATCACGGACACGGTCCCGGCCGGTCTGACCGGCACCACCTGGAACTGCGCGGCGGGCACCGGGAGTTCGTGCGGTACGGCCTCGGGCACCGGCAACTCCCTGAACACGACGGCGACGATCGCCGCGAACAGCACGGTCACCTACACGATCACCGGCACCACCTCCCCCTCCGCGACGGCCACCCTCAGCAACACGGCGACCGTCACCCCACCGTCCGGCGTCAACGACACGACCTGCGGCAGCAGTTGCTCCGCGACGTCGACGACCCCGGCGAACCCGCAGGCCGACCTCACGGCGACGAAGACCGCGAGCACGGCGAACGTCTCCCCCGGCCAGACGTACACGTACACACTGACCACCACGAACAACGGCCCGTCGACCGCGACGAACGTCCGGATGACGGACACGCTCCCCAACAACGTCTCGTTCCAGTCCGGTTCGGGCTGCACGGCGTCCGGCCAGAGCGTCACCTGCGGGACGATCGCCTCGCTCGCCCCCGCCGCCACCCAGTCCTGGACGATCACCGTCAAGCTGGCGTCCTCCTACAAGGGCACCGGCTCCGACATCGGCAACACGGCGACGGCCGCCGCCGACACGACCGACCCCAACACCGCGAACAACACGGCGACTTCGGGCCCGCCGCCGATCGTCGCCCAGTCCGACTACGACGTCACCCCGAGCGGGCCAGGCGGTACCGTCGCGCCCGGACAGCCGACCACGATCCCGGTCGTCGTCCGCAACAACGGCCCGGCGGACGCCTCCGGGAACGTCACGGTCACGGTCACGCTCCCCGCCGGAGTGACGGCGTCGGGCAACCAGCCCTCGGGCTGCACGGCGAACTCCGCAGGCACGGTGGTGACTTGCACGATCGCCACCCTGACGAGCGGTTCCTCGCTCAACCTCCCGATCAGCGTCCTCGTCGCATCCAGCGCCGCCCCGAACAGCACGCTCACCCGTACGGGCGGCATCGTCGTCACCGGCCCGAACGACAACGTCGCCGCCAACAACACGGCGGACGCGGTCGTACGGACCTCCGGCGCGGTCAGCGACCTCGCGGTGACGAAGACCGCCGCCCCCACGAACGTCAACTACGGCGAGAACACCGTCTTCACGGTCACCGTCACCAACAACGGCCCCAGCGACGCGGCGAACGTCCAGGTCACCGACCAGCTCCCGAGCGGCCTCACCTACGTCAGCGACGACTCCAACGGCGCCTATTCGGGAGGGGTTTGGAAGCCAGGCACCATCGGCGCCGGGAAGAGCGCCACGCTGAGGATCACCGCCAAGGTGAGCAGTACGACGGCCCAGACCAACACCGTCACCCAGGCGACCTCCGACTCCACCGACCCGACCCCCTGCACCACCGCCAACCCGGGCAACTGCGCCTCGGCGACGGTCACCCCGATCGCCGCCGACCTCGCCACGACGAAGACGGCGACGGGGACGGCGGCGACGTCACCCGGCATCGCGCCGGGGGAGACGTTCTCGTACGACATCAAGGTCACCAACAACGGTCCGTCGGCCGCCAGTTCGGTCGTCGTCACGGACACCCTGCCCTCGCAGCTGACGTTCGTGTCCTCGTCCTCGGGCTGCACGGCGTCCGGGCAGAACGTCACCTGCCCGCAGATCGCGTCCCTCGCGAACGGGGCCTCCCAGACGTTCACGGTCACCGTGCGGCTGGCGTCCACCTACACCGGCACCGGCTCGGACGTCGCCAACACGGCCGGCTCGACCTCGTCGACCCCCGACCAGACGCCGGGCAACAACACCTCCCCGCCCGCGTCACCGCAGGTCACGGCACCCAAGACGGGGCTGACCGTCTCCAAGACAGGGTCCTCGACCTCGTACCAGCCCGGCGAGACGTTCTCGTACACGGTGACCGTGCGCAACGCGGGACCGTCCACCGCGCTGCCGACCGTCACGGACACGCTGCCCGCAGGGTTCTCCAGCTTCGGGTGGAACTGCGCGGCCAGTAACGGGAGTTCATGCGGTTCCGGCTCCGGCAGCGGGAACATCTCCGACAAGCCGAGCGTGGCGCCGGGCGGCACGATCACCTACACGATCAGCGGGACCGTCCCCGCCACCACCTCCGGGAACCAGACCAACTCCGCGACGGTGACGCCCGGGACCGGGACGACCGACGCGGGCTGCTCGCCCTCGTGCACGTCGTCGGTCGTCACCAACGGGCCGAACGTGCAGATCGCCAAGACCTCCTCGCCGACGCTCGCGAAGGCGGGGCAGACCGTCACCTACACGATCACGCTGCGGAACAGCGGGAGCGGGGACGCCGACGCGTTCACGTACACCGACGACTTGAGCGACGTGGTGGACGACGCGACGTTCGTGGCGGGATCGATCACCTCGAACCCGGCCGGTGGAACGGGCAGTTACGACTCCGGGACCAAGAAGCTGACGTGGACCGGGGCCGTCGCCGCCGGGGCGACCGTACGCGTGACCTACCAGGTGACCGTGGGCAACCCGCCGGCAGGAAACCAGGTGTTGAAGAACGTGGTGTCGGCTCCCGGCACCAACTGCGCGACCGGCTCGACGGATTCGGCCTGCTCCGACGACAACGGCGGCGGCATCCCCCGGCTCACGATCAGCAAGGCGAGCGACGCGGGCGGGACGGTCCACCCCGGCCAGAAGGTCACGTACACGGTGACCGTCCACAACCCCGGCACCGCCACCTACACGGGCGCCACCTGGACGGACGATCTGACGGACGTGGTGGACGACGCGACCTACGGCGCCGACGCCTCGGCCACCTCCGGCAGCACCAAGTACACGGCCCCGAAGCTCACTTGGAGCGGCAACCTCGCCGCCGGAGCGACGGCGACGATCACGTACTCGGCGACCGTGAACACCCCGGACACCGGCGACAACCGGCTCGTCAACCGCATCACGTCGAGCACGGACGCCGACTGCTCCACCTGCACGACGACCAACGGCGTGGCCGGGCTGCGGATCACCAAGTCGGCGTCCGAGGCCAACCCGAAGCCGGGAACCGTCGTGACGTACACCGTCACGGCGACGAACACCGGGTCGGTGACGTACACGGGAGCGTCGTGGACGGACGACCTGACGGACGTGGTGGACGACGCGGCGTACGGCGCCGACGCCTCGGCCACGTCCGGAGACGTCAAGTACGCCGCCCCGAAGCTGACTTGGTCCGGCGACCTCGCGGCGGGCGGGTCCGCCACGACGACCTACTCCGTCACCGTCGCCAACCCCGACATCGGCAACAAGAAGCTGGTCAACTCGGTGACCGGGCCGCCGGGGACGAACTGCGTGACCTGCACGACCACCAGCAGCGTCCCCCAGCTGAAGCTGACGAAGACGTCCAGCCCGGCGAACCCGGCGGCCGGTCAGACGGTGACCTACACGGTCGTCGCGGAGAACACGGGCGCGGCTGCCTACCCGGGGGCGACCTGGTCGGACGACCTGACCGACCTGATCGACGACGGGACGTACGCGGACGACGCGTCGGCGTCGGCGGGGACCGTCAAGTACGCCGCTCCCAAGCTCACTTGGTCCGGTGACCTCGACCCGGGCGACAAGGCGACGACCACCTACTCGGTGAAGCTCGCCAACCCCCTGTCCGGGAACAAGAAGCTGGTCAACAAGGTCGTCTCGACGACCGACACCAACTGCGCCGCCGGTTCGACCAGTTCGGACTGCGGCGACCAGAACCCGGTCACCGTACGCGAGTTGACCATGAAGAAGACGTCGTCCAACACCGCCCCGAAGCCCGGCGACAAGATCACGTACACGGTGACCGTCGAGAACACGGGAACGGCCGCCTACACCGGCGCCGCCTGGTCCGACGACCTGGTCAACGTCCTCGACGACGGCACGTACGGCGGCGACGCCTCGGCCACCTCGGGAACGGTGAAGTACGCCGCCCCCAAGCTGAGTTGGTCCGGTGACCTGGCCGTCGGCGCCTCCGCGACCGTCACCTACAGCGTCACCCTGGCCGACCCCGACGACGGCGACCGCGTCATCAAGAACACGCTGGTCTCGTCCTCGGACGGCGCCAACTGCCCGGCGGACGGCACCGATCCGGCGTGCACGGCGGGCCCGTACGGCATCCCCTCGCTCACCCTGTCGAAGACGGTCGCCCCGGCGAACCCGCTCCCCGGCGACACCCTCACCTACACGATCAAGCTGGTGAACGACACCGCCACCGACTACCCGGGCGCCACCTTCAGCGACGACCTCACGGGAGTCCTGGACGAGGGCACCTGGGCCAACCTGACGACGGCGTCGGCCGGTTCGGTGACGTACACCGAACCGACGGTGAAGTGGACGGGCACGGTCCCCGCCGGCACCACGCAGACGGTGACCTACCAGCTCAAGCTCAACGACCCGCGCACCGGCGACGGCAAGATGGTCAACACCGTCGTCGGGCCCGCCGGTTCGAACTGCAAGCAGGGCTCCACCGACAACCGCTGCTCCAGCGACGTCGGCGGCCTCCCCGAACTCCACATCACCAAGAGCGTCGAGCCGGTCAACCCGGTCGCGGGCGAGAAGGCCACCTACACGGTCGTCGTCGAGAACACCGGCAACGCCGCCTACAACGGGGCGACTTGGTCGGACAACCTCAGCGAGGTCCTCGACGACGCGGTGTACGGGGGTGACGCGACGGCGTCGGCGGGCGAGGTCTCGTACACGGCCCCGACGCTGAAGTGGTCCGGCGATCTCGCGGCGGGCGCGTCCGCCCGGGTGACCTACTCCGTCACCGTCAACACGCCGATCAGCGGAGACGGCAAGCTCACCAACTCCGTTGTCGGACCGCAGGGTTCCAACTGCGCCACCGGTTCGACGGACGCCGACTGCACCGCGTCCAGCGGGATCGGCATGCTGAAGGTCACCAAGACCTACACCCCGGAGGTCGCCACCCCGGGCTCGGTCATCACCTACACGGTGGCCGTCGAGAACACCGGCACCGGGACCTACCCGGCCGCCTCCGGCTTCGACGACCTGACCGGCGTCCTCGACGACGCGGTCTACAACGACGACGCCGAGGCCAACGGCGGCACCCTCAAGTACGAGGCACCGAAGCTGAGTTGGAACGGCGACCTGGCGGCGGGCGTGACCGGAGTCGTCACCTACAGCGTCACCGTCAAGGACCCCGACACCGGCGACAAGAAGCTCGCCAACGCCGTCACCGGCCCCAAGGGGTCCAACTGCGCCCCCGGTTCGACCGACAAGGCTTGCGCACCGACGCCCGCAGGCGTACCGACCCTCTCGATCACCAAGTCCGCCTCCACCAACCGCCCGACCCCGGGCTCGAAGGTCACGTACACGGTGACCGTGGAGAACACGGGGACGGCCGCCTACAAGGGCGCGGCATGGTCGGACGACCTCACGGACGTCGTGGACGACGCGGTGTACGGGGGTGACGGGGCGGCGTCGGCGGGCGAGGTCTCGTACACGGCCCCGACGCTGAAGTGGTCCGGCGATCTCGCGGCGGGCGCCTCCGCGACCGTCACCTACTCCGTCACCGTCAAGTCCCCCCTCGCCGGGAACGGCAAGCTCGCCAACTCCGTGACCGGCCCCGCCGGTTCCAACTGCCAGTCCGGCAAGCAGGGTTCGGAGTGCTCGACCGGCGACAAGACCGGCGACGGCATCCCACAGCTCACCCTGACCAAGACGTCCACCCCGGCGAACCCGGTGCCGGGTTCCGTGGTGACGTACACGGTCGTCGCGAAGAACACGGGGACGGCGGTCTACAGCGCGGCGTCCTGGAGCGACGACCTCACGGGGGTGCTGGACGACGCGGTGTACGGGGGAGACGCCTCGACCACGGCCGGCGACGTCAAGTACGCGGCCCCGAAGCTGACTTGGTCCGGCGACCTGGCACCCGACGCCTCCGCGACGACGACGTACTCCGTCACCGTCAACGCCCCCGACACCGGGGACCTCACCCTCAAGAACGCGGTGACCGGGCCCAACGGCACGGAATGCAGGGCTTGTTCGACGTCCAGCGGCGTCGGTGTGCTGAAGCTGAGCAAGACCTACACGCCGGACACCGCGACTCCGGGTTCGACGCTGACGTACACCGTGACCGTCGAGAACACCGGCACCGGGACGTATCCGGGGGCGTCCTGGAGCGACGACCTGACCGGAGTCCTGGACGACGCGACCTACGCCGACGACGCCTCGGCGTCCGCGGGTTCGGTCTCGTACACGGCGCCGAAGCTGACCTGGTCCGGTGACCTCGCGGCCGGTGCGTCCGCGACGACGACCTACACCGTCACCGTCCACGACCCGGACACCGGCGACAAGCAGCTCGGCAACGCCGTCGTCGGCCCCAACGGGTCCAACTGCGCGGCCGGTTCGACCGACCCGGCCTGCAAGCCGACCCCGGCGGGCGTCCCCACCCTGAAGCTCACCAAGACCGCCTCCGAGAACCGGCCCACGCCGGGCTCGAAGGTCACGTACAAGGTGGTCGTCGAGAACACGGGGACGGCTGCGTACAAGGGCGCGGTGTGGTCGGACGACCTCACGGACGTCGTCGATGACGCGGTGTACGCGAACGACGCTTCGGCGACGGCGGGTTCGGTCTCCTACATGGCTCCGACGCTGAAGTGGTCCGGTGACCTGGCCTCGGGCGCCTCCGCCACCGTGACCTACTCCGTCACCGTCAAGTCGCCCCTCTCCGGCAACGGCAAGCTCACCAACGCCGTCACCGGGCCCGCCGGCTCCAACTGCCAGTCCGGCAGCAAGGCGCCCGAGTGCTCCACCGGCGACCGGACCGGGGACGGGATTCCCCAACTCACCCTGAAAAAGACAGTGTCGGAGGCCAACCCGAAGCCCGGTTCCGTGGTGACGTACACGGTCGTCGCGAAGAACACCGGGACCGCGGTGTACAGCGGGGCGTCCTGGAGCGACGACCTGACCGGGGTGCTGGACGACGCGGTGTACGGGGGAGACGCCTCGACCACGGCCGGTGGCGTCAAGTACGCGGCGCCGAAGCTGACTTGGTCCGGCGACCTGGCACCCGACGCTTCCGCGACGACGACGTACTCCGTCACCGTCAACACCCCCGACACCGGGGACAAGAAGCTGACCAACTCGGTGACCGGGCCCGCCGGTTCGGTCTGCGAGGTGTGCACGACATCCAGCGCGGTGCCGCAGCTCAAGCTGACCAAGACGTTCACCCCGGCGAACCCGGCGGCCGGTCAGACGGTGACCTACACGGTCGTCGCGGAGAACACGGGCGCGGCGGCGTACCAGGACGCGACCTGGTCGGACGACCTGACGGACCTGATCGACGACGGGACCTACGCGGACGACGCGTCGGCGTCGGCAGGTGCGGTCAAGTACGCCGCTCCGACGTTGACTTGGTCCGGTGACCTCGCCCCCGGCGACAAGGCGGCGACCACCTACTCGGTGAAGCTCGCCAACCCCCTGTCCGGGAACAAGAAGCTGGTCAACAAGGTCGTCTCGACGACCGACACCAACTGCCCTGCCGGGACGTCGAGTCCGGACTGCGGCGACCAGAACCCAGTCACCGTCCGCGAGTTGACCATGAAGAAGACCGCGTCCAACACGGCCCCCAAGCCTGGCGACAAGGTCACGTACACGGTGACCGTGGAGAACACGGGAACGGCCGCGTACACCGGCGCCGCCTGGTCGGACGACCTGACGGGCGTGCTGGACGACGCGACGTACGGTGACGACGCCTCGGCCTCGTCCGGCTCGGTCAAGTACACGGACCCGACGCTGACTTGGTCCGGTGACCTCGCGCCCGGCGCCAAGGCGACCATCACCTACAGCGTCACCCTGAAGGACCCCGACACCGGCGACCAGACCCTGAAGAACACCCTGGTCTCGTCCTCGGACGGCGCCAACTGCCCCTCGGGCGCCACCGATCCGGCCTGTACGGCGGGCCCGTACGGCATCCCGTCGCTGACGCTGGTCAAGACGGTCTCGCCGGGCAGCCCGCTCCCCGGCGACACCGTCACCTACACGGTCACCGTCGAGAACACGGGCAAGGCCGACTACCCCGGGGCCACGCTGAGCGACGACCTCTCCGACGTCCTCGACAGCGCGACCTGGCTCGGCCGGACGACGGCGACGACGGGTTCGGTCACCTACACCGCGCCCAAGCTGTCCTGGACGGGCACGGTGAAGGCGGGCGCCACCGAGACGCTCACCTACGCGCTGAAGCTGAACAACCCCAAGTCCGGTGACGACCGTCTCGTCAACAGCCTGGTGGGACCGGCCGGTTCGAACTGCAAGAAGGGCTCCACCGACAACCGCTGCTCGGCCGCCATCGACGGCCTGCCCGAACTGCACCTCACCAAGAAGGCGTCCCCCACCCAGCCGGTCGCGGGCGGCAGGACGACGTACACGGTGACCGTCCAGAACACCGGCAGCGCCACCTACAAGGACGCGGTGTGGACGGACGACCTGACGGGCGCCCTGGACGACGCGGTGTACGCGAACGACGCCTCGGCGACGGCGGGTTCGGTCTCCTACACGGCCCCGACGCTGAAGTGGTCCGGTGACCTGGACGCGGGCGCCTCGGCGACCGTCACCTACTCCGTCACCCTCAACTCCCCGCGCTCCGGCGACGGCAAGCTCTCCAACGCCCTCACCGGCCCCCAGGGCTCCAACTGCGAGTCCGGCTCCACCGACGCCGACTGCTCGACCTCCAGCGGCGTCGGCTTCCTGAAGATCGCCAAGACCTACCGCCCCCAAGTCGCCGTCCCCGGCGGCAAGATGACGTACACCGTCACCGTCGAGAACACCGGCACCGGCACCTACCCCGGCGCTTCCTGGAGCGACGACCTGACCGGCGTCCTGGACGACGCGACGTACGACGACGCCTCCGCGACGACCGGCAGCGTGACGTACACCGAGCCCACGGTGAAGTGGACCGGCGACCTCGCGTCGGGCGCGTCCGCGTCCGTCACCTACACCGTCACCCTCAAGGACCCCGACACCGGGGACCAGCGTCTCACCAACGCCGTCGTCGGCCCGACCGGCTCCAACTGCGCTGTCGGCTCCACGGATTCGGCCTGCGCACCGGCCCCGGCCGGAATCCCCTCGCTGGAGATCAGCAAGTCCGCCTCCGCGAACCGCCCGACGCCGGGCACGAAGGTCACGTACACCGTGACCGCCACGAACACGGGCACGGCCGCCTACGCGGACGCCACCTGGTCCGACGACCTGACGGGCGTCCTGGACGACGCGGCGTACGGCGCCGACGCCTCGGCGACCTCGGGTGCCGTGAACTACAGCTCACCCAAGGTCACTTGGCGCGGCGATCTGGCCGCCGGCGCCTCCGCGACCGTCACCTACTCCGTCACGGTCGACACCCCGGACACCGGCGACGGCAGGCTCACCAACGCCGTCACCGGACCACCCGGCTCGAACTGCCGACCCGGCAAGCTGAGTTCGTCCTGCACGACCGGTGACAAGACCGGCGACGGCATCCCCCAGCTCTCCCTGACCAAGACCTCCAGCCCGGCGAACCCGGTACCGGGGACGAAGGTCACGTACACCGTCGTCGCCGAGAACACCGGCACGGCCGTCTACGAAAAAGCCTTCTGGACGGACGACTTGACCGACGTCGTCGACGACGCGGCCTACGGTGACGACGCCACCGCGAGCCTCGGCACCGTCGACTACGCGGCCCCGAAGCTGACATGGACCGGCGACATCCCCGCCGGTGCCTCCTCGACCGTCACCTACACCGCGACGGTCAAGAACCCGGACACCGGGAACAAGACCCTCGCCAACTCGGTCGTCGGCCCCGACGGCTCCAACTGTGCCCAGGGCAAGCAGGGTTCGGCCTGCAAGACCAGCACCGGCTCCCCGCAGCTCACCCTCGCCAAGACCTACACCCCGAGCAACCCGCTGCCGGGCCAGAAGGTCACGTACACGATCACCGCCCGCAACACGGGAACCGCCACCTACAAGGACGCGGTGTGGACGGACGACCTGACCGGGATTCTCGACGACGCGGTGTACGGCGCCGACGCGACGGCCTCCCTGGGCGGCGTGACCTACACCGAGCCGACACTGAAGTGGACCGGTGACGTTCCCACAGGTCAGACGGCCACGGTCACTTACACAGCCACCCTGAAGGACCCGGCGACCGGCGACAAGGAACTCTCCAACGCCGTCACCGGCACCCCCGACGCGACCTGCGCCGACGGCACCCCCGGCCACGTCTGCCCGACGAAACCGGCCGGCATCCCGGCCCTCGCGATCACCAAGACGGCCTCCAGCTCCGCCCCCGTCCCCGGCCAGAAGGTCACCTACACGGTGACCGTCCAGAACACCGGCAAGGCGACCTACCCGGACGCGGTGGTCACCGACGACCTCACGGACGCCCTGGACGACGCGGCGTACGGGAACGACGCGGCGGCGACGGCGGGGGACGTCAACTTCACCTCCCCGAAGCTGACTTGGACGGGTGACATCGCGCCTGGCTCCTCGGTGACCCTCACCTACTCCGTCACCGTCGACAACCCGGTCACCGGCGACGGCAAGCTCGCCAACTCCGTGACCGGCCCGGCTGGCTCCAACTGCCAGCGCGGCAAGCAGAGTTCGGACTGCTCCACCGGCGACAAGCCCGGCAACGGCATCCCCCAGCTCAAGCTGAAGAAGGCCGTCAGCTCCGGCACCGCCGCCCCCGGCTCGAAGGTGACGTACACGATCACCGCACAGAACACCGGCACCGCCGCCTACACGGGCGCCACTTGGTCGGACGACCTGCGAGGTGTCCTGACGGACGCGGTGTACGGCGACGACGCGAACGCGTCCTCCGGGACCGTCTCCTACGCCGCGCCGGTGCTGAGCTGGAAGGGCGACATCCCGGCCGGCTCCTCGGCGACCGTCACCTACACCGTCACCCTCAACAGCCCCACCACCTCCACGACTTCACTCACCAACAAGGTCACCTCCACCCCCGACACCAACTGCCCGACCGGCACCGCCAACACCGACTGCTCCGCCACCCTCGGCGTCCCCCAGTTCTCCCTCACCAAGACCGCCTCGACGAACCGCCCCCTCCCGGGCCAGGACGTCACCTACACGGTCACCGCGCAGAACACGGGGTCGGTCGAGTACGAGGGGGCGACCTGGACGGACGATCTGACCGGCGTCCTGGACGACGCGGTGTACGGCGACGACGCCAACGCCACTACCGGCAAGGTGAGTTACGACTCCCCCCGGCTGACCTGGACCGGTGACATCCCCGTCGGCTCCTCGGCGACCGTCACCTACACCGTCAAGGTGAAGTCCGACCCCGCCGGGCTCGGCGACGGTGTGCTGACGAACGCGATCACCTCGGCCTCACCGGGCAACAACTGCACCACTTCCTCGCACGCGGGCTGCTCGACGAACTCGACGCCCATCCCCACGCTGAAGTTCACCAAGTCCCAGGTCACGCCTGCCGCGTTGCCGGGGTCGAAGGTCGAGTACAAGGTGACCGTCGAGAACCCGACCACGTCCGACTACCCCGGCGCGTCCTGGACGGACGACCTCAGCGGGGTCCTGGACGACGCCGACTACAACAACGACGCGGTGGCGGACGGGGGTTCGGTCTCCTTCGAGTCGCCCCTGCTGAAGTGGTCCGGTGACGTGGCCGGCGGGCAGACCGTCACCGTCACGTACTCGGTCACCGTCGACGCGGTGGACCGAGGGGACGGGAAGCTCACGAACGCGGTCGTGTCGGGGGTGCCCGGCACCAACTGCCCGTCCGGTTCCGCTGATTCCGGGTGCACGACCGGGAGCGGCACCAGCACCGTCGTACCGCGGCTGAAGATTGTGAAGAGGGCGTTCGCGACGAATCCGCGGCCTGGGGACGATCTGGCGTACGAGGTCGTCGTGACGAACGACAGTGGGGCCGACTATCCGGGGGCCACCTTCAGTGACCAAGTCGTGGAGGGGGCTGGGCTGTTGAACGCGGCTCGGGTTGCCGGGCCTGCTGCGAGTTCGGGTGTGGTGACGATCGGGGGCGGGACGCGGTTCACCTGGAAGGGGGATGTGCGTGCCGGGGAGTCCGTGACCGTGACGTACACCTATCGCGCCAACGCGGTGCCGGGGCAGGGGAGTCGGCGGATCGTCAACGAGGTGACCGACGCGAGCGCCAACTCCACGTGCTACGGGAACGTGGTGGGGGGCGCGTATCCGGAAGGGTGCGGGTCGAGTGTGGACGGGCCCGAGTACGAGTTCGGGGAGGCGCCGGACACGTACGGGACGACCCTGAAGGCGGACGGTCCCTACCACGTGATCGTGCCGAAACTCTGGCTCGGGAAGGGGAGTTACGCCGACACGGACGGGCGTCCGCTGGGGGCGCGCCTGGGTGAGGGCGGGCGGGGGCCGCGCTCTCTTCCGGTCGCCAACTCCGGTGCCGCCGGGTACTCCACGACCGTCGACCTGACCAACGGGACGGGCAGGACGGCGGTGTTGGCGGCCTGGCTCGACGCCGACTTCAACGGGCGGTTCGATCAGGGGGAGCGGATTGAGCGCCGCATCCCGAGCGGGACGTCGTCAACTGAGTTGAGCTGGACCGGCGTCAAGTTCGCCCGTGCCGGGACGACGTACCTGCGGCTCCGTCTCTTCGGTGACCAGCCCGCCGTGGGCCACGACCCCAACCTGCCTCGCGGCGAGACGCTCGTCCGCATCGGCGGCACCCTGCGCGCCGTACCGGCCGATCCTCGGCCCAACGGGTACGGGGGTGAGGGGCAGGTCGAGGACTTCGCGGTGAAGGTCGACGCTGGGAAGCTCAACGTCCGCATCACGTCCGACAATTCGCATCCCCGGCCGGGGGACAAGGTGACGTACACGGTGACCGTGTGCAGTGCGACGGGCGTGCCGTACGTCGGGGCGACCGCCGCCGTCGACCTCTCGCAGGTGTTGCGGTACGCGTCGTACAACCGGGATGCCTCGGCCGCCAACGGGGCTGTGAAGTACGGCAGTTCGCGAGTCACCTGGACCGGGACGGCGCCCGGGGACTGCTCGCATCCGGTGCGGATCACGTTCTCCGTGACGTACGGGCGTCATCATGTGCCGCCGGGGACGGTGGTGGATGTGCCGGTCGTCGGCGGGCCGGGGGCCAGCAACTGTCCCGCCGGTTCCGTGGCTGCGGAGTGCAACGCGTCTGCCGTGATCAAGGGGCATGGGGAGCTGCCGGACACCGGGGGCGGGCGGGGGATGTCCCCGCTATGGGGCTTGGCGGCGATCGCGTCCCTGACCTCCGGTTTCTTGATCTGTCTGGTGATGTGGATGCGGCGTCGGCGTGGCTGGAAGGGTGCGCGATGAGGAAGCGGTGGGTCGGGGCGGCGCTGGTCGCCCTGCTGGCCGGGGCGGTGCTGGAGGGGACGTCGGGGGTGTCTCGGGGGCTCCCGGTGGCTCGGGTGGTGGCGTTCGAGGGGGGTGGGGAGGCTGGGCGTCCGAGCGGGGTCGGGTGGGCCGGCCTCGCTGGTCGGGGCGGTGGGGGAGAGCGTCGTCCGAGTGGGGCGGACGGGGTCGGTACGACGATCCTCCTCATGGGCATCGACGACCGTTCCACGCTCACCCGGGATGAGCTGCGCAAATTCCACGCGGGCGGCGAGGCGTGCCACTGCACGGACACGCTCATGCTCGTCCACGTCTCCGCGAAACAGGACCGCGTCAGCGTCGTCAGCCTCCCCCGCGACTCCCTCGCCCGTATCCCGGCCCACCGCGACCCCGGCACAGGAGAGTGGGTCCCGCCCCACGATGCGAAGATCAACTCGGCGTTCAAGGAAGGCGGGCCGGCTCTCTCCGTCCGCACGGTCGAGGAAGCGACCGGCGTCCCGATCGACCACTACCTCCAGATCGACTTCCGTCGCTTCATCGACGCGGTCAACTCGGCGGGTGGGGTGGACGTCTGCACGTCCCGCGAGATCAACGACCCCGCCACAAAGCTGAAGTTGCCCCCCGGCACCCACCACCTCGACGGCGGCCGTTCCCTCCAGTACGTCCGCTCCCGCAAATTCGACGGCGCCGCCGACCTGGGCCGAGTCCAACGCCAGCAACGCTTCCTGGTGGCCACCCTGAAACGCCTCCAGTCCCACCCAACGGACCTCCTAAAACTAAGCCGCACACTGCTGGGCACGATCAAGGTGGACCAGGGCTTCAAAGACACAGACCTCCTCTCCCTGGCCACCACCCTGACCCACCTCCCCGCCTCCTCCACGGAATTCGCCACCGTCCCCATCGCCGGCTTCAACGACCCCCTCCCCAACATCGGCTCCACCCTCGCCTGGGACCCCGACCGAGCCCCCGAGGTCTTCGCCCACCTACGCGAAGACCGCCCCTTGACTCCCCCCAACTCCGAGTCCCGCCCCTCAGACGTCCCGGAATTCACCGCCTACGAACCGGTCCGGGGCACATCGATGGCTTGCAACTGACCTTCGCGAGCTTGCCCAATCGGGCAAGAAGGATCTGGGTGATCATCCCCGCATGCGCGGGGACCACCCCAGTACGGCACCTGCGACACCCGCGAGGTCGGGACCACCCCCGCACGCGCGGGGACCACATGAACCACGGGAAGGCGAGGTCCGGCGGGGCGGGACCACCCCCGCACGCGCGGGGACCACAGGCTCCGACCTGCGACGTTACCCCGCCCCACCCCCGATTCCCACCACTTCCCAAGAAACGGGCATATCGCCCCAGCCGTCAACTGAACGCCCCTCAAAGAAAAGCCTACGAACTCACCCCCACCCCTCGAAGCCGAACCCCCAAACCCCACCCCCTCACACCACCACCCCCACCCCCTCCCCCCGAGGCACCCAAACGAACTCCGGCAGCGCACCCCCCGAAGCCCGCCCCACCGCCGCCTCCACCCCCCGCCGCCCCTCCACAAAATGCGACCACCCCTCGTAGTGCACAGGCACCACCACCCGAGGCCGCACCACCCGGCACACCCGCAGAGCCGCGGAAGCGGTCAACGTGTAGCGGACGGGCCCGGTCAGGGGGAACCGGACACCTCCGAGGTGAAGCAGAGCCGTCCCGACCTGGACCCGCCGGGCCACTTCGCGAACCCCGTCGAACAGGACCGTGTCCCCGGAGATCCAAAGGGCCCCGTGCTGCTGGCCGGGCCAGCGGAGGGCGAAGCCCGTGACGTCTCCCACGAAGGGACGGGACAGTGGGGGACCGTGTCGGGCCGGTGTGGCGATCACCTCGATCGAGGGGCGGCCCGGCGCGGAGAGCCGCCAGGTCTCCCACGGCGCCAGCCCCCGCGCGTTGCCGCCGAGCCGCCCCGCCCCGGAGGGGGTTGTCAGGACGACCCCCGCCGTGGGCAACAGGGCCCGCCCGGAGTCGTCGAGATTGTCGGCGTGATGGTCATGCGTGAGCAACACCGCGTCAAGAGGCGGGAGTTGGGAGACAGACAGCGCGGGGCCAGCCGTCTTCACGGACGACGTCCCCCACCCGAACGCATACCTCCGCCCAGGCGCATCGAACGTCGGATCGGTGAGCAACCGCCACCCCCCGACCTCGATCAACACGGTAGGCCCTCCGATGTGGATGACCCGAACGTCGCTCATGAGACCCCCTTCAGTCCCCGACTCCCGTACACCGAAGCCCTCACCCCACCACCCCCACCCCCCACTCCACCACCGAGTCCGCAACCCCCTCCCACCCCGGCGCGGCCGGCAGCAGATGTGGCATCCCCGGCACCACCCGCACCTCCACCCGCCCCACCCCCCGATACTTCCGGGCGTTGGCCCGCTGCACGGCGGGCGGCATCAGATGATCCCGCTCCCCGGACACGAACAGCAGCGGCGCCCGCAGCGGATTCCGGTAGTCGACGTACGTCGCCGCCCGCCCACCCCGAAAGTTCCCGAGGACGTTGTCCCAGAAGATCCGCCCGGACGCGGGCACGGCGTACCGCCGGTACAACGCGTCGGACTCCCCGGAGGGAAACGTGTTGGTGAAGGCGTACCGCCATTGCGCGGCACTCAGCGCCACCGCCCGCCCCCGATTCGCGGGACTGCGCAACACGGGGAAGGCCGCACGGAGTTGGGAGAGCGGCGCCACCCGAACCCCTTGCGGAGGAGCCGAGCAGATCGCGACGCCCGCGGCCCCGAGCCCCCGGTCCAGCAGCATCTGGACGAACGCCCCGCCCGCGGAGTGCCCGATGAGCAACGGCGGCCGGTCGAGCCCTCGGATCACCTCTTCAAGCCCGTCGACGATCCCCCCGACGGTGAGCCGCTCCACCGCCCCGGGGTCGGAGTTGAGCGCCTCGACCTCCACCTCGAACCCGGGATACGCGGGCGCGATCACCCGATACCCCCGCTGCTTGTAGTGCTCGACCCAGTGCTCCCAACTCCGCGGAGTCACCCAGAACCCGTGCACGAGAACGATCGTGTCCACGCCCCAACTCCCTTCAGGCAATGGCCCGTACGACAGCCGCCAGCTGCCGTACGACGACCTCGGGCCGCGACATCATCACGACGTGCGAGGCCCCCCGTACCTCCACCGTCCGGCTCCCGGCCCGCCGCGCCATGAACCGCTGGGCGGCCGGCGGAATCACCCGGTCGTCCCCGGCGACGACGTACCAGGACGGCACGCTCCGCCAGGCCGGCACCCCACTGGGCGCCGCCAACCCGCCCAGGCTGCCCGGCCGTTGGGTGACGGCCATGAGCCGGGTCGTGGAGCGCGGCAGGTCCTGCGCGAAGACGTCGTGGAACCTCGCCGGGTCGATGTACCCGTCCGCATCGGCCCCACCGGGCAACGCCCGCGTCCTGAGCGCGTCCGGCAACCGACTCCCGGGAAACTGCCCCGCCAGTTGCAGCGCGCTCTCCCCCTGATCCGGCGCGAACGCCGCGACGTACACGAGGGCCTTGACGTTCGCCCGCCCGGTCCCGGCGTTGGTGATGACCTCACCGCCGTACGAGTGCCCGACGAGCACGACGGGCCCGGTGATCGTGTCCAGCACGCTCCCCACGTACGCCGAGTCCCCGGCGATGTCCCGCAGCGGGTTCGCGGGCGCGATGACCTGATGCCCGGCGTGCAGCAGCCGAGCGGCGACGGCGTTCCACCCGGAGGCGTCGGCGAACACACCGTGCACGAGGACGAAGGTGATCCCCGACCCCGAACCACCCCCGGAGGCAACGGAGTCGGCCTCCACACCCGGGCCCACACCCTCCGCCCCCGAAGCAACTCCCCCTGTTCCCACGGCCATCGCGCCTCCGGCCGCAAGCACACTCCCCAACACCCGACGACGAGAACTCATCGAAGATCCCCTCCCATTAGGTCAACGACTCAGGTCAACTACCCGACGGTCAGAACGAGTTGAGGAACCGCAGCAGATCCGCACCCAGTTGCTCCTTGTGCGTGTCCGTGATCCCGTGCGGCGCCCCCGGATACACCACCAGCTCCGCCCCCTTCACCCGCGCGGCCGACGCCTTCCCGCCCACCTCGAACGGCACGACCTGATCGTCGTCCCCGTGAATCACCAGCGTCGGCACGTCCACCGCGTCCAGATCCCCCCGGAAGTCCGTCGCGGAGAACGCGGCGACGCACTCGTACGCGGCCCGATGCCCCGCCCGCAGCCCCTGCGCCCAGAACGCGTCCCGGACCCCCTGAGACACCGACGCCCCCGGCCGGTTGTTCCCGAAGAACGGCCCGTCGGCCAGGTCCCGGTACAGCTGGGACCGGTCGGCGAGCGACCCGGCCCGTATCGAGTCGAAGACGGCGCCCGGAACACCCCCGGGATTGTCGTCCGTGAGCAGCATGAACGGCGGCACGGCGGAGACGAGGACGAGCTGGGCGACCCGGGCGGTCCCGTGCCGCCCGATGTACCGCACGACCTCCCCGCCCCCGGTGGAGAACCCGACGAGCGTGACGTCCCGCAGATCGAGCGTGTCGAGGAGCGTGGCGAGGTCGTCGGCGTACGTGTCCATCTCGTTGCCGTGCCAAGGCTGTTCGGACCGCCCGTGCCCCCGCCGGTCGTGCGCGATCGCCCGGTACCCGTGCCCGGCGAGCAGCAACTGCTGCGCCTCCCAGCTGTCGGCGTCGAGCGGCCAGCCGTGGCTGAGCACGACGGCCCGCCCCTCACCCCAGTCCTTGTAGTGAATCCGGCTTCCGTCTGCTGTCGTGACGAACGGCATGGGGGCGCTCCCGAGGAGTGGCCTGCGCGGACGACGGGGAGCATGGCACGCGGGCCCGCCGACGACTGTGCCGTACGCGCCAACTGCTTGCCCCTGTACGTCAGTTGAGGAACCCTGGGGCGTGGGGGTGGGGCACCGTGCTGGTCCTGGACACCGACGACTTACCCGAGTCCGACCGCTACGAGGCCCTGCGTACGGCGGTCGCGCGCGAGGGCGGCATCTCCGAACTGACGGAGGGCGAACCGGCGTCGAGGCTGTGGAAGCGCATCGAGATCTGGACGTTCGGCCCTCTCACCCTCTTCGACACCCAGGGCACCGGCGCCCGCTTCCTGCGCTCGGCCCGCACCACCCGCCGTGAACTCGCGGGCAACGTCTCGCTGATGACCCAGGCCCCCGGCCACGGCACCGCCCGATTCGGCGCCGACGGCCACCAGCGCCTCCTCGGGGCCGACGGCATCGGCCTGGTCCCGCACATGGCGGCCTCGCACGAGTACGGCTGGCAGGGACTGGGCCGCTCGCTCGCGTTCACCGTCGACCTCGCCCACCTCGGCCTCCCCGTGGACACGGTCCGCGACGCGATCCCGCTGCTCTCCCACAGCCCCCTCGAACCCCTCCTCCTGCACCACATCCGCGCCCTGCGCCACGGCGCCGACCGCTACGCCGGCGGCCCCGAGGCCCAGCCCCTCGCGGACGCGACCCTGCACCTCACCCGCGCCCTCATCGTCTCCGTCGCCGGTGACGCCCGCACCCGCCGCGAGGTCGCCCACGAGACCCTCCTCCCGCGCATCCTCGCCCACCTCCGCACCCACCTCACCGACCCCGCCCTCACCCCGCACGGCGTCGCCCACGCCCACGGCATCTCCGTCCGCACCCTCTACCGCGTCTGCGAGGAGGGCGGGCTCAGCCTGGAGAAGTGGATCATCCACCGCCGTCTCGACGGCGCCCGCGCCGACCTCGCCGCCCCCCCAGCACGCCCACCGCACGATCGAATCCATCGCCCGCTCCTGGGGTTTCTCCAACCCCGCCCATTTCTCCCGCAGATTCCACCAGGCGTACGGCGCCACCCCCACCCAATGGCGCCGTCACGCTACACCTCGACCGCCAGCGCGGAATGCACCGCCCGAGCGACCCGCTGAATAGTCGTCACCCCGTATTTCATACTCGAATTCCCCTGCGAAAGCACGGTGATCGTGTACGTCCGCCCCTGCCCCACGAACACCCCGCTGCTGTGCACCCGCCACCCGAAACTCTCCCGAGGCAGCCACCCGTTCTTGACATGGACCGCCACCCCGGCAGGCGCCCCCTCGGTCGTCCCCCACCGCTGCGATTTCACGACCTTCCCCATCAATTCCAGCACGTACGACCGTGAGGTCGCGTTCAGTACGTCGTTCGGCCCGGCCAGGAGCCCCGTCAACCGCTGCTGATCCCGCGCGGTGAGCTGCGTGAGCCCCCAGTATCCGTACGGATTCGGCTCGGTCCGCGTCATCTTCGCCGCCGTCAGGAATCCCCGGACTTTCGCCACCCCCAGCTGATTCCACAGCGTATTGGTCGCGGAATTCGCCGACCGCGTGATCATCGACGACGCCAGCTTCTCCTCCTTCTCGGTCAGCGCCCGCCCCGCCCGCTGCGCGTCCCACAGCAGCGTCCCCAGCACGGTCACCTTCACGACGCTGGCCGCGTCGAACGCGTACGTGTCGCGCAGGGCGCAGCGGGTGCTCGTCGTCGGGTCGTGCAGGGCGACGGCGACCGTGCCCCGGCGGCCCGAGAGCGCCCGCGTGATCCCCTTCCGCAACGTCGTGGCCAGCCCTTTCTGCCCCGAGACGCAGCTCACCCCGGCCGCCGCCCGCGCCGTCGGCACCGGCGCGAGGGCCAGCAGGCACGCGCACACCAGCTGCGCGCACCACGCCCGCCGCCTCATTCCGGATCGGGGTTCGGCGGCGGCCCGACCTCCCCGACCGGCGCCGGGTCCCCCCACGGCACCGGCGCCGCATACGGCACGTTCCGCGCGGTCCCGGGCTTCACGCCGTACACGAACACCGCGTCCTCCAGCTCCAGTACGCCCCACAGCCGCCGGGCGTCCGCCAGCCGCAGGTTCACGCACCCGTGAGATCCGCCCGCGAAGAGATCCCCGTACGTCCCGTGAAAAGCCTGGCCCCCGTCGAAGAACTGCGCATACGGCATGGGGGCGTCGTCATAGAGGCTCGAATAGTGGTCCAGGTCCCGCCAGTAGATCCGATGCCATCCCGTCCGCGTCTCGTACCCGTCCCTCCCCGACCGCACCGGGACCACCCCGTAAACGACCCGCCGCCCCTCCTGCACCCACATCAACTGCCGTGTCAGATCGACGCAGGCGACCCGGTACCGCCGCACCGGACACTTTCCCCCGGCATTCGGATTCCGTCTCGCCTCCACCACCAGCACCATCCGGTACGAGGCCACCCCCGCGTATCCATCGGCGGGCACGACCCCGTTGCGCGCCTGAAATCCCCGGATCGCCGCGCAGTCCCCAGCCGACTGCGACCCGTCGACCGTCAGCCGCAAATGCCGTTCAAGCTCCCGCTGATAAGGCCCGGTGGACATCCGGCAAACAGGCGCGGCACCCACCGACACCGCCGCCGAGGGCGACACCACCCCGCCGGCCACCAACGCGAACGTCCCCCCGACCACCCCCCACCGACACCGCCGCCACCGACGCCGCACCTCGCCACCTCCCACCACCGAGACCATGTCCCGCCATCACTCCCACCCCCACCACCCCGGCACGCGACCCCCCACCCGATTCCCCCCGATCGGAGGACGCAAGGGTGCTTGACACAGCCGCCTCACGCACTCAGGCCCCCTCACGCACTCAAGACGGCTCGATCCCCCTGATCAGCTCCCGATGCGCCTCCTGCAACCCCGTCGGCAGCTCATCCGCCCGGAACCACCGGGCCTCCAGGATCTCGAACGGATCGATCCTCAACGTCCCCCCGACGTACACCGCCTCGTACGCCACCTCCACCCGCAGCCGGTACCCGCTCCGCACCCGCACCAGCCGCCCCGCCACCACATCCAGCCCCGTCTCCTCCTTCACCTCCCGCACCACGGTCGCCGAGAACTCCTCTCCCTTCGCGGCGAACCCCGTGGGCAGCCCCCACGGATGCCTCGGCGACCACAACCGATGCTTCAACAACAACACCTCACCCCCCTCGTTCCGCACGACCCCCGTCACCCCCACCACGAACTTCGCATGCGCGACCCACAACACCCGCCACTGCAAGGAACCACGCATGAGCCGCCACAGACGGGCGACGAGTCGCTTCACGGGTACACCTCTCGTCGGACGGGCAGCATGATCAAGTCTCCTGCCTCCTCGATATGTTTCACGTGAAACCGCAACCGGGGGGACGAGACCGTGCACAAGCATCAGCAGCCGGTGCCATGGACCGAGGCGGCGTTGGTGACCCTGGGCGGATTCGTCCTGATCGGGGTCGCCTGGGGATTCCTCTGGCTGGTGGACGGCGACAGCGGAATGCTCCCCTACTCCGTGATGGTGTTCCTCGCGCAGTGGTTCTTCACGCGGCACCGGTTCTGGGGAGCCGCGGTCGCGGCGGGGCTGGTCGGGACAGCGGTCGGGTTCCTGTTGCTCGCCCCTCTCCGGGAGCAGTTCGGCAAACCTCTCGCGGATGTTCTCGTGATCGCGTCCGCGCTGGTCAGCGCCATGATCGTGTTCACCCTTCGCGCTCGCCCCCGCAAGGCCCAGCTGACGCTTCCGTCCTGAACTTGCCGTGCGGCAAGGAGAGATACGGTAAAGTTCTTTACCGAATACTTACGACCGTCGCCTGGAAGGGGGCGTTTCCATGTACCAGGGCATCCGTGCCGTCCGTGTCGACAACGCCGCCCGCGACGGCGTTCCTGATACCGGCCGCAGCCTCTAGCGCTGCCCGCGCCCGGGCCGACGTACGCCGTACCGCGTACCGCCGGGCCTGCCGACAACACCCATCACCTTCACGTACGTACGACGCGCGCGCCCTCCTCCGGGACGGCCGCGCGTCGGCACAGACGCCCGCGACCTGAACCGAATCGACGGAGGTCAGACGCCCGTGCACGACACCACCGCGATGCTCATAGAACTCGGGGTGATCATCCTCGCCCTGGGCCTGCTCGGCCGGCTGGCCGGGCGGATCGGCTTCTCCCCGATCCCCCTCTACCTGCTCGCCGGACTCGCCTTCGGCCAGGGCGGACTCCTCCCGTTCGAGGCGAGCGAGGGATTCATCTCGACCGGCGCCGAGATCGGCGTCATCCTGCTGCTGCTCATGCTCGGCCTGGAGTACAGCGCCTCCGACCTGGTCACCACCCTGAAGACGCAGTACCCCTCCGGCGCCGTCGACTTCGTCCTCAACGCGACCCCCGGCGCGGCCATGGCGCTGCTGCTCGGCTGGGGCCCCGTCGCGGCCGTCGCGCTCGCCGGCGTCACCTGGATCTCGTCGTCCGGGGTGATAGCGAAGGTCCTCGGGGAGCTGCGCCGCCTCGGCAACCGGGAGACCCCGGTCGTCCTCGGCGTGCTGGTCCTGGAGGACCTCGCGATGGCCGTCTACCTGCCGATCCTCACCGCCGTCCTGGCCGGCGTGAGCCTCGCGGGCGGCGCCGTCACCCTGCTGATCTCGCTCGGCACGGTCGGCGCGGTGCTGTACGTCGCGCTGCGGCACGGCCGGCTCGTCAGCCGCGCGGTCGCCTCCGACAACGCCGAGATGCTGCTGCTCGTCGTCCTCGGCCTGACCCTGCTCGTCGCCGGGCTCGCGCAGCAGCTCCAGGTGTCGGCGGCGGTCGGCGCGTTCCTGGTCGGGATCGCCCTGTCCGGCGAGGTCGCGGAGGGCGCGGGCAACCTGATCACCCCCCTGCGGGACCTCTTCGCCGCCGTCTTCTTCGTCTTCTTCGGCCTGCACACCGACCCGCACGCGATCCCCCCGGTCCTGCTCCCGGCCCTCGCGCTCGCCCTGGTCACCGCCGGTACGAAGATCGCGACCGGCTACTGGGCCGCCCGCCGCGCGGGCATCTCCGTCCCGGGCCGCTGGCGGGCCGGTGGAGTCCTCGTCGCGCGCGGCGAGTTCTCCATCGTCATCGCCGGCCTCGCGGTCGGCACCGAACCCCGCATCGGCCCCCTGGCCACGGCCTACGTCCTCATCCTCGTCCTCCTCGGCCCCCTCACGGCCCGCTGGACCGAACCCCTCGCCCGCCGCTTCACCAGGACCACCCCCCTGAACGGCACCCCCCAGCGCGAGGCCGCCCATGCGAGCGGCTGAGACAGCGGTGACGCGTACGACGACGGCGAAGGCGAGGAGTCTCACCATGACCGGAGCGAACACGAGGACCGGCACACGGACGGCCCGGCCCAGGACACCGGGCGCCACCCGCACCACCCGCCGAATCCAGGGGACCGCACCGCATCCGAACCCGGCCCCCGTGCGTCGTACGCAGCAGACGACGACGGAGGGGGCGTACGGCGTGGAAGGGGTGCTCGGGGGTGGGGAGACGTTCGTGGAGGGGTTCGCGGAGATCCTCGCGGACGCGGCGGCGACGGGCCGGCGGCTGACGCGCGGCGAACTGGAGTCGCGGCGGGCGCTGGGGGCGCGCGCGGCGGAGGCCGGTCTCGCCTGGCGGCCACTGGTCCGCGCCTACCTCAGCGCGGGCCGGGAGAACCGGCCCGCGCAGGCCGACCTGGACGACGTGCTGAGCGTCCTCGAACAGGCCGTGGACGCCTTCTCCGACGGGTACGAGCGGGCGCAGCGGCTCGTCGTGCGCAAGGAGGAGGCCGCGCGCCGGGAGTTCATCGACGACCTCCTCGCCGGGCACGGCGACCCCGGCCAACTCGCCGCCCGCTCCGAACGGTTCGGCCTGCGCCTGTCCCGCGCGCACGCCGTCGCCGTCGCGACCGGCCCCGAGGCGTACGACGAGACCGACCCCGTGCCCCGGCAGGTCGCCGTCGAGCTGTTCGCCCGGTTCGAGAACCGGCGCATCCTGTTCACCACCAAGGACGGCCGGATGGTGTGCGTCGCGCCGGGCGACCAGGAGGACGTCCTCGTCCACTTCGCGAAGCTCGTCCACTCCATCACCGGGGGCGCCGGACAGGTCGCCGTCGGGCGGACGCGTACGGGGGCGGTGGGCATCGGGCACTCCTACGAGGAGGCGCTCAACGCGCTCGACGTCGCCCAGCGGATGGGGTTCGACGAGCCCCTGTTGCGCGCCGCCGATCTCCTCGTCTTCCCGGTGCTGGCCCGCGACCGGCAGGCGCTGATGGACCTCGTCCAGCACACCCTGGCCCCGCTGGCGGAGGCACGCGGCGGAGCGCAGCCGCTGCTCGACACCCTCACCGCGTACTTCGACACCGGCTGCGTCGCCGCCGCCGCGGCCCGTGAACTCTCGCTCAGCGTGCGGGCGTTGACGTACCGGCTGGAACGCGTCCACACCCTCACCGGAGTCGACCCCGCCGACCCCGCGCACCGCTACACCCTGCAAACCGCCGTCATCGGGGCGAGGTTGCTCAACTGGCCGTCCAGGCCACTGAGCTGAGCCGGGAGTGGGAGAATTCCCGGGGCTGCGCGCGGCGTAGGGCGGAGCCGGTCGGAGAGGGAGTGTCGGCATGATCGAGTGGAGCGATTTCGGATCGGGCGCCCGTCCGGTACCCCAGCCGGTGGCGACCCCGCTGATCTGGGCGGGCGCCTTCTCCGGCGCGCTGCTCCTGGTCGCCGTCCTCAACACGACCGTCGGCATGGACCGCCCCCACCTCGCCCTCCTCGCGCTGTCCCTCCTCGCCGCCGTCCTCGGCCTCTGCGCCCGCTTCACCGCCGCGCCGGGCACGGCCGTCCTGTGCTGGCTCTTCCTCAACGGCTTCGCGATCGCCCCGCTCGGGACCCTGACCTGGACAGTCTCCCGGGACGCCCTGTGGCTCGCGTGTCTGCTGGGGGCGGCGCTGCTGGGGACAACGTTGGCGCGGGTGGTGGATGCGCGGGCGGCGTATCGGAGGGTTTCGGGGGGTTGGGAGGACTGAGGGGAGCTTCCGGCCGGGGCCGGGGGCCGAGGGGGTTTCCGGCCGGGGTCGGGGGGCCGAGGGGGTCTCCGGGCCGCGGTGGCTTTGCGGCTCCCCCGTTGAGGTGACGTGGAGGGTGAAGGCCGGCCGACACGTACCGGTGCCCGCCCCTCCCCGCCGTACCGCCGACAGACCCCCGGCATGCCCTCCAAACAAGTGGTACGTCTGACCTGCGCCGTCCTCGGTGCCGCCCTCCTCATCGGCTGCGCGGTGGCCGCCGCAGGGCTGCACGACCCCGTCCGCGCGCTCCAGTCGCAGGCCGGGCGGATGGCGGTGGTCATCGTCTGCGGGGTCGCCGGACTGGTCTGCGCGGCGACGGCCCTGCTGATGCCGTCCCGGCGCCGGGTGGACCGGATGGCCTGGCTGAGCGCGTTCACGGCGCTGGTGTGCCTGGGGTCGACGGTGTTCATCTGAGTCTGCGTCGGAGCGGACGAGTCGGTGACGGGCGTCCCCGGGACGGCCGTGTCGAACGCCCACCAGGCCGATCAAGTCCTCGCCGACCGGACTCCTCATCGAGACGCTCCAGTTCAGCGACACCCACAACGTCAAACTCACCGGCTACCTCTGGCAGCGGCTGCCCGCGGACGCGTCCACCGAGAAGCCTGCCGTCGAGATGCCGGACGCGATCGACGGGGGCGCGACCGAGCGGGTGTACCAGGAGAAGGCGGGGGACGGGCAGGTCGTCGGCTGGCGGCTGCGCGCGACCCTGCGCGAACGCTTCGACTACAACCGCTACCCGCTGGACCGCCAGGTCGTCTGGCTGACGATGTGGCCCACCGCCGACCGCCAGGTCCTGGTCCCCGACTTCTCGGCCTACCCGCCCTGGAAGGCCACCGACCGTCTCGCCCTCTACCAGCACATCGTCACGCCGTCCTGGCAGCCGCACTTCACCACCTACAGCCTCGGCGAGATCGACGACCGCACGACCTACGGCCGTGACCTGCGCGTCGAGGACACGATCCCCGAACTCCACTTCTCCACCGGCCTCACCCGCCAGTTCCTCAGCCCTCTCCTGGACCGCCCCGTCCCCCTGATCGTCATCACGGCCCTGGTTTTCGCGTCTCTCTTCGCCGTCACCAAAGACTCCGAACGCCGAGCCCTCTCCGGCTTCTCCACCTGGGCCGTCCTCGGCTTCTGCGGCGCCCAGATGCTCGTCGTCGCCGTCCAACACAGCGTCCTCCGCGGCGAAACCGGCTCCTCCGGCATCGTCTACGCCGAGTACTTCTACTTCATCCTCTACCTCGTCATCGCCCTCATCGCCCTCATCGCCATCAACGTCGTCGAGGTGACCTCGACCCGGAGAGTGGGTTTCCTGGAGTGGCAGGGCAACACGGCGGCCCGGCTGCTGTATTGGCCGCTGGTGACGGTGGGGGTGTTCTTGCTGTGAGACGCGGGACGCCCCTGCGTCCGTTACGCGTTGGCTCGGACGCAGGGGCGGGGACCGGAACGTCAGACGCGACCCTCACGAACACCGGCGAGGAAGCTGCGGAAGGCGGCACCGGGGACCAGGAGCGCGGGTCCGTCGGGATTCTTGGAGTCGCGGAGGGCGATGGTGGCGGGGAGGGGGGCGGCTTCTACGCAGTTGCCGCCGCCGTTGCTGTAGGAGGACTTGATCCAGGCCACTCCTGCCAGGCTGGACGCTTTGATCGTGACGGGTTGGCGGTTCATTCTGCGATCTCTCGTACTAGTTGGTTCAGGAACTTCGGAGTGTCCCGAGGAGGAAGAGCGTTCGATGCCATCGCGTCGAACATTCGGGAGAACCGGTTCACTTCGCGGGGCTTGTCGGAGACGGCGACGGTGCGCATCGCGGTGTCGCTCTGAATGGTCGTGGGTATGACGTCTGGCCCCGAGCGAGTAGCGCAGAGCCGGTTCGTGAGGACGTCTTCGGTAATCACCAGGACCTTCCGTCGACGGCACGGATCATCACGGTGAGGAGCGGTGAAGCGGGGGACGGCTGGCTTTGGCCGATGTCCTCGTATCCCCAGGACTCGTAGAGCGCGTGCACTTTCCCGTCCCCGGCGGCGGAGTTGACCATGAGCGTCACGTACGGCTCCTGGCGGGCGGCGAGGAGAGCGTCGTGGATGCGGCGTGCGGTTCCTGTGCCGCGCCAGGTGGGGCGTACGCCGATCTCTTTCAGGGCCAGGGCTGGGCGTTCTGTGTACTGCTCGGGTGGGGTGGGGGTGGTGCGCTGCCAGTAGCGGTTGCCGTGCTCGATGGTGTTGGCGTAGGCGTAGCCGATCGGGTGATCGTCGGCGTAGGCGAGGACAGCTACGAAGCCGGGGTCTGCGCCGTGCCGGTCCAGTCGTTCTCCGAAAGCTGTGACCGCGTAGTTCGGCAAATGGAGAAGGGGCGCGCGTACCTCGGCGTAGACGTCAAGGAGATCACTGCGGATGGGGTCGAGGGTGGTGAACGTGCGCAGTTCGACAGTGGGCGCCGTGGTCACTTGGTCCATCCCTTTCTTCATGAGCCGGGAAGAGCTGTGATGCGGAAGCCCACCCAGCGGCCGGCCTCACGAGCTTCGGTCACAAGACATCACCGGTGTGCTTGGCATCCTGCTCGGGAATTCGCCAACCGGCGGTGTGCTCGATCCAGGTCTGCGTCGTCGAACTGTCCGGTGCAACTGCGCGTAGAGCCGCTCCGAACTCCTGCAACATGCGGGAGACTCGCGCGTGTTGAGTGGCGGAGTCGGCGGGTACCAGCATCGCGGTGGACGTGGCGGCATCAGCGTCGCCCTGGGCGAGTTGGGCGTGTGCGAGCCGTGTCGTGGTGATCGCCCGCGATCGGACCATGTGAGGTCGCAGGGTGGACAAACTGCGGTGAGCATGGAACTCGGCCATCTGGTGATTGCCCAGCGAGAGGTATGCCGACAACGCCAATGAGTCCAACTCGGCCTGGTCGTAGAAGGCGAGCAGCCAGACCGGACGGTAGGTGCCCTGGGTAGCTCGAAGCATGGCGTCCTGGGACTGGTCCAGTACTCGGCGCGTGGCGCTGTGGTTCTGTGAGGTGCCGTGGATGGCGGCCTCTCGGGCCAGGCCGAGGGAGGCGAACATCGGGTCCCGGCGGGTGATGTGCAGGTTCCGCGCCACATCGTTCGCCGCGAGCGCGTCCGCAGGCCGCCCCATGTGCCGGTACAACGTCCCCGCATGGCTCCAGATCCGGAACTTGATCGCCTGGTCGCCGGACATCTCCGCGAGGGTCTGCGCCTCGCGCATATGGGTCTTCGCGTCCTCGTACCGGCGGCCGTCGATCGCGGCCCACATCGCGGAGGAGCGGAACGACGCGGCGCAGGCGTAGAGGCTGCTCCGTACGCGCTGGCTCGCACTCCCCGCGTTCTGGAGGTTCAGCGCCTCGTCGGCGAGGGCGGCGGCCCGCTGTTCGATGCCGAGTCGGCCGCCGTGGCGGTGGTCGCTGGCGATGATCTCGGTGAAGCGCCGCTGGAGGCGGTCGACGTCGCTCATACCGATCCGGCGTGGCGACGAGGTGCCGGGCGTGGCCGCCGCGACGGCTGCCGCCGCGATGCCGCCGACAAGACTGCGACGCTTCATGTCGGGGTCCTCCTGTTGCGGTGAGGTCGGGACAACCTGCTTCCGGCCACGTGGCACGAACCCTAAGGCGACAGCGGGAAGCCCCGTCACGTTCTCAAGTGCCTTACGGGTGGCGGACTTGGGCCATTTGACCCGCCCCGCCTTCCAGTCCCGTACGGATGACCCGTCCAGTCCGCCGGGCCTCCCGGTGAATTCCTCGACGGCCTTGTTCACCGTGTCGGCAAGGCGGTTGGAGCTGTAACCGTGTTCCGTCATCCACGCCTCAAGAACCACGTTGCGCGTGCAGTCCATGCCCGCAAGGTAGCCCTCACGGCCACCGTCCGTCAGACGGGCGGGAGGTCAAATCGCCCTAGGCGATCCTGCGGCGCGAGTAGTTGATGTCCCTAACCGGACTACCCGGAAGGGGAGTTGTCTGTTCGTCACGCACCGCGACAACCCGAAGGCTCACCGCAATGACGAGTCTCAGTACGTCAGTTCAGACCGCCTCCGTCGGCTCCCCCGCCTACAGCCAGAGCTTCCCCTGCGAGCCGGCCACGGCGGAGGCGGGCCGCAAGCTCGTCCGGCAGGTCCTCGCCGTCTGGGGCCTCGACCGCATAGCCGACCGCGCCGAACTGACCGTCACGGAACTGATCGCGAACGCCACCCGGCACACCTCCTGCCCCGAGATCCGCCTCGTCGTCAGACGGCTGGCCCCGACCCGGGTCCGGGTGGGAATCGTGGACCGCGCGCCTTCCCGCCTGCCCGTCCCCGGCCGGGCTGACGACGATGACGAGTCCGGCCGCGGCCTGCTCCTCGTCGAGGCGGTCGCCGCCCGCTGGGGATACGACCTGCACGGCTCGCGCGGGCGGCTCTGGGCCAAGGAGGTGTGGGCCGAGATCCACGACGACCACGAAGGAGCCGACGGCCATGACCCCCGAGCGTGACGAACAGCCCGCCCTGGAGGCGCTGTTCGGAATGACCCCGCCCACCCCGGTCGTCGGCTGCTCCGGGTGCGCCGAGTTCGTCGACCGGCGCAGATCCGCGCGCGCCGCGCACGACTACAGCAAGGAGACGGACGTCAACGTCCTGATGCGCCGTCACCAGCGGCAGGCACACCCCGGCGAAACACCGTGACGACTGTCAGAGTTGGGCCGATCACCGTGAGTGCGCGGCCGGCGTACCCGCGACCCCGAGCGAAAGGCACCCCGTGAAGCGACTCGTCGCCCGTCTGTGGCGGCTCTTCCGAGGCCCCTTGCAGTGGCGGATTCTCTGGTTCGCCCACGCCAAGTTCATGGTCGGCGTCACGGGCGTCGTCCGGAACGAGGCGGGCCAAGTGCTCCTGCTCAAGCACCGGATGTGGCCCCCGGAACGCCCGTGGGGCCTGCCCACCGGCTACGCGGTCAAGGGCGAGGAGTTCCCGCTGACCGTGGCCCGGGAGGTGAAGGAGGAAACCGGCCTGGACGTCGTACCGGGCCGCCTGCTGACCGTGACGAGCGGCTACAGGCTCCGGGTGGAAGTGGCGTACGAAGCCCTCTGCACCGGCGACGACCCGTTGAAGATCGACACGTTCGAGATCCTGGAGGCTCAGTGGTTCGACCCGGACTCGCTGCCGGAGGGGATGCAGGACTCCCACCGGCAGCTCATCAAGAACACCGATCCGTCCTGAACCTGCTGGCCCCCAACGAGGGGGTCACCGGGGCGAAGGCCGTGACCGCACTGCTCGCGCTGCGCGCCGACCTGTCGGCCCTGACGATCCGACACCCGAACCTCGTCTTCCGTCCGGCACCCGAACGCCTCGCCCACTGGCGGACGTCGGGTGTCGCCACGGACGTGTTCGACAGCGGGCACGAGGCCGTCCGTCACCGGTACGCCGAACTGGGCCTCTCCCAACTCCTTCCGCTGTCGCGGGTGTTGACGGGGGCTGAGTCGGCATCGCCGAGTGCCTTCGGCGGCTTCCACCACCCCGAACAGGGTTACCGCCACCTCCAGATGGCGTCGGTCATCACCATGTACGGCCCCCTGGGGACCGCCGGTCCACAGCATCCGGAACTCGCCCTCCTCGACCTCCTCCGCGCGTATGCCCACGACTGCCTCCACTACGGCTCCCGCCGCCGGTACGTGGACGTCGGCGGCAGGCCGACACGTACGCAATACGGCATCAACTTCCGTCGAGTGAGCGGGAGTTCGTACTCGGCGGCAGATCCTCGGGGCATCTCCGGGACACGCAACATCGGCGTGGTGATGGAAGGCGCCTGCGACAGGGAAGCCCGCCGCATCACCCGCGAGACCGTCGAACGCGCTGGCCTGCGCGAACACGCCGACCCGATCGGTCGGCTCGCGTTCCGCGACAGCACGGGAACACTGACCCCCGAGGACGCGGCCACCGCTCCCGACACCGACGACGAGGCCCGGTACGCCGATGCGCTGCACCGGTACGAGGCCGGGGTGAACCTCAAGTACGCCCGGTTCCTCACGGAGTTCGGGCCAGGGGAGGAAGAGGAACTGCACGGTCACCTGCTGCGCGCGATGATCAGCGGCGACGTACAGCGCCTGAGCACCTGGCTCGACGCCCGGCACGGACCGGGCACGTTCCCCGGCATCTTCCTGTCAGGCACGTACTTCGCACCGGATCGGCCCCGAGGCGAGAGCTAGACGCCGTCCGCGGACTCGACCACGTACGACCCCCGGCTCGGCACGGTGTAGATGAGCCCCTGGTCCCGCAGAACCGTCAGAGCCGACCGCGCTGTGTTCCGCGCGACCCCGTACCGCTCCGTCAGCTCCTTCTCGGACGGCAGCGGACGCCCCGGCGCGAGCTCGCCGCTCTTGATCTCCGCGGCCAGGTCGGCAGCGATCTGCCGGTACGGGGGCTCCGGGGCCCGGGGGTCGATCTCACGCGCTGCCATGAACAGAAGCGTAGACAACTCACCATCCCGCGCACACAAGCTAGCCAAAATTAAACATGCCTAGACCGACCTATACCGGTTGGGTTAGCGTCAGGCACGAAAACGCCCCGGGTGAACCGGTCCTACGCGGTCCACCTGGGGCTCGCCAAGACAGCTTGTTAGGAGCTGACTGACGTATGCGCGATGCTATCGCCCGCGCCCTCACCTGGGCCCTCCTTGCCTTCACCCCTCGTCGCCGTCCCGGCCGCCACTCGTCCACGTACCTCACCGCCCAGCCCGCCGCCCTCGGCCCCGTCCCCGTGAGCCCTTGGTCCCGCCCCTGGACCAGCCCCACCAAAGAGGAAGCCGCCGCACTCTTCCGCCGACAGGCCGAAGCGGAGACCGAGAGGGAACTCCGCCTCCAGAGGGAACGCCGTCAAGCTGCCGCCCTGGCCGCCCTCGGCATCGACCACCCGTACACCTACGACGGCGCCCCCTTCGGCCCCGACGCGTTCCACGCAACGCAGGCGGCGAGCGCATGAACCGCGACGCGCTGACCTCCCCACCCCTCACCCTCTTCACCGCCCCCTGCTGCCGCTGCGAACGCCGAACAGGCGCGGCCGTCGCATGCCGCGACATCCACCACACCAGCGGCCCCGGCATCACCCTTTACGCCTGCCCCGACTGCATCCTCACCGTCGGCGTAGGCCCCACCTCCTACGACCCGGTCGACAACCAGTCCCCGGCATCCGAGGACACACAGTCCTGTTTCACGTGAAACATGGCCGTGGGGCGAGCGACTTGGTCATGTCGCCCGCCCCACAGCCCCACGCGATGCCCGCTCAGCCGTGTTTCTTCCGCCGAGCCTCCGCCTCCTCCGCCTCCTTCGCCTGGACCTCGGGATCGAGGCCCGTGCCGTCGACGGACTTGAGGGGGCCGGGGGCGGGGACCTCGGTCGCGGCGGGGGGTTCGACCAGCCAGTCGGGGTTGGCCTGGCGGTCCCACCAGCGCCAGGCTGCGTAGGCGCCGCCGGTGAGGATGCCGAGGACGGCGAGGCCCTTCACGGCACGCCCCGCGCGGGCCCGGCGGCGGTTCGCGCGGACCAGGCGGTCGATCTGGGCCGGGGTCACCTGGCCGCGGAGGGCGGCGAGGGCGGCGGCGCCTCGGGAGGCGGCTTCGTCGCGGGCAGGTCCGGCCGCCGCTACCGCCTGTTCGATGCGGGGACGTGAGTAGTCGGCGGCCTGACGGGAGTACTCGGCGGCCTGGCGCGCGGCGATCCGGGTGCGGAGCGCCGCCTCGTGGGCCGCGAGGTCGACCTTCGGCGGGACATGGGTCCTGGCCTGTTCGAGCCGCGGGGCGAGATGGGCGTCGTACTGCACACGGGCCTGCTCGGCGGCCAGGGACACCTTGGGCGCGAGCCGTACCCGGGCCTCCTGCGCGTAGTGCGCCGCCCTCTCCCTCGCGGTGTCGGCGTAGGGCGCCACCACTTCCGCGGCGTGCAGCACGCTGTCCTTCGCCGAGCCGGTCGCGGCGCGCACGCTCTCGATGCGGGTCACGGGTTCCTCCTCCTCGGTGGCGTACGTTCTATCGGCTTTCCACCCAATTGGGGATCATGCCTGTTCCGGTGAGACCGGGCATGTGGGGAAGGGCATACGGGTGCCGATCGACACACATCGCCGACGATGCCACGGAACCGGCACTCGCGCAGGAGGACGGGCGTGGGAGGATCGGGGAGTTAAAGAAGGCAGTCGACGAAAGGCGCCCCCAGTGGCCGAGAAGCTCTACGCCACCCTGAAGACCAACCACGGCGACATCGAGATCGAGCTGTTCCCGAACCACGCGCCCGAGACGGTCAAGAACTTCGTCGGTCTCGCCACGGGCGAGAAGACGTGGACGGACCCGAAGACCGGTCAGTCGCGCAACGACAGCCTGTACGCCGGCACCGTCTTCCACCGGGTCATCGACGGCTTCATGATCCAGGGCGGCGACCCGCTGGGCAACGGCACCGGTGGTCCGGGCTACCGCTTCGGCGACGAGTTCCACCCCGAGCTGAAGTTCGGCAAGCCCTACCTGCTGGCGATGGCCAACGCCGGTCCGGGCACCAACGGCTCCCAGTTCTTCATCACCGTCGGCCCCACCCCGCACCTGAACAACCGCCACACCATCTTCGGTGAGGTCACCAAGGGTGCCGAGGTCGTCGACGCGATCGCCAAGGTCCAGACCGGCCGCAACGACCGCCCGGCCACCGACGTCGTCATCAACAGCGTCGTCGTCGAGAAGCGCTGAACCCCGCCCCGGAACCCTTCCGGGGAACCTTTCGCCCCGCTCGTCCGTGAAACAGGAGGAGCGGGGCAAAGCATTGTGTACGACCCACCCGCTACCAGGTACGACGAGCTAGGGGGCCCAGTGGACCAGGCGCAAGGCGACGGACGCCAGGAGGCGCCCGGCCTGCCGGGGTGTTACCGCCACCCCGACCGCGAGACCGGCGTGCGCTGCACCCGCTGCGAGCGCCCGATCTGCCCGGAGTGCATGGTCAGCGCGTCGGTGGGCTTCCAGTGCCCGGAGTGCGTGAGCAACGGCTCGGGCACGGGACACGCGCCCGACGCGAACCGGCCCCGCACGATCGCGGGCGGCACCATCACCGACGACCCCCGGCTGGTCACGAAGATCCTCCTCGGGATCATCGCGGCCGTCTTCCTCGCCCAGCAGACGCTCGGGGACGACTTCACCGACCGGTTCGACCTGATCGGCCGCGCGATCAACCCGGCGATCAGCTGGAACGAGGTGCAGGGCGTCGCCGAGGGCCAGTGGTACCGCCTGCTGACCTCGATGTTCCTGCACGGCAGCGTCATCCACATCCTCTCCAACGCGCTGAGCCTGTGGTGGATCGGCGGCCCCCTGGAGGCGGCCCTCGGCCGCGCCCGCTACCTCGCGCTGTACTTCGTCTCGGGGCTGGCCGGCTCCGCGCTCACGTACCTCATCGCCGAGCCCAACCAGGCGTCCCTCGGCGCCTCCGGCGCGATCTTCGGCGTCTTCGGCGCGATGGCCGTCCTCATGCGCCGCCAGCGCTACGACATGCGGCCCATGATCGCGATCCTGGTGATCAACCTCGTCATCACGTTCGGCTGGAGCGGCATCGCCTGGCAGGCCCACGTCGGCGGTCTCGTCGCCGGGGTCGTCATCGGCGCGGGGATGGTCTACGCGCCCCGCGACAAGCGGACCCTCGTCCAGTACGGCACCTGTGCACTGGTGCTCGCGGCAGTCGTCATCGTGACCCTCTTGAGGACCTCTCAGCTCACTTGAGCACAGAGTTGTCCACAGTCCGTAGCCTGTCCTGCGCACCCTGTGGACGAACGGGTTCGCCCCCTGTGACCGACCGGCGTTTACGCAGGTCAGGCAGGGGGCGAAGGCGTTTTCGAAGGGTTGTGGGTTCGTCGTACCGGCGTCAACGTCCTGGGAGTTATCCACAGATCGTCGTTCTTTTTCCCCACCGTGTGGACAACGAGCCCTGGCCTGTGGATAACTCCGTGAACAGCCCTGGGGAAAACTACCCGCGGTCCGTCACTTCCACTGGGTGGAGACGCCGAACCCGGCCGCGATGAACCCGAAGCCGACGACGATGTTCCAGTTGCCCAACGCGTCGAGGGGGAGGTCCCCGTCGGTCACGTAGAAGAGGACGATCCAGGCCAGCCCGATCAGGAACAGCGCAAGCATGACCGGTGCCACCCAGCCCCTGCTGTTCAGCTTGATCGCGGTCGCCTGCTTCGCCGACGGCGGCGTGTAGTCGGCCTTCTTACGGATGCGTGACTTCGGCACGAGGGTCTCTCCTGCTGGCAAGGGGACACGGAGCGCTCCCCCGGGCGTCGGTTAGCGTAGTGCTTCCACGGCGCCGAAGGAGATAACGGTACGTTGCGCAATTCTGCCGACTCCCCCGGTAACGGTTCAACGGGTTCCGCCCCCGGTCGTCCCACTCGTGTCCGTCCCATGAGGATTCTCACGGTCGGAGTCTTCGCTCTCGCCGGTCTGATCTTCTTCACGAGCTTCGACACGGCCAAGGGCACCGACATCCGTACGGACGCCTCCCTGCTGCGGCTCTCCGACCTGATCCAGCAGCGCAGCCACAAGAACGGCCAGCTCGACGAGTCCAACGCCGCCCTGCGCCGCGAGGTCGAGGAACTCGCCGGCGCCGACTCCGGCCGCTCCACCACCGAGGACCGCAGGCTCGCCGCCCTGGAGCACAGCGCCGGCACCGAGGAGATCAAGGGCAAGGCCCTCACCGTCACCCTGAACGACGCCCCGCCGAACGCCACCGCCAAACTCCCCGGCTACCCCGAGCCCCAGCCCGACTACCTGGTCATCCACCAGCAGGACCTCCAGGCCGTCGTCAACGCGCTCTGGCAGGGCGGCGCCGAGGGCATCAAGGTCATGGACCAGCGCCTCATCTCCACCAGCGCCGTCCGCTGCGTCGGCAACACCCTGATCCTCCAGGGCCGCGTCTACTCGCCCCCCTACAAGATCCAGGCGGTCGGCGACCCCCAGAAGCTCAGGAACGCCCTCGCCGCGTCCAAGGCCATCCAGAACTACATGGTGTACGTCGACGTCTACGGCCTCGGCTGGAAAGTCACCGACGACGGCACGGTGACGCTGCCCGGCTACTCGGGCACAGTGGATCTGCACTACGCACAACCCGTGGAGTAGCTCACGCGCAGGGGGTCCCGTGGCGTTACGGGGGATCGTCAGGACGGTCAGCGAGCTGTGCATCACCGCGGGCGCGGTGATCGTCCTCTTCGTCGTCTACGTCCTGTACTGGACCGGCGTCCGCGCCGACCACGACATGGCCGCGCAGATCTCCCAGCTGGAGCACAGATGGGAGAGCCCGGCGCCGGTCGCCTCGCCACCCTCGTACAAGAACGGCCGGTCCTTCGCCGTCATGTACATCCCGCGCCTTGGTTTCACGTGGAACAAGCCGGTCCTGGAGGGCACCGCCGTCGGGACGCTCAAGAAGGGCCTCGGGCACTACGCCGGGACGGCCGTCCTCGGGGGCGTCGGCAACTTCGCCGTCGCCGGGCACCGCCGCACCTACGGCGACCCCTTCAAGGACTTCCCCGAGCTGCGGCGCGGCGACGCCGTCGTGCTCAGCGACGGGACGACCTGGTTCACGTATCGGATCGACAAAGGGCCCTACAAAACCGTACCCACCGACGTTGAGGTGATCGACCCTGTGCCACGTAAGTCGGGGTACACGGCACCGGGCCGGTATCTCACGCTGACCACGTGCGATCCGGAGTGGGGCCACAGCCACCGGCTCGTCGTCTGGGCTCACCTGGACTCCACGACGCCTGTGGACGAAGGCAAGCCCCCGGCGCTGCGCCGTTAGTCTGGTGCGGTACGGCGTGAGTCTGGTGCCGTGGTACGACGGAAGGGACGGCATGTACGGCTGGATCTGGCGGCATCTGCCAGGCAATGCGTGGATCAAGGCACTGGTGTCGATCGTGCTGGTCCTCGCTGTCGTCTACGTCCTCTTCCAGTACGTCTTCCCGTGGGCCGAACCGCTGCTTCCCTTCAACGATGTGACGGTGGACAACCAGTGAGCGTGCGCATTCTCGTCGTCGACAACTACGACAGCTTCGTCTTCAACCTGGTCCAGTACCTGTACCAGCTGGGCGCCGAGTGCGAGGTCCTGCGCAACGACGAGGTCTCCACGGCCCACGCGCAGGACGGCTTCGACGGCGTCCTCCTGTCGCCCGGCCCGGGTACGCCCGAGGAGGCCGGCGTCTGCATCGAGATGGTCCGGCACTGCGCCGCGACCGGCGTCCCCGTCTTCGGCGTGTGCCTCGGCATGCAGTCCATGCAGGTCGCGTACGGCGGCGTCGTGGACCGCGCGCCCGAGCTGCTGCACGGCAAGACGTCGCTGGTCGAGCACGGGGGCAAGGGCGTCTTCGCCGGCCTCCCCTCGCCGTTCACCGCGACCCGCTACCACTCCCTCGCCGCGATGCCGACGACCGTCCCGGCCGAGCTGGAGGTCACCGCGCGCACCGAGGACGGCATCATCATGGGCCTGCGCCACCGGGAACTCCCCGTCGAGGGCGTCCAGTTCCACCCCGAGTCCGTCCTCACCGAGCACGGCCACCGGATGCTCGCCAACTGGCTCGTCGAATGCGGCGACCGGGACGCGGTCGCGAGATCGACCGGGCTCGCGCCGGTCGTGGGCAGGGCCACCGCGTGACCGCCCTGCGCCCCGAGCGCGAGGAGTCGTACGGAGCCGCTCCGTACGACACCGGGGGCCCGTACGGGGGTGAGCGGTACGGCGCTCCCGCCGGAACCGGGGGTTTCCCCGACGCCGCCGGCCCGGCCGTTCCCCTCGACGAGGAGACCGTCGCCCTGCGGATACCCGAGCCGCCCTACGGCGGTGAGCCCATATCCGCTTCTGCGGGCACGGCGGTCCTCCCGGGCCTCGGTGTGCCGCCAGGCGGACGCGCGGCCCGCAGAAAGGCAGCCAAGGGCCGTCGTGGGCGTGTCGTCGCCGCACCGGCGGAGGAGTCACGTCCCCTGAGCGGCGGTTCCCGCCCGCTGTCCCGTGTCGAGGCCCGCCGCCAGGCCAAGGCGCGCAAGCCCGGCCCCGCCGTCGTCGCCAGCCGGGCGCTCGGCGAGGTGTTCATCACCACCGGCGTCCTCATGCTCCTGTTCGTCGGCTACCAGCTCTGGTGGACCAACGTCCGCGCCCACGCGCAGGCCGGCAGCGAGGCCAACCAGCTCCAGAAGGACTGGGCCAGCGGGAAGGGGGCGCCCGGCACGTTCTCCGCGGGGCAGGGGTTCGCCCTCCTCCACATCCCCAAGCTCGACGTCGTCGTCCCCATCGCCGAGGGCGTCAGCAACAAGAAGGTCCTCGACAAGGGGATGGTCGGGCACTACGGCGAGGGCGCCCTCGCCACCCCGATGCCGGACGCCAAGACGGGGAACTTCGGGCTCGCCGGGCACCGCAACACCCATGGCGAACCGTTCCGCTACATCAACCGTTTGCAGCCGGGTGACGCGATCGTCGTAGAGACCCAGGACGAGTACTTCGTCTACAAGATGGCCTCCATGCTGCCGGTCACCTCGCCCAGCAATACCAGCGTTCTCAACGCCGTTCCGCCCGGTTCCGGCTTCACCCAGCCCGGTCGCTACATCACCCTGACGACCTGTACCCCGGAGTTCACCAGTAAGTACAGGTTGATCGTCTGGGGCAAGATGGTCGAGGAACGGCCGCGCAGCAAGGGGAAGCCGGATGCGCTCGTCGAGTAGGGGCAGAGAGACGTGACAGCGACGACCGACGGGACGACCACCCAGCACGCCGGTTCGCCCGCGCCCCGCCGTAAGGGCGGACGCCTCGCGAGCGCCGTGAGCGTCCTCGGGGAACTCCTCATCACCGCCGGTCTCGTCCTCGGGCTGTTCGTCGCGTACTCCCTGTGGTGGACCAACGTCATCGCCGACCGGGAGGCCGCGAAGCAGGGGGACAAGGTCCGCGACACCTGGTCCAAGCCGGTCGGTCCCGGAGCCCTCGACACCAAGGACGGCATCGGCTTCCTCCACGTCCCCGCCATGAAGAACGGCGAGGTCCTGGTGGAGAAAGGGACGTCGTCGGACGTGTTGAACGAAGGCGTCGCCGGTTACTACACCGACCCCGTCCAGGCGACCCTCCCGACCTCCGGCAAACAGGGCAACTTCACCCTCGCCGCCCACCGCGACGGCCACGGCGCCAAGTTCCACAACATCGACAAGCTCAAGGACGGCGACCCGATCGTCTTCGAGACCCGCGACACCTGGTTCATCTACAAGGTCTACTCCACCCTCCCCGAGACCTCGAAGTACAACGTCAAGGTCCTCTCCCAGATCCCCAAGGAATCGGGCACGGAGAAGGCGGGCCACTACATCACCCTGACGACCTGCACGCCGGTGTACACGAGCCGGTACCGGTACGTCGTCTGGGGGGAGCTGGTGCGGACGGAGAAGGTGGACGCGAAGAGGACGCCGCCGAAGGAACTGAGCTGACTGACCTCCTTTAAGGAGGTCAGTCACTGTGCCCTGTGGATAACTCGGCTGACTGAGTTGCTTCAAGTCACTCAGTCGTTCACACCGCGCTCATCATCCGCCGCAGCCTCGCCTTGTGCTGCCGGAGCCGCCTCTCGACACCCTGGACGTCCGCCCGCAGCGCCACCAACTCCTTGCGGTGCTCTCCCGACGTCTCGATGAGGGCGTTGAACATGGGGACGACGGTCTTGCCGAGGATGTGGACGATGCGCTCGTCGATGCGGTTGTCCACAAGCTCGTCGATGGACTGGGAGAGCCTGTGGACAGAGTTATCCACAGGCTGGGAGCGGACCATGTACTCCATGTCCAGGAGATACATACGCACCTGACGTGCGGTTTCGCTGTCGCGGAGGAGCATGGCGACGTTGAGGACGGCTCGGCGGGAGTAGAGAGCGAGGGAGGCTGTGCGTGACTCGATCCCACTGAGCGCCTTGAAGGCGCTCAGTTCTGTACCTGCCAGGACTCGATAGCCGCTGGCCTCCAGCTCTGCCCTGTGGTCGATCACCAGGGAGCGGATGGCCTTGACACGAACCCCGAAGTACTCCGCCACCATCGCCGTCGTCACATGCACCCCATCCGGCAGCAACGACAGCACCTTCACCCGCTCCAGCACCTCCGTCCGCTCCACCACGCTCTCACGCAGCGACTTGGACTCCAGCAGCACGGTTTCGTTGATCATGTCCTGCAAACGAGTGAACGAGTACGAAGACACGATCGACATACGAACGCACACGCACCCACCCACCCACAAAAAAGCCCCGGCCCTCTCCGGAAAGGAGAGGGCCGGGGCTTCAGGCAGTGACGAACCTCAGTCGTCCTCGCGGAACGACGTCCCGGTGAGCCCCCCGCTGAAGAACCCGCTCCCGCCGTTGTTGTTGCCACCGTTGTTGTTCCCGGTGTCGGCGGCCCCGAGGTTCACGGTCGAACCGGCCTGCACGGTCTCCCCAGGGCTCGGGTTGGACCCGAACACCCGGGCGTTGTCGTCCTGGGACCCCTGGATGTTGCCGACCTGGAGCCCCACGTTCTGGAGCGCCTGCTTGGCCTCCTTCAGCGTCAGCCCGACGAGGTTCGACGGCACCTGGGTCTGGGTACTGCGCCCGACCTTGATGTTGATCGTCGTGCCCTTGTCGACCTGCTGACCGATGCTGGGATCGGTCGAGACGACCTTGCCGACCTGGTTCTGGTCCTGCGTGTCGACGTCGGAGCAGCTCCCGGCCTTCAGGTTGTTCTGCTCGATCCGCGACTTCGCGTCGTCACAGCTCAGCCCGGACACATCGGGAACCGTCTCCTTCTCCGCCGCCTTGGCGACGGTGAGGGTGATGGTCGACCCCTTCTCTACCTCGGCCCCGAGCTGCGGGTCCTGCTCCAGGACCTTGCCCTCCGCCTCCGTGGAGATCTGCGTCTTGGTCTTGACGGTGAACCCGTACTGGTCGTCCTCAAGGATCTGCGTGGCGTCGTCCACGTCCTTGCCCAGGACACTCGGCACGGCCACCTTCGGCGCCCCGGTGGAGACGACCAGCTTGATCGTCGTCTGCTTGTCGACGCTCGCGCCCGCTGCCGGGTCCTGCGAACACACCTTCCCCGTCTCGGTGTTCTCGCAGGTCTTCTTCTCGATGGACACCTGAAGATCGCCGTTGGTCGCCTGCTGCCGCGCCTGCGCCTCGGTCTGGTCCACGAACGACGGCACGGTCGTCTTGGTGTTGCCGACGCCCCCGCCCCCGCTGGTGACGTACCAGCCGATGAGCACGGCCCCCACCAGGACGAGCACGGCGGCCAGCGCCAGCACGATCGTCGAGGTGTTCGACTTCTTCTGCTGACGCCGCCGCGCGGGCCGGTCGTCGTAGCCGAAGCCGCCGTCGTCGGGGGACATCGGCGGCAGCATGGTGGTGGCGCCCGCGTCGGAGCGCAGCGCGGTCGTCGCCTGGTCGTCGCCGTAGCCGCCGTACCCGACCGCCCCGAACGCGGCGGTCGCCTGGACCGGCTGGCCGTCGAGGCACGCCTCGATGTCGGCGCGCATCTGGTCCGCCGACTGGTAGCGGTAGTTGGGGTCCTTGACGAGCGCCTTGAGGACGATCGCGTCCATCTCCGGAGTGATCTCCGGATCGAAGACGGACGGCGGCTGCGGCTCCTCGCGGACGTGCTGGTAGGCGACGGCCACGGGGGAGTCGCCGACGAACGGCGGCCGTACGGTCAGCAGCTCGTAGAGCAGGCAGCCGGTCGAGTAGAGGTCCGAGCGCGCGTCGACCTGCTCGCCCTTCGCCTGCTCCGGCGAGAGGTACTGGGCCGTGCCGATGACCGCGGAGGTCTGCGTCATCGTCATCCCGGAGTCGCCCATCGCGCGGGCGATGCCGAAGTCCATGACCTTGACCTGGCCGGTGCGCGTCAGCATGACGTTCGCCGGCTTGATGTCGCGGTGGACGATGCCGCTGCGGTGCGCGTACTCCAGGCCCTGGAGGATGCCGACGGTCATCTCCATCGAGCGCTCGGGCAGCAGCTTGCGCCCGGAGTGCAGGAGTTCGCGGAGGGTGGAGCCGTCGACGTACTCCATGACGATGTACGGGATCGAGACCCCGTCGAGGTAGTCCTCACCCGTGTCGTAGACCGCCACGATCGCGGGATGGTTGAGCGAGGCGGCCGACTGGGCCTCCCGGCGGAACCTGGCCTGGAAGGAAGGGTCGCGCGCGAGGTCCACGCGCAGCGTCTTCACCGCCACGGTGCGGCCAAGGCGGGTGTCATGGGCGAGGTAGACCTCCGCCATGCCACCACGTCCGAGCACCTGGCCCAGCTCGTACCGGCCGCCTAGGCGACGCGGCTCTTCCATAGCTCTTTACCAGCCCTCTCCGTCGGTCCCGACCGGCATCACGCCCGGTCGGCGGCTGCCGTCCGGGGATACGCTACCCGGCTCGCTCTGTCTCACCTGGCCAAGCCTGTTACTCGATACAGGACCGGTATCGCAACGTGCACCGATGCGCGGATTACGTGAGCGGGGTCACTTCTTGTTGCCGATGACTGCCTGCATCACGGCCTTGGCCACCGGTGCGGCGAGGCCGCCACCGGAGATGTCCTCGCGGACGGCGGAACCGTCCTCGACGACGACGGCCACGGCCACGGGGGAGGAGCCGTCGGACAGCTTGGCGTAGGAGATGAACCAGGCGTACGGCTTCTCGCTGTTGTTCAGACCGTGCTGCGCGGTACCGGTCTTGCCGCCGACGGTGACGCCGGAGATCTGCGCGTTCTTGCCGGTACCGTCCTTGACGACCGTCTCCATCATCTGCTGCACCTTCTGCGCGGTGGCGGAGGAGACGGCCTGGGAGAACTCCTTGGGTTCGGTGGTCTCCAGCGTGTCGAGGTTGGGGGACTTGAGGGAGTCCACCATGTACGGCTGCATCAGCTTGCCGTCGTTGGCGATGGCCGCGGCGACCATGGCCATCTGGAGGGGGGTGGCCCGGGTGGAGCCCTGGCCGATGCCGTCGAGCGCGTTCTGCGGCCGGTTGTCCTCGGGGTAGACGGACTCGGCGGCGCGGACCGGGACGTCCAGCTTGCTCTGGTTGAAGCCGAACTTCGTCGCCTGCTCGATCATCTTCTTGTTGCCGACGTTGTCGGACATCTTCGCGAAGACGGTGTTGCAGGAGACTTCGAGGGCGTACTCCAGGGTCGCGTTCTCGCAGGCGCCGTGCTCGTTGGTGAGGTCGGTCTTGGTCTGCGGCAGCTGGTACGGGTCCGGGGTGTCGGTCTTGTCGGTGATCCCGGAGACCACGCCGTTCTCCAGCGCGGCGGCGGCGGTGAGCACCTTGAACGTCGACCCGGGCGGGTACGTCTCGCGCAGCGCCCGGTTCAGCATCGGGTCGTCGGGGTCGTTCTTCTTCTGCGCGGCGACCCAGGCGGCGGTGTCCGCGTCGGTGTTCCCGGCGAACTTCGAGGGGTCGTACGACGGTGTCGAGACCAGCGCGAGGATCTTGCCGGTGGTCGGGTCGATCGCGGCGACCGCGCCCTTCTTGTTCCCGAGCCCGTCGTACGCGGCCTTCTGCGCGGCGGCGTTCAGGGTGGTGACGACGCTGCCGCCGGCGCGCTGCTTGCCGGTGAGCATGTCGAGGGTGTTGCGGAAGAAGAGCCGGTCGTCGGTCCCGGAGAGGATGCCGTCCTCCAGGTTCTCCAGCTGCGTGGAGCCGAACGCCTGCGACGAGAACCCGGTGACCGGCGCCCACATCGCGCCGTCCTTCCAGGTCCGCTTGTACTTGTAGTCGCCGGTGGTCTCCACCGACCCGGTGATCGCCTTGCCGCCGACGATGATGTCGCCGCGCGGGATGGAGTACCGGGTGATCGGGACACGGCGGTTCTTGTCGTCGGTGGCCAGCTCGTTGGCCTTGACGTACTGGAGCCAGTTGCCCCGCACCAGCAGGGCGAGGATCAGCAGACCGCAGAAGATCGCGACGCGGCGCAGGGGCTTGTTCATGAGGGGCGGACCACCTGGGTCATCTCGGCGTCGGGGTTCGAGGCGGGGGCCGGGGCCGGGCGGCGGGCCGTGTCACTGATCCGGATGAGGATGCCGATGAGCGCCCAGTTCGCGATGACGGAGGAACCGCCGTACGCCAGGAACGGCATGGTCATACCGGTCAGCGGGATCAGGCCCATGACACCGCCGGCGACGACGAACACCTGGAGGGCGAACGCGCCGGACAGGCCGATGGCGAGGAGCTTGCCGAACGGGTCGCGGGCGGCGAGGGCGGTACGGATGCCGCGTTCGGCGATCAGGCCGTAGAGCAGCAGCAGCGCCATCAGGCCGGCCAGGCCCAGCTCCTCGCCGAAGGTGGCGAGGATGAAGTCGGAGTTGGCCGCGAACTTGATCAGCTCGGAGTGGCCCTGCCCCCAGCCGGTGCCGAGGGTGCCGCCGGAGCCGAACGCCCAGAGGGCCTCCATGGCCTGCTCGGAGTGGCCGAGGACCTGGTCCTGGGAGAGCTTGTACTCCTTCATCGGGTCCAGCCACGCCTGGACGCGCTGCTGGACGTGCGACTCGAAGCTCGCGACGCCGACCGCGCCGACCGCCGACATCAGCAGACCGAAGACGATCCAGCTGGTCCGCTCGGTGGCGACGTACAGCATGATCACGAACATGCCGAAGAACAGCAGGGACGTACCGAGGTCCGTCTCGAAGACCAGGATGATGATCGACAGGAACCAGACGACGAGGATCGGCCCGAGGTCGCGCCCACGCGGCAGGTAGAGCCCGAGGAACCGGCGGCTGGCGAGCGCCAGCGCGTCCCGTTTCACCATCAGATACCCGGCGAAGAAGATCGCCAGCACGATCTTCGCGAACTCACCGGGCTGGATGGAGAACCCGGCGACCGAGATCCAGATCTTCGCGCCGTAGATGTTCTGCCCGAGCCCCGGCACCAGCGGCAGCAGCAGCAGGAAGATCGCGCCGGCCATCGAGATGTAGGTGTACCGCTGGAGGACCCGGTGGTCCTTCAGGAAGATCAGGACGGCGACGAAGAGCGCGATGCCCAGCGCCGTGTACAGCAGCTGGCGCGGCGCGGCCGTCCCCGCCTGGCCGATCCGGCGCAGCAGCTTCGACTGGTCGAGCCGCCAGATCGCGACCAGCCCGAGCCCGTTGAGCAGGGTCGCCAGCGGCAGCAGCAGCGGGTCGGCGTACGGCGCGAACTTCCGGACGACGAGATGGGCGACGCCGGCCAGCAGACCGAGCCCCAGGCCATAGCTGAGCAGCCCCGCGGGGACCTGCTCGTTGATGGCGAGGCCCACGTTGGCGTAGGCGAACACCGGGATCAGGACGGCGAACACCAGCAGTCCCAGCTCGGTGTTGCGTCTGCTCGGCGCTCCGATGGCACCGATCGTGGACGTGTGGTGCGTCGGTGTGTTGGTAGTACTGCTCATCGTGTGACGGGGCCTCTCACGGCTTGCCTCTTGCTTGCCTCACGGCTCGCTACTGCTTGCCGCACAGCGAGACGACCTGCTCCTCCTCCTGAGAGAGAGTCGGCCCGGGGCTCGGACTGGCCGCCTGCGTGGCTGTCGGGGACGGGGACACGCTCGGGTTCGGGCTCGGGCTCGCCGTACCCGTCGTGGCCGAGGGGCTCGGCGACGGCTTGGACGCGGACGAGGACGATCCGGTTCCCGAACTCCCGTCCTGCGCCTGCTTCTTGCACGCGGACGCCTGGACGGACAGCTCGTCGAGTTTCTTCTGCGCGCTCTTCAGGCTGGACGCGGGGATGGTCTCCTCGACCTGCTTCTGCTGGTACTGCGGGAGGTACTTGAGTTCGATCTCGGGGTGGTCCTTCTCGACCTTCGAGAGCGACACCCAGGCCAGGTCCTGGCTGATTCCCCGGTACAGCGCGAGGTGCTGGCCCTGCGCGCCGACGTAGTACTGCGTCTGCGTCCACCGCCACCCGCCGTACAGACCGCCTCCTACGACGGCCAGGGCGAGCGCGCTGTAGAGGGTGACCTTGAGCCACTTACGGCCCTTGCGGGGCTTGACGAAGTCGTCCCCGGAGTAGTCCCCGAAGCCGTCGGTCTGGATGTATCCCGTGACGTCCCCGGAGCCGGGGGGGCCGAACTCGCCGCCGCCGGGGTTCGCGCGGTGTCTGCCGAGGCTCGCGGCGCGGCCCGCCGGGGTCTGCATGATGCCGTTGTCGTGCAGGTGGGTCTGGTTCTCGGCGACCGCGCCGACCACCACGGGGGTGTCGTACAGCTGGCCGGCGAGGGTGTCCCCGGTGTCGAGGTCGAGGACGTCCGCGACGATCACGGTGATGTTGTCGGGGCCGCCGCCGCGCAGGGCGAGCTGGATCAGCTCCTGGATGGTCTCGTGGGGGCCCTGGTAGCTGGCCAGGGTCTCTTCGAGGGTCTGGTGCGAGACGACGCCGGAGAGGCCGTCGGAGCAGATCAGATACCGGTCGCCCGCCCTGACTTCACGGATCGAGAGGTCGGGTTCGACGTGTTCGGCGCTGCCGAGGGCGCGCATCAGGAGGGACCGCTGAGGGTGCGTCGTCGCCTCCTCCTCGGTGATCCGGCCCTCGTCGACGAGGCGCTGCACCCAGGTGTGGTCCTGGGTGATCTGCGTGAGGACGCCGTCGCGCAGCAGGTAGGCGCGGGAGTCGCCGACGTGGACGAGGCCGAGCCGCTGGCCGGTCCAGAGCAGGGCCGTCAGCGTCGTCCCCATGCCTTCGAGCTGAGGGTCCTCGTCGACCAGCGAGCGCAGCTGGTCGTTGGCGCGCTGGACGGCGGTGGCGAGGGAGGTGAGGACGTCGGAGCCGGGGATGTCCTCGTCGAGCGCGACGATGGTGGAGATCGCCTCGGAGGAGGCGACCTCGCCGGCGGCGGCGCCGCCCATGCCGTCCGCGATGGCGAGCAGCCGGGGGCCGGCGTATCCGGAGTCCTCGTTGCCCTCGCGGATCATGCCCTTGTGCGAACCGGCGGCGAAGCGCAGGGACAGACTCATGCCCACCTCACCCCCCGGCTCCGCATGCAGCCGGTCGTGTCGAGCCACACTGCCCACCCTCCGGTCGGGAGCGCGCCGGAGGCCGGGGGGCCGGCCTGCGCCGCGTGCTCGCTCCGCTCGCGCTCATTCATGATGCAGCACTACTTCCGCAGCTCGATGACGGTCTTGCCGATGCGGATCGGGGCGCCCAGCGGGATCGGTGTGGGGGTCGTCAGCCGCGTTCGGTCGAGATACGTGCCGTTGGTGGAGTTCAGGTCTTCCACGATCCAGTTGCCGTCGCGGTCCGGGTAGATCCTGGCATGGCGGCTGGAGGCGTAGTCGTCGTCCAGCACGATCGTCGAGTCGTGGGCCCGGCCGAGCGTGATGGTCTGGCCCTGGAGGGCGACGGTCGTCCCGGTGAGGGTGCCCTCGGAGACGACGAGCTTGGTGGGCGCGTTACGGCCCCGGCGGCCCCCGGAGGAGGGCTGCTGGCGCTGCTGCGGGGGCGCGGCGGCGGCCTGCTGCTGCCGCCGGCCCTGCTGCGCGTTCTGGTCACCGCCGCGCCGGGAGCGCTGCGAGCCGCGCTGGGTGACGCGCGTACCGAACAGGTCGCTGCGGATGACCTGCACGGCCACGATCACGAACAGCCACAGTACGGCCAGGAAACCCAGCCGCATGACCGTCAGGGTCAGCTCTGACATTGCCCCCGCTTCACCCTTCGGCTTGCCTATAGATAACGGTGGTGCTGCCCACGACGATCCGCGAGCCGTCGCGGAGCGTAGCGCGGGTGGTGTGCTGTCCGTCCACCACGATGCCGTTCGTGGACCCGAGGTCCTGGACGGTCGAGGGCGAACCGGTACGGATCTCGCAGTGCCGGCGGGAGACGCCGGGGTCGTCGATGCGCACGTCGGCGTCGGTGGAGCGGCCGAGGACCAGGGTCGCGCCGGAGATCTGGTGGCGGGCGCCGTTGATCTCGATCCAGTGCCGGGTGCGGGAGCCGGGCGCGGGGGCGCCGGCGAGGCCGCCGCCCTGGCCGGCCTGCCCCGCGGCCGGCGGGTAGCCGTAGCCGGGGCGGGCGCCGGGGGCGCCGGACGGGCCGGGAGGAGGGGACGCGGGCATCGGGGGGGCGCCGTACGGGCTCGGGGCGCCGGGACGGCCGCCGGGGGCCTGCGGGGCGCCGGGGCCCTGCTGGTCCGTCGAGCCCGAGAGGGTGCGGCTGCGGACCCGGTACAGGCCGGTGTCCAGGTCGTCCGCCTTCTCCAGGTTGACCTTGATCGGCCCCATGAAGGTGTAGCGCTGCTGTTTCGCGTAGTCCCGCACCATCCCGGCCAGTTCGTCGCCGAGCTGTCCGGAGTAGGGGCTGAGGCGCTCGTGGTCCGGCGTGCTCAGTTCGACGATGAAGTCGTTGGGGACGACGGTGCGGTCGCGGTTCCAGATCTGGGCGTTGTTGTCGCATTCGCGCTGGAGCGCGCCGGCGATCTCCACGGGCTGGACCTCGGACTTGAAGACCTTGGCGAAGGTGCCGTTGACCAGCCCTTCCAGGCGTTGTTCGAACTTCTTCAGGACTCCCATGGGGCACCTCCTCCGTCGTGACGGCTTCGTCGTTGTCGCTGCGGGCCGTGCTGTTCGAACGTCTCGTGCTGTTGCTCGTACTGCTTACTGATCGTATCCACGCGGCGGTGAAACAGCCGGTTCCCCTTTCGCGCCGTGCCTGCCGAGGATCGTAGAGGCGCTCAAGGACCAGTGTCCCGCACCTGACTGTGGACCTCGTCCGGCTTCCTGGGAGATGGGGGAACACCGGTACGAGGTTGATACGTGTCACTCACCGGGGCGGGACGGTGGGTACCGGGCCGCGACAAGTGAGGTGAGGGGGCCGGTTGCACCGTGGTAATGTTTTCCACGTCGGAAGGGGCCAGCCCACACAGGGTCTGAAGCCGGAAGACACACCCAATGCGCGGGTGGCGGAATAGGCAGACGCGCTGGATTCAGGTTCCAGTGCCCGAAAGGGCGTGGGGGTTCAACTCCCCCCTCGCGCACAGCGAGAACCCCCCAGATCATCGATCTGGGGGGTTTCTTCATGCCCTGGTGCGCGGTGTGATGTTCGCCCCGGTGTGAGGTGTCTCTCACCGGGGTCGACCAGGCCGGATCAGGGGGGTGGGGGTGGGGATCAGGGGGTCTGGGTGGCCTGGTCGTTCTGGACGCCGTTCACCGCGTCCGTGTCGATCCACTCGTTGCCGCCCAGGGGGTAGTCCCAGATGTGGCGGCCGTCGTCGGCGCTCGTGCGGAACGGGGTGCCGGAGTCGTCGACGCGGAGGGTGCCGCTGCGGCTGCCGCTGGACCAGTTCAGGGTGAGGTCCCAGCGGACGTCGTGCGCCTTCGTGGTCGCGGTGACGTAGAAGACCTCGGGGTCGGACTCGCTGACCTTGTACGGGAACTTCCGCTGACCGCCCTTGACCGCCACCGCCGGGCTGCCCTGGTCCAGGTCGACCGTGAACGACTTGGTCTCCACGCCGCCGCCGCAGCCCGAGCCCATGCCGTAGACGTTCCAGGCGAGGGGGGCGTTCTTGGAGAGGATGCGGACGTTCAGGGACTCCAGGACGACGGTCTGCGCGCCGGTGCCCTGGATCGTCAGCGCGATCATCTGCTGGTTCGCGGAGACCGCGCCGTACGCCGCCGCCCAGCGGGGGGCGTCCGGTTCCGTCGCGGGCGGGCCGACCTGTTCCGGCTCGCTGTTCACCAGGAACTCCTGGCTGCACGGGGTGTCGTAGACGAAGGGGCGGACGCCGACGGTCAGGGGGACGGCCGTGGGGGCGGGGGCCGCCGCCGGGCGGGAGGGGGTGGCCGAGGGGGTCGGGGAGGGGCTCTGCCCGCTCGGGGTGGGGGAGGGGGTGCCGGTGCCGGTGGTCGAGGGGGGTGTGGGGGTCGGGGCGCCCGCGCCGGCCGTCCTGCCGTCCCGCGTGCTGTCCGGGTCGTTCGCGACGAGGGCCGCGGCGCCGAGGGCGATGGCGACCACGGCGGCGGCGGTGGCCAGGAGGAGGGTTCGGCGGCGGCGGTTGGGGGGTGAGGGCGGGGGTGGGGTGTCGGGGGTGAGGGGGACGAGGGGGGTGGCGGGGGTGTCGGTCGGTGCGGGGGTCTCCGGGGCCGGGTCAGGGGTGGCCCAGCTCGGGGTGGGGGCGGTGGCGGTGCCAGCGGTGCCGGTACTACGGGTACGGGGTGGCTCGCCGGCGTCGTCCGTGTCGGGTGAGGCCGGTGTCGTACCCGTAGTACTTGTGCGGGTCTGGTCGGCTCGGCGGCGGCGGGCCGTGTCCGCCAGAATCCAGTGGCGGTGGAGGGCGACGAGTTCCTCGGGGGTGGCCTTGCAGGCTCGGGCGAGGCGTTCGACGGGGGCGTACTCCGTGGGTACGGCGGTGCCGTTGCAGTAGCGGTGGAGGGTCGAGGTGCTCATGTGGAGGCGCTTGGCGAGGGTGCCGTAGCTGAGTCCCGAGCGGTCCTTCAGATCGCGGAGCCGCGCCGCGAACTCCTCCATGTCGTCGGCCCCCACCGTCGCTGACACCCGTCGCTCCCTCTTCCCGATCTCTTCCCGTGTCCCGTTCGCGCGTTCCAGGGGAACCGCGTTTCAGCAGGTGAGAGTGTGTTTCGCCGTTCCAGCGTTCCCAACTGCCCGCTGGGCGTGGCGGTTGGGACGGATCACCCCACAAGCTCGGGTCATCCAAGCACCACACCGGCCCGAACCACCAAGGGGTAGCTCAGTCATGTCCAGCATCCGTACCTCCCGTACCCGTCGTGTCCGTCTCGTGAGCGCCGCGGCGGGCGTCGTGATCGCCGCGTTGTCGATGACCGCCTGCAAGGACGGGACGGGGCTCGATGTCACCGGGGCGCCGGTGCCGGCGTCGTCCCCGGCGGGCCCCGCGGGGACGCCCTCGGCGGTTCCCTCGCCGGCTTCCGCGTCGACCGGGGGGTCCACCGGAGGGTCCACCGGGGGGTCGGCCTCGGGTGGCGGGTCCTCCTCGACCGGGGGGTCCTCGGCGGGCAAGGCGCCGGCGCAGGCGGGGACTTCGGGGGCCACGGGGTCTACGGGGTCCACGGGTACCTCAGGGTCTACGGGTACGTCGGGGTCGGGGTCGTCCGGGTCGTCCTCCGGGAAGGCCGCCTCGCCCGTCACCTGTGAGGGGTCCAACACCAAGACCGTCGCGGCGCCCGTCAACCGGCCGGTCAACCACATGCTGCTCACGGTCACCAACACCGGCAGCAAGCCGTGCTTCCTGTACTACTACCCGGCGGTCGCCTTCACCGGCGCGCAGGCCGCGCCGCCGGTCATCGAGGACTCGCAGCCGCAGGCGGTCGTGACGCTCGAACCGGGGCAGTCCGGGTACGCGGGGGTGGCTCTGTCGGCGACCGACGGGAGCGCGTCCGGCGGACGGACCGTCAAGTCCCTGTCGGTGTACTTCTTCGGCCGGGACATGGACAACGGGAGCGTCGGTTCCGGGGCCAAGCCGAAGCTGCCCGCCGGGGGTGTGTACATCGACGACTCCCTCAAGGTGACGTACTGGCAGCAGGAGATGGAGGACGCGCTCATGTGGTGAACGGGGATCGGGGTGCGGGGGGTGGGCGGCGTGACGGAGTTGTCCACAAGTCGGGAGTTATCCACAGGGAGTGACGGTTTTCGGCGGAGGGCTGTACGGTCGGGGCGAGTTGATGATCGTGCGGGTGCACGGGGGAGGCGGTCGGTCGTGAGCGGGGTTCGGATTCCTCGGGTGGCGGGGTTCGCGGAGTGGGGCGGTGGCTCCGAGGGGTCGCCGAAGGAGGCCGGGAAGGAGCTGCGGCGCGCGGTGCCCCGCGCGGCGCACGCCGGGTTCGAGGTGGACGGCGGGCGGCCCGAGGTGGCGGCCGTGGTCGAGGAGTCCAACCGCGGGCGGATCGCCGAGCTGACGCCGATAAGGGTCGGGCGGATGGCCGCCTCCCCGTTCGCCTTCCTGCGCGGCTCCGCCGGACTCATGGCGTACGACCTGGCGCGCACCCCCGCGACGAGAATCCCGGCCCAGATCTGCGGCGACGCGCACGCCGCGAACTTCGGTCTGTACGGCGACGCGCGGGGCCGTCTGGTCATCGACCTGAACGACTTCGACGAGACGGTCCTCGGCCCCTGGGAGTGGGACCTCAAGCGTCTCGCCGCGTCCCTCGTCCTCGCCGGCCGCGAGGCCGGGGCCGGGGAGGGCACGTGCCGTGAGGCGGCGCACGGCGCGGTCGGCGCCTACCGGCGCACGATGCGGCTGCTGGCCAAGCTGCCCGTCCTGGACGCGTGGAACGCCATCGCGGACGAGGAGCTGGTCTCCCACAGCGACGCCCGCGATCTGCTGGGCACGCTGGAGCGGGTCTCCGAGAAGGCCCGCGCCAACACGAGCGGGCGGTTCGCGGCGAAGTCGACGGAGCCGGCGGAGGACGGGGGTCGCCGGTTCGTGGACGCGCTGCCGGTGTTGCGGCGGGTCGGTGACGCGGAGGCGGCGGCCGTCGTCGCGGGCCTGGAGCCGTACGTCGCGACCCTCTCCGAGGACCGCCTCCCCCTCCTCGCCCGGCACTCCGTCCACGACGTCGCGTTCCGCATCGTCGGCACGGGCAGCGTGGGGACCCGGTCCTACGTCGTCCTCCTCCTCGACCACCGGGGCGAGCCGCTCATCCTCCAGGTGAAGGAGGCCCGCCCCTCGGCCCTCGTCCCCCACCTCGTCACCGCCGGTTTCCCGGTCGATCCCGTCGAGCACGAGGGGCGGCGCGTCGTCCTCGGCCAGAAGCGGATGCAGGTCGTCAGCGACATCCTGCTCGGCTGGACGACCGTTGAGGACCGCCCCTACCAGGTCCGCCAGTTCCGCAACCGCAAGGGCAGCGTCGACCCGGCGGCCCTCGCGGTCGACCAGCTCGACGACTACGCCCGCATGACCGGCGCCCTCCTGGCCCGCGCCCACTCCCACAGCGCCGACCCCCGCCTCATCGCCGGCTACTGCGGCAAGGGAGAGGAACTGGACGAGGCGGTGGCGGCGTTCGCGGTGAGCTACGCGGACCGCACGGAGGCGGACCACGGGGCGCTGGTGGAGGCGGTTCGGGCGGGGAAGGTGGAGGCGGAGACGGGGGTGTGAGGGGGGCGGTGCAGTTGTGGGGAGGCAGCGGAGCTGCTTTTCAGGGGCGCGGGGAACGGCGCGAACAACCACGTACGACCCGCACCCGAAGTACAACCCAACCCGGCCCTCCCAGCGGAGCGATTACGCTGGGCGGGTGACGACCCCCGAAGCTGAGGCTGAGCCCGCGCGGCCCGAGGAGCGGCTTGAGCAGGCCGTCCGAGCCGCCGAGCAGGCACTGATCGAGTTCGAGATCGCGGTGGAGACCTTCCGGGTGGAGGTCGACAACTTCTCCCGCCTCCACCACCAGAAACTCGGCCCGATGTACACCCGCCTCGACGAACTGGACGCCCAGATCGCCGAGGCGAGAGCCGCCCGCACCGGTGACCCCGAGGACCTGCGCCGAGCCGAGGAGGCCAGGGCCCGCGTCATGCCCATGCCCGGCGTCGAGGAGCTGTTCCACGGCTGGATGGACGGCGACGGCCTCTTCCCGGAGGCCGTCGCGATGCTCACGGAACAGCCGGTCCGCCCTCCGGAGCGGGTCCGCCCCAGCGACGAGGCCCGCAAGCTGTACCGCGACCTCGCCCGCAAGGCCCACCCCGACCTCGCCCAGGAGGATTCGGAACGGCTGCGCAGGGAGGAGTTCATCACCCGCGTGAACGCCGCGTACGCCCGTGGCGACGAGGCGCTGCTGCGGGAGCTCTCCGAGGAGTGGGCCGCCGGTCCCGTCCCCCCGGAGCGCGAACCCGCCCCCGGTGACGTCCTGTACGCCCGTCTCGAATGGCTCGCCCAGCGCAAGGAGATGCTCGCGGCGCTCGCCCGGGAGCTGGAGGAGAGCGCGATCGGCTCCATGCTGAAGCTGGCCCCGGACGACCCCGACCGCCTCCTGGAGGAGATCGCCGAACAGCTCCTGACGGACGTGGCGAACCGCGAGCGCGAGTTGGCGGAGCTGCTCGGCTCCTCGTCGGCGTGACCTTTTCCGGTTCCCGCAGTGTGGGATCGGTGGTCGTCGGTCCGGCGCGGGTGGGGGTCGGGTAGCGTCGGGGCATGAGTTTCGGAGCTGGTGTGCCCACGGTCGAGGTCGCTGACCTCAAGGACGGCGACTTCCTGCTGGACGTCCGCGAGGACGACGAGTGGCAGGCGGGTCACGCCGCCGGGGCGCTGCACATCCCCATGAGCGACTTCATGGCCCGCTACGGCGACCTCACCGAGGCCGCCCCCCAGGACGCCCCCGTCAACGTCATCTGCCGCTCCGGCGGCCGTTCCGCCCAGGTCACCGCCTACCTCGTCCAACAGGGCATCGACGCGGTCAACGTCATCGGCGGCATGCAGGTCTGGGAAGCAGCGGGCCGCCCGGTCATCAGGCCGTCGGGAGACCCGGGCACGGTGGTCTGAGGCGGGGGGTACAGGGCGGGCCGCGTCGTCGCCGGATCGGCAGCGTCTTTTCGGGGGCCGCGGGGCGGGGCGCATCGACCGAGGCCGCCAGGCTCTTCGTCTTTCAGGGGCGCGGGGCTGTGTTTGATGTGCGGCTTCGCCGCGTGGGCGCGACCGGCCGTGAACGACCCGCAGCGAATCCCCGGCCGTCACCCACGTCTTTCAGGGGCGCGGGGAACTGCGCGATCAGCCACGACGGTCCCGCACCCGGCGTACGACGCTTCCCGGCACCCCGAACGGCGTCACCCAAGCGCATGTGCCGCCAGCAGTTCCCCCAACGCCTCCTCATGCGCCCCCGCGGCCCCGAGCGACAGCTCGACCTGTTTCGCCCAGGCGTGATACCGGTGCAACGAGTAGTCCGCGTCGGCCCCGAACCCCCCGTGCAGATGCTGAGCCGTCTGCACAACCCTCCGCACCCCCTCCGCCGCCCACACCTTCGCCACGGCCACATCCCCGGCGACCGGCAGCGCCCCCCGCGTCCCGGAGGCGATCCGCCACGCGGCCTGCCACAGCGTCGCCTCCATCGCCCGCAGATCGACGTACCGGTCGGCGGCCTGCACGGCGACCGCCTGGAACGTCGCGACGGGATACCCGAACTGCTCCCGCTTCGCGGTGTAGTCGGCGGTCATCCGCAGCACCCGCTCCCCCAGCCCCAACGCCACCGCACAGGTCCCCGTCGCCAGCACCCCCCGCAGCCACTCCCACGCCCCCTCCCCCTCCACGACGTACGCCCCCGCGACCCGCACCGACTCCAGCCGCACCTCCCCCAACCGCTCCCCGGCGGTCGACACCTGCTCCGCCAGAGCGACGTCCCCGCGCGGCACGACCGCCAGCACCGCCCGCCCGTCCGAGGTGTGCGCCGGTACGACGACGAAGTCCACGTCGTACGCCCACGGCACCGCCGTCTGCACCCCGTCGAGCACCCACCCCGTCCCCTCCGGCCGGGCGCTCACCGCGAGTTCGGCCCCGTCATGCCCGGTACGGCCGTTCGCGGCGACCGTCAGGACCGTCTCCCCCCGGCCGGCCCGCGCGAGCACCGCCCCCTTCAACTCGGCCGAGCCGTACGCCTGGACGGCGGCGGAGGCGGCGACGCTCTCCAGCAGCGGCACCCGCGCCAGCACCCGCGCGGACTCCCGCAGCACCAGGCACAGCGCGATCACGTCGAGCCCGGCGCCGCCGTACTCCTCGGTGAGCAGCAGGCTCAACAGGTCCGCGTCGGCCAGCTTCGCCCACAGCTCGCGGTCGAACCCCTCGGCCACCGGCCGCCCCTGGGTCTTCGCCGGTGACGGCACCCCGTCCGGCGCGACCCCCGCGAACACGCCCCGGGCCGCCTCCGCCGCCGCCTGCTGTTCCTCGCTGAAGGTGAAGTCCACGGCGTTGTCCTCCCGACGGGAACCGGCGTCTGACGGTCCGTCAAGATAGAACAGGTTCTAGAAGAAGGGAACGGCTCAGCGGCTCAGCGGTCGAAGTCCACCTCCACCCCCTCCGTCACCGGATGCGACTGGCACGCCAGGACGTATCCCGCCTCCGTCTCCTCCGGCTCCAGCGCGAAGTTGCGGTCCATCCGCACCTCGCCGGAGACGAGGAAGGCGCGGCAGGTGCCGCAGACGCCGCCCTTGCAGGCGTACGGCGCGTCGGAGCGGACCCGCAGGACCGTCTCCAGCACGGACTCGCCGTCCTGCACGGGCCAGGTGCCGCTACGGCCGTCCAGGCGGGCCGTGAGCGTGCTGTGCGCGGGGCCGGCGGGCCGGGGCGAGGCGGGGGCGTCGGTCACGTGGAAGATCTCCTGGTGGACCCGGTCGCGCGGCACCCCCAGCGTGCGCAGCGCCTGCTCCGCGCCCGTCACCAGCCCGTACGGCCCGCACAGGAACCAGCCCGCGACGGCCCCCACCGGGAGCAGCGCCGGGAGCAGCGCGGTCAGCCGTTCGCGGTCCAGCCGGCCGGAGGGCAGGCCCGCCTGCTGCTCCTCCCGCGACAGCGCCGTCACCAGCTGGAACCGGTCCGGGTAGCGGTCCTTGAGGTCGGCGACTTCCTCCAGGAACATCGTCGACGCCGCCGTGCGGTCGCCGCGGACCAGGCAGAACCGGGCCGTGCGCTCCCGCGCGAGGAGGGTCGCGGCGATCGACAGCACCGGGGTGATGCCGCTGCCCCCGACGACCGCCGCGTACAGCCCCGGCGCCGGTTCCAGCGTGAAACGGCCGGCCGGGGTCATCACCTCCACCTCGTCCCCGGCGGCCAGTTCCTTCAGTGCGTACGTCGAGAACGCGCCGCCCTCCACCAGCCGCACCCCCACCCGCAGCGTCCGCGGACCCGCTCCGCCCGGGTCCGGCGCCGGGGAGCAGATCGAGTACGTCCGCCGGACCTCTTCCCCGGCCACCCGGCGCCGCAGCGCCAGATGCTGGCCCGCCGTGTGCCGGTACGCCTCCCGCAGCTCCTCGGGCACCGTGAACGTCAGCGCCACCGAGTCGTCCGTCAGCCGCTCCACCTCGGCCACCCGGAGCGCGTGGAAACGGGCCATCACAACTCCTTGAAGTGGTCGAACGGTTCGAGACAGGCCCGGCAGCGGCGCAGCGCCTTGCAGGCGGTCGACGAGAACCGGCTGAGCAGTTCCGTGTCGGGGGAGCCGCAGAGGGGGCAGGGGACGGGCGCGCCGGTGATGTCCGGGGTGCCGAGGCGGGGGCGAGCGTCCGGCGCACCGGCGGACGGCTCCCGCACGGCCTGGTACGCCGGCCCGGCCGACGGCACTCCCGGCCCGGCGTTCCCCGGCTCGCGTATCGGCCCCAGCGTCACCGGTACCGGCCCCGCCGCCCCCCTCACCCTCGGTGGGGCGATGCCGAACTCCCGTAGTTTCCGGCGGCCCTCCTCCGTGATGTCGTCCGTGGACCACGCGGGGGTCAGGACGCGGCGGACCGTCACCTCGCCGACTCCCTGGGCGCGCAGGGCCTGTTCGATGTCGGCGGTCATCGCCTCGATCGCGGGGCAGCCGGTGTACGTGGGGGTGAGGTCGACCTCGACCGCGCCCGCGTCCTGGACGTGCACCGCGCGGACGACGCCGAGTTCGCCGAGGGTGAGGACGGGCAGCTCGGGGTCGGGGACGGAGCCCGCGACCGCGAGGAGCCGCTCCTCCAGGGCCGTCACCATGTCGCCCCCGGGTGGCTGCGGTGGAGGTGCTGCATCTCGGCGAGCATCCGGCCGAACGACTCGGTGTGCAGGCCCTGGCGGCCCGCGCCGGCGGTCCAGGCGCCGGTGCGGGGGCCCTGCGGGACGGGGAGGCCGGCGCGGCCGAGGACCGTCTCGACCGAGGCCCGCCAGGCCGCCTCCAGGGGCTCCGGGTCGACGCCGAGACCGGCGACCGGCTGGAACATCTCGCCGGTGTACCGCCACAGCGCCTCGCACGCCGTGCGCATCCGCGCGTGGCTCTCCTCGGTGCCGTCGCCCAGGCGCAGCGTCCACTGCTCGGCGTGGTCGCGGTGGTACGCGGTCTCCTTGACGGCCTTAGCGGCGAGGCCGCTGAACTCGCCCGTTCCGCGCGCCAGTTCGTCGTACAGGAGGTGCTGGTACGTCGAGAAGTACAGCTGGCGGGCGATGGTGTGGGCGAAGTCGCCGTTCGGCTGTTCCACGAGCTGGAGGTTGCGGAAGGCGCGCTCCTCGCGGAGGTACGCCAGCTCGTCCTCGTCGCCGGTCATCGAGAGGAGGACGCGGGCCTGGCCGAGGAGGTCGAGGGCGATGTTGGCGAGGGCGAGCTCCTCCTCCAGGACCGGGGCGTGGCCCAGCCATTCGCCGAGGCGGTGGGAGAGGATCAGCGCGTCGTCGCCCAGGGCGAGGGCGGCCGGTGTCGGGGTGGGGGCCGGGGGCGGGGGTGTCGTGGCCGGGGGTGTCGTGCGGGGCGGGGTCACAGGTGCTTCACCCCCTCCGGGATGTCGTAGAACGTCGGGTGGCGGTAGGGCTTGTCGGCGGACGGGTCGAAGAAGGGGTCCTTCTCGTCGGGGGAGGAGGCGGTGATCGCGGCGGAGGGGACGACCCAGAGGGAGACGCCCTCGCCCCGGCGGGTGTAGAGGTCCCGGGCGTTGCGCAGGGCCAGCTCCGCGTCCGGGGCGTGGAGGCTGCCCGCGTGGGTGTGGGCGAGGCCGCGGCGGGAGCGGACGAAGACCTCCCAGAGGGGCCAGTCGGTGTTCATGCGCGCGCTCCTGTCTCGCCGGTGTGCTTCGCCGCGTAGGCCGCGGCGGCCTCCCTGACCCAGGCGCCCTCTTCGTGGGCCCGGCGGCGCTGGGTGATGCGCTGGTCGTTGCACGGGCCGTTGCCCTTCAGGACCTCCTTGAACTCCGACCAGTCGATCGGGCCGAAGTCGTGGTGGCCCCGCGCCTCGTTCCACCTCAGGTCCGGGTCGGGGAGGGTGAGGCCGAGGGACTCCGCCTGGGGGACGCAGATGTCGACGAAGCGCTGGCGCAGTTCGTCGTTCGAATGGCGCTTGATCTTCCACTCCATCGACTGCGCGGAGTGCGCCGACTCGTCGTCCGGCGGGCCGAACATCATCAGGGACGGCCACCACCAGCGGTCCACCGCGTCCTGGGCCATCGCGTGCTGGTCGGCGGTGCCGTTGCTCAGGGCGAGCAGGAGTTCGTAGCCCTGGCGCTGGTGGAACGACTCCTCCTTGCAGATCCGCACCATCGCTCGCGCGTACGGGCCGTAGGAGCAGCGGCAGAGGGGGACCTGGTTCGTGATCGCCGCGCCGTCCACCAGCCAGCCGATCGCTCCGACGTCCGCCCAGGTCAGGGTGGGGTAGTTGAAGATCGAGGAGTACTTCTGGCGGCCCGTGTGCAGTTTGTCGAGCAGTTCGTCGCGGCCCGTGCCCAGTGTTTCCGCCGCGCTGTACAGGTACAGGCCGTGTCCCGCCTCGTCCTGCACCTTCGCCATCAGGATCGCCTTGCGGCGCAGGGAGGGCGCTCGCGTGATCCAGTTGGCCTCCGGCTGCATGCCGATGATCTCCGAGTGCGCGTGCTGTGCGATCTGCCGCACCAGCGTCGCCCGGTAGGCGTCCGGCATCCAGTCGCGCGGCTCGATGCGGTCGTCCGCCGCGACGGCCTCGTCGAACACCCGCTGCCTGTCGCTCACCTCGGAGCGGTCCTGCTCCGCCACCGTCGCCATCCGATCCCCCTCACCCGTCCCGGCCGCACTTCCCGACCGATCGTTCGGTCCGTTCCGCTTCCATGGTGAGACGCCCGCCCTGACGTGTCAACCGCTCCCCGCCCCCCTGTGGATAACTCCCCGAACCGTTCTGGGGCGGGGGCTGGGGGCGTGCGGGGTGAGGGGGCGGGTTTCCGGCGCGCCCTCGGGAACGCCGGTCGATCTGGCCGTCCCGACGGGGCATGGGCGTCGTCCCGCCAGGTGGTGCGGCGGACCAAGGCGCGTCGCCGCATCGGCGTGGTTCGGGGCCGCGCATGGCGCCGACGGCGGGTCGGTCGCCGCGCGACGTGGGCGCCGTGCGCCGTCGGGTGGCCGACGCGGGGCTCACCCGAACACGTCGAGCGAGGCCGCTCGCACCGCGAGGCGGGACGCGGCCGGGGCATGGCGCGGCGGGTGCGCCGACGTCGAACGCCCCGCGAAGAGATGCGGTCGGGGCGACGGCGATGTCATGCCCGGCAGCAGTGGAGACTGCCCGGCCCGGCTTCCCGTCCATAACTCCCCGAACCCCCATCACCCGGGCCCGAAGGCTGCACACACCCCACCGCCTGAGTACCGTGCCGTGGAGCCGTCCCTTGACGGTCACCCGACACACAGACCTGAACCACCGGAAACGGGGCGGAATGAACACGCGCGACGACGCTCCGCTCGGAGCCACAGAGGGCCCGACCCCGACCGCCCCCGAACACCCCCCGAAGCCCGGCGGACCGACCGACGAGGAGCCGGAGACGACCGGCACGCCTTCGACGGAGCCCCCGACACCGCGAGCCGAGACGCCTGGCGGGGAAGGGGCCACTGCGGACGCGTCGGCCCTTGCGACGCCGAGTGGGGAGCCGGTGCGGGAGGAGACGGCGGCTGAGGCGTCGAGTGAGCGCAACGTGCCCTCGGCGGGGGCCCCGACGCGAGCCCAGGCGTCCGGCGGAGAAGGGGCGACCACGGCTGCGTCGCCGGATGCATCGGCTCTTCCGACGCCGAGCGAGGAGCCGGTGCGAGGGAAGACGGCCGCTGAGTCGTCGGCAGAGGTCGGCGTGACCTCGGGCGAGGGAGACGCGGCACGTGGCGAGGTGCCCGGCACGGCGGAGGTGGCCTCCGACCGGTCCGCCCTGGACTCGCCGTCCCCGGACTCACCCGCCCGGGAGGAGCCGCACAGCGAGGCGGCTGCGGAAACCGACGCTCCAGCCGACCCTTCGTCTTCCCCCGAGCCTCCGGCTCCGGCCGAGTCGGCCCCCTCGGGAACCCCGGCCTCCTCCAAGCCGGCCCTCGCCGAGAGCCCCGCCGACTCCGGAACCCCGGCCCTCGCCAAGCCCCCCACCCCCGACGCCCCCGCGCTCGCCGGCCTCGTACCCCCCCAAGACCCGCCCCCCGACCCCCCGTCGCCCGGCGATGGTCCCCAGGAGCCCACCCGGTACTCCGTCGGGACGCCCCTCTTCGTGGACGAGCCGCAGACGGAGGCCCGTCGGCCGGTTGCGTTGGCCGCGCTCTCGTTGCGGGCGCAGATCGCGGTGGCCGGGGTGGTGGCGGTGGTCGCGGCGGTGGCGGTGGTGCATGTGGGGATGGTGTTTTTGCATGTCGCGCCGTCGAACACGGTCAGTAAGGCGCATGCGGAGGCGATTGACGACTGGATTTATCCGGAATTCGAGCAGAACTGGAAGCTGTTCGCGCCGAATCCGTTGCAGCAGGACATCGCGGTGCAGGTGAGGGCGGAGGTGAGGTCGTCGGACGGGGGGTACCGGACGACGGGGTGGTACGACCTGTCGGCGGCGGACGGGAGGGCGATCGACGGGAACCTGCTGCCGAGCCACACGCAGCAGAACGAACTCAGGCGGGCCTGGGATTTCTTCACCGGGACTCATGACAACGACAACCGGGCGGTGGGGATGAGGGGGGCGCTGTCGGAGGAGTACCTGCGGCGGATCGTCGTGATGCGCTTGGAGCGGGCCGGGGCCGTGCAGGACGGCGGCACGCTCGCGCGCGTGCAGGTCAGGTCCCGGACGTCGAACGTGTCCCCGCCGAAGTGGAGCAACGAGAAGGTGTCGACGCAACCGACGTACCAGGTGCTCCCGTGGTGGCGGGTCTCCGCCGACGAGACGAACGGGGGCGTCAAGTGAGCCACGAGTCAGCCGGTCGGCAGCCGGCCGGTCAGCCGGTGAGCGATCGCCTCGCGAGCCACCAGCCGCCCGGCCACCACCCCTCCTCGTACGTCTCCAAGGGCCTCGCCCGCATCACCGAGTCCGCCCTCGGCCCCTACCAGAGCGCGGTCGTCCGGATCGGCTTCAGCGCGACCTGGCTGCTCTTCCTGCTGCGTGAACTCCCGCACCGCGCGGAGCTGTACGGCCCCGACGGCCCCTGGAGCTGGCAGCTGGGCCGCCGCCTGATCGACGTCAACGGCGCGTTCACCGTGCTGATGTGGTCGGACTCGCGGCTCTGGTTCGAGATCGTCTACCTGCTGGCGATTCTCTCCAGCGCCCTGCTCCTGCTCGGCTGGCGCACGCGCGCGATGTCGGTCGTCTTCATGGTCGGCGTGCTGTCGCTCCAGAACCGCAGCGTCTTCATGGGCGACGGCGGCGACAACGTCCTGCACCTGATGTCGATCTACCTGGTGTTCACCCGCTGCGCGCGCGTGTGGTCGCTCGACGCGCGCAGGGAGCGGCGTGACGAGGACGCACGCGCGCGTGGGGAACGCGTCGTCGACCGCGTCGGCCCGGCGCTCTGGTTCGCCCTGGGCGCCACGCTGGGCGTCGCGACGGGCGCCGGGTGGCTCACGGACGGCGAGTGGTTCGTCCCGGCGCTCCTGTGGGCCGTGTGGGCCGCGCAGGGGGTGTGGTGGTTCGCCCAGCGGCGTACGGGCGAGCTGCGGGCCCTGTGCGACATCACCGGGAACGTGCTGCACAACGCCGCGCTGCTGGTCGTCATGGCGGAGGCGTGCCTGATCTACGCGACGGCGGGCTGGTACAAGATCCAGGGCTCGCGCTGGCAGGACGGCACGGCCGTGTACTACCCGCTCCAGCTCGACTCGTTCTCCCCCTGGCCGGCGCTCGCGGACGTCCTCGCGGCGAGCGGCACGCTGGTGATGATCGCGACGTACGGGACGGTCATCGCGCAGGTCGCCTTCCCGTTCACCCTGTTCAACCGGCGCGTCAAGAACGTCCTGCTGGCCGTGATGATGATGGAGCACGCGGCCATCGCGGTCGTCCTGGGGCTGCCGTTCTTCTCCCTGGCGATGATCGCGACGGACGCGGTCTTCCTGCCGACGGCGTTCCTGCTGTGGCTGGGGGGACGGGCGGCACGCGCGCGTGGACGCCTGTTCGGGACGGGGACGAGGAGAGGGGGCACGCGAGCCGGCGTACAGGCCGAAGGCGACCCGGACAGTCCTCGGAAACTCCCCGTAGGCTCCCCCACATGACCACCCCGGCCGCCTGGCACAGCCTCGCCGCTACCGCCGTCCTCCTCGACGGCTTCCACGCCCTCAAACACGCCCTGCGCTTCTCCGCGGACGTCCCCCTCGCGGTGGCCGCAGACCGTGCCGCCGCGCTGGCCCTCGCGGACGACCTCGCCCCGGACGTCCGCCCGGCCCTGGAGACGCTGCTGACGGAGGTCGGCGAGGAGGCGTACCGCGCGCTGGTCCCGCGCCCCCACCCGACGGGCGTCGCCGCCCTGGCCGTACGGCCGTCCCGCGCGGCCAACCTGGACGCGCTGACGGCGACGGCGCGCACGGCCCCGGTGGTCGTCCTCGACAACCCCCGCAACCTCGGGAACGCGGGCGCGGTGATCCGGCTGGCCGCCGGTTTCGGCGCGACCGGAGTGGTCACGACCGGCACGCTCGACCCCTGGCACCCCACGGTCGTGCGCGGCGGCGCGGGCCTGCACTTCGCGACCGCCGTCGAGCACCTGGACGTCGAGGAGCTGCCCCCGGGCCCGGTGTTCGCGTTCGACGCGGAGGGCGACGACATCCGGGGCGTCAAGCTCCCGGACGACGCCGTCCTCGCGTTCGGCTCGGAGCGCAGCGGCCTTTCCGAGGCCCTGCGCGCGCGTACCGACCATCTGCTGGCGCTCCCGATGCGCCCGCAGGTCTCCAGCTACAACCTCGCCACGAGCGTGGCGATGACGCTGTACCACTGGAGCGCCGGCGCCTCCTAGCCCTCCCGGCGGACCTCCACCACCCGGAACCGGTTCGCGACGAACGCCCCGTCCGTCAGCGCCGCGTTGGCCGCCGGGTTCCCCCCGGAGCCGTGGAAGTCGGAGAACGCGGCCGTCTGGTTGACGTACACGCCTCCCGTGAGGTTTAGGGACAGCTGCGCGGCCTCCTCCAGGCACGCCTCCTCGATCGCCGCCTCGACGCTCGCGTCGGTGGTGTACGCGCCGACCGTCATCGCGCCCTTCTCCCGGATCGTGCGCTTCAGGAGGGCGACCGCGTCGACGGAGGAGTCGACGGCGACGGCGAAGGAGACCGGCCCGAAGCACTCGCTGAGGTACGCGGACTCGGCGTCCGGCTTGGTGCCGTCCAGCTTGACGATCAGGGGCGTGCGGACGACGGCGTCGGGGAACTCGGGGTTGGTGACCGCGCGGGAGGCGAGGGCGACCTCTCCGAGGCTCGCGGCGGCCTCCAGACGCGCCTTCACGTCCGGGTTGACCAGCGCGCCCAGGACGCCGTTCGCGCGGGCGTCGTCGCCCAGCAGGCCGTCCACCGCGCGCGCGAGGTCCGCGACGACGTCGTCGTAGGACTTCAGGCCCTCGTCCGTGCCGATGCCGTCCCGGGGGATCAGGAAGTTCTGCGGGGTGGTGCACATCTGGCCGCTGTAGAGGGACAGGGAGAACGCCAGGTTGGCGAGCATGCCCTTGTAGTTCGCGGTGGAGTCGACGAGGACCGTGTTGACGCCGGCCTTCTCGGTGTAGACCTGCGCCTGGCGGGCGTTGGCCTCCAGCCAGTCGCCGAAGGCGGTCGAGCCGGTGTAGTCGACGATGCGGATCTCGGGGCGGGTCGCGAGGGTCTTCGCGATGCCCTCCCCGGGGCGCTCGGCGGCCAGGGCGACGAGGTTCGGGTCGAAGCCGGACTCGGCGAGCACCTCGCGCGCGATGCGCACGGTCAGCGCGAGCGGCAGCACCGCGCGGGGGTGCGGCTTCACCAGGACCGCGTTACCGGTGGCGAGGGAGGCGAAGAGGCCCGGGAAGCCGTTCCACGTCGGGAACGTGTTGCAGCCGATGACCAGGCCGATGCCGCGCGGGACGGGCGTGAACGCCTTGTGCAGCTCCAGGGGGTCGCGCTTGCCCTGCGGCTTCGACCACTCCGCCGTGCCCGGCGTGCGGACCTGCTCCGCGTACGCGTACGCCACGGCCTCCAGGCCGCGGTCCTGCGCGTGCGGGCCGCCCGCCTGGAACGCCATCATGAACGCCTGGCCGGAGGTGTGCATCACCGCGTGTGCGAACTCGTGCGACCGGTCCGAGACGCGCTTGAGGATCTCCAGGGAGACCACCGCGCGCACCTCCGCGCCCGCGTCCCGCCACGCCTTCTGGCCGGACTTCATCGCGGGGAGCAGCACGTCCGCGTCCGCGTGCGGGTACGTGATGCCCAACGCGGGCCCGTAGGGCGAGACCTCGCCGCCCACCCAGTCGTCCGTACCGGGCTGGTCCAGGTCGAAGCGGGTGTTCAGGAGGGCGTCGTACGCCGATTTGCCCGCCGCGATGTCCAGGCTGCCGTTCTCGCCGTACGCCTTGGGGTGTTCGGGGTGGGGGGACCAGTAAGCGCGCGTGCGGATCGCTTCCAGCGCCTGGTCGAGGGTGGGGCGGTGCTTGGCGATGAGGTCGGCGGCGGTGAGTTCGGCGGCCATGCGGGACCAACTCCTGGGGTGGATGTGTCTGTGTGTCTGGGCAGGAACAGCCGGTCACCGCTAGAGTAACCGAACGATCGGTCGGGACAAGGGGGCCTGCCGCATCTGTGGAAAACCCCGTGCGGGAGGATCGCGCACATGACAGCTATCGACCTCAGCAGCCCCGTGGCCGTCGTCGGCGCCGGAACCATGGGCCAGGGCATCGCCCAGGTCGCTCTGGTCGCCGGGCACCCGGTCCGGCTGCACGACGCGCTGCCCGGACGCGCGCGGGAGGCCGCCGACGCGATCGGCGCCCGGCTCGACCGGCTCGTCGAGAAGGACCGCCTCACCGCCGCCGACCGCGACGCCGCACGCGCCCGTCTGACGGCCGCGGAGAGCCTCGCCGACCTCGCGGACTGCGCCTTGGTCGTCGAGGCCGTCCTGGAGCGGCTGGACGTCAAGCAGGAGCTGCTGCGCGAGCTGGAGGAGATCGTCGCGGACGACTGTCTGCTCGCGACCAACACGTCCTCCCTGTCGGTCACCGCGATCGGCGGCGCCCTGCGCCACCCCGGCCGCTTCGTCGGCCTGCACTTCTTCAACCCCGCGCCGCTGCTCCCGCTCGTCGAGGTCGTCTCCGGGTACGCGACGGACGTCTCGTCGGCCACGCGCGCGTACGAGACGGCCCGCGCGTGGGGCAAGACCCCCGTCGCCTGCGCCGACACGCCCGGGTTCATCGTCAACCGCATCGCCCGGCCCTTCTACGGCGAGGCGTTCGCCGTGTACGAGGCGCAGGGCGGCGACCCGGCGACCCTGGACGCCGTCCTGCGCGAGTCCGGCGGCTTCCGGATGGGCGCCTTCGAACTCACCGACCTGATCGGCCAGGACGTCAACGAGTCGGTGACGCACTCCGTGTGGGAGTCGTTCTTCCGGGACGTCCGTTTCGCGCCCTCCCTCGCGCAGCGGCGGCTCGTCGAGTCGGGCCGCCTCGGCCGCAAGACGGGCCACGGCTGGTACGACCACGGCGAGGGCGCCGCCGCTCCCGAGCCCCACACCGCGGAACCGGCCCAGCCGCCCGCGTACGTCACCGCCGAGGGCGACCTGGGCCCCGCCGCCGAACTCCTCGCGCTGATCCGCGAGGCGGGCGTCCAGGTCCGTGAGGACGACGAGGACCACGGCACCCGGCTCGTCCTGCCCGGCGGCGGTCAGCTCGCCCTCGCCGACGGGCAGACGTCCGTCGAGTTCCGGGACGTCGTCTACTTCGACCTCGCCCTCGACTACCGCAAGGCCACCCGGATCGCCCTCTCCGCCTCCCAGGACACCTCCCCGCAGACCCTCTCCGAGGCGATCGGCCTCTTCCAGGCGCTCGGCAAGGACGTCAGCGTCCTCGGGGACGTCCCCGGGATGATCGTCGCCCGGACGATCGCCCGGATCGTCGACCTCGCGCACGACGCGGTCGCCAAGGGCGTCGCCACCGAGGAGGACATCGACACGGCGATGCGGCTCGGCGTCAACTACCCGCTGGGGCCCTTCGAGTGGAGCCGCCGCCTCGGCCGGAACTGGGCGTACGCGCTGCTGGACGACCTCCACCTGCGCGACCCCTCCGGGCGGTACGCGCCCTCCCTCGCGCTGTACCGGCACGCGTACGCCTCCGACAAGCGCGAGGGGAGCACGTCATGACGACCGCCAAGCGGGACACGTACACACCCGAGTCGCTGCTGTCCGTCGCCGTCCAGGTCTTCAACGAGCGCGGCTACGACGGCACGTCCATGGAGCACCTCTCCAAGGCCGCCGGGATCTCCAAGTCGTCGATCTACCACCACGTCGCGGGCAAGGAGGAGTTGCTCCGGCGGGCCGTCTCGCGCGCGCTGGACGGGCTCTTCGCGATCCTCGACGAGGAGCACGCGCGCGTGGGGCCCGCGATCGGCCGTCTTGAGCATGTCGTCCGCCGCATGGTCGACGTTCTGATCACCGAGCTTCCGTATGTGACGCTTCTTCTCCGCGTCCGCGGCAACACGGACACCGAGCGCTGGGCCCTCGACCGCCGCCGCGAATTCGACCACCGGGTGGCCGAGTTGCTGAAAGCGGCCTCCGCCGACGGTGACGTCCGCACCGACATCGACGTCCGCCTCGCCACCCGCCTCGTCTTCGGGATGATCAACTCCATCGCCGAGTGGTACCGCCCGGACGGGCGGGGAGCGGGGGAGCGGGAGGTCGCGGACGCGGTGGCCCGGCTGGTGTTCGAGGGGCTGCGGGGAGGCGGCGTCCCCCTCTGAGATCGAAGCCACGGTCGTGGTGGAGCGGCCCCCGGACTCCTTGGCGGTTGAAGCTCTCCGGAGCGGCGTGTCGAACGGCTGATCGGCGTTCCTCTCGGAAGGCTGTTCCGGACATAAACGGACAGCGGAGGACGGAACATGCCCGAAGTGACCACCCCGTACGCGACCGGAACCCCCTGCTGGGTCGATCTGATGGCCGACGACCAGCAGGCCGCGCTGGACTTCTACCGGGATCTGCTCGGCTGGCAGGGGCAGCCCGGACCGGCGGAGTTCGGCGGGTACGCGGTCTGCGAGCTGCACGGGAAGGCCGTCGCCGGGATCGGCCCGAAGATGGCCCCCGAAGGCGCCCCGCAGCCGCCGACCGTCTGGACGACCTACCTCGCGAGCGGCGACGCCGAGGCCACGCAGGACGCGATCACCGCCGCCGGGGGCACCGTGCTCGCCCCCGTCATGGACGTCGGCGACCTCGGCCGGATGCTCATCGCCGCCGACCCCCAGGGCGCCGTGTTCGGCGTCTGGCAGGCCGGTGAGTTCCCCGGCGCGCAGATCGTCAACGAGGCGAGCGCGCTGACGTGGAACGAGCTGCACACCAGCGACGTCCCCGCCGCGACCGCCTTCTACGGCGCGGTGTTCGGCGCCGAGATCGTGGCGTTCGACGGCGCCGACTCCTACTGGGAGTTCCGGATCGGCGGCCGGGCGGTCGGCGGCGTCACCCTCCTCGCCAACGACCCGCCCGGCACGCCCGCGCACTGGTTGACCTACTTCTCCGTCGACGACGTCGACTCCACCGTCGACGCGCTGGTCAGGAGCGGCGGTACGGTTCTCGCCCCGCCGTTCGACATGATCGCCGGACGGATGACGGTCGTCGCCGACCCCCAGGGCGGCACGTTCGCCATGATCACGCCCCAGCCGCTGGCGTAACGGCAGTCGGAGCAGGTGCGGGCGCGGGGTACGGGGACGTACGTCCGGCGCCCGCACCAGCGGCGGACGGCCCTGTTCTGGGAGCCGACGGGAAGGAGCTGTTGATGAGCGTCGATGCGATCATGCACACCGAGTTTCCCGAGGGGTACACGGTATTTTTCGGTGCCGACGGGAAGGTGATCTTGACCCCGCGGAGCTTCGAGCACTCCAGCACGATCAAGACGATCTTGTACCACGCGATCGTCTCGCTCGGACTCCACGCGAAGACGGCTTCCGACGTCTATATCGACTTCCCCGCCGATGAGAACTCCGCCCCCGACCTGGCCATCCTCAGAGAGGACGCCAGCAGGGAAGGCAAGCGCTACAGCTTCGAGGACGTCCTTCTGATCGCGGAGGTCGTGTCTCTCTCCTCCGCCCGCAAGGACTACGACGACTGCACAGCGAAGTACGGCCGCCACAGCATCCCCGTCTACCTGATCATCGACCCCTACGCCGCTGAGGTGGTCGTCCACACCCTCCCCACCGGCGACGGCTACATCGCGGCACACACGCACAAGTACGGCACCGGCAAGCTGCCGATCGAGCTGGCCGACGGACGGACGTTCACGCTCGACCTGGACGAGCTGCCGCGCCCCGAAGCGGACTGAGCAGCGCCCCGGTTCACGCGCTGGCCCTGAAGTCGTCCGCGCCGAACGGAGCCCCTTCGTACGTGTACGGGTGGTCGACGCCCATGGTCGCGAGGGTGGCGGCGCGGCGGCGTTCCCACTGGAGGCGGAGTTCCCAGGCGGCCTCGGTCCGGTCGTGGCGTTCGGCCTGGAGGCGGAAGAGTTCGGCGGCTTCTTCCTTGGTGGGGCTGGTCCAGGGACGGGACCAGGGGCTCACGTACGGAACGGAAGGGGCGGCGGGAGCGGGGGCCGGGGCGGGCGGCGCGGAGGCGCGGCGTCGGCAGCCCGTGCCGGGGAAGCAGAGGGCGAGCAGGGTACGCAGGCACGCCGAAATGGCGCGCGCGGTAGACTGGCGCACGGCGACAGACCTTTCGAGAGAGTTGTCGTCACGGCCCCATCAGCGGAGTGCTGGTAACACTCCGAGCTCTGGTGGGGCCCATTTTTGTGTTGTGCGGGTCACGGTAGCACCAAGATTCGGTCCGCAAAGCCAGATCGGCGGATCTTGGCGGACAACGTGCCCTGGGGCGGGGTGGGTTGGGGCCGGCGGACCCCGGGGGCGGTCGGTGACGGGCGGGCCATCGTAGGCCCAAGGGTCAAGCCTGGAATTCCCCTGGATCGGGTAAACGAGGAATGGAAAAGGTAATGCTCCGGCGTTATCGCATTCGGCCGGAAGGAGCCTTCCGAGCACCAACCTCAGGTCTTACTCAGATCGCTCGAATTTCCTTGACGGTCGGCCCGGCGCTCCATGATTGTTCTGCTCATGGCGCTCCCAGGGGAGGGAGCGAAAGAGAGGGAACCATGAATGCGTCATTCGCCCGAGTCTGCACGGCCGCCGCGCTCACCGCATTTCTCGCGGTGGGGGCAGGTCCCGCTTTCGCGGCGGACACGGTGACGTCCGTCGGCACCGACCAGAGCGGCAAGGCGATCCCGCAGGCGCCGGCCGACGCGGACGCCGCCGACACGACCGTCCACCCGGACGGCTGCCCGCCCGACCCGACGTTCTCGTTCAGCAACGTCAAGAGCACGTTCGTCGGCGACAAGAGCAAGACCGTCTACGGGCAGTCCGGCGTCACGCTCTCCGTCTCGGTGGCCAAGGGGCACACCTGGACCGGCACGATCAGCTACGCGGCCAAGCTGAGCGAGTCGATCCTCGTCGCGTCCGCCGAGGAGACGATCAGCGGGTCGATCTCGTACGCCAAGACCACGACCGTCACCCTCGGCGGCACCTGGAAGGTCCCGGCGAACCAGAAGGACGGGTGGCTCGCGCTGGGCTCGAAGGGGTACTCCTTCAAGTGGCAGCGGGGCTCCTACAACGGCGCCTGCAAGTGGATCGTCTCGAACCACGGCACCGCGAAACTGCCCGCGCTCTCGCCGTACATCGCGCACTCGTGAGGCGTGCGGTGGGGGGAGTGCGGGGGGTCGGCGTGGCGGCGGTGCTGCTGACGACGGTGTCGCTGGCGTCGGCGTGCTCGGGGGCCGGGGGCGGGCGGGGGGTCGCGCCGTCGGGGACGGGGGTCTCGACGGCGGGGGTTTCGGGGGCGGGAGCCTCGGCGGCAGGGGGCCTGGCGTCGGGGTCTTCGGCGGCGGGGGTTTCGACCGCGGGGGTTTCGTCGGCACAAAATTCAACCGTTGCCGAAACCCCGAGCACCCCGAGCGCCCCGAGCATCCCGACCGCCCCGGACCGGCTCCCCGACCCGATCCAATCCGCCCTCCCCGTCGGCTCGAAAACCCTGTACTCGGGTTCGGGTCGTGGCGCGGGCGGCACCACCCTCCCCGCCGCCGCGGGAAATGCCTCCACCGTCACCGCGATGTGGACCTGCGCGGGCCCGTCCCGTTTCACCGTCCTCTCCTCCGGAAAACCCCTCATCGGCTCCGAGTGCGGCGACGGGACCGGCGTATTCACCGCCCAGATCCCACACGCCGATTTGACCGAACTGACGTGGAAATTCTCGGCCGACAATTCAGTGATCTGGCGTTTCGTGGTAATAGCCCCGCCGAAAGGCTGAACGCTTATCCGTACGTTCGCTTCCGAGAAGGCGACGACAGATACGTACGACGCTGTCGTCGCCGCGGGCCCATCCGCCCCCAAACCGCCTCAAGCCCCCCTGGGGGCAAGGGTGTTGGCCGAAACACCGCTCATCCGGTCCGGTACAGTCTGGTTTCGCTCGTGCGAACGACCAGGCACGAGCAACGCGCTGCGCGTCCCCCGAGCCGGCGCATCTTCATGCGCACCTACGACTCAAGGACCTGAAACTTGCGTATCGTCCGGACCATAGCGACCGCAACGGCCTCCGTCGCCGTCCTCCTCGGCACCACCGCCCTGACGGCCCCCACCGCCTCCGCGGCCTCCCTGCCCTCCCAGTGCAACCTGGTCCTCACCCTGACCAAGGAAGCCTCCACCTCCCTCAACCTCCGCAGCGGCCCCGGCACGAGCTACACCTCCCTCGGCATCCTCGCCACGGGCGTCAAGTTCACCGAGTACTGCACGAAGGACTACGCCTGGAGCTACGGCAAGGTCACGAGCGGGGCGAACAAGGGGAAGACGGGGTGGGTCAAGTACTCCCTCCTGAACCCCATCGAGAAGTGACCCACTCGCCGAACCCCACATGACCAAGCCAGCCGGGCTCCCTTCGCGTCGCGCGAGGAGAGCCCGGCTGTCCGTCCGCACGGACGACGACCGCGGCTGCCTCCGACTGGTCCTCGCCGTTCCCCTCGCCGTGCTCACCCTCATCGCCGGGTACTTCTGCCGGACGGCCCTGACCATCCGCCCCTCGGGCACCTGGGACGACGACGCGTACGCGGGCATCGTCCTGTCGTGCGTCGTCACCATCGCGACGGCTGGAGTTGCGGGAGGGCTGTGGCTGGTGCCGTCCGTGCGGAGGGTGATGCCGGGGTGGTGGCGGGGGTCTTGCTGTCGCGGACCGGGATGACGGCGGGGTGACCGTCGGCGACCTCAAGGCAGTTGTGCGGCTCGTGTTCTGTGTTCCGTCAGGACGTCCCTGAGGAATGCGAGGGACTCCGGCGGGGGCAGCGCCAGGTCACGGAGACGGTCGTAGGCGAGGCGGCGGAGAGCACCTGGAAGGTGACGTTCGGCCACGTCGCGACATCCACGAGGTGCAGGAGTTGCTCCTCCCAGACCTTCGGGCCGGCGCCCGCGCGTCGGAGTGCCGTCTCGTCGAGGAGGACGCGGACGACCGGCCGTGGACTGCGGTGCAGGGCGCTCTGCCGAGCGAGCCGTACGGCCACTCTCTCCTCGGTGAGTTCGTCGCCCCGGCACGCCGAGGGACAACTTCCACAGGGTCCGAGCGGTCGCCTCCAATTTCAGGAACGTCTTCAAGGGGTTTTTGAACGGTCGAGTTGAGCGATCCTCCATGACGGTCAGCTTGGCCAGCACACCTCGACCGGAATCCGGGTCCGGCGCTTCGTCGCGCTGTTCGGACACGTCACCCCTCCTCATTGCCCCGAAGGCCGGTCAACAGCCTCCCCCTTCCGCACACGGACGACCCTGATCGGAACCCCGATGCGCGAACTCCCCACCCCTCTCCCCGGAATGCGCCTCCTCCCCTGGACCACCCCCGAGGGCAACCCTTGTCACCTCAGTACGGACAACCCCCACAGCCGCCTCTCCCTCCTCGCCGACGACATCGAGGACGCCCATCTCACCAACAGCCAGGACGTGTTGGCCGGTGCGAAGGAGGTCCTCGCGGACGACAGGGCCGGCGAACGGGCCGTTCGTTTCGCGCTGGGCCGGGCCACGGAGTGCCTCGCGGACGTCCTGCTCGTCGCGGTGAGCAGGGGTGCGCGGATCTCGTCGGACGGCTGAGGGCGTCACACTAGGCTGTGGGGTCATGACGGAACGTATGCGCATCGGCCTGATCTCCTTCGGCCCGGCGGAGTTCACCGCGTTGCACGAGACGTGCGCCGAGGCCGGGCACGAGGCCGTCGTCTACGCCTACTCCCGCTCCATGCGCCCGCGTTCGGCGCCGGAGGCGGGCGCGGCGGACGCCGTGCGGCGGATCGTCGCCGCGCTGCCCGCCGGGGTGGACCTGCTGCTCCCGGGCAGTCCGGCGGGGTTGGGCGCGGCGGTGCGCGGGTACGGGCTCGACCTGCTCGTCTGTTACGGGTTCTCGTGGCGGCTGCCGCCGTCCGTACTGACCGCCCCTCGGTACGGCGTCGTCAACATCCACTGCTCGACACTTCCCAAGTACCGGGGCCCGGCACCGGTGTTGTGGGCGATCCGCAACGGCGACCCGTACCTCGGCGTGACGGCCCACCGGATGGACGAGGACTTCGACACCGGCCCGGTGCTCGCCCAGCGAGGCGGTGTGCCGATTCCGGACGACGTGACGCCGGAGAGTCTGTGGGAGGGGCTGGCGCCGGTCCTGCGCGGCGTGCTCGCCGTCGCCCTGGAACGGGTACGGGACCCGGCGGCCGGTGAACCCCAGTCCGCCGCGGGGGCCTCCCACGCGGGGCTGATGGAACCGGAGTTCGCCGTCGTCGACACCGCGAGGACCGCGCGGGAAGTGCACGACCAGGTACGGACGTTCCGCTTCATGGGCCCCGGCCGAGGTCCCCTCGCCACGGTCGACGGCCGCCCGCTGAGAATCCTGCGCACCAGCCTGACCCCGGCCGACGGCCCTCGACTGGCCTGCGCGGACGGGCCTGTCTGGATCACGGACTCGGAGGTGGTGCCGGTGGCGGCGGAGGAGGTGGTTGCGGACGCCCAGCCGAGGTCTCCCGAGCGCGGATTCTCGAACCCCATCCCGTAAGCACCAACCCTCAGGCCCCGCCCCCCAACAGTCCCCCCAGCCGTTCCACCAGTGCCGCCGCCCGCGGATCGTCCGGTGAGTCGAACGGGCCGAGCAGCCGCAGTGCCTCCTCGCGGGCGGCGCGCGCCGCTTCGTACGCCTCCTGGCCCCCGGCCCCGGTCCCCGCGTCGAGCGCGTCCGCCAGACCCCCCAGCGCCCCCGCGAGCTGCCACGGCGCATCCACTCCCCGGAACCCGGCCACCGCACGGCGCAGCAGCTTCACCGCCTCCTCGGGGCGGCCCAGCTCCCGGCACGCCTCACCGGCCCCGGCCAGCGCGGCGGCCTCCCGAGCCGTGTCCCCCAGCTTTCGCTGCACGGAGGCGGACTCCCGGAACAGCCGCAGGGCCTCCGCCGGATTCTCCCGCGCCCGCTCCACCCGTGCCGCCTCCGCCAGCCAGTGCCCGCGCCACACCGGGTTGCTCTCGTCGGCGGCGATCGCCAGGGCGTCCTGGATCGCCAGGCCGGCCGCGTCGAACTCCCCGGACTCCCGCCGCGCCCAGCTCAGCAGGAACAGCGCGTTGCCCTCGCCGAACCGGTCCCCCAGCGCGCGGAAGTCGGTCAGCGCCCGCTCGACGATCTCCGCGGCCTCCGCACCCCGGCCCAGTTCGCACAGCGTCTCCGCGAGGTTGCCCCGGATGAGGGCCGACCAGCGGCGGTCGCCGAGCGCGCCGAACAGCTCCGCGCTCTCCTCGAACCGGGACCGGGCCTCGGCCAGCTCCCGTCGGCGCAGCCCGAGCAGCCCGAGCGCGTTGACCGACACCGCCGTACCCCGGCGGTCCCCGATGCGGCGGCGGACGGCGAGCGCCGCGCGGTGGTGCTCCTCGGCCTCGTCGAGCCGCAGCGCCTGGAAGGCGGCCCGGCCCAGGTTGTCCAGCGCCTCCGCCTCCCCGGGCGCCTCCCCGGTGCGCAGGGCCGCGGCGAGACCGATCCGGGCGGTCGTCTCCCAGTCGTCGAACGCGTTCTGGTGCATGTAGACGGCCCGCAGCGTCACGGCGAGCCGCCAGGCGATCTCCGGGAAACCGGCGTCGGAGGCGGTACGGGTGGCGGTGACGAGGTTCGCGCTCTCCGCGCGGTACCACTCGTACGCGGGCCGGTAGCCGTCGAAGCTCAGGGCCGTCGCGGGCGCCGGGACCCGGTCGTCCAGGTCGTAGCGGTCGTACGGCGCCATGGCGCGCTGTGCCGCGTACGCGGTGTGGAGGTACCAGGCGAGGCAGCGCCCGAGGAGTTCGGCCCGGTCCATCTCGTCCTCCTCCTGGCGGACCCGCTCGGCCGCGTAGGCGCGCAGCAGGTCGTGGAACTCGTGGCGTCCGGCCGGGCGGCGCTCCAGCAGGTGGGCGCGGACCAGCGTGTCCAACAGCGCGCGTACGCGTGGCGGTTCGCCCCCGGCGAGGGCGGCGACGGCCGGCAGGCCGAACTCGCCCCCGGGATGCAGGCCGAGGAGCCGGAACAGCCGGGCCGCGATGCGCAGGGCCAGCGGCAGTCCCGCGCACAGCCCGGCCAGCGCCGCCAGGTCCCCGCGCCGGTCGCGGGCGCGGTATCCGGCGGTGGCCGCGCGCAGCAGGTCGACGGCGTCCGGCGTCGGGAAGGTCGAGACCTCCAGGCGCAGCGCGCCCTCCTGGGCGACCAGACCCGACAGGTCGTCCCGGCTGGTCACGACGGTGAGGCAGCCCGGGGCGGCCGGCAGCAGCGGGCGGACCTGCGCGCTGTCCACCGCGTTGTCGAGCACCATCAGCATGCGCCGGTCCGCGAGGAGCGAGCGGAACAGCGTCTCCCGGCGCTCCCGCCCGGACGGCACCTGCGGGAGGGGGACGCCGAGATCTTCCAGGAACCGGCCCAGCACGTCCTGCGGGGACACCGGGGAACCGGCGCCGTAGCCGTGGAGGTCGGCGTAGAACGCGCCGCCCGGGAAGTGCGGGCGCACGCTGTGCGCCCAGTGCAGGGCGAGCGAGGTCTTCCCGACCCCGGCGGTTCCGGTGATCGCCGCGACGCGGACGCCGTGCGGTTCGTCCCGGCCGTCCGCCACGAGACCGGCGAGGCGGGCCAGTTCCCCGGAGCGGTTGACGAAATGGCCTACGGCGGCGCGGAGTTGGTGAGGGACAACGGACGGTCCCGGGGGCGGCGGCTGGTGGACGTGGACGCCGCCCCGGACGTCGCCCGCCTGGACGACGGTGTGGGCCGAGGCCGTGCCGCCGAAGCGGTTGTCGACGGGCCCGTTGCCGGTGGGTTCCGAGGCGTCGGTCATGCGCGCGCCTGGCCCGGTGGAGGCGGGAGGGGGGCCACGTGTCCGGCGAACCAGCCCGCGAGGGGCTCGCCGGTGTCGTAGAGATTCTCGATGAACTCCTGGCAGCGCAGGACGAGTTCGGGGTCGGTGAACTTCCGTGCGGACTCCAGGACACCCTCGTCGTCGTAGACCGCCCGGTACGCCACCTGTGAGCCGAGCGTGTAGATCTCCGGGAGCGGGTCCTCCGTCTCGAAGCGGGCCACCCGGTCCGCCCCGATGACGTGTACGGGGCCTCCGCACTCGTCGCGGACGCGCAGCGCGTGCAACTCCCACTGCATGTAGGCGCTGAGGGGTTCCTCGACGACGCGGACGCGGCGGGCGGCGAAGCCGTGGCGGTCGATCCTGCGGTGGTACTCCGCCATGTCCGCGCGGCCCGCCTCCAGCAGCCGCAGCGACTGCGCCCAGTCGCCCCGGGCGAACGCCCGCCAGCTGTCGTAACCGGGTTCCCTGAAGGTCTGCCCCCGCTCCAGTTTCCAGAAGCCGAGGCCCGCGCTGTGCCAGAAGTGCTTCTCGAAGTCGGCGTAGTAGTCCGCCAGTTCCATGCGCTCACCCACCGCGCCGCACAGCGGGCTACTCATCCGGGATGTCCGTCTTCGCCGCGCGGATCGTCGCCCGGGGGATGACGACCAGCCGCTCACCGGGGTCGACGCTCACCCCGGCCGGCAGCCGCCCCTCGTACGAGGCGGTCAGGTCCGCGCCGATCACCGCCACGTCCCCGTTGTCCAGCTCCCACATGTCCGGGCAGCTCGCGTTGCCGGACGTCTGCCCCAGTTCGTGCGACGACTTGCCCAGCCGCCGCGCGAAGGCCGCCCCTGGATCGGCTTCCCACTTCTCGGCCATGCCCCCTCCTCGTCCCGCCCCGTGACGGGAATGTCACTCAGAGTAGTCGCTCGCCTGTAGGTTGTCACCACCTTTTTTTGCCGATATGAGACAGGCCGATGTCCGAGATGAGTACGCGCGCGTGCCCCCTGAGTACGCCCGCCGATACCCCGCGAGGGCCCGCCGCGATGGGATCGGGGCATGACACAGGACACCGTTGGACGCCCCGCTCGCCCCGCCGCCCGGCGGGACGTGCCGCTGCTCGCCACGCTGATCGGACTCCCGTTGTTCCTCTGGGAGTTGAGCTGGCTGTGGGGTGACGAGGAGAGCCTGCCGTTCGTGGGGGCGATCGGGGTGGGGTTCGTGCTGGTGGCCGTCTCCTGGGTGGTGCCGCGCGACGAGGCGTACCGGAGGGCGCGCGCCCTGGTGGGCTACGGGGGTGTCGTGGTCGGGGCGCTGCCCGCGGCGTGGCTCGTGCTGATGATCCCGATCATGCTGACCGGCTGACCTCAGACCTGCGGCTCCAGGTCCTCCTCCTCGAAGACCAGCAGCGTCCGGCTGCTGAGGACCTCGGGGATGCCCTGGAGGCGCGTCAGGACCAGCTCCCGCAAGGCCCGGTTGTCGGGGGTGTGGACCAGGAGCAACACGTCGAAGTCGCCGCCCACCAGGGCGATGTGGGAGGCGCCGGGGAGCTGGCGGAGCTGCTCGCGGACCGTGCGCCAGGAGTTCTGGACGATCTTCAGGGTGATGTACGCGCTCGTGCCCTGCCCGGCGCGCTCGTGGTCCACGCGCGCGCCGAACCCCCGGATCACCCCGTCCTCGACGAGCCGGTTGATGCGGGCGTACGCGTTCGCGCGCGAGACGTGGACCCGCTCGGCCACCGAGCGGATCGACGCCCGCCCGTCGGATTGCAGCATCCGCAGGATGTCGTGGTCGATCGCGTCGAGCGGACGGGCCGGGGCGGCAGGGGCGGCGGGGACGGCGGAGGCGCCGGGGGGAGCCGGGGAAGCGGGGGGAGCCGCCGGAGCGGAGGGCGCCGGGATTCCGGTTTCCTGGTTCTCGGCCATTTGTTCAGGTGCCATGTCCCCCCGCCTCCCTACCATGGACGTACTGCGTCCATCACAGGCTGTGGAGAACCGTTTGTCCACAGCCTGAGGGCACCCGTAGCCAAACTGTGCCGACGACCGAACAATCGGTAGGTGAGGCGCCTCACATCCGACGCGCCTCCCGAAGCCGCTCCCATGAGGAGGTGCCGTCATGACGGTCATGGAGCAGCGAGGCGCGTACCGGCCGTCGCCGCCGCCCGCCTGGCAGCCCCGGATGGACCCCGCGCCCCTGCTGCCGGACGCCGAGCCGTACCGCGTCCTCGGCACCGAGAGGGCGGCGCAGGCCGACCCGGAACTGCTGAAGAGACTCCACGTCCAACTGGTGCGCGGCCGGCGCTACAACACGCAGGCCACCGCCCTCACCCGGCAGGGCCGGCTCGCCGTCTACCCCTCCAGCACCGGCCAGGAGGCGTGCGAGGTCGCCGCCGCCCTCGCCCTGGAGGAGCGCGACTGGCTCTTCCCGAGCTACCGAGACACCCTCGCCGTCGTCGCACGCGGCGTGGACCCCGTCGAGGCCCTCACGCTGCTGCGCGGCGACTGGCACACCGGGTACGACCCGTACGCCCACCGCGTCGCCCCCCTGTGCACCCCCCTCGCCACCCAGCTCCCGCACGCCGTGGGCCTCGCCCACGCCGCCCGCCTCAAGGGGGACGACGTCGTCGCCCTCGCCCTGGTCGGCGACGGCGGCACCAGCGAGGGCGACTTCCACGAGGCGCTGAACTTCGCCGCCGTCTGGCAGGCGCCGGTCGTCTTCCTCGTCCAGAACAACGGCTTCGCCATCTCGGTGCCGCTCGCCAAGCAGACGGCGGCCCCCTCCCTGGCCCACAAGGCCGTCGGGTACGGCATGCCGGGCCGCCTGGTCGACGGGAACGACGCCCTCGCCGTCCACGAGGTCCTCACCGACGCCGTACGCCACGCGCGCGCGGGCGGCGGGCCCACGCTGGTCGAGGCCGTGACGTACCGCGTCGAGGCCCACACGAACGCGGACGACGCGACGCGCTACCGGGACGACGCCGAGGTGGCCGCCTGGCGCGAGCACGACCCGATCGTCCTCGTCGAACGCGAGCTCACCGCGCGCGGGCTGCTCGACGACGCCCGCCGCAAGGGCGTCCAGGACGCGGCGGAGGCGATGGCGGCGTCCCTGCGTGAACGCATGAACCAGGACCCGGCGCTCGACCCGGACGACCTCTTCGCCCACGTCTACGCCGAGCCGACACCCCAGCTCCGCGAACAGCGGGCGCTGCTGCACGCCGAGACCGAAGCCGGGACGGACGCCGAGGGGGAGCGCCGATGACCACCGTCGCCGTCAAACCGGCCACCTTCGCCCAGGCCCTCACCCGCGCGCTGCGCGACTCCATGGCCGCCGACCCCACCGTCCACGTCATGGGCGAGGACGTCGGCGCCCTCGGCGGCGTCTTCCGCGTCACCGACGGCCTCGCGAAGGAGTTCGGCGAGGACCGCTGCACGGACACGCCCCTCGCCGAGGCCGGCATCCTCGGCGCGGCCGTCGGGATGGCCATGTACGGGCTGCGGCCGGTCGTCGAGATGCAGTTCGACGCCTTCGCCTACCCCGCGTTCGAGCAGCTCATCAGCCATGTCGCCCGCATGCGCAACCGCACGCGCGGGCGCATGCCCCTGCCGATCACCGTCCGCGTCCCCTACGGCGGCGGCATCGGCGGCGTCGAGCACCACAGCGACTCCTCCGAGGCGTACTACACCGCCACCCCCGGCCTGCACGTCGTCACCCCGGCGACCGTCGCCGACGCGTACGGCCTGCTGCGCGCCGCCATCGCCTCCGACGACCCCGTCGTCTTCCTGGAGCCGAAAAGGCTGTACTGGTCGAAGGACACCTGGAACCCTGAGGAACCGTCGCCCGTTGAACCGATCGGACGCGCGACGGTGCGGCGCCCGGGCGCGAGCGCCACGCTCATCACGTACGGGCCCTCGCTCCCCGTCTGCCTCGAAGCGGCCGAGGCGGCGAAGGCGGAGGGCTGGGACCTGGAGGTGGTCGATCTGCGCTCGCTGGTGCCGTTCGACGACGACACGGTCTGCGCGTCTGTACGACGCACCGGGCGGGCCGTCGTCGTCCACGAGTCGGGCTCCTTCGGGGGGCCCGGGGGCGAGATCGCCGCGCGGGTGACGGAGCGCTGCTTCCACCACCTGGAGGCGCCCGTCCTGCGCGTCGGCGGTTTCGACATCCCCTATCCGCCGCCGATGCTGGAGCGGCACCACCTGCCCGGTGTCGACCGGATTCTCGACGCGGTCGCGCGTCTCCAATGGGAGGCCGAGAGCTGATGGCACAGGTCCTGGAGTTCAAGCTGCCCGACCTCGGTGAGGGGCTCACCGAGGCCCTCATCGTCACCTGGATGGTCCAGGTCGGCGACGTCGTCGCCGTCGACCAGCCCGTCGTCGAGGTCGAGACGGCCAAGGCGATGGTGGAGGTGCCCTGCCCGTACGCCGGCGTCGTCACCGCCCGCTTCGGCGAGGAGGGTACGGAACTCCCCGTCGGCGCCCCCCTGCTGACGGTCGCCGTCGGCCCGGCGGAAGAGGGCTCCGCCGCGGAGGGCTCCGGCAACGTCCTGGTGGGCTACGGCACGGCGGAGCCTCCGGCGCGCAGGCGCAGGGTACGGCCGACGGGGCTCACGAGCGGTACGGGGCGTGCGGCGGCCGCGAACGGGAGCGGTGCCGGTCCGGGTGTCGTCGCGATCCAGGCGTCCGCCGAGGTCGGCACGGCGGCCGTCCGCGCGGGCGTCGAGGAGACCACCGACCGCGCCGACGGACCCGTCCCCGTCATCTCCCCCCTGGTCCGCCGCCTCGCCCGCCAGGGCGGCCTGGACCTCCGCGAACTGACGGGCTCCGGCCCCGACGGCCTGATCCTGCGCGCCGACGTGGAGGACGTGCTGCGGGTGGCGGCGGTCCAGGGGCGGACGACGGCGGGTCCGCCCGCCGACGTGAACGACCGTCCGGCGCCGGCCCCTTCCTCCGTCCCCGTCGCCGAAGGGACCCGCATCCCCCTCAAGGGCCTGCGCGGCACCGTCGCCGACAAGCTCACCCGCAGCCGCCGCGAGATCCCGGACGCGACCTGCTGGGTGGACGCCGACGCGACGGAACTGCTGCGCGCGCGGGCGGCGATGAACGCCGTGGGCGGCCCGAAGATCTCGCTGCTCGCACTGCTCGCCCGCATCTGCACGGCCGCGCTCGCCAAGTACCCCGAGCTGAACGCGCGCGTGGACACGCAGGCGCGGGAGATCGTCCTGCTGGACGCCGTACACCTCGGATTCGCCGCGCAGACCGAACGAGGGCTGGTCGTCCCGGTCGTCCGGGACGCGCACGCGCGGAGTGCCGAGAGCCTCGGTGCCGAGTTCGCCCGGCTCACCGAGGCGGCCCGCGTCGGCGGCCTCAAGCCGACCGAACTGACCGGCGGGACGTTCACGCTGAACAACTACGGCGTCTTCGGGGTGGACGGCTCCACGCCGATCATCAACCACCCCGAGGCCGCGATGCTCGGCGTCGGCCGGATCGTCCCCAAACCCTGGGTCCACGACGGCGAACTCGCCGCCCGCCAGGTCGTCCAGCTCTCCCTCACCTTCGACCACCGAGTCTGCGACGGCGGCACCGCCGGCGGCTTCCTCCGCCACGTCGCGGACTGCGTCGAACAGCCGGCGGTACTGCTGCGCACGCTGTGACGGGGTGGGGGCCCGCGGGTCGCCGAGCAGGTTGTGGCGCCGCCGCGCAAGGCCGGGGCTCGCGTCGGGACGACGTGGACCCGGAACCGGTCGCGGTGCCCCGGCGCAGGGTGCGGTGGTGCTCCCCGGCGTGCCACAGGCCGTCCAGGGCGGTCCGCCGGCCCGCTCCGGCTCCCTGACGGTGTGTTTCGTGTGATCGAGGCGGCGCGCATACTCGGGGGATGACCTCGAACGCGCGCCCCTACGACGCCGTCGTCCTCGCGGGCGGTGGGGCGAGGCGTCTCGGGGGTGCCGACAAGCCGGGCGTACGGGTCGGTGGCCGGTCGCTGCTGGACCGGGTGCTCGCGGCCTGCGCCGACGCGGATCGTACGGTCGTCGTGGCCGCGCCCCGGCCCACCGCCCGCCCGGTGTGCTGGACCCGTGAGGACCCGCCCGGCGGCGGCCCGGTCGCCGCTCTGGACGCCGGGCTGCGCGGGACGACGGCCGAGCGGGTCGTCGTGCTCTCCGCCGACCTCCCCTTCCTCGCGCCGGACACGGTCCACCGGCTGCTCAGCGCCCTGGACACCGGCGCGGACGGAGCGCTCCTCGCCGACGCCGACGGCCGCGACCAGCCCCTCGTCGCCGCCTACCGTACGGCCGCCCTGCGCCGGGAGCTGACGGCCCTCGGCGCGAACCTCGCCGGACTGCCCCTGCGCAGGCTCACCGCAGGACTCGACCTCACCCGTGTCCCGGACCCCGTCGCGTCCTTCGACTGCGACACCTGGGACGACATCGCCGCCGCCAGGGCCCGGATCAGGGAGCATGACCACGTGTTGGATGAATGGATCTCCGCAGTCAAGGACGAACTGGGCATCGACCTCGACGTCGACACCACGGTCCTCCTGGACCTCGCCCGCGACGCCGCGCACGGCGTGGCCCGCCCCGCCGCCCCCCTGACGACGTTCCTCGTCGGCTACGCGGCCGGCCGCACCGACGGCACCCCCGAGGCCGTCACCGAAGCCGCCCGCAAGGCCACGGCACTGGCGCTGCGCTGGGCCGAGGAAGCGGAGGCGGCGGACAAGGCCGTGGCGGACGGCAAGCCCGGCGACTCCGGCCCGGCCACCGGATGAGCGGCCCCGACACCATGGCGGACGACTTCGACGTCGACGAGGTGCTCGCCCTCGTGAGAAACCCCCGAAGCACCGGGAACACCGCAAGCACCGGGAACACGGGACGCGCCGACGACGCCGGGGACAGCCGGAGCACCGGGGACTCCCCAGCCACCGGCACCCCCTCGACCCCGGCGACACCCCCGGCCCCCACTTCCACGCCCACCCCCACCCACCACCGAGCCACCCCCTGGCCCCAGGCCCGCGCCCTCGCCGCCCGAGCCGCCCGCTCCCTCGCCGCCCGCCGCACCCCCCTCTCCCTCCCCCTCGACCACACCCTCGGCCTCCCCCTGGCCGCCCCCCTCACCGCCCTCACCGACCTCCCCTCCTTCGACACCTCGGCGATGGACGGCTGGGCGGTCGCGGGACCGGGCCCCTGGACGGTCCGGGACGAGGGCGTCCTCGCCGGACACCCCGCCCCCGAACGGCTGGCCGACGGCGAAGCCGTCCGCATCGCGACCGGCGCCCGCATTCCCCTGGACACGACGGCGGTCCTGCGCAGCGAGCACGGCCGCACCGACGACAACGGCCGCCTGCACCTCACCCGGGACCTCCAGCACGGCCAGGACATCCGCCCCCGGGGCCAGGAGTGCCGGACCGGCGATCTCCTGCTCCCCGAGGGCACCGTCGTCACCCCGGCGGCCCTGGGCCTCGCCGCGGCGGCCGGGTATGACACCCTCGCCGTCACCGCCCGCCCGCGCGCCGAAGTGCTGGTCCTCGGCGACGAACTGCTGACCAAGGGCCGCCCGCACGACGGCCTCATCCGCGACGCCCTCGGCCCGATGCTGCCGCCCTGGCTACGGGCGCTCGGCGCCGAGGTGCCGGTGGTGAAGCGGCTCGGGGACGACGCGGAGGCGCTCCACCAGGCGATCACCGCCTCCGAGGCCGACCTGATCGTCACGACCGGCGGCACCGCAGGGGGCCCCGTGGACCACGTCCACCCGATCCTCGCCCGGATCGGCGCCGAGCTGCTGGTCGACGGTGTGAAGGTCCGCCCCGGACACCCCATGCTGCTGGCCCGCGTCAAGGAGGGCCAGCACCTCGTCGGCCTCCCCGGCAACCCCCTCGCAGCCGTCTCCGGCCTCCTCACTCTCGCCGAACCCCTGCTCCGCGCCCTCTCCGCCCGCCCGGCCCCCGAGCCGTACGCGCTGCCGCTGAACGAGACCGTGCAGGGCCATCCGTACGACACCCGGCTGATCCCGGTCGTCGTACGCGGGGAGCGGGCCGTGCCGTTGCACTACAACGGGCCCGCGATGCTGCGGGGGGTCGCGGTGGCGGACGCGTTGGCGGTGGTGCCGCCGGGCGGGGTGCGGGTGGGGGAGGACGCCGAACTGCTGGATCTGCCCTGGGGGTTGATGGGCTGAATGTTTCACGTGAAACACCGCTACCGACTCGCCGGATGTTTCACGTGAAACACCCGTTTGACCGGGTGAGGGTGTTTCACGTGAAACGTGCGCTCTGGTAGGTCGGTGCCGGGCCTACGCCGGTTCCACGACCTTCGCCCGGCTGACCGTGACGACCCGGTCCCCCCGCTCCAGCGTGGTGAGATCGGGGTCCGCGTAGTCGAGGAGCTTCTTGCCCCGGACGACCGCGACGATGAGGTCGGCGCAGGCGCGGGGGGCCCGGCCGATCTCGGCGTGTTCCACGGGGCGTTCGACGATGTCGAGGCCGCTGCCGAGGGTCATGAGGTCTTCGAGCGTGCCCGCGACGACCGGGCTGACCATGGCGACGCCGAGGAGCCGGCCGGCCGAGCTGGAACTCGTGATGACGGTGTCGGCGCCGCTCTGCTTGAGCAGGGGCACGTTCTCGTCCTCCCGGGCGGCGACGACGATCGTGGCGCGGCGGTTGAGCTGGCGGGCCGTAAGGGTGACCAGGGCGGTGGTGTCGTCGCGCTGGGGGCAGACGATGACCTGCGAGGCGGTGTGGATCTCGGCCTTCAGGAGGGTCTCCGAGCGGGTGGCGTCGCCGAGCACCGAGACGAGGCCGTCCTCCGCCGCCGTGAGGGTCGCCTTCTTCTGGGCGTCCACGACGACGATCCTGTCCTTCGCGATGCCCTGGCCGACCAGGGTCTCCGCCGCGTGCCGGCCCTTCGTGCCGTAGCCGACGACCACGACGTGGTCGCGCAGGCGGGAGCGCCAGCGGTGGACGCGGACCTGTTGGCGGGTGCGTTCGGTCAGGACCTCCAGGGTGGTGCCGACCAGGATGATCAGGAAGACGACGCGCAACGGGGTGATGACCACGATGTTGATGAAGCGGGCCGTGTCGCTGACGGGGGTGACGTCGCCGTAGCCGGTCGTCGAGAGGGTGACGGTCGCGTAGTAGGCGGCGTCCAGGAGGTCCACCGAGCCGTCGGAGTTGTCGTTGTAGCCCTCACGGTCGATGTAGACGATGAACGTCGTCAGGGCCAGGACGAACAGGGCCAGCAGGAGGCGCCGCAGGACCTGCGCGAGCGGGGGGACGCCGGCGCGGGTGGGCATCGTGACCGCGCGGCTCGCCTCCGCGTCGTCACGGATGTCGGAGCGCGAGCGGTACCAGAGCGAGCGGAACAGGGAGAGCCTGCTCAGCTTCGTCGGCGGTCGTAGCTGGTCCTTCAACGCGTGCCCCCCTGGGGTGGTGATGCGGTCGGTGGGCACCATGGTTGTCTACGTCTCGCCGAGTATCCCGGAGGCCCTCCTTGCGTGACCACACTGTCGTCGTCGGATTCGGCACGAAGGGGCGTTCCGCGATCCGGACCGCCTGTGCGGCGGGGCTGCGCAAGGAGCAGGTGGTGGTGGTCGACCCGAGCGCGAAGGTGATCGAGGCGGCCACCGGGGAGGGGTACGAGGGGGTCGTGGGGGACGCGACCCGCAGTGACGTGCTGCGGCGGGCCGAGGTGCACAGGGCGGGGCGGATCATCATCGCGACGCAGCGGGACGACACCGCCGTACTGGTCGCCCTGACCGCCCGCCAGCTCAATCAGGGGGCGATGATCGTGGCCGCCGTCCGGGAGGAGGAGAACGCGCCGCTGCTGCGGCAGTCCGGGGCCGACGAGGTCATCACCAGCGCCGGTGCCGCCGGGCGGCTCCTCGGTCTCTCCGTCCTCTCCCCCGCTGCCGGGGTGATCATGGAGGGGCTGCTGAGACAGGGCAGCGGGCTGGACATCGTCGAGCGGCCCGTGACGCGGGCGGAGACCGGGAAGACGCCCCGGGAGACCGAGGATCTCGTGGTCAGCGTGGTGCGGGGGCATCGGGTGCTGGGGTACGACGATCCGGCGGTGGGGGTGTTGGAGCTGACGGACCGGATCGTGACGATCGTGCGGGCTTCGGGGGTGTGACCGGGGCTCGGCCGGACCGCGAGGAGTAGCGTCGGGCCCATGCGTGCGATCACTATTTCGGAACCTGGTGGGCCCGAGGCGTTGGTCTGGGCGGAAGTGCCGGATGCGGTGGCCGGTGAGGGGGAGGTGCTGGTCGAGGTCGTGGCCGGGGCCGTCAACCGGGCCGATCTCCTTCAGCGGCAGGGGTTCTACGATCCGCCGCCCGGGGCCTCGCCCTATCCCGGGCTCGAATGTTCCGGGCGGATCGTCGAGGTGGGGCCCGGGGTGAGCGGGTGGCACGTCAGGGACGAGGTGTGCGCGCTGCTCTCCGGCGGGGGGTACGCGGAGAAGGTCGCCGTGCCCGCCGGGCAGTTGCTGCCGGTGCCCGAGGGAGTCGATCTCGTCCGGGCCGCCGCGTTGCCCGAGGTCGCCTGCACGGTCTGGTCCAACGTGTTCATGATCTCCCATCTGCGGCCCGGGGAGACGCTGCTCGTTCATGGGGGGTCCAGTGGGATCGGGACCATGGCGATCCAGCTCGGGAAGGCGGTGGGGGCGCGGGTCGCGGTGACCGCGGGGTCTTCCGAGAAGCTGCGGCGGTGCGGTGAGCTGGGGGCCGACGTGCTCATCAACTACCGCGAGCAGGACTTCGTCGCCGAGGTGCGGGAGGCGACCGGGGGTGCCGGGGCCGATGTCATCCTCGACAACATGGGGGCGAAGTATCTCGACCGCAACGTCCAGGCGCTCGCCGTCAACGGGCGGCTCGCGATCATCGGGATGCAGGGGGGTGTGAAGGGCGAGCTCAACATCGGCACCCTGCTCGCGAAGCGTGCCGCCGTCAGCGCGACGTCCCTCCGGGCGCGGCCGTTGGAGGAGAAGGCGGCGATCGTCGCCGCCGTCCGCGAACACGTCTGGCCGCTCCTGTCCGACGGACACGTCCAGCCCGTCGTCGACCGCGAGATCCCCATGCCGGAGGCGGCTGAGGCGCATTGGGTGGTCGAGGGGAGCGGGCATGTGGGGAAGGTGCTGTTGGTGGTGCCTCGGTAGGGGGGCTGTGGGTCGCCGGGCGCGGGTCAGGTTTTGCGGAGGTGTAGGCCCGCCAGGGTGAGGGCCAGGCCCAGGCCGAGGAGGATGAGGCCGGTGCCGAGGGGGAGGATCTGGAGGGCCGAAGTTTTCGAGGGGGCTCGGGGAAAGGTCTCCCGTACCGAGGTCAGAGGGACGGCCACTGCGGGGTGCCTCGTCGGGGGTACGGGGGGTTGCTCGCTGGGCGTTCCCGACTCTGGCCCCGGCTCTCGCCCCGGGCGTTCTCTCCCCTCGCCCGCCGCGCTTCCCGCTCGGTCCGGGGTGGGGGTGGGGGCGGCGTGGGCCGGGACGGGGAGGGTGAGTGTGGCGCACAGGAGCAGGCCCGCCGCGTGAGTGGCCGTTTTCACGGGCGGCTCCTCGGGGTGGGGGGTGGGGTCAGGCTCGCACAGGGCGGGGGGCGCGGCATTTCGGGATCGGGCCGGTTGATCACTGGTGGAGGGGGTGGGCAGGTGGTGGAGTGGGTGGGTGCGAGAGAATGACGGCATGGAGATGCCGAGGAACGAAAGGTCGCCGGAGAACGCCCAGAAGATCCTGGTCGTGGGCCAGGACGGCATGGCGCTCGGCGGGGTCGACGCGGACGACGACGCGCGGGAGATTCCCGTGACGGAGATGGTGGAGCAGCCCGCGAAGGTCATGCGGATCGGGAGCATGATCAAGCAGTTGCTGGAGGAGGTGCGGGCGGCTCCTCTCGACGAGGCGAGCCGGGCGCGGCTCAAGGAGATCCACGCGAGTTCGGTGAAGGAGCTGGAGGACGGGCTCGCGCCCGAACTCGTCGAGGAACTCGAACGGCTCTCCCTGCCGTTCAACGAGGACTCCACCCCGAGCGACGCGGAACTCCGCATCGCGCAGGCCCAGCTCGTGGGCTGGCTCGAAGGGCTCTTCCACGGAATCCAGACGACCCTGTTCGCCCAGCAGATGGCGGCGCGGGCCCAGCTGGAGCAGATGCGCCGGGCCCTCCCGCCGGGCGTGGGCCACGAGGGCGGCGAGGAAGGACACCTCGGGGCCCGTACGGGCGGCCCCTACCTGTAGAAAACGGCCCGTACCCGTAAACCGACGTCAGCCCGGCCGGCACCCCGCTTCACCGAGGTGCCGGCCGGTCACGAACCCCCGTCAGAACCTGGGGTTCGCCGGCCCGAGCGACGTACACCCGAAGTAGTTCAGCTGCTCGCCCCCGTCGAAGATCCCCACCTCGATCGACGCCCGCTTGATCCCGGCGCCGTCCCGCGCGGACGTGTTCCACGTCTCCGTCGCCCCGCTGCCGCCGTACACGTGATGCCAGGACCAGTGCTTGACGGCGCCGGAAGCCGTGACCGTGACGAGGCGGACGGCCGGATGGTAGGAGTCGGCGCCGGTGTCCCGGGCCTTGAGGGAGACGGAACTCAGCGCCGTACGGCCGGACCAGATCCAGGTGCCCCAGCCGCGCCCTCCGGTCGTGTCGCAGTCGACCTCCGCCCCGGTGACGGGCGCGGCGGCGGCGAGGGTGGAGAGGGCCGCGAGGACGGCGAGGGCGGGGAGGACGGGACGGCGCATGAGTGGTCACCCTTGGTTGATGGGTGACCACTCTAAGTGTGCGGCGGGGTCAGGACGGCGGGTTGCCCGTCGAGACGTTCAGCTGGATCTCCGGCATGTTCTCCGGGTCGACGTCCGTGTCGGCCGCCGGGAACTGGTTCATGACTGTCCCCTCCCCGAAGGTGTTCTCGTCGACGTCGACCAGCTTGGGCCGCCAGCCGGCCGCCTGGAGGCACGCCTTGACGGAGTCGATGTTCTTGAACTTGAAGTTCGGGACCCGGATCTTCTCGGCGTCGTTGTACGACTCCTCGGGCTCGGAGCACTCGGTGGAGTCGATCGTCTTCGAGGTGTCCGGCCCCCGGTGCCCCGCGACCGTGCTCGCCGAGGCGGACGCCGACTCGGTGCCGCCCCCGCCCTCGTCGCTCTTCCCGCCGCCCCCGTTGAAGGCGATGGCGATGAGCAGGGAGCTGACCGCCACGACCGCGACGATCACGGAACCGATGACGACGGGCCGGTTGCTGCGCCCGCTCCCGGAGGACCGGGTGGGCGGCGGAGGCGTCGAGGGACCCCCACCCATCGGGTACGTCTGAGCCCCGTAAGACGGTGCCGGCGTCTGGAACCCCTGCTGCGGATACCCGTACGACGGAGCGGGCGCCGGCGTCGAGCCGTACGGCCCCGCCTGAGGACCGTACGGACCGGGCGGCGGCGTACCCATCGGCCCCGGCGCCTGCGTCCCCACCGGCGGGAAGACCGCGGACCCGACCCCCTGCCCGCTGCCGGTCGTCACCCCCGGCACGATGCTCGGCGGCGCCGCCTGGAACGACGCGGCGACCCGCAGGCACTCCTCCCGCATGGCCACGGCGTTCGGGAACCGGTCGTTGGGGTTCTTCTTCAGCGCCCGGGAGATCAGCGCGTCCACGGCCGGCGGCAGCGCGCGGTTGATGGAGGAGGCCCGCGGCGGCTCCTCCTGGACGTGCGCGTACGCGATCGCCAGCGGCGAGTCCGCGTCGAACGGCAGCCGCCCGGTGACGAGCTGGAACAGCATGATGCCGACCGAGTAGAGGTCGGAGCGCGCGTCCACGGCACGGCCGAGCGCCTGCTCGGGGGAGAGGTACTGCGGGGTGCCAACGACCATCCCGGTCTGCGTCATCGACGTCACCCCGGACTGCATGGCCCGCGCGATGCCGAAGTCCATGACCTTGACGACCCCGCGCTTGGTCATCATCACGTTGCCCGGCTTGATGTCCCGGTGGACGAGCCCCATCTCGTGGCTGATGTCCAGCGCCGCCAGCACGTCCGCCGTGATCTGGAGCGCCTTGTCCGCGGGCATCGCACCCTGCTGCCGGACGTCCGCGTCGAGGACCGACCCGAGCGGGCTGCCCTCGATGTACTCCATGACGATGTACGGCGTCGTCTCGCCGTCCGCCTGGTCCTCGCCGGTGTCGAAGACGGAGACGATGTTGGTGTGGGTGAGCTTGGCCACGGCCTGCGCCTCGCGCCGGAACCGCTCGCGGAACGCGGCCTCGCGGCCGAGCTGGGAGTGCAGTGTCTTGATCGCGACCTGCCGGTCGAGGACCGAGTCGTAGGCGAGGTGGACGGAGGCCATGCCGCCCTCGCCCAGCAGCCCCCGTACCTGGTACCGTCCGCCGGCGAGCGACTGCCCCGTGAACCGGCCCTCAGCGCCGTCGTGACTCATGTCTGCGTGTCCCCCATAAGCCGTCACAAACGGTGCGTCGGTGCTCGGACGGCGTTGATCCCTGTTGATCCCATGCGTCAATCTCGGCCAAGTCTGCCGCAGGCCCCTCTCACGTCAAGCTCGGTGCCCGTTCCGTGACCGTACGCGAAAGAACAGCCGCACGAGCGTTACACCGGGGGTACCGCAGGTACACGGAATGTGCACGAGCACACATCGGGGAGCGGGTGTGAAGGGCCCCGCACAAGGCCCTTACCGGATCAGGGGGGCGGCGGGAGGCTGTAGCGTGGCCGACGGAGACCGTGACAACACCGCGCGCACCGCGGGCAGAAACGACGGCGAGGACTGATGGCACAGCAGCAGCGCTCTCAGGGCCCGTCCGACCCCGAGGCGACTGACGGCGGTATGTCGGACGCGCCGGAACAATGGGGCAACGGCGGGCTGGTCGGAGAGGGCCGTTACCGGCTCACGCGCAGACTCGGCCGGGGCGGCATGGCGGAGGTGTTCGCCGCCGAGGACGTACGTCTCGGGCGGATGGTCGCCGTCAAACTGCTGCGCTCGGACCTCGCCGAGGACCCGACGTCCAAGGCCCGCTTCACGCGCGAGGCCCAGTCGGTGGCCGGTCTCAACCACCACTCGATCGTCGCCGTGTACGACTCCGGCGAGGACGTGATGGCGGGCGGCCAGGCCGTGCCGTACATCGTCATGGAGATCGTCGAGGGCCGCACGATCCGCGATCTGCTGATGAACGCCGAGGCGCCGGGGCCCGAGCAGGCCCTGATCATCGTCTCCGGGGTGCTGGAGGCGCTCGCCTATTCGCACCAGCACGGCATCGTGCACCGGGACATCAAGCCGGCGAACGTCATCATCACGCACAACGGCGCGGTCAAGGTGATGGACTTCGGCATCGCCCGCGCGCTGCACGGCGCGTCCACGACGATGACGCAGACCGGCATGGTCATGGGCACTCCGCAGTACCTCTCCCCCGAACAGGCGCTCGGCAAGGCCGTCGACCACCGCTCCGACCTGTACGCCACCGGCTGCATGCTGTACGAACTCCTCGCGCTGCGGCCCCCGTTCGTCGGCGAGACCCCGCTGTCGGTGGTCTACCAGCACGTCCAGGACATCCCCGTACCCCCCTCGCAGGCGTCCGGCGGCGCCTCCCCGCCGGAGCTCGACGGGCTCGCGATGCGCGCGCTCGCGAAGGAGCCGGACGACCGCTTCCAGACGGCCGAGGAGATGCGCGGCCTCGTCCAGTACGGCCTTCAGATGCTGTACGACCAGGGCGCGCACACCGGCACCTGGAACACCGGCCCGGTCACCGCGCCGATCGCCGCGCACCCGTCCCCGGGCGGCTACTCCAGCACGACGATGATGCCGCAGGGGCACGCGGGCGCGACCTCGCAGATCCCCCAGCCGATCCTGCCGCAGGGGTACGGCTCCGGCGACGACGGCGGCTTCGAGGGGCACGGCAACCACGGCAGCGGGCGCGGCAAGCTGTGGATTCTCGCGGTCCTCGCGATGATCGCCATCGCGGCGGGCGTCGCCCTCGCCGTCAACAACGGCAAGAAGAACCCCGGCACGGACACGAGCCCCTCGCCGTCCGTCTCCTCCTCGGCGACCGCGGGCTCCTCCTCCCCGTCCCCCTCGGAGACCGAGTCGGACGACTCCAGCGACGACTCGTCCCAGAACAGCAGCACGTCGGGCGGGAGCGGCAGCTACTCCACGCCGACCCCGACGCCGACGCCCACGCCGACCGAGACGGACGAGGAGAGCGCCGACCCGACCCCCACGGACAACGGCTCCTCCGAGCCCTCGGACCCGACGACGGGCGACACGTCGACGGGTACCACTAACGGCAGTACGAGTAGCGGCAGCACGAGCAACGGCAGCACTTCCGACGGCGGCACGAGTAGCGGTACGTCTGATGGAGGGACGCTGGGGTTGACGAACGGCGGCGCACAGTAGAGGGGGCTCACTCCTCCGTGTGCACCGTCGCGTACTGCGGCGTCACCCACACGTACACCGGCTCCCCGTGCCCGTCCCCCGGGACCAGCGCGCGCTCCTCCGGTGTCGGTTCGGCCGCCTCGCAGGGGCCGACGACCTGGACGGACCAGTGGTCGGCCGTACCGGTGCCGTAGGCGACGATCTGGCCGGCGCAGGCGCTCTGGTGGCCGCACAGGCGCAGCAGGAGCCGGTCCGCGACGACGGCGTGGCGCGCGGTGGCCAGGAACGGCAGGGCGCGCAGGCTGGCCGCGACCTGTCCGTGGTCGGCGCGGGCGAGGAGGTCGAGGGCGTGCCGGGTGTCGGCGGTGAGCGGCATGCCGTCCACTGTGGGCGCGGTCCCACGGGCGGGGACAGGGCCTGACGCCCCTGGGGAAAGGGACGTAAGTCCCGAATAAAAGCCACGGCTCCCGGCCCGGCGGCACAAGCCACGGCTCCCGGCCCCGCGGTGACAGCTACTGCTGCTGCCCCACCTGCATGCGCGCCACATACGCCGCCGCCTGCGACCGCCGCTGCATCCCCAGTTTGGCCAGCAGGCTCGACACGTAGTTCTTGATGGTCTTCTCGGCGAGGTGCAGCTCCTCGCCGATCTGCCGGTTCGTGAGCCCGTCGCCGATCAGCGTCAGAATCCGGCGCTCCTGGTCGGTGAGGCGGGCGAGGCGCTCGTCCTCCTTGGGCCCGCCGTCCCGCAGCCGTTCCAGGACGCGCGCGGTGGCGACGGGGTCGAGGAGCGACCTGCCCTCGGCGACGTCCCGGACGGCCGACAGCAGTTCGTCACCCCGGATCGCTTTCAGGACGTATCCGGAGGCGCCCGCCATGATCGCGTCGAACAGGGCCTCGTCGTCCGCGAAGGAGGTCAGTATCAGACACTTGAGGGACGGGTCCTGGGAGCGGATCTCCCGGCACACCTCGACACCGCTGCCGTCCGGAAGCCGCACGTCGAGGACGGCGACGTCCGGCCGCAGGGCCGGGATACGGGCCAGCGCCTCGGCCGCCGTACCGGCCTCGCCGATCACCTCGACGCCCTCTTCGACGGCCAGAAGTTCCCGCACGCCACGCCGGACGACCTCGTGGTCATCGAGAAGAAATACCCGGATTTCCGCCTTTTCACGCACGAGATCAGTTTCACACACAACCCTTCCCGTGGCCGGGGGGCACGGGATAACGTGCCGTTGCTCCGGCCTCCTGCGAGGCTGTGACCAGGGCCCTTCACAGCTTTGCCGAATTTACTTGGAAATCCGAGTAAAAACGCAGGTCAGAAGGGGTTTCACAGAAATGTGGAGCACTGGGTAACGTGAACGCCTCAGGGCGCTCGCCGGAGCACATGTCACGCCTGTTCCGGCCGAGTGGCACCCACCCCGTGCACGGGTGTCCGGAAACAGGTAGGCCGCACTGGACCCCGGCAACCCCGGGAGCCGGACCGACGGAGGAGCACACGTGACCGTGGAGAGCACTGCCCCGCGCACACCGCGACGCAGCGCCGCAGGCAAGGCCGGTACGACCCGTAAGACCGGCACCCGTGCCGCCGCCGCTGCCGAGAAGAAGAAGACCGGCACCGACCCCGAACTCGTCCAGCTGCTGACCCCCGAGGGCGAGCGGGTCGCGAACGCCGAGTACGACAAGTACGTCGCCGACATCACCCCCGAACAACTCCGCGGCCTCTACCGCGACATGGTCCTCACCCGCCGTTTCGACGCCGAGGCGACCGCCCTCCAGCGCCAAGGCGAACTGGGCCTGTGGGCCTCCCTGCTCGGCCAGGAGGCCGCCCAGATCGGCTCCGGCCGGGCCCTGCGCGACGACGACTACGTCTTCCCGACCTACCGCGAGCACGGCGTCGCCTGGTGCCGGGGCGTCGACCCGACGAACCTGCTCGGCATGTTCCGGGGCGTCAACAACGGCGGCTGGGACCCGAACAGCAACAACTTCCACCTCTACACGATCGTCATCGGCGCCCAGACGCTGCACGCGACCGGGTACGCGATGGGCATCGCGAAGGACGGCGCCGACAGCGCCGTCATCGCCTATTTCGGTGACGGCGCCTCCAGCCAGGGTGACGTCGCCGAATCGTTCACCTTCTCAGCCGTGTACAACGCGCCCGTGGTGTTCTTCTGCCAGAACAACCAGTGGGCGATCTCGGAGCCGACCGAGAAGCAGACCCGCGTCCCGCTCTACCAGCGCGCGCAGGGCTTCGGCTTCCCGGGGGTGCGGGTCGACGGCAACGACGTCCTCGCCTGTCTCGCGGTCACCAAGTGGGCGCTGGAGCGGGCGCGGGCCGGCGAGGGGCCGACGCTGGTCGAGGCGTACACGTACCGGATGGGCGCGCACACCACCTCCGACGACCCCACCCGCTACCGGCTGGACGACGAACGGGCCGCCTGGGAGGCCAAGGACCCCATCCTGCGCCTGCGCGCCCATCTGCTGACGCAGACCGGGCCAAACCACACGGACGAGGGATTCTTCCAGGAACTGGAGGCCGAGTCCGAGGCGTTGGGCAGGCGAGTGCGGGAAGCGGTCCGGGCGATGCCGGACCCCGACCGGTTCGCGATCTTCGAGAACGCGTACGCCGACGGTCACGCGCTCGTCGACGAGGAGCGAGCCCAGTTCGCCGCCTACCAGGCGTCGTTCACGGATGCAGAGGGGGTCTGACACATGGCGACCGAAAAGCTGGCGTTGGCCAAGGCGATCAACGAATCGCTGCGCCACGCACTGGAGACGGACCCCAAGGTGCTCGTCATGGGGGAGGACGTCGGCAAGCTCGGCGGCGTCTTCCGGGTCACCGACGGCCTCCAGAAGGACTTCGGCGAGAGCCGCGTCATCGACACCCCGCTCGCCGAGTCCGGCATCGTCGGCACGGCCATCGGCCTGGCCCTGCGCGGCTACCGCCCGGTCGTGGAGATCCAGTTCGACGGCTTCGTCTTCCCGGCGTACGACCAGATCGTCACCCAGCTCGCCAAGATGCACGCGCGCTCGCTGGGCAAGATCAAGCTCCCCGTCGTCGTCCGCATCCCCTACGGCGGCGGCATCGGCGCCGTCGAGCACCACTCCGAGTCCCCCGAGGCGCTCTTCGCGCACGTCGCGGGGCTGAAGATCGTCAGCCCGTCGAACGCGGCGGACGCGTACTGGATGATGCAGCAGGCCATCCAGAGCGACGACCCGGTGATCTTCTTCGAGCCGAAGCGCCGCTACTGGGACCGCTCCGAGGTCGACACGGACGCCATCCCCGGCCCCCTGCACAAGGCCCGGGTGGTCCGGCCGGGCACCGACCTCACCCTCGTGGCGTACGGCCCGATGGTGAAGGTCTGCCAGGAGGCCGCCGACGCCGCCGCCGAGGAGGGCAAGTCCCTGGAGGTCCTCGACCTGCGCTCGGTCTCGCCGCTCGACTTCGACGCGATCCAGGCGTCCGTGGAGCGGACCCGGCGCCTCGTCGTCGTCCACGAGGCGCCCGTCTTCTTCGGCTCCGGCGCGGAGATCGCAGCGCGGATCACCGAGCGGTGCTTCTACCACCTGGAGGCGCCGGTGCTGAGGGTCGGCGGCTACCACGCCCCCTACCCGCCGGCCCGCCTCGAAGAGGAGTATCTGCCGGGTCTCGACCGGGTGCTCGACACCGTCGACCGTGCCCTGGCGTACTGAGGAGAGGGACGTGACGACGATGACGGACGCCGGGGTGCGCGAGTTCAAGATGCCGGACGTGGGCGAGGGGCTCACCGAGGCGGAGATCCTCAAGTGGTACGTCCAGCCCGGGGACGTGGTCTCCGACGGGCAGGTGGTGTGCGAGGTCGAGACGGCGAAGGCGGCGGTGGAGCTGCCGATCCCGTACGACGGGGTGGTGCGGGAGCTGCGGTTCCCGGAGGGGACGACCGTGGACGTGGGGGTGGCGATCATCTCCGTGGCGGTCGGTGGTGAGGCGGGTGCCGCCGAGGTGCCGGCCCAGTCGTCTTCGAGCGCGTCTTCGAGCGTGTCCTCGGTTGTGGCCGAGGAGTCCGTGGGGTCCGGGCGGCAGCCTGTGCTCGTCGGGTACGGGGTGGCGGCGTCGTCCACGAAGCGGCGGCCCCGAAAGGGGGTCGCGGAGGTGCCGACGGCCGCCGCGCCCGCCGTGCAGGCGGAGCTGAACGGGCACGGGGCCGTGCCTGTTCCTGTGCCTGTTCCCGTCCCTGTGCAAGAGGTATCGCTTGAACGACCGCTGGCCAAGCCTCCCGTGCGCAAGCTCGCGAAGGACCTCGGCGTCGATCTGGCGACGGTGACGCCGACCGGCCCCGACGGCGTCGTCACGCGGGAGGACGTGCACAAGGCGGCCACGCCGGTGGCACCCGTCGTCGAACCGGCCCCGGCCGTCGCCGTCGGGGACTCCGCCGCCCGCGAGACCCGCATCCCCGTCAAGGGCGTCCGCAAGGCGACGGCCTCGGCGATGGTCGGCTCGGCCTTCACCGCGCCGCATGTCACGGAGTTCGTGACGGTCGACGTGACGCGGACGATGAAGCTGGTCGAGGAGATGAAGCGGGACAAGGACCTCGCGGGCCTGCGGATCAACCCCCTCCTGCTGATCGCGAAGGCGCTCCTGGTCGCCATCAGGCGCAACCCCGAGATCAACGCCTCCTGGGACGAGGCCGCCCAGGAGATCGTCCTCAAGCACTACGTCAACCTCGGTATCGCCGCCGCCACCCCGCGCGGCCTGCTCGTCCCGAACATCAAGGACGCCCAGGACAAGACACTGCCGCAACTCGCGGAGGCGCTCGGCGAGTTGGTGACGACCGCGCGGGACGGCAGGACGTCCCCGGCGGCCATGCAGGGCGGCACCGTCACCATCACCAACGTCGGCGTCTTCGGCATCGACACCGGTACGCCGATCCTGAACCCCGGGGAGTCCGCGATCCTCGCCGTCGGCGCGATCCGGCTGCAACCCTGGGTCCACAAGGGCAAGGTGAAGCCGCGTCAGGTGACGACCCTCGCACTCTCCTTCGACCACCGGCTGGTGGACGGGGAGTTGGGGTCGAAGGTGCTGGCGGATGTCGCGGCGATCCTGGAGCGGCCGAAGCGGCTGATCACCTGGGCGTGATGCCGGGGTGACCGAAGAGGGGGCGGCCTGTACGGGCCGCCCCTCTTTGCTGTGACCGGGGGTTCAGGGCAGAGCCGCCGGCTGCGGGGCGAGCGGCATCGGCCGCCCCCACATCCGGTGCGCCGCGCTCAGCACCGCGTCCGTCAGGCGGGTGGACGCGTGCCGGGTCCGGGGCCGGGGATGGGCCGTCGACTGGCCCTGGGCGCGGATGCGGGGGTCGTGGGGGATGTGGACGACCGCGGCGGTGCGGTCGGTGGCGCCGGCGAGGGCGGTGCGCAGCGACGCCGGGAGGCGGCCGTCCGTCGTGCCGGTGAGGGCGACGACGGTGCGGGCGAGGGGGAGGGCCTCGGCGTCCAGGGTCTTCGTCGCCCGGATCAGGGCGTGGACGCCGTCCGCCGTGGCCGGGGCGCACAACACCGGGATCGCGTACGGGAGTTCGTACCAGTCGCGGGTCAGCGCGCGCTCGCCCGTGTGGCGAGCGGTGAGGAGGTCGTGGGCGAGGGGGTGCGGGGTGTCGGCGACGACCGCCTGCCAGCCGCCGATCGACGCCAACTGGTACCAGGCGGCGGGGAGTTCGGGGAGGTTCAGGAGCGGCGGGGCGTGCCAGGCGCGGCTGTCGGAGAGGATGTGCGGGCCGGTGTCCTCGACGGCGCAGGCCGCTCTGACGGCCGTACGGGTGAGGGGCTGGTCCGGGGGCAACGCCGCGAGCCCTGTGGCCCGTCGAGCCGCGAGGTGGGTGGGCCAGGAGGAGGCCAGCCGGGGGGAGAGGTCCAGCAGGACCGTGTCCGCGATCGCCGCGAGCCCCCGCGCCAGCAGGTGCGCCACCGTCGTACGGCCGCTGCCGCCCGTCGCGGCGAGGACCGGGACGAGCAGGCGGGAGCCGACGGGGAGGTGCGGTACCGCGACGGGTGCCGTGCCCATCGAACCCCCCTTGCCGTACGTCTCCGACGTGCGACTTTACGCCGCCCGGCCGGGTGGGTGCGCGGGGATCGTGTGAAAGTGCGGGCGGTACGGTTCGCGCAGCAGTACGAACCGGTGGTGAACTGGTCGACCACCCGACCGTAACCGAGGGAGTCATGTCCGAGCCGCTGTACCGCCCCTGGGGCACGGTGACCCCCGACTTCTGGACCACGGGCACGCCCCGGTCCCTGTCCCCCGAGACGCTGCGCGCCCGCCTCGTCAAGGTCGCCGAGGTCGCCCAGTCCGGCAGCCCCCAGGACGCGACCGTCCTCGCGGAGCGACTCGACCAGGACGTCACCCGCGAATACGGCGGCTTCCACCTCTTCACCGCCCAAGTCCGCGAGGTCCGCGGCTACTTGGCCACCCTCACCGGCGACCACTCCACCGGCCTCGCCTGGTACCTCCACGGCGCCCGGCTCCGCGCGACGATCCAGGGCGCCGACCACCCCGACGTCGAGGCGGCGTCCCGACGGGCGTTCAGCCTGTGGCGCGCGATCCCGGCCGACAACTCCGAACGGCCCCATCTCGGCGCGGAGTTGCTCCGGGTCGCGCTGGAACTGCACGGCGAGGACTCGGTGGTGGTGCGCCGCACCCGGGCGTGCCTGTACGACCTCGTCCTGCCGGGGTCCTAGAGGTCCAGCTCGGCCCACACCGTCTTGCCCACCGTCAGCGTCTCCACCGCCCAGCGGGACGCCAGCCGTTGGACGATCAGCAGCCCTCGGCCGGTGGTGGTGTCCGGCGCCGGCGTACGCGTCCGGGGCAGCGCCTCGCCCTTCGGGTCGGTGACGGCGATACGGAGGGAACCGGCCGTGAGGGACGTCTCGACGCGGTAGAGGCGGCCGGGGAGTCTGCCGTGCAGGATCGCGTTCGTGCACAGCTCGCTGGTGAGGAGGGCGGCGGTGGGGGCGGCTTCGGGGTGGCCCCAGCGGGTGAGGAGGTCGGTGACTCGGCGGCGGGCGAGGGGGATGGTGCGGGGGGTGGGGGTGTAGGTGATGGCGTCGAAGTGTGTGGGGATGGGGCAGGAGTCGGTCATGGGGAGCTCCTCGTGCGGTGGGGTGCGGGCAGCGCGGTGCCGTTCCCAACTCGTCTCGCCGTGTGGCGGGTTGTTCACTTAAGGTAGCGTCGAGTTCGCACGTGCAGCAATCGAACATGGCAGAAAAATTGATGCCCCGACGGGTGGAGGCGCAGAGTGGGGAACAATCCGGACCGCGGGCGGACCATCACCACTGTCCTGGGACGCCGGCTCGGCGGTGAGCTGCTGAAGATGCGCGAGGCCCGTGAGCTGCGCCAGGCGCATGCCGCCGAGGCGCTCACGGCGTCGGTGGCGAAGGTCGCGAAGATCGAGCGGGGCCAAGTGCCGTTGCGGGACCCGGACGTTCGGGCGCTGTGCCATCTGTACGGGGAGGACGACGAGGGCGCGATCGGCAGGTTGCTGGCGTTGGCGAAGGCGGATCGGGAGCGACGTAAGGCCAGCGGTTGGTGGAACCAGTACCCGAATCTGCCGCAGATGATCGAGTACGTCGCGCTGGAGGACATCGCCACCGGCATCCGTACGTGGCAACTGGCCATCGTCCCCGGGCTGTTGCAGACGCCCGACTATGCGCGCGCGGTGGCGGTCGGGGCGGGGGCGTGGGGTGACCCCGGTGAGATCGAACCCTTCGTGGAGTCCCGGATGACTCGGCAGGCGCGGCTCACCGGTGCCAACCCGTTGGAGCTGTGGGCCGTCGTGCACGAGAGCGCTCTGCGCCAACTGGTCGGCGGACGCGAGGTGATGCGGGAACAGTTGAGGCATTTGCTCGACGTGGCGGGGCGTCCCAACGTGAAGGTGCAGGTTCTGCCGTCACTCGCGGGCGCGCACGCCGGTATGACCGGTGCCTTCACGATCGTCTCCTTCGCGGAGCCGGGTGCCCTGGACGTCGTCCATGTGGATACCGCTTCGTCAACGCTGTGGATGGAGAGCGATACTGATGCCGACCACCACAACAGGCTCTTCGACCGGATCGCACGGGTGAGCCTCGCGCAGCGGAACTCGGTCAGGCTGATCGAGGGGATCTTGAAGGAGACGTAGCAGGGATGCCCGCTTTCGAGTTCGTCAAGTCCAGCTACAGCGGCGGCAACCCTGGACAGGAGTGCGTGGAAGTCGCCCGCAACATCCCCGGCACCGTCGCCGTCCGCGACTCGAAACACCCCACCGGCCCCCTCCTCCACCTCACCCCCTCCGCCTGGTCCGGCCTTCTGCGCGTCGTCCGCTGACCCGCCGCTTCCCGGAGGGAAACGCATGAGCACCCCGGAGCTGAACGCGACCCGCGACGATCTGACGCGGCTCGCGAACGATCTCGACGCCATGCGCGACCACCTCGACGCCCAGGTCGTCCGCATGGACGCCGTCGTCGACCGCATCGAGGCCGGCTGGCGGGGCCCGGCGGGCACGGCCTACCGCGAGTTCCACCGCGCCGCCGCCGAGGACGCCGTACGCATCCGCGAAGTCGTGAAGCTGCTGGCGGAGGCCGTACGGATGAGCCGGAACGGCTTCTCCGCGACGGAACTGGACGTGCTGGAGCGGATCAGGGCGGTGCGGGTGGACGTCGCGAGCGAGGTCGCGCGGCTGTCCACGCCGAACACCCCGGAGCCACCGTCGTCCACACCTTCGCGCAGCACACTCGACGCGTACTGATCACCACGACGCCGGAACTCAGGGGGAGAGCATGCCGAACGGAACCACGCCCGACGAACCGATCACCGTGTCCTTCGCGGCGCTCCACGAACTCACCGCCGATCTGGAGGACATCCTCAAGCAGCTCAACGAGAAGCTGGAGGGGCTGTACGGGCGGGTGGAGCCGGTCGTGCTGTCCTGGAAGGGCGAGGCCCGCGAGGTGTTCGTCGACAAGCTCGACACGTGGGACCGCTCGGCGCAGGACCTGGAGGCGGCCCAGAAGTGGCTGCACGGGTACGTCACCACCGGCCACCTGAACTACGCGGCGGCGCACCGGGCGGTGCTGCGGGGCTGGGGCGCGAGCTGATGGCGACACCCGTACCGGCCCCTTCGGCCACTCCCGCACCGCCTGCTTCGACGACCCCGGCGGTCCCCGCGCCCACGACGGGTACGGGTCCCACCCCGCACCCTTCCCCCGGCGGCCTCACCGACCCCGACGGCAAGGACATCTCCCAGGGCGACACCGACTCCGACCGGCACCGCAGGGCCGCCGAACTGGAGGCCCTGAAGCCCACCGCCCCACCCGCCGTGGGCGTCGGCTTCGACGTCCAGCCGCAGCACGTCTACTACGCGTCCTACCAACTCCGCGACGCGCAGTACGACTTCGCCGATCAGGCGAGGAATCTGGTCGGCGCGCTCGACGGCTACGAGCACGCGGTCGGCTGCGGCAGCGGCCCCGAGGCGTTCGCGAAGGCGTACGCCGAGGTCGCGGCGCTCTTCCTGGACGTGTGGAACCGGACGACCGCGGGGGTGGGCGGCGCGGCCGTCGGCCTGACGGTCACCGCGAACAACTACGCCGCCGCCGACCACGCCACCAACGTCCTGGTCCCGGCCGTCCCCGCAACCCCCCGCCCACCGGACGTCCTGAAGAACTCCGGCACGACCGGCCCCGTCGCCCAACTCGGCTGGGGAGCCTCCCAGGGCGACGACGGCTGGGGCAACGCGGTGATCGACGAAGTCTCCGGCGCCCTCAGCGAGATCGGCGCCCACATCCTGCGCCCGATCCTCGAACACGCCCTCCGCCACGGCAAGGTCGCCCAGATCACCCCCGGCGGCGACGACACCGCCCTCCCGAAGATCGCGACCCTCTGGCGCCGCGCCGCCACCGACGCGACCACCTCGGCCTCCGCCTTCGACACGGCCCTCGCCTCCATCACGAACCCGGCGCCGGGGAACGACGAGTGGCAGGGCGCGATGCGGCAGTTCTGCTCGGCGATGTGGGGGACGACGGCGTGGGGCAAGGAACGCGAGACCTATCAGTAAGGATCTTCAGCGTGGCCACTGATCGAGTGACGGGGATGGGCACGTAGTGGACGAGGCCCCCGGGCAGATGAGCGAGAGATCTCACGTCTCAACTCGTCAAGCCTGGGGGCCTCGT
>NZ_JBEXLS010000033.1:0-119992 GCF_040610055.1 Streptomyces sp. NPDC004539 | reverse complement strand
AGGGATTTCGCGGGTCGAGCGAGCCTGGCGTCACGCTCTGTGTGGGCAAGCTCATAGCTTCAGCTGGTCGGCGCCGAGCCGTATCACGGCGGTCCGGGTCTCGCCGGGGGCCAGCTCCAGGCCCTGGAACGCCCGGAGTTCGAGCGTGCGCGGCCAGACCGGGGTGCGCAGCGGGCGGATGTAGAGCTGGACGACGCAACGGCCGGGCCTGGAGCCGGTGTTGGTGACGTCCGTGTGCACGGCCGTGCCGTCCAGGCGCGGCGCCCCGAACGCGAACGTCGTGTACGCCAGCCCGTGTCCGAAGGGGAACAGGGGTTCGGCGTCCTGGTCGACGTAGCCGCCGTACTCCGTCTCCTTGTGGTTGTAGTAGACGGGGAGCTGGGCCGCCGAGCGGGGGACGGAGAGGGGGAGCCGGCCTCGTGGTCCGGCGTGGCCGAGGAGGATCTCGGCGATCGCGTCGCCGCCCCACGGGCCCGGGTACCAGGCGGTGAGGAGGGCTCCGGCGCGTTCGGCGGCCTCCGGTACGGCGTGCGGGCGGCCCTGGACCAGGACGACGGCGGTGGGGGTGCCGGTCGCGGTGACCGCCTCCAGCAGGGCCCGCTGGGCGGGGCCCAGGCGCAGGTCCGCGAGGTCGGCGCCCTCGCCGCAGGTCATGTCGTCCCGAGGGGACAGGGCGGCGCCGTTCGCGTCGAACTCGGTGTCGGGGGTGCGGGCGCTGCTGCCGCCGAGGCACAGGACGGCGAGGTCGGACGCGGCTGCGGCGGCGACGGCCTCGGGGATGCCGGTGCGGTCGTCGCCGGTGAGGGCGCAGCCCTTCGCGTGCCGGACGTCCGTGCCGGGGGCGAGGCGGCGGAGGGCGTCGAGGACGGTCGCGCCGGTCCGCTGGGGGGCCGTGTAGTCGCCGAGCTGGTGGGCCGTGGTGGCGGCGTGGGGGCCGAGGACGGCGATGCGGCGGGTGCCGGGCGGGACGGGGAGGACGCCGTCGTTGCGCAGGAGGGTGACGCCGGCGCGGGCCACCTCGGTGCTGAGGGCGCGGCCGTCGGGGACGGGCCGCCTCGGCGTGAAGGGGTCCTCGAAGAGGCCGAGCCGGAACTTCAGCCGCAGGACCCTCGCGACGGCGCTGTCGAGGGTGGCCTCGGTGACGAGTCCCCGCTCCACCGCCGCCTCCAGGTGCGTGAAGCCCTCGTCCCAAAGGCTCAGGTCCACACCGGCGTTGAGGGCGAGCGCCCCTGCCGTCAGCTTGTCGCCGGTGATGCGGGCCAGGCGGTCCACGGCGAGGCCGTCCGCCATGACGAGGCCCTCGAACCCCCACCGGTCCCTCAACAGGCCGGTCAGGAGGGCCTTGTTGCCGGTGCAGGGGAGGCCGTCGACCTCGTTGTAGGCGGACATGACGGCCGCCGCGCCCGCGCGCACGCCCGCTCTCGCCGCCGGGAGGTGGATCTCGTGCAGCTCTCTCGGGCCGAGTTCGGTCTCGGCGGAGTTCCGGCCGCCGGTGGTGGCGCCCTGTCCCGCGAAGTGCTTGAGGACGACGGGCGCCTTGTCCGCCGCGAACCTCTCTCCCGGTGCGCCCTGCATGCCGTGGACCAGCGCCTCGGTGAGGCGGGCGGCCAGGTGGGGGTCCTCGCCGAAGCACTCCTCCGTACGGCCCCAGCGGGGGTCGCGTGCGATGTCCAGGGCGGAGACGAGCGCGATGTGCCCGCCCCTGGACCGGAGTTCGGCCGCCGCGTGCGCCGCCGCCCGCTCGTACAGCTCCGGGTCCCAGGTCGCCCCCACGCCCAGGTTCACCGGCAGGACCGTGCCGTCCAGGGCCATCAGTCCGTGCGGGACCTCCTCGACGAACAGCACGGGGATACCGAGCCGGCTCTTCGCGAGGACGTGCCGCTGCACCCGGTCCGCCAGGTCCGCGCTCGTCGCCCGGTCCGGCCCGGTGCCGTGCGCGACCCCGGACCAGGCGTCCGCCCGCATCAGGCCGTACAGCGCGCCGAGCCCCTCCCACCGGGTGGTCTCCTCGTCCAGCGCCTCCGTGAGGACGAACTCGCCGTCCGGGGCACGGTCGTAGGCGTCCCAGCCGTACATGCGCTGGTTGAGCTGGCCGACCTTCTCCCTCAGGGTCATACGCGAGAGGAGGTCGGCGACACGGGATTCGGTGGGGGCGGTGGGGTCTTGGTAGAGCGGGGTGGGCATGGGGGTCCTTCGGGCGGAGGGGGTTGGCGGGGGCTGGGGTGGGGTGGGGTTTGTGGGCTGGTTTCAGAGAGTGTGCGGGGTGGTTCGGGGGCTGTGCGGGCCGGTTTCAGAGGGAGTGCGGGCCGGTTCGGGAGCCTCGGGTACGGGGGGGCTTCCGCGTACGGTTCCGTCGTCCGCGTTCCTGGTCCGGCGGCCCCGGGTCTCCCGGCGGGGCCGCCGTGGTCGTACGGCGGTCAGTGGCCCGCCGCGATGCGGGCCAGGGCCACCGCGCCGAGTGAGCCGTCGGTGACGGGGGCGATCGTGAGGCCGAGGGGGGTGAGGAGGGCGGTGAGCGGGGGGAGGAGTGGGCCGTCGGGGGCGAGGAGGCCGCCGGTGACGACGAGGGGCTCGCCGGGGGCGGGGGCCAGGGCGGTCACCGTCTCGACCAGGGCGGCGGCTGCCTCCTGGAGGATCTGCCGGGCCACCTCGTCGCCCTCGTCGGCGGCGCGGGTGACCAGGGGGGCGTGCGCGGCGAGGTCGGTGGGGCGGCGTTCCATGACGGCGGGGAGGAGGTGGGCACGGTAGGCGGCGCGCTGGGCGAGGCTCCAGCGGGGCGGGTTCGCTGCGGGGCTGTGGCCGTGGTCGTCTCGGTGTGGGGGGTGCTGTTCGGCTGACGGCGGTGTGGGGCGGGGGGCCTCGGTGGGCGGGGGTGACGGTGTGGGGTGGTCGTCGGCGTCGTACGCGTCGTCGCCCCGGGGTTCAGCGGGCGCAGGCGTGTCACGTCCCGTGTCCGCGCCCCGGCCAGTCGGCGCGACCGGCGACGGGGCGTCCTGGGTGTTCTCCCAGCCGGCCGGCGGCAGGACGCCCTCCGGGACACCCAGGGCACGGCCGATCAGGGTGACCAGGGTCGTCGGGCCGTCCCTGCCGTCCGCCGCGCGCAGGGCCGCGCGGACCGCTCGGCGGCCGATCCAGAAGCCGCTGCCGTCGTCGCCGAGGAGCCAGCCGTCGCCGCCGGAGGTCGCGACGAGGACCCGGCCGCGTACGCGGGCGGCGACCGAGCCGGTGCCGGCGATCAGGGCGAGGCCGTCGGCGGGGTGGCCGGGGGCACCGGCGAAAGCGGCCTCGATGTCGCTGTGGATGCTGATCGGGGGGACGGGGATGCCGAGGTGGGTGAGGGCGGCGACGAGGGCGGTACGGGCGTGGCGGCGGCCGGGTTCCTCGTCGGCGGGCGGGACGGGGGCGGATGCCGACGCCGGGACAGGGGCCGATGCCGGTGTCGGTGCGGGGGCCTGTCCCGGTCTCGGTGCGGGGGCCGATGCCCGTGTCGGTCCCTGTGTCGGTGCGGGGGCCGATGCCGGGCCCGGTGTCGGGGCCGGTCCCGTTTCGGGGGCGTCCGGTGTCCCGTACCCCGCCCCCTCCTCCCCCGCCTGTACGCTCGCCGCGCCCGCGAATCCGCCCGCCACGGCCACGAGGCGCCCCGGGGCGACACCCCGGACGGCCGCCCCGATCGCCTCGATCAGATGTTCGGTGACCCGCTCGACGGGCACGGTCAGCGCGTTGCCGGGCCCGGAGACGCCCTCGCCCAGGACACGCCCGTCGCGCGCGTCGGCGAGGACCGCGCGGGTGCGGGTGCCGCCGGCGTCGACGCCGAGGACGTACGCCGGTCCGGCAGAGGCCAAGGTTTGGTTCAAATCACTATTCATCGACACCCATGGTGGTTGATACATTCGCCGCAGACAAGGTCCGAAGTGGTCCGCGACCCGAGGAGAACGCCATCAGCACGCCCCCGCCCGCCACGGAACTCCGCTTCGGCGTCAACTACACCCCACGCCGGGGCTGGTTCCACGCCTGGCACGACTTCGACGCGCAGAGCGCCCGCGAAGACCTCGCGCAGATCGCCGCGCTGGGCCTCGATCACGTCCGCGTCTTCCATCTCTGGCCCCTGCTCCAGCCGAACCGCACCTACATCCGCCCGGCCGCCGTGGACCAACTGGTCCGCCTGGTGGACCTGGCGGCGGAGGTGGACCTCGACGTCATGGTGGACGGCGTCCAGGGCCATCTGTCGAGCTTCGACTTCTACCCGGAGTGGACCCGCAGCTGGCACCACCGCAACGTCTTCACCGACGCGGAGGCGATCGAGGCCCAGGCGAACCTCCTGCGCACGCTCGGCAAGGCCCTCGCCGACCGCCCCAACCTGATCGGCCTCCAGCTCGGCAACGAGCTCAACAACCTCGTCGAGCACAACCCGGTGACCGCCGCCGAGGTCGACCACTACCTCGACACCCTCCTCGCCGCCTCCCGCGAGGGCCTCGGCCCGACCGGTCTGGTCACCCACTCCGCGTACGACGCGGCCTGGTACGGCGACGACCACCCCTTCACCCCGGAAGCCTCGGCCCGCAAGGGTGACGTCACGACCGTCCACCCCTGGGTCTTCTCCGGCGACTGCGCCCGCCGCTACGGCCCCCGCTCCCCCCAGGTCCACCACCTCGCCGAGTACGGCACGGAGTTGGCGAAGGCGTACGCCACCGACCCCGCCCGCCCCGTCTGGGTCCAGGAGACCGGCGCCCCCGAGCCTCACATCCCCGCCCCCGACGCCCCCCTCTTCGCCCGCGAGACCCTCCTCAACGCGGCGAGCTGCGCCAACCTCTGGGGCATCACGTGGTGGTGCTCCCACGACGTGGACCGCAGCCTGGCGGACTATCCCGAACTCGAATACACGCTGGGGTTGTTCGACTCGTCAGGCCGTACGAAGCCCATCGCGGAGGCGATCGAGGAGACGGTGTCCGAACTCCGCACCCTCCCCCTCACCCCGTCCCCCCGCACCACGGCCCTGATCCTGGACTGCACCCCGTCGACCCGCTCGACGTCGGGTCCTGGGGGCGCGTTCTTCGAGGAGTGGATGAGACTGCGGGCGGAGGGCGCACGACCGGCAGTGGTCCTGGCTGAACAGGCGGAGGATGCGGAGTATTTGGCGGCAAGGGGCGTAACAGAACTGATCAACGCCGAGTAAGCAGTTGCTTTTGGTTTTCAGGGGCGCGGGGCTGTATCGATCTGCGCCCCCACCACCACCTCAGCCGCAGCCCGAAGATTCACCCTCCCCCGCCCATAGGACAGCACAGCCCCCTCATCCCCCACCCCAGGCAACCCGGTGGCCACCACCACCGCATCGGGCCGAGCCGCGACCAGCCCCTCCCGCACCCACCCCTGCCACGGATACAACTCACCATCACAGGTGGCCACCACCAACGGCCTCCCCGCAGCCGACTTCAGCACCTCGTCCACCAACCCCTCCCCGTCCTCGGGCTCCCCGGCGACGACCACCCCCGCCGCCGAGGGATCGACCTCCCGCACGGCACTCACCAGACTCTCCCCACCCCAGTTCAACGCGGGATGCGGCCGGGGAAACAGATCCACGACGTACGCCCCCTCCACCCCCGCCGCCAACTCCCCCTTGCTCACAGCCCGTCGAGCGGCGGCCAACCCCACATCCCCGGCCCCGCTCTCCCCCGGCACGACAGGCACCGCGTACCTCTCGGCCAGCCTCCGCACCCGCCCGGCGGCCTCCCACACCCGCCCCTCGGACAGAGATCCCTCCCGCAGCGCACCGAGCACGGCATCCCGGCAGGCCAGCGTCGTCTCCAACTCCGGCACGGCGACGATCACTTGATCCGCCCCCGCGCCCAGCGCGAGCCGCGCCCCCGCAGCCTCCCCGTACCGGTCGGCGATCGCCTTCATCTCCAGCGCGTCACTGACGAGCACCCCGTCGAACCCCAGCTCCCCCCGCAGCAACTCCCCGATGACGTACGGGCTGAGCGTCGCCGGCAGCTCCGCGTCCAGCGCCGGAAACACCACGTGCGCGCTCATCAGCATCGGCACCCCCGCCTCGATCGCCGCCCGGAACGGCGCAAGGTCCAGCTCCCCGGCCGCCCGTGGATCGACGGCGAGTTCGTAGTGGCTGTCGGTGACGGTCCCCCCGTGCCCGGGGAAGTGCTTGGCGCAGGACGCCACCCCGCGCGCCTCGGTCGCGGAGATCCACGCCCGCAGATGCCGGGCGACGACCTCGGGGTCGGACCCGAACGCCCGGGTGCGGACGATGGGGTTCTCCCCCCGGTGCTGGAGGTCGGCGACGGGCGCGTACGACGCGCTGATCCCGAGACTCGCGAGGTGCGCGGCGAGCGCGTCCGCGCAGGCGGCGGTCAGGGCGGGGTCGTCGACGACGCCGAGGGCGAAGTTCCCGGGCACCTCGGGCGCGCCGGCGGTGACGAGGTGGCCGATGCCGCCGCCCTCGTTGTCGATGCCGATGAGCAGGTCGGGGCGGAGCCCGCGCAGGGTGCCGGTCAGTTCGCGGACCTGGTCGGCGTCGCGGATGTTACGGGTGAAGAGGATGACTCCGCCGAGCCCTCGCTCGATGAGCGCCTTGAGGTCGTCGGGCACGGTGGTGGTACCGGCGAATCCGGCGACCAGACAGCGGTGGGCGGCCTCGTCGAGGGCGGCGGGGAGGGCGGGGCTCACAAGAGGGGTCACCCCCGGAATCCTCTGGCTCACCGAACCGAAAGTCAACAGATCACCGGATTTACCCATTCACGCGTCGCGCGCGCCACCGGGCCACCGTACCCATGACGAAAGGGCCCCTCCGCCGAGGCGGAGAGGCCCTGCGCGGCCCTTCGGGGCCCTGTGACGTCAGGCGGCTACTGCGCCGCCCCCTTCTTGCGCGACCGGTTCGCGAAGAACATCGCGCCCGCGCCGATGGCGACGACGGCTGCCGCGCCCCCGGCTATCGGCCCGACCGGCGTGCTCGCACCGGTCTCGGCCAGCGGCGGCGTCGACTCGCTGGGCGAGGGGGTCGGCGTCGGCGAGGCCGGCGGGGTCCCCTTCAGCGGCGGCACCTCGGGGGTGGTGGGCGGGGTGGACTCGGAGACCGGCGTGGTGGGCGGCGCGGCCGGCGGGGTGGTCTCCCCGGCGGGCGGCGTGGTCTCCGCGGCCGGGGGCGTGCTGGGCTCCTCGGGGGTGCCCGGCGCGGACGGGGGCGGGGTGGTGCCCTCGTCCGGCACGCACTCCTTGTCGCCGCCGTTCCACGCGGCGATCAGGTAGTTCGGGGTGACGACGTTCCCGGGCTGGTAGGGCGCGGGGCCGTGGCCCTCGCCGGTGCCGCCGTCGTAGGTGACGTCGTCGCCGTAGAGGTCGATCTGGCCGTAGCAGTCGGGCGTCTTGACGCTCAGCTTCTGCCAGGTGCGGCCGTCGTCGTCCTTGCCGGCGACATCGTCCTTGCCGAGGTAGACGGAGGTCTTCTCGACGAGGGTCTGCTTGCCGGAGGTGGGCCAGCTGGGGCCCTCCGTCGTGTACTTGGCGAGCGAGACGGGGTACTTGCAGTCCGCGCCGACCTGCTGGCCCGGGGCGAGGCGGACCTCGACCTTGTCGAGGCCGGACTTCCATGCCTTGAAGCCGCCGGTGGAGGTCCATTCGCCGCCTTCGAGGCGGTACTGGATGGTGGCGGAGGAGCAGCCGGCGCCGGAGGTGGCGCTTGCCGGGGCCGCCGCGAGCAGGGGCGCGGCGGAGGCGGCGAAGGCGGTCGCCGCGAGCAGCGCCAGGCTCCTGGAACGCCGCGAGGTGGAGTACTGCGTACGGGACAAAGTGAGCCTCTGTGCAGTCGTGGTGTGGGAGGTGACTCTCGATGCGAGCGCTCGACGCGGGCGGAAGTGTCCGCGGACACGCGTGGAGGGGGTACTCGCAACGCCTCACCCGCTGCTGCGAGCGCGGTGAGGTTGGTTGAATCATGATTCACCTTCACAACTTCCGTCAATTCAGCACCACTTCCCCACACGTAAAATGGGTGCCAACCACCAGTCATCAACTCCCCCGCCCGGCCGGGGGAGTTGGCTCACCCGGTCAGTTCACCGCCGGCAGCCCCGGTCCGGCGCAGCGGACGTCGGCGGCCGGTACGTCCCCGTCCAGGAGATACGCGGCGACGGTTCCGTCGACGCAGGCGTTGCCCCGACTGGCGAACACGCCGTGCGAGTAGTCGTCGTCGAGGGTGACGATCCGCGAGCCCGGCAGGAGCCGGCGCAGGGCGTGGGCGCCCTCGGCGGGGGTGACGGGGTCGTGGGCGGAGGCGACGAGGAGCAGCGGCGGGGCGTCGGGGCTGCCGAGCGGGGTGCGGTGGGCGGGGCGGTGGTGCCAGTAGGCGCAGGCCGCCGCCTCCATGCCGGTGAGGACGGGGGCCGGGGCGAGGCCGTGCAGGTGGTGCCGGTCGGCGAGTATCCGGGCGGGGGTGGGGGCGGGGCCGTCGGCGCACTTGACGACGCGGTTGGCGGCCTCGTAGTTCCGGGAGGCCGGGCTGTCGAAGGGCGCGGGCAGGCGCAGGCCCTCGGTGGTGCCGTCGCGGAGGTGGGCGCGCAGGCCGTCGGCGAGGGGGGTCCAGCGTTCGGTGCGGCCGAGGGCGCGGTAGACGACGCGGTCGAAGGAGCCGGGGCCGTCCTCGCCCGGCGCGCTGAACCCGTCCCGCACCCGCAGGTACGCCTGCCGTACCTCCGCCGCCGCGTCCCCGAGCCCGAACCGCTGGGGATGCGCCGCGGCCCACTCGAAGAACGTCTCCCGCTGCCGCAGCAGCGCCCGCGCCTGGATCACGTCGAAGTCGTACCAGTCCCACGGTCCGACGACGCTGTCGAGCACCATCCGCCCGGTCCGGTGCGGGAACAGCGCGGTGTAGGCGGCGCCCAGGTAGCTGCCGTAGGACACCCCGAGGAAGTTCAGCGCGGGCTCCCTGAGCGCCGCGCGGATCGCGTCCATGTCGTACGCGGTCTCCTCGGTGGAGAGGTGGGGCAGGGCGTTGCCCGCGCAGTCGTCGGCGAGTGCTTTGAGGGACGCCAGGTAGGCGCGTCCTTCGAGGTCGGGCGCGGGGCTCTCGAACAGCCCGCCCATGGCCCCGCAGTCGGCGGGCGCACTGGCGCCCACCCCTCGCGGGTCGAAGCCGATGACGTCGTACGCGCGCCGCACGCTCTCGGGGAGCTTGGCGCGCTTGGTGACGGCGTAGGGGAGGCCGGAGCCGCCGGGTCCGCCGGGGTTGACGAGCAGGGCGCCGCGGCGTTCGGCGGGTGAGCCCGAGGCGGGGACGCGGGAGACGGCGATGCCGATGCGGGGGCCGTCGGGGCGGCGGTGGTCGAGCGGGACGCTCAGGGTGGCGCACTCGACGCGGTCGGGGGCGGGCGGGGCGGGGACGGTGTCGGGGCAGGGCCCGAAGCGCAGGGCGGGTTGGGGGGCGGCGGACGCCGGGGCCGGGACGGACAGGAGCGCCGTGGCGGTGAGCAGCACCGCGCAGCGCGACAGGAAGGTCAAGGGAACCCCTTCGGAGAACCATGGGAAGTCATGGACAGCCAGATGACAATGAAAATGATTATCGATAACGTGTCCACGTCACAACCGGGGCCGCCTTCCGCGAAGGCGTGCTCCGGCCTGCGCCGAGTACTGAACTCCTGTCCCTGAAAGGGGAGTCGTGGCTCATCTGTTGGTGGTCGAGAGCTGGGTCGGCTCGATGAGCAGACTGCTGCCCCGGGCGATCCGCGAGAGCGGGCACACGTTCACGTTCCTCACCCGCGACCTGCACCACTACCTGCGCGCGGCGCCCGAGGGCACGGCACACCCGCTGCTCGGCGCCCGCCACATCATCACCGCCGACACCAACGACACGGACACCCTGCTCCCCGAAGTCGCCCGCCTGCACGGCGTGTTCGGGTACGACGGGGTCGTCACGTCCTGCGACTACTACCTCCCCACGGTCGCCCGGATCGCGGCTCACCTGGGCCTCCCCGGTCCGGGCGCCGAGGCCGTGGAGAACGCCTGCCGCAAGGACGCCACCCGCCGGGTCCTGGCCGGCGCCTCGGTCCCCGGCCCGCGTTTCGCCGTCCGCACGGAGTGGTCCGAACTGGCCCGCGCCGCCCGGAAGATCGGCTACCCGCTGGTTGTGAAGCCGGTCGACCTGTGCGCCGGCATGTTCGTCCGCCGCGTCGACGACGAGAGCCAACTCGCGGACGCCTACCGCGCGTTGACGGAGTTCCCGGTCAACGCGCGCGGCCAGCGCCGCGCTCCGGCCGTGCTCCTCGAAGAGCTGCTGGACGGCCCGGAGGTGAGCGTGGAGACGGTGTCGCACGCGGGCGCGGTCCACGTCATCGGGGTGACCGACAAGAGCGTCGGCGGCGCCCCCGCGTTCATCGAGACGGGCCACATGTTCCCCGCCGCCCTCACCCCGGCCGACACGGAGGCCGCCGAGCAGACCGCGCTGGCCGCTCTCAAGGCGCTGGGCCTGGTGGACGGCGTGGTCGCGCACACCGAGGTCAAGCTGACCTCGTCGGGGCCGCGCATCGTCGAGGTCAACCCGCGCCCGGCGGGCAACCGCATCACCGAACTGGTCCGGCACGTCACCGGCATCGACCTGGCCGCCGCGTTCGTGGACGTCGCCCTGGGCCACGCCCCCGACCTGGCCCGCAAGGACACCGGCCTCGCCAGCGCCGCGATCGGCTTCGTCGTCCCCGACACCTCGGGCACCCTCGAAGCCCTCGACGGGACCGGCCTGCCCGACAGCCTTCTGGAGGTCCAACTCGCCGAGCCGGGACGGCAGGTGAAGGCGGCCGGCAGCAACAACGAGTACCTCGGCCACGTCATGGCGGGCGACCCGCACGGCCTCGGCGCCAGAACCCGCGTCGAATCGGCCCTCACCACCCTGCGTGCCGGGCTGGTGATCCGGTGACCGCCCTCACACGGACCTCGTTCGACGCGCTCCTCGACCGGGCCCTGCGCGGCGGGTCGGGCCCCGACCCGGCGGACGTCCGCGTCGCGGTAGCCTTCCGCACCCAGCAGGCCGTCCGGCACGACGGACGCGGCACCGGCTACCGCAACGAGGTCCTCAGCCTGCGCATCGGAGAGGCCGTCGGATCGTGCGCGGTCGAGCCCGGCGCCCTGCCCGAGGAGGCGCTCGACGACTGTGTCGGCGCCGACGTCGCCCAGCTCCTCCAACACCCCCTGCTCCCGGTGCGGGTGGCCGCGCTGGACGCCTACCTCATGCACGCCGGCCCGCACGGCGGCGAGCGGGTCGCGCTGCCCGCCGGGACGTCCCTGGCGAAGTCACGGGCGCGCGCCAAGGCCGTCGTCGACCTGCTCGACGTGCCCGAGGGGTCGACGGTCCTGGTCGTCGGGGTCGTCAACTCCCTGCTGGAGGCGCTGCGTTCGCGCGGGCTGCGCTATGTGGCGTGCGATCTCAAGGGCGGTACGACGGAGTGGGGCGAGCCGGTCGCACTCGACGCGTTCGCCGCCATGGAGGGCTGTGACGCGCTGCTGGTGTCCGGGATGACCCTGGGCAACGGCACGTTCGACGCGCTGCGCGAACGCGCGGGCGGACGGCCGCTGGTGATGTTCGCCCAGACCGGCAGCGCGATCCTGCCGCACTTCCTCGGGCACGGGGTGAGCGCGGTGTGCGCGGAACCGTACCCGTTCTTCTGGCTGGACGGCGGTCCCGGTGCCGTCCACCGCTACCGGGCGGGAGGCGCGCGATGACGACGACCGCCGAACGCGCCGTGGCCCGGCCGGAGTTGCTGGAGCTGCTCGGCCGTACGCCCCTCGCGCGGATCACCGCCGGTCTGCCCGGACCGCAGCCCGGGTTCTGGGCGAAGCTGGAGGGGCTCGCGGCGGGCGGGATGAAGGCGCGGGCGGCCGTGTCGATGCTGCTCGGCGCCCGGGAGAGGGGTCAACTCCGGCCGGGGGCTCCGGTCGTGGAGTCCACGTCGGGCACGCTCGGGGTGGGGCTCGCGTTCGCCGGGCAGGCGCTCGGGCATCCGGTGGTCCTCGTCGGGGACAGCGAACTGGAGCCGTCCATGCGGCAGTTGCTGCGGGCGCACGGAGTCCGGCTCGAACTCGTCGACCGTCCGGCGCCGGTCGGCGGCTGGCAGGCGGCACGCCTGGCCCGGCTGCGGGACCTGCTGTCGGTACTGCCGGACGCGTACTGGCCGGACCAGTACAACAACCCCGACAACACGGCGGGTTACGCCTCCCTGGCCGCCGAACTCGCCGTGCAGCTCGACCATCTGGACATCCTGGTGTGCAGTGTCGGTACGGGCGGCCACAGCGCCGGAGTGATCGGTCCGCTGCGCCGGCACTGGCCCGAACTCCGGCTGATCGGCGTGGACTCGACGGGCTCCACGATCTTCGGCCAACCGGCCCGGCCCCGCCTGATGCGCGGGCTGGGCAGCAGCATCCATCCGCGCAACGTCGACTACGACGCGTTCGACGAGGTCCACTGGCTGGGCCCGGTCGAGGCGGTGGACGCCTGCCGCAGGCTGGCCCGGGAGAGTTTCGTCAGCGGCGGCTGGAGCACGGGCGCGGTCGCGCGCGTCGCCGCCTGGGCGGCCCGCGTCCACCCGGGCGCGGTCGTCGCGACCGTCTTCCCCGACGGCCCCCACCGCTACCTGAACTCCGTCTTCGACGACGACTTCGCGACCGCGCACGGCCTCTCCCTCGCGACGGCCGCGACCCGCCCCGTCGAGATCCCGCACCCCACCGCCGCCGAGGCCACCGGCTGGGCCCGCTGCACCCGCGTCACCGATCCGCTGAACTCCCCGGAAAGGACCCCGTGAAGGCCACCCTGCGCACCGTCCGCCTCGACCTCACCGAGCCGCTGCGCATCTCCCGCTCCACCATGTCCGCCCGCGACGCGGTCTGGCTCACCGTCGAGGACCCCGACGGCACCCGAGGCCACGGCGAGGCCGTCAGCAGCGTCTACTACGGCCTGGACGCCGAGACCCTGACCCACCACCTGTCGTCCGTCGACCTGACCCGCTACCCGGACCCCGAAACGGCCCTGTACGACGGTGAGTCGACCGGCGCCGACACGCCCCCGGCGGTCACGGCGGCCGTCGAGTCGGCTCTGCTGGACCTCGTCGGCAAGCGGGCCGGGAAACCCGTGCACGCCCTGCTGGGCTCCCCCGCCGCGCCGGTCGCCGCGACCGCGCGGACCATCGGCATCACCACGCTCGCGAAGGCCGCCGCCGAGGCGCGGAAACTCGCGGCCTGCGGATTCCGGGTGATCAAGGTGAAGGCCGGGGCGGCCGAGGAGGCTGTCGAGCGGGTCCGGGTGATCCGCGACGCGGCACCCGAGGCACGGCTCCTGCTCGACCCCAACGGCGCCTGGAGCGCGGCGGACACGCGCCGGGTACTCCCCCGGTTGGCCGAACTCGGCGTCGAGGCCGTGGAACAGCCGGTGGCGCCCGGCGATCCCGAAGGGCTTGCGGAGCTTGCCGCTTCCTCGCCGATCCCGGTGATCGCCGACGAGGACGCCGTCCACATCGAGGACGTACGCCGGCTCGCCGGGCGCGTGCAGGGCGTGAACGTCAAGCTCGCCAAGTGCGGCGGGGTCCGAGCGGCCCTGCGGATCGCGGAGTTGATCGAGGGCAGCGGGACGGCGCTGATGCTGGGGTGTCTGACCGCGAGCAGTCTGGGGATCGCGCCCGCCGTGCATCTCGCCGACCGGGCGCGGTGGGTGGACCTGGACGGGCATCTGCTGCTGGCGCGCGATCCGTGGTCGGGGATCGGGGGCGACGACGGGTACGTCCGCACCAGCGGGCTGCCCGGGCTCGGGGTGCGGTTCGGGGGTGTGTCGCGTGCGCACGTGGCGTGAGATGCGGCGGTTCCCGCTCGCCGTCCAGCTGTTGCTGGTCAACCAGTTCGGTGTCAACACCGGGTTCTATCTGCTGATCCCCTATCTCGCGACGCACCTCGGAGAGAACCTCGGGCTGTCGGCGGCCGTCGTCGGGGTGGTCCTCGGGGTGCGGAACCTCAGCCAGCAGGGGCTGTTCATCATCGGCGGCTCGGCGTCCGACCGGCTCGGGGCGCGCGGGGTGATCATCGCCGGGTGCGCGCTGCGGACCGTCGGGTTCGCGCTGTTCGCACTCGGGGACAGCCTGCCGGTGCTGCTGGCCGCGTCGGTGCTGAGCGGGTTCGCGGGGGCGCTGTTCAACCCGGCCGTGCGGGCGTACGTCTCGCAGGAGTCCGGCGAGCGCAAGGCCGAGGCGTTCGCGCTGTTCAACGTGTTCGCGACGGCCGGGGCGCTGGTCGGGCCGCTGCTGGGGAGCGCGCTGCTGCTGGTGGACTTCCGGACGTCGGCGCTGACCGCCGCCGCGATCTTCGCGGTGCTGACGGTCGCCCAGGCGCTGGTGCTGCCCGCCCGCGAGGTCGCCCCCAGCAAGGGCACGGTCCTCGGGGACTGGCGTGAGGTGCTCGGCCAACGCGCCTTCCTGGCCTTCGCGTTGGCGATGGTCGGCATGTTCACCCTGGAGAACCAGCTGTACCTGCTGCTGCCCGACGGGGCTCGCCGGGCCACCGGCTGGGACGGGGCCGCCGGAATCGTCTTCCTGGTCGGCACGCTCGCCAACCTGGCACTGCAACTGCGGATCACCGCCGCCCTCAAGGAGCGGGGGAACAGGGCGCGTTGGATCGCCGTCGGACTCGGGGTGATGGCCGTCGGGTTCCTGCCGCCGGCCGTCGTCGCCGGGGTCTCCGACGGGCCGACAGCCCTGCGGGTCCTGCCCGTGCTCGCCGGGACGCTGCTGCTGTACCTCGGGGTGATGGTCGCCCAGCCGTTCGTCATGGAGCTGATCCCCCGGTTCGGCAGGCCCGAGCTGACCGGCACGTACTTCGGGATCTTCTACGTCGTCTCGGGCATCGCGGCGGCCGTCGGCAACGCGGTCGTCGGGTGGGCGATGGACGCCGGGGACCGGGGGGACGTGGCCTGGCTGCCGTGGGTGTGCTGCGCCGGGTTCGGGCTGCTGTCGGCGGCCGGGGTGGCGTGGCTGCACCGGCTGGGGTCGCTGCCGTCCGAGGCGCGGGCCGTCGCCGTGGCGGGGGTGTGAGCCGTGGCCAACTTCCTCAGCGACAACCCCGCCCTGTACGAGGCCCGCTTCCCCGACGCCGAACGGCTCGCCGGACGCTGGGCCGAGGACCGCCTGAGCCGGTACGACGCCGGCGCGCGCGTCCTCGACCTGGGCTGCGGCACCGGGCGCGACGCAGCGTTCCTGCACGGCGCGGGCCGTACCGTCACCGGGGCCGACCTGTCCGGGGCGATGCTGGCGCACGCGCGGGCCGTCCATCCCGGGCCGTCGTACGTCACCGCCGATCTGCACGGATTCGACCTGGGCGCGAGCGAGTTCGACGCCGTGCTCTGCCTGGACAGCGCGCTGCTGTACTGCCACACCGACGACCAGCTCGACGGCTGTCTGCGGTCGGTGCGGCGGGCGCTCGCGCCGGGTGGGCTGTTCGTCGCGGAGATGCGCAACGGGGCGTATTTCCTGGGCCGGACGGACCTGTTGGACGCGCCGGCCGTGAACTCCTTCGTCTGGGAGGGGGTTTCGTACCGGTCGACGACGACGCTCGCCGTGGACCGTACGGCTCAGCTGCTGCGCCGGGTCCGGGTCTGGGACACCGAGGACGGTCCCGTCGAACAGCGGTCCGCGTGGCGGCTGTTGTTCCCGCTGGAGCTGCGGCACCGGCTGACCTCGCACGGCTTCGAGGTGCTGGAGCTGCACGACGGGCCGGGGCCACGTACCGAACCTCCCTGGCGGGAGGGGCTGTTGCCGGGGTCCGCGGCGGATGCGGACCGGCTGCATGTGATCGCTCGACTCACTACTTCTTCTTGAGGATGTCCGATGCGTTTTTCTCTGGGCCGCCGGGGTTTTCTGGCGGCGGGGGCGGCTTCGCTGGGTGCGCTGGCGGTGAACGGGTGCGGTGACTCCGGTGGCTCCGCGGGGGGTTCCTCCGGTACTCCCGTGCGCGGGGGCCGGCTGCGGGCCGCCTTCGCGGGCGGTGGCGCGAGCGAGAACCTCGATCCGCACCTCGCGAACCTCTTCGGCGACGTCGCCCGCGCCAAGGCGCAGTACGACAAGCTGGCCGACTACGGCCCGAACCTCGCGGCCGTGCCCCGGCTCGCGGCGAAGTGGGAGCCGAACAAGACCCTCGACCGGTGGCAGGTCACCTTGCGCGAGGCCGAGTTCCACGACGGGCGGCCGGTGACCGCGCAGGACGTCCTCTACAGCTACCGGCGGATCACCGACCCGGCGAAGACGTTCCGCGCCAAGGCGTCCCTGGAGCCCATCGACCTCACCGCGAGCCGCGCGACGGGGACGCGGACCATCGAGTTCGTGCTGAAGCGGCCGACCGCCGAATTCCCCAACGTGCTCGCCGCGTTCGGGGCGTACATCGTGCCCGACAAGGCGACCGACTTCGACGCGAAGCCCGTCGGGTCGGGGCCGTTCAGGTTCGTGTCGTTCGCGCCGGGGCGCTCGGCGGTCTTCCGGCGCAACGACGCGTACTGGGAGGGCGCCCCGCACCTCGACGAGCTGGAGTTCGTCGTCGCGAACGAGGAGTCGGCGCGCGTCAACGCCCTGCTGGGCGGGCAGATCGAGTACGCGCACGAGCTGAACCCGACGACGGCCCGCGCGCACGAGGGGCACGGCCGGATCGAGATCGTGCGGCTGCGGGGCAGCGCCATGCAGGGGTTCGCGATGAAGACGGACCGGCCGCCGTTCGACGACCCCCGGGTCCGGCAGGCGTTCTTCCTCATCGCCGACCGGCAGGAACTCGTGGACGGGGCGCTGTCGGGCGCGGGCGTCGTCGGCAACGACCTGTTCGGCAAGGGGTACGAGTACTACGCGGCCGAACTCCCGCAGCGCGCCCAGGATCTGGCGAAGGCGCGGGCGCTGCTGAAGGCGGCCGGGGCCTCGGATCTCAAGGTCACGCTGGACACCTCGGAGGTCGCCGCCGGGTTCACGGAGGCCGCCGGGATCTTCCGCGACCAGGCCGCGAAGGCGGGGGTGACGGTCGAGGTGCGGGTCGGCAGCAAGGACTCGTACTGGAGCGACATCCTCGACTCCGGGGTCCTCGCCTGCTACCGCTCGGGCGCGATGCCGATCGAGGCGCACATCTCGCAGCGGCTGCTGACCGACTCGACGACGAACGCCACGCACTGGCGGCACAAGGACTTCGACGCGCTGTACCGGCAGGCTCAGTCGACGTCCGACGCGACCGAGCGGGCCGCCGTGTACGCGCGGATGCAGCGGCGGCTGTACACCGAGGGCGGGTTCCTGGTGTGGGGGTTCGCGGACTGGATCATCGGAACGGGCCGCCGGGTCAAGGGCGTCGACGCGAAGGCGCCCGCCAACACGCTGGGCTGGGCGCGGTTCGACAAGGTGTGGCTCGCGTGACCTTTCTGGGTTCCTTCGTCGTCCGGCGGCTGCTGCTCGGCGTCGTACAGACCGTGGCCGTGGTGCTGCTGGTCTTCGCGCTGGCCGAGGCGCTGCCGGGCGACGCGGCGGTCGCCCTCGCGGGCGATCAGCCCGATCCGGCGCGGATCGCGGCGATCCGGGAGGCGATGCACCTCGACGAGCCCGCCGGGCAACGGCTGCTGGGCTGGGCGGGCGGGCTGCTGCACGGGGACCTGGGCACGTCCCTGGTCTCCGGGCGGCCGGTCGCCACCTACCTCTCCGAGGGGTTCGGCCCGACCCTGCTGCTCGCGGCGCTGACGCTGCTGTTGCTGATCCCGGCCGGCTTCGGGCTCGGCGTCCTGATGGCCCGTCACGAGGGCGGTCTCGTGGACCGGTTGGCGAGTGCGGTGGCCCTCGGGGTGTACGCCGTACCGGAGTTCGCGCTCGGGGTGCTGCTCGTGACGGTGTTCGCGCTGCGGCTGGACTGGCTGCCGCCGACGGCCCTCGGGTACGGCACGGACCTGCTCGCGCGTCCGGCCGTGCTGGTGCTGCCGGTGCTCGTTCTCCTCGCCCGGCCGGTGTGTTCGCTGTCGCGGCTGGTGCGGGCGGGGATGGTCGAGGCGCTGGCGTCGCCCTATGTGGCGCAGGCCCGGCGGTACGGGGTGCCGGAGGCCCGGGTGCGGTATCTGCACGCGCTGCCCAACGCGCTCGCGCCGGCCGTGCAGCAACTGGCGCGGACCGTCGACTGGCTGGTGTGCGGGGTCGTCGTCGTGGAGGCGTTGTTCGTGATTCCGGGGCTGGGGACGGTGCTGCTGAACGCGGTGTCCGAGCGGGACGTGCCGGTGGTGCAGGGGCTGGCGGTGGTGTTCGGGGTGGTGACGGTCGTGCTGAATCTGGGGGCGGATCTGGTGGCGCACCGGTTCGTGCCCCGGGCGGAGGTGGCTGCGTGAAGGGACGGTTCGTGTCCGGGGCGGTGCTGGTCGCCGTCCCCTTGGCTCTGGCGCTTCTCGGGCCGCTGTTCGCGGGTGAACCCGGGCCACGGGGGACGTCGTTCACGCTCGGGGGCGGGCACTGGCTCGGCACCGACTTCGTGGGGCGGGACGTCGTCCGGCAGATCCTGCACGGGGGACGGCCGGTGGTGGTGACGGCGCTCGCGGCGACCGTGCTGGCGTATCTCGTCGCGCTGCCCGTGGGGTTGTGCTCGGCGCTGACGCGTCGGCGGTGGCTGGAGGAGGTGCTGATGCGGCCGTTGGACGTGCTGCTGGCGGTGCCTTCGCTGTTGCTGATCCTGCTGGTCGCGGCCGTGTTCTCGCCGGGGGCGGTGGGGCTCGCGCTGCTGGTGGCGGCGGTGAACGTGCCGGACGCGGCGCGGATCGTCCGCGCTTCGGCCGGGGAGGCGGCGTCGCGTCCGGCCGTGGAGGCGCTGCGGATGCAGGGCGAGAGCTGGTGGCGGATCGCCGTCGGGCACGTCGCGCGGTCGGGCGTACGGACGCTGGCCGCCGACGCGGGGACCCGGCTCACCGGGGTGCTGTACCTCGTCGCGACGGCCGCGTTCCTCGGGGTCGGGGTCGAGCCGGACGCGGCGGACTGGGCGGTGATGGTGGACCGGAACCGGACGGGGCTGTTCGTGCAGCCGTGGGCGGTCGTCGTACCGGCTCTGCTGATCGTCGCGTTGACGACGGGGACGAATCTGCTGTTCGACGCGGCGCTGAGCCGCAAGCCGGCGGGGGCGGGGCGTAAGGGGGCGGCTTCGGGGCACAGGGATGTGCCGGGGGGCCGTGGGAAAGCGGGGCCGGGTCGTAGGGAAGTGGCCTCGGGTCAGCGGGAAGTGGAGTCGGTCCGCGAGGGCGGGGCGCCGCTCCGGGAAGAAGGGAAGTCGTCCACATGAGTGTCGGGTCGGGGTCCGTCGTGGCCGAACTGCGGGAGCTGCGGGTGGAGATCGGGGGGCGGGCGATCGTCGACGGGGTGAGTCTGCGGGTGCCCGCCGGCCGGGTCACCGCGCTGGTCGGGGCGTCAGGCAGCGGCAAGACGACGACGGGGCTCGCGCTGCTGGGCGAGTTCCCGGCGGGCGCGGCCGTCACCGGCGAGGTCCGGGCCGCCGGCCGTGCCGGGTACGTCCCGCAGCATCCGGCGTCCGTCCTGAACCCCGCCCGCCGGGTCTCGGCGCTCCTCACGGACCTCGCCCGCACCCGGCCGCGCGCGGAGCGCCGGGGGCTGGTCCTGGGCGCGCTCTCCGACGCGCAGCTCTCCGATCCCGAGGGCCTGTTGCGCCGTTTCCCGCACCAGCTCTCCGGCGGCCAGCAGCAGCGCGTCACCCTCGCGCAGGCCCTCCTCCTCGGCGCCCAGGTCGTCGTGGCCGACGAGCCCACCACCGGGCAGGACACATTGACGAAGAGCCGCGTCGTCGACGAACTGGCCGCGCTCGCCGCCCGGGGCATCGCCGTCGTCCTCCTCAGTCACGACCTCGACGTCGTGCGCGCCCTGGCCGACGAGGTGCACGTCATGCGGGCGGGCCGGATCGTCGAGTCGGGCAGCGCGGACGGCCTCCGCCTCACCCCGCGCGACCCCTGGACCCGCGAACTCTTCGACGCGGAAAGGCCGTTCACCCCACCGGACACCGAGCCGGGCGAACCGGTCCTCCAGATCGAGAACTTGACGGCCCGTCACCGCCGCGCCCCGGTCGTCCGCATCCCCCGCCTCACCCTCCACCGAGGTGAATGCCTCGCCGTCGTGGGCCGTTCGGGCAGCGGCAAGACGACCCTGGCCCGCGCCCTGGCCGGCCTGCACCGCGCCTACGACGGCGAGGTCACCCTCGACGGCACCCCGCTCCCCCACAGCCTCCGCGACCGCACCCGCTCCCAACTCGCCGCCGTCCAGTACGTGTTCCAGGACGCGCGGGCCTCGTTCGACGAACACCGCACCATCCTCGACCAGGTGTCCCGCACGGCGATCCGCCTACGCGGCGCGACCGAGGCCGCGGCGCGGGAGGAAGCGCGAAGCACCCTCGGGGGCCTGGCCCTCACGGAACCCCTGTGGAACCGCCGCCCGGCGGCCCTGTCCGGCGGCGAACTCCAACGCGCCGCCCTGGCCCGCGCGTTGCTCGCCCGCCCGCGTGTCCTCCTGTGCGACGAGATCACCTCCGCCCTCGACCCGGTCACCCGCCGTACGATCCTCGACACCCTCACCGCCCTCCTCCGCACCCGCCCCGACCTCACCCTCCTCCTCATCACCCACGACCTCACCACCGCCGCCCTCGCCCACCGCGTCGCGGTCCTCGACGCGGGCGAACTGGTCGAGGAGGGCCCGGCGAATCAGATCCTGACCCGCCCGGCCCACCCCTTCACCACGGCCCTGACCCGGACGACGGCCCGCTTGCAGGGCACCTGAGCCTCATCCGAGCGCCCCGCCGGGGTCACCGGTGTTCTCGATCAGCCGCCGCAGCACCTTCACGGTGGTGATGTAGTCGGCGTCGTCGACGCCCTCGTGCATCCGCTCGCGGACAGCGGGGGCGTGCCGCTTGATCTCCAGACGCGCGTCCTCCCCCGCCTCGGTGATCCACAGCCGCTCCTCCCCGTCACGGGTGATCCACCTCTTGCCCAGCAGGGTCTCCGACTCGGCGGCCAGATCGTCCTCGGGCCGGAGGTAGCCGGTCATGGCCTCCCGGAGCTCCGGGACCGTCCTGCCCTGCCCGTCGGCCGAGAGGTCGTGTCGGGACAGGTGGCGCAGAATCCAGAACTGAGGCTGGGAGGTGCCGAGTTCGGCCATGTGAGAGCGGACGTGGGCGATGGTCGCCTCGTACGCGACGCCGGTCCAGTACGCGATCGGCTGCGCGGCGAGTTCGGCGTCGGTGAGGTGCTGGGTCGTCATGGCGGGACCGTACGAGCTCAAGCGGACTTGAGGTCAAGGCCCTGGCCGGCCCGCCCCCGCGAGGTCCCGTTCGAGGTCGTCCAGGGCTTGGCGGGCGGCGGCGATGCGGGCCAGGAGCAGTTCGTCGTCCTCGGCGGCCCGGAACCGCTCGCGCCGCACCGGCCGCGGCGTGTTCACCCGCTCCCCGTCCGGGTCCCGTGACCCCTCGCGCTCCCTCTCCTGCTCCCGTTCCATGTCCCGCGCCTCGTCCAGCGACGTGATCACCACCCCGATCAACACGTTGACCAGCACGAACGAGGCCAGCAGCACGTACGACGCGTAGTAGACGAGGCTCCAGCGCGAGATCTCCAGCCCCGAGTGCACCGCGTCCCCGATGCCGTCCAGGGTCATGAGGAGGAACAGGGTGAGGACGGCCCGGCCGATGGAGCCGTAGTGCTGGGGGTCCTCGTGGCTGAAGAAGACCCAGCCGACCATGGCGTACACGTAGAGCAGGAGCGCGCCGACGAGGAGGAAGCTGAGCGTGCCGGGCAGGCTGCGGACCACGGCGACCAGCATGACCCGCAGTTGGGGCAGGAACCTGGCGCTGCGCAGGACGCGGGCCAGGCGCAGGAGGCGCAGGACGGTCGTGTTCTCGCGGACGACCGGGAGGAACGTCGTGAGGATCACCGCGAGGTCGAAAAGGTTCCAGGGGTCCTTGAAGAAGTCCCGGGGCCGGTCGGCGTGCGCACCGAGCCGGATCAGGAGTTCGACGGTGAAGACGGCGAGGCAGACGTGCTCGGCGAACCGTAATCCCGTGTGCCAGCGGGAGACCAGCCCGGCGTACGTCTCCACGCCGAGGAGCGCCGCGTTGAGGAGGATCACCGCGAAGACGGTGAGGGCGAACCAGCGGGACTCGGCGACGGCGCGGCAGCGGTCGGCCAGTTCCTGACGGGCGGTTTTCCCCGGCGCCGCCGCGACGGCGCCCACTTCGACGGCGTCCGCTTCGATCGCCCGGTCTTGCATGTGCGGCATCCTGCTGCCCTAGCTCCTTCATCACGCGTACGAGAGGGCACACCCGGTCAACCCGCCCCGGACAAGGGCGGGTTGAGTGATCACCCGGGGATACTTCTACAGGACCGTAGAGGGGTAGCGCCTCAGCGGGCCGCCAACCTCTTGAGGAATTCCGCGGGCGGCACGAAGAACAGCGTGCCGGTGACGGGCTCGGAGAAGTCGAGGATCGGGTCGGGCCCGGTGTCCTCGGTGCCGAGGAACATCCGCCGCAGCATGGTCTCGGGGACCTCGGGGTCGCGCGCGTAGGCGATGAAGTACGTGCCGAACTCACCGTGTCCCGGCCGGCCGAACGGCATCGCTGCCCGCAAGATCCGCTGCTCCTCCCCGTCGGGACCGGTCAGCGTGTTCACGTCGACGTGCGAGCCGGGCCGCTCCAGCTCGATGTTGGTCGCCTTGGTCCGCCCGATGACGCCCTCCTGCTCCTCGGTGGGGAGCTTCTCCCACGCCTCCGTGTCGTGCAGGTACTTCTGGACGATCGCGTACGACCCGCCCGCGAACCCCGGGTCCTCCGCGCCGACGTACGCGGTCTCGGCGGCGGTGAGGCCGACCGGGTTCTCCGTGCCGTCGACGAAGCCGAGGAGGTTGCGGGCGTCGAAGTAGGCGAAGGCGTGCACCTCGTCCTGGAGGACGGTGACGCCGCGCAGCCGCTTCACCAGCTCGGTGGCGAGCGCGAAGCAGAGGTCGGGGCGGGTGGCGCGGAGGTGGAGGAGCAGGTCGCCGGGGGTGGCGACGGCGCGGTGCCGGGGGCCTTCGAGGGGGCGGAAGGGGTGCAGGGCGGCGGGGCGTTCTCCGTCGCCGCAGAGCCGGTCCCAGCCGTCGGCGCCGATGCCCGCGACGCAGGTGAGCTGTCCTTCGGGGTGTCCGAAGCCGACCGATCTGACCAGTCCGGCGAGGCCGGCGAGCAGGTCCCGGACCACGGGTTCGCCGCCGGGTTCGACGGTGAGGACCAGGAAGACGGCGGCGGAGGCCGGGGTCCCCGCCGGTCCCACGACAGGCTGTGCCCGTTCCTCATCCGGTCGGTGTTCCGAAGCAGACCAGGACGACGACATGGCTCCCCTCCCTGCGGACCCCTGCTGCGGGTCCGGTGACGTACGAAATGTGCTGATGTCCGAGCCCAGGCGCCTTCGACCGGGCGGACCGCCCCAGTGACCATGCCCGGCGGGCCCCCTCCCGAAGCGCCTGTCCGGAGTGACGGCTTCCACCATCCGTTCTCCCCCGCGCCCCGCCAACGGCGCCCACGGGTCGCACGGTTGTGCGCACGGCGCCCGTGCGCTCCGGCTGCCTCTACTCCTTCCAGTCCCAGTAGTCCCCGTCCGGCAGCGCCACCCACCTGTCCGGCGTCCCCGTGAACGCCCGCGCGTCCTCGGGCCGCAGTCCGGCCCAGGAGCAGGCGTACGCCATCGGCTCGACGTGGTAGAGGTAGCTCGCCAGGACCTCTTCGGGGCCGTCACCCTGGTACGGCCCGCCCCCGGGGTGCAGATCCCATCCTTCGGCCACGCCGTCCCGGAAGATCCGGCCCTGGTTGCCGCTCTTCGGATTGGCGTACACCCCGTACCCGCGCGTCCCCCCGGTCAGCAGTTTCAGCACGCCCGGCATCGACGCCCCGTACCCCCACGCCTGGGACACGACGCACCCGCCGGGCACGGTCGTCACCCCCACGATCAGCAGGCTCTCGTCCATGTCGAAGTCGTAGGGGTCCGCGAGGAGTTCGTCGAGCGTCTCGGGGTCGACCTCTCCCGCCTCCAGGCGCCGTACGGCCTCGTCGGCGTCGATCCCGGCGACGCAGGCGACACTCATGCCGTCGTGGTAGAACTCCCCGAGGGCGGACAGCAGCCGGGCCCCCTCGTCGGCCGCGCGGCGCTCCGGCTCGGTCAAGCCGGGCTGTCCCGGGGGAAGTTCGAAGAGTTCCGGTGTCGGTCCCGCGAGGGCGAGGCGCCCCGGGGACCAGCCGCCGAGCTGGGGCAGCCAGGGATCGGCACCGGCGGCGACGAGCGCGCGGACGTTGTCGACCCGGCCGTACACCAGCGCCTCCCACAGGGCCGTCACCCCCTCCTGGAGGGCGTCCACGTCGGCGACGCGCGCGGCGATCTCGGCGACGACCTCGGGGGAGCCCGCGAACGCCGCCTGGTGGAGGGGCCGTCCGCCGCTGGACCAGCTCTCGGGGTCCGCCCCCGCGTCGAGCCGCGCGCGGACGCTCTCGCGGTCCCGCCACTCCTCCCACCGCATCCCCTCCCAGATTCCCCCGCCCATCCCAGCGCCCTTCCTTCCCTCGTCGATCGCCACTGCCCCCACCTTCGCAGACGCCACTGACAACGCCCCCTACTCCCGCAGGAACCCGTCCACGACCTGCGCGAACTCCTCGGCCCGGTCCATCCACGGAAAGTGCCCGCCGCCCTCCCGCACCACGAACTCCGCCCCCGGGAACAGCCCGGCGAACTCCTTCACCACCCTCGGCGGGGCCACCACGTCCACCTCCCCCGCGACCACCAGCACCGGCGCCCCGAACCCGGCGAGTGCCGCACGCGTGCGTGCCGGGTCGTACGCGCCGTCAGCCCCGTACGCCCCGAGAATCACCGGATCAAGTGATTCGGCGGCGTGATGTGCCCGCGCCGCCGCGTCCCAGCGGCCGTACGAGAAGGGGGTGACGGCCTCCCAGTCGTCCCCGTGTCCCGAGACGATCGCCTCCAGGGCCGCGTACGCCTCCGGGAACCAGGGTTCGGTGTGCCGCAGCCGGGCCGTGGCCAGCCGGAGTCCGCCGGGGACCGGCAGTCCGACGGCGCGGGTGCTGGGGGTGACGAGCACCAGGCGGTGCACGCGTCCCGGGTGGCGTTCCGCGTACAGGGCGGCGAGGTTCGCGCCCGCGCAGTGGGCCAGGAGATTCATCCTTTCGAGGCCCAGGTGGACGCGGAGCGCCTCGACGTCGTCGGCCATGCGGTCGCAGCGGAGGGAGGCGGGGTCGGCCGGGGCGGCGGAGCGGCCGGTGCCCCGGAGGTCGAGGCGGATCAGCCGGTGGCGGGCGGTGAGGCCGCCGAGGTCGCCCAGGTAGGCGGAGTCGGTGGGGCCGCCGGGAAGGCAGACGAGGGGGGTGCCGTCGCCGGTGGCGTGGAGGGCGAGCGGGGTGCCGTCGGGGGCGGGGAAGGCGTCGTACGTCATGAGGTGCTGGCCTTTCGGGGTGCCGGTTTCCCAGGGCACTCCCGGTGGTCGACCTCGGGTCAGACGCGCCGGCCGGTGTCGTCGGGGGTGAGTGCCCTGCCTGGTCCTGCGGTGATGGGTCCCACCTCCTCGGTCGACGGCCGCGACGGTTCACGGCCGCGGTGAGATTATCAGCCGGTCCCGCTGCCGGCCGTCGTCTCGGGCGCCCGGGACCTGCGGTAGACGCTCGGGCTGACCCCGTACACCCGCTTGAACGCGGCGCTGAACCCGAACGCGTCCGCGTACCCGGCCTTCCGGGCGACCGCGCCGACCGTCTCCCGGGTCCCGGTGAGCAGGTCCGCCGCGAGGTTCATCCGCCAGACGGTGAGGTAGGTCAGCGGCGGGGTGCCGACGAGGCGGACGAAGCGGTCCGCGAGGGTCGTGCGGGACACGCCCGCCTCGGCGGCCAGCCCGACGAGCGTCCACGCGCGCTCCGGGGACGCGTGCATCACCCGCAGCACCGGCCCGACGACCTCGTCCCCGAGCGCCCCGAACCACCCCGGCGGCACGTTCCCGGGCCGGTCGAACCAGCCGCGCAGCGCGCACACCAGCAGCCAGTCCAGCAGCCGGTCCTGGACGACGGGTGCGCCGCCGTCGGCCGGTCCGGCGAGGAAGTCCAGGAGCGGCGCGCAGTCGTCGTCGCCGGGGACCACCATCACCCCCGGCAGCACCCCGACGAGCCGTCTCCCGACGGCGCCCCGGGCGTCGTACACGCCGGTGAGCAGGGTCGCGCGGTCCGTGTCGGAGCGCAGGCGCACGGTGTCGGGGCCCCGGACGACGACGGTGTCGCCGGCCCGCACCTCCTCGCCCCGGTCGAGGCGGGCCGTGCCGCCCAACACCACGCACAGTGTGAGGGAGTTGCCGCCGCCCAGGGGGAGCGACCACGGCGGTGGGAGGTCGGTGCGGCGGAGTCCGGCCCCGTCCGCGCGCACGCCCTGCAACAGATCGTCGAACGGCTCCATGGGGACACCCTAGGGCCTGGACGATCAGGCAGTTCCCGCGGACGATCGGCCATGTCCCCCGGTTTGACGCCCCAGTTGACTGAGGGGCATGACGAACTCCACGGACACGATTCTGGTACTGGGCGCGACGGGAAAGGTGGGCCGGCGGCTCGTCCCGGCGCTGCGGGCGGCCGGGCGGCGGGTGCGGGTGGTGTCGCGGACCGGCGCGGCGCGCTTCGACTGGGCCGAACAGGACACGTGGGCGCGGGCGTTGGACGGCATCGGCGCCGTCCATCTGCTGGCGCCCGAGGACCCCGCGCTCGCCGAGCCCTTCGTCCGGCAGGCGGTCGACGCCGGGGTCCGCCGGTTCACGGCGCTGTCCGGGCGGGGCGTGGACCGGGCTCCGGCGGACACCTTCCGGGGAATGACCGCCGGGGAGAAGGCCGTTCGGGAGTCCGGCGTCGAGTGGACGGTCCTGCGGCCCAACAACTTCCACCAGAACTTCGACGAGGACCTCTGGCGGGCCCCGTTGCGCGCCGGGCGGCTCGCCCTGCCGGCCGGTGACGTCCCCGAACCCTTCGTGGACGTACGGGACATCGCGGACGTCGCGGCGGTCCTGCTGACGTCGCGGGGGCTCCAAGGGGAGGTGTACGAGCTGACGGGAGGGCGGGCGCTGACCTTCGCGGACGCGGTCGCGGAGATCGCCCGCGCGGCCGAACGGCCCATTGCTTACGAGGAGTTGACGCCGGAGGAGTACCGTGCCGAGTTGCTGGAGGAAGGGTTCGCGAAGGAGGCGGTCCATGAACTCGACGCCCTGTTCGCGGTGATGCGCGACGGGCACACGGCCGCGCCGGGCGACACGGTGGCGCGGCTGCTGGGACGGGAGCCGGTCTCGTTCACGGAGTACGCGGCGCGGGCGGCGGCCTCCGGGGCCTGGAGCCGGTAGGCCGGACAGGCGCCGCCGGTCCCAACTCCCGTGCCGGGCCCTCCACTTGTGGAGACCCGTGAAGATTGAAAGTGGGACTTCCGCATAGGATCGGAGATCTCATGGAGAGGGACCAGGCGTGACTGAACACAACGGCAGGGCGGTGTCCGGCGACGACGACGGAACCAGGGAGTCCGCCCCGGAGGCTGCCCAGGACTCGGGGTACAGCTTCCTCCCCGCGCCCGGCGAGGGTTCCGGCCCGGGCGACTTCCCTGAGCCCGACCCCGAGCCCGACACCGTGCTGCTCCCTCAGGCCGGTTCCGACGCCGACGACAAGCCCCCCGCCAAGCGCAGCCGGATCGCCCTGGTCACCGTCTCCGCCGCCACCTTCGCGATCGCGGCGGGCGTCCTCGTCGGCGTCTCGATGTACCAGACGCCGTCCCGCGCCGACCATCTCCAGGACGACCTGCGCGAGAGCGTCCCGGACCAGGTCTCCGCCAGCGCGACGGAGACACCCGGCTCCCCCAGCCCCTCCACGTCCACGAGCCCGTCGTCCTCGGCGTCGTCCACGCAGAGCGCCACGGCCTCCCCGACCGGCTCCCCGTCGACCGCCCCCACGTCGACCCCGACATCGGGCTCGGCCGCCTCCCCCACCACCGCCCCGGACCCCACCCCCACCCAGGGCGACGGCGACGAGACCCCGCGCGTCCTGCGCCTCGGCGACACGGGCCCGCAGGTGCGGGAACTCCAGCTCCGCCTCAAGCAGATCGGCCGCTACGACGGCGAGGCGACCGGCGTCTACGACGAGAGCGTCCAGAGCGCCGTCCGCACCTACCAGTTCACCCGCCTCATCCTCTCGGACGACTCCGGCGTGTACGGCCCGGCGACCCGCGCCTCGCTGGAGTCCGAGACGCGCGAACCCTAGGCGACCGTCTTCAGATACGCGTTGAGCCGTGCGATCGCCGACGGGTTGCGGGGGCTCTCGACGAGGTCGACGTAGTCGAGGACGAAGATCCGCTTGTTCCTGACGGCGGCGACGTTCCTGAGCGGCGCGTACGACAGCAGGAACTTCCGCTTCTGCTCGGCGCTGACGTCCCCGTAGTCGCAGATGACGATGACGTCCGGGTTCCGGGCGACGACGGTCTCCCAGCCGACGGTCGTCCAGGAGTCGTCGACGTCGTGGGTGACGTTCTCACCGCCGGCCGCGCTGATGATCTGGTCGGGCGCGGCGTACTTCCCGGAGGTGAACGGGGAGTCCTGGCCGCTGTCGTAGAGGAACACCTTGGGCCGCTTCGCGGGGGCCTGGACGGCGGCTATCTCCTTCTTGAAGGAGGCGATCAGGGCCGCCGCGCGCTGCTCGACGCCGAAGAGCTGCCCAAGGGTGGTGAGGTCGGTGTAGAGCGCCTCCAGGGGCGGCATGATGCCCCGCGAGGTCTCGGTACGGCCGTTGCGGCAGGACTCGGTGAGGATGTAGGAGGGGACGCCGAGCTTGGCGAGGGCGTCGGGGGTGAAGCCGCTGTCCTCGCGGAAGCCGTAGTTCCAGCCGGCGAAGACCAGATCGGCGCGGGCGTCGAGGACGTTCTCCTTGGTGAGCTGGTCCTTGGAGAGCCACTTGACCTTCTGGTAGCCGTCCTTCCACGGCACATCGGTCAGATCGCCCTTGTCGTCGGGCATCGCGAACCCGGCCATCCGGTCCTCCAGGCCGAGCGCGAACATCAGCTCCGTGATGCCGACATCGTTGGTGACGACCCGTTCGGGGACGTGGTCGAAGGTGACCTTCTTCCCGCAGTTCGTGATGGTGACCGGCTTGGCCGAGGCCGCCGCAGTGGAGGTCTTCTCCACGGAGGCGCCGCAGCCGGTGACGGCCAGGCACAGGGCTACGGCGGCGAGTTGACGGAAGGAGCGCATGGGGGGTTCCTTACAGGCGGTCGAAGAGGAGTTGCACGGCACCGGTGACGGGGTGGCGCACGGGATGGGCGCGGACGCCGAACACCTCGGCGAGCAGAGCCGGTTGCAGCACGTCCTCGGGGGTCCCGGAGGTGACGAGCCGGCCGTCCGCGAGGACGTACAGCCGATCGCAGTACGCGGCGGCCAGGTTGAGGTCGTGCAGGGCGGCGAGGACGGTGAGCCCGGCGTCCCGGACGAGGGTCAGGACGTCCAACTGGTGGCTGATGTCGAGGTGGTTGGTGGGTTCGTCGAGGACCAGGACGCGCGGCTGCTGGGCCAGCGCCCGTGCGATCAGGACGCGTTGGCGTTCGCCGCCGGACAGGGCGAGGAAGCCCCGGTCGGCGAGGTGGCCGACGCCGGTCGCCGCCATGGCCTCCGCGCAGATCTTCCGGTCCTCGCCGACGCCGCGCCGCTCGTGCGGGAGGCGGCCCATCGCGACGACCTCGGCGACCGTGAAGTCGAACTCGGCGCCGGACTCCTGCGGGAGCGCGGCCAGCACCCGGGCGGCGGCGCGCGGGGACGTCGTCCGCAGGTCCTCGCCGTCGAGGCGGACCGTGCCCGTGTCGGGGCGCAGCGCCTGGTAGACGCATCTCAACAGGGTCGATTTGCCGCTGCCGTTGGGGCCGACGAGGCCGACGACCGTGCCGGGTTCGACGGTGAGGCGGATGTCGTGGACGAGGCGGGTGCCGGCCGCGGAGACGGTCACGCCGTCGAGGTCGAGGCGCATGCCGGTCACCACTTTCCGCCGAAGGCGTGGCCGCCGCGCCGCATCAGCAGCAGGAACGCGGGCACCCCCACCACGGCCGTGATCACGCCGACCGGGAGTTCGGCGGGGGCGACGAGCAGCCGGGACAGGATGTCCGCCCAGACCAGGAGGACGGCTCCGGCGAGCGGGGCGAGCGCCAGCACCCGGCGGTGGCTCGCGCCGACGGCCATCCGTACGAGGTGCGGGACCATCAGGCCGACGAAGCCGATCGCGCCGCTGACCGCGACGAGGGTCCCGGTGACGGCGGCCGTCACGACGAACAGCTCCCGCCGCAGCCGGCCGGGCCGCACCCCGAGGGAGGCCGCCGTCTCGTCGCCCATCGCGATCGCGTCGAGCGCCCCGGCCCGGCGGCGCAGCCACGTCCACCCGGCGGCGACGGTGACGGCGGCGATCGGCACCTGCGCCCAGGTCGCCCCGCCGAGGCTGCCGAGCAGCCACATCATCGCCGAGCGGGCCGCCTCGCCGCGGGTGGCGCTGAACACCATGACGGTGGTGAGCGCCTCGAACCCGTACGCCAGCGCCGTCCCGGTGAGGATCAGGCGCAGCGGGGTGAGGCCGCGCGGGGTGCGGGCGACCGCGTAGACGAGGACCATCGCGGCGAGGGCCGAGCCGAACGCGGCGGCGGACAGGGCCCAGACGCCGAGTGCGGCGAAGGCGCCCATGAGGATGACGGCGTTGGCGCCGACGGCCGCGCCGGAGGAGATGCCGAGGACGAAGGGGTCGGCGAGGGCGTTGCGGACCATGGCCTGGACGGCAACGCCGACGGAGGCGAGGCCGGCGCCGGCGACCGCGCCGAGGACGACGCGGGGCAGGCGTATCTCCCAGACGATGGTGTAGTCGGCGGCGTCCTGTGCGGAAACGGTTCCGCCGGTGAGGCCGGCCCACAGGAGGCGCAGGGAGTCGCCGACGCCGATGTCGGAGGAGCCGAGCGCGACTCCCGCGAGCAGGGAGAGCAGCAGGAGGAGGGCGAGGGCGACGGTCAGCAGCGCGAGGGGCGTTCGGCGCACGGCGGTCCTTCGGGTGAGGCCGCCGAGGGGAGGGCGTCGCGCGGGAAGGCACCTTGCGGGTCCCTCTCGCAGTCCACGGCGAGCGGTCGTACGGGTCGCGTGCCGGCCGTGGGCGATCGGGCTCGCGCGGAAAGGATTCCGCGCACACCGTTGCGGGTCAGCGCCGGATTCGCACCGGACTTCCCCCGCGGGAGGCGAACGGAGCCTAACAAACCGTTTCGCGGTGTTTGCAAGAGGCTGCCGGCTCCGCAGGGGGCCGCCGTCCCGTATGCGGGCGAGGCCGTCAGTCGAGGTAGTCCCGCAGCGCCTGGGAGCGGGAGGGGTGGCGGAGTTTGGACATCGTCTTGGCCTCGATCTGGCGGATGCGTTCGCGGGTGACGCCGTAGACGTGCCCGATCTCCTCCAGGGTGCGGGGCCGGCCGCCGAACAGTCCGTAGCGCAGCGAGATGATGCCGGCCTCGCGGGCGGTCATCGCGTCGAGCATCGTGCGCAGGGCCTCCTGGAGGAGGCCGAAGGTGACCTGTTCGACCGGGGAGGGGATGTCCGTGTCGACGATGAGGTCGCCGAACTCGGTGCCGGAGTCGTCCGCGAGGGCGGTGTCGAGGGAGACGGGTTCCCTGGTGTAGCCGTCGAGTTCGGCGAGGCGTTCCACCGACACGTCGGCCTTCGCGGCGAGTTGCTCGGGGGTGGGTTCGACTCCGGTGTCGTGGAGGATCTCCCGGCGGACGCGGGCGACACGGTTGATGATCTCGACCGCGTGGACGGGGACGCGGATCGTGCGCCCCTGGTCGGCGAGGGCCCTGCTGACGGCCTGTTTGATCCACCAGGTGGCGTACGTGGAGAACTTGAACCCTTTGGTGTAGTCGAACTTCTCGACGGCCCGGATGAGGCCGGTGTTGCCCTCCTGGATCAGGTCGAGGAAGGCGAGTCCGCGTCCGGTGTACCGCTTGGCGACGGAGACGACGAGGCGGAGGTTGGCCTCGACGAGGTGGGCCTTGGCCCGCTGCCCGTCCGCCGCGAGGAGCCTCAACTCGGCTGTGTCGTAGGGGTTCTCCTCGGTGAGGAGCTGCTCGGCGTACAGGCCCGCCTCGACGCGTTTGGCGAGGTCCACCTCCTGTTCGGCGGTGAGGAGGCGGACGCGGGCGATGAGGCGGAGGTAGTCCTTGACGGGGTCGTCGGAGGCGCCGGCGGTGGTGAGCCGGGGCTCGGGGGCGTCGGCGTCCTCCTCGGCCGCCACGACGGGTTGCTCCAGGTCGAGGAGGGTCACGGCGTCTCCAGGAGGGAGTGCAGGAACCGGCCGGTGTGGGAGGCGGGGTGGGCGGCGACCTGTTCCGGGGTGCCTTCGGCGACGACCTGTCCGCCGCGGTGTCCGCCGTCCGGGCCCATGTCGATCAGCCAGTCGGCCGCCTTGACGACGTCCAGGTTGTGTTCGATGACGACGACCGTGTCGCCGCCGTCCACGAGTCCCTGAAGGGCCGTCAGCAGCCGTTCCACGTCGGCGACATGGAGTCCGGTGGTGGGTTCGTCGAGGACGTAGAGACTGCGGCCACGCGTACGGCGCTGGAGTTCGGCGGCGAGTTTGACGCGCTGCGCCTCGCCGCCGGAGAGGGTGGTGGCGGGCTGGCCCAACGCGACGTATCCCAGGCCGACTTCGTCGAGGGTGCGCAGGTGGCGGGAGATGATCTGGTGGCCCTCGAAGAAGTCCCGGCTCTGCGCGACGGTCATCGCGAGGACGTCCGCGATGGACTTGCCCTTGTAACTCACCTCCAGGGTCTCCCTGTTGTACTGCGCGCCGCCGCACACCTCGCACGGCACGTACACGTCCGGCAGGAAGTTCATCTCCACCTTGATCGTGCCGTCGCCGAGGCAGCTCTCGCAGCGGCCCCCTCTGACGTTGAACGAGAAGCGGCCGGGCCCGTAGCCCCGGACCTTCGCCTCCGGGGTCTGCGCGAACAGCTTGCGCAGATGGTCGAACACCCCTGTGTACGTCGCCGGGTTGGAGCGCGGGCTGCGGCCGATCGGGGACTGGTCGACCTGGACGACCTTGTCGAGGTCCTCGGCGCCGGTGATCGTCCGGTGCCGGCCGGGGACGCGGTGGGCGCGGTGGATGCGCTGGGCGAGGGCCGTGTGCAGGATGTCGTTGACCAGCGTGGACTTCCCGGAGCCCGAGACGCCGGTGACGACGGTGAACAGGCCGAGGGGGAAGGAGACGGTGAGGTCGCGGAGGTTGTGCTCGCGGGCGCCGTGGACAGTGAGCAGCCGTTCCGGGTCGGGGGTGCGGCGCTCTCGCGGTACGGCGATCCGGCGGCGGCCCGAGAGGTAGGCGCCGGTCAACGAGTCGGGGTGGGCGAGGAGTTCGGCGACCGTGCCGGCGTGGACGACGTGTCCGCCGTGCACTCCGGCGCCGGGGCCGATGTCGACGACCCAGTCGGCGGCCCGGAGCGTCTCCTCGTCGTGCTCGACGACGATGACCGTGTTGCCGCGGTCCCTGAGGCGTTCCAGGGTGCCGATCAGCCGTTCGTTGTCGCGCTGGTGCAGGCCGATCGACGGTTCGTCGAGGACGTACAGGACGCCCGTCAGGCCCGTGCCGATCTGGGTCGCGAGGCGGATGCGCTGGGCCTCGCCGCCGGAGAGGCTCGCGGCCGGGCGGTCCAGGGAGAGGTAGTCCAGGCCGACGTCGAGGAGGAAGCGCAGACGTTCGCCGATCTCCGCGACGACGGCCTCCGCGATGCGGCGTTCGCTGTCCGTGAGGGTCAGTTCCCTGACGAACAGGGCGAGTTGGTCCAGCGGGAGCGCCGATGCCTGGGCGATGCCCTGTCCGCCGACCGTGACGGCGCGGACGACGGGGGCGAGGCGGGTGCCGTCGCAGGCGCGGCAGGCGGTCTCGCGGAGGTAGCCGGCGAAGCGGTGCTCCCCGCCGTCCGCCGTGCGGCGCTCGATGTGCGGGACGACTCCCTCGTAGCGGACGGTGTGGTCGCGTTCACGGCCGAAACGGTTGCGGTAGGCGAGGTGGAGGCGGTCGTCGGAGCCGTACAGGACGATCTTCCGTACGGGAGCGGGGAGTTCGCGCCAGGGGGTGTCGGTGCTGAAGCCGCGGGCCTGGGCGAGGGCTTCAAGGATGCGGGTGAAGTAGTCGGCGCCGCTGGTGTTCGTCCAGGGGGCGACGGCTCCCTCGGCGAGGGACTTGGTGTCGTCCGGGACGAGGAGGCTCGGGTCGACCTCGGTGCGGGAGCCGAGTCCCGTGCAGGAGGGGCAGGCGCCCCAGGGGGCGTTGAAGGAGAAGAGGCGGGGTTCGAGGGTGTCCAGGGCGAGGGGGTGGCCCTGCGGGCAGGCCGCCTTCTCGGAGAACAGTCGCTCGCGGTCCGGGTCGTCGACGAAGTCGATGCGCAGGGTGCCGCCGCCGAGTGCGAGTGCCGTCTCGACGGATTCGGTGAGGCGCTGGTGGATTCCGTCCTTGACGACGAGGCGGTCGACGACGACGTCGATGTCGTGCTTCCTGCGCCTGTCGAGCGCCGGCACCGTACTCAGGGACAGCACCCGTCCGTCCACCCGGACCCTGCTGAATCCGTCCGCCGCGAGCTGCCGGAACACCTCCGCGTGCTCGCCCTTGCGGTCCCGGACGACCGGGGCCAGCACCTGGAACCTCGTCCCCTCCGGCTCCGCCCGCACCTGGTCGACGATCCGCTGCGGGGTCTGCCCGCGCACCGGTTCCCCGCACTCCGGGCAGTGCGGGCGGCCGATCCGCGCGTACAGCAGCCTCAGGTGGTCGTACACCTCCGTGATCGTCCCGACCGTCGACCTCGGGTTCCTGCTCGACGTCTTCTGATCGATCGCGATCGCCGGGGACAGCCCCTCGATCGCGTCCACATCCGGCTTGTCCAACTGGCCCAGAAACTGCCTCGCATACGCCGACAACGACTCCACATACCGTCGCTGCCCCTCCGCGAAAATCGTGTCGAACGCCAGACTCGATTTCCCCGAACCCGAAACCCCCGTGAACACGGTCAACGCATTCCGTGGCACCTCCACGGAAACGTCCCGAAGATTGTTCTGCCGAGCACCTTTGACAACGAGACGATTACCCACCCCTTCACCGTAACACCGCCCCCAGAACCTCTCCGGCCCTCCCCGAACCCCTTTCCGGTGTGGGAAAAATCGCGCTTGACAAGGCATTCGGAACTGTGAGCAACGAATTCAAAAAAGCGCCCGCACAACCCTTGCCGAACAAACGAACCCGTGACCCCAATTCCCGTCCGCCCCCTCTGCCCGCCATGCGAAACTACCCCCGTGATCACCGCCTCCCCCGAACTCCACGCCTTCCTCGAATCTCTCTCCCCGGGCCAACACCTCACCGGCCACATCGCCTCCATCGAGCCCTACGGCGTCTTCGTCGCCCTCGACACCGGCCCCCGCCATCCCGTCTTCCCGGGCGTCGGCTTCATCACCCACCCCGACCTCTCCTGGTACCGCTTCGACTCCCCCACCGAAGTCGTCACCGTCGGCGCCCCCGTCACCTGCGTCTTCCTCCACCACGACACCTGGAACGCCGAAGCCCGCCTCTCCCTGCGCGCCCTCCACCCCGACCCCCTCCACACCTTCACCACCACCGTCCCCCTCGACCGCCCCCTCCGATCCCGCGTCACCAAAGTGGTCCCCATCGGGGTCTTCGTGGAACTGACGAAAGGCGTCGAGGGCCTGCTCCGCGAGTCAGGTCCCGCGGTGGGCGACGAGATCGACGTCGTGGTCACGGAGATAGACCCGGAACGGCGCCGGGTGAGTGTCCGGCGGGTGGGTGGGTGAGCTTTTGCAGGACGGACGGGGGTTGTCAGTGCCTGGTGGCAGGATCACCCGCATGGTCTTCGTGCGTACCACTCCGCCGCGTCCCGTGGACGTGACCGCGGTCTTCCCCGAGCTGGCGCCGTCGGCGCGGCCCGCGATCCGGCTGCACCCCCGTCCCGGGTCGCCGTCCGCCGGGGAGAGTTCGGTCGGGGGGCCGTTGCTGTGGCCGGCCGAGGAGCCGTGGCCGCACTGCGAAGCCTCGCACCTGCACAGGGACAGCGGGTTCCGCGAGTCACCGGCCGACGTGCGGCTTCTGAGGCGTATGCGGGTCCGGTGGCACGGTGACCACGGTGGTCCCGGGACGACGCCCGAGGAGGCGACGCTCAAGGAGCGGAACGCCGCGGTGCTCGCGGAGCGACTCGCCACCGCTCCGCCGCCCGCTGACTGCCCGGTCCCCATGCTGCCCGTGGCCCAGTTGTATCTGCGCGACATACCTCTGCTGAGGCCGCCCGGACAGGCCGATCTGCTCCAGATCCTCTGGTGTCCCTACGATCACGATCCGGATCACAAACCGTCGACCGCGCTGTTCTGGCGGTCCGCCGCCACGGTCGGCGATGTCCTCGCCACACCGCCGGAGCCGTACGAGGTGAACCATGAGGGCTACGTGCCCGAGCCCTGCGTACTCGCACCAGAAGCGATCACCGAGTACCCCGGCAGCCTCGAACTGAGCCCGCGGATGCGGCTGATGGTGGGAGACCGGAGCAGATTGCAGGAGGCCGGCGCCGACCTGGACAGCTCCTGCGCGGAGTATCCGCAGGACTTCTATGACACCCATCTCGCGGATTCGCCCGGATGGAAGGTCGGCGGCTGGCCTCCGTGGGGCCGCACCGACCCCCACCCCCGGTACTGCACCGTCTGCGACGAGCGGATGGTCCCGCTGCTGACCATCGCCTCCTTCGAATGGGACGGCGGCGACGGGCACAGCTGGGCACCTCACGAGGACCAGGATGCCGCCACCTCTGGCGGTCACTGCTGCGGCCAGCGCCCCTCACAGCCGACCAAGGTCGAAGTCGGCAGCACCGACAACATGCAGATCTACGTCTGCCCGGCCTCACCCGGGCATCCGCACACCGACCTGATCCAATGAGCCATCGAACCATCTGGGTGGACACCACCCACGCCTACACCCACACACTCACCTGCTCCCCCACCTCCCGAAACCCCAACTTCTCCGCCACCCTGCGCGACGCGTCGTTCCCGGCCCGCCACTGGGGCAGCAGGCCCGCCTCAAGGGCGTGTTGGACGGCGGCGGATGCGGCGGCGGTGGCGAGGCCGCGGTTTCGGGCTGCGGGGGTGGTCAGGACGCAGATGTGGGCGGTCGAGGCGGGCCAGACTTCGTAGCCGGCGGCGGCGAGGAGGGTGGGGCCGTCGTGGAGGGTGAAGGCGGGTGAGTCGATGTCGGGGAGGCCGGATTCCGCGGTGTCGTGGGGGCCGGCGGTGCGCAGGAGGGGGGAGAGGGAGTCCGGGGTGGTGGGGGTTGCGGTGGTGGGGTGGGGGCGGAAGGAACCGGGTGGGAGGTAGGCCAGGGTCGCCGGGCCCAGGACGTCCGCGCCCGAGGGGAGTGCGCGGAGGCGGGGCAGGGCCTGGCGGGCCGTGCGTTCGTCGGGGGCGGTGATCAGGACGGCCGTGCCGATACGGACGGCGCCGGTCCAGGACGGCGGGCAGAGGCGGGAGCCCGGGGAGACGACGACGCGGGTACCGCCGTCCGGCGGAAAGACGGCGCCCGCGCCCGCCAGCCCCTCCCACAGACGCCGGACCCTCGCCAGGAGCGCCTCCTCTTCAGCCGACCCTGATCCATTCACCCCCACCCAGGCACCTCCGATCCAGTCACCCCTGACCCAGCCATCCCCGATCCAGTCACCCCGGTTCAGACATCCCCACCCCGCACCCACGCCAGCACAGCCGCCGCGGCCTCCCCCGCCCCGCCGCTCCCGAAGCGTTCCAGCAGCCCACCGGCCCGGCCGGACCCCATCTCCCGGACCGACTCCCCGACCCGCAGCGCGAACCGCGCGTCGCCGCTCTCGCTCAACTCCCGCAGCGCCGCCGTCAGTACCCCGGCCATCTCCGGCTCCCCGTCCCCGAAGTCGACGGCGGACCCGAGGTCGGCCCAGTCGATCCGGCCGTCGCAGTAGCCGTGCGCGGCGACGACCTCGGCCTGCCGCGCCTGAGTCGTGTTGGTCGCCGGGAGCAGTACGGTCGGCACCCCGCTGACGGCGGCGTCGTAGATGTTGCCGAGCCCTGGCGTCATGAACGCGTACGGCGCCTCGCGCAGCAGACCGAGGATCTCGCCGCGCCGGTACGTGCCGACGTTCACCCCGCTCACGGAGGTCCCCAGCGCCCGGACGACGGCCTCGCTGGTCACGACGGTCACGGAGTACGACGCGGGCACCCCCTCCCGCACCCCGGCGACGACGAGACGGGCGTACGTCTCGACCTCGTCGGCAGCCCAGAACGGATTGCACAACCCCCCGAGGTTGACGACGACTTGACCCCCGCCGCCGCGCCACCCGGGCCCGGGCTCGACGAGCGGCGGCACCACGACCGTCCGCCCGGCCAGCGCCGGTTCCTCGGCGACCCGTTCCCGCACGCCGAAGAAGTCCTGCGCGAGATGCAGCACGCCGGCGTCCTGGACGACGGGCCAGAGCCCCGGCCAGAACCAGGCGAGCGCGTCGTAGACGGCGACCCGGAAACCGGCCCGCCGGGCCGTCAGTCCGAGGGCGAAGTCCATGGACGTGAGGAGCGCGTCGTACTCCCCCGCGAGGCCGCGCAGCCGGTCGAGGCGGGCGGGTTCGGTCAGGCCGGTGATGTCGTGGACGGCCGTGTAGGGCGGCCGGTGCTGGAGATCGAGCGTGTGCCCGCCACCGACGTACCCCAACTCGGCGCCGCGCGCGGCGAGTTCGTCGGCCAGCACGGCCGAGGCCGCCGCCGGGCCGAAGCCGAACGCCTCGGCGTTGAGCAGAATGCGCGGTCCGTCGCCCATCAGGCCCCCTTACCTGGTCCCACACGCCACCCGTACGCTGAGTACGCGTTCAGTAACTGTAGGTCGTCCGACGGCACTTCACTGGGGGACTCGATGAATTCACCCGCGCGAGCCGGCACCCTCCCGGTCCCCGGCGCGACGCTCTACCACGAGACGCGCGGCACCGACGGCCCGCCCCTGCTGCTGCTCGCGGGCGGCAATTCGGACGCCGCGGTGTTCACCGGCCTCGCGGACGCGCTCGCGGCCGATCACCGGGTCATCTCCTGCGACCCGCGCGGCAATTCCCGCAGCGTCCTCACCGGCCCGCCCGTCGACCAGCGGATCGAGGAGCACGGCGAGGACGTCGCCCGGCTCCTCGACCATCTCGTACCGGACGGCGAACCGGCGCGGATCTTCGGCAGCTGCTCGGGCTCGCTCGCCGCCCTGCACTTCGCGAGCCGCCACCCGGAGCGGGTCGCGGCCCTCGTGGTCCACGAACCGCCCGCCTTCCGCCTGTTGCCGGACGCGGCGGAGTATCTCGCCCTGGTGGAGGAGGTCCGCCTGACACTGCGGACGGCGGGCGAGGCCGCCGCGATGGAGACGCTGGCGGTGCTGTTCGGCGGACGCCCGGCCCCCGATCTGCCCGAGGCGCACGACAACACGCGCTTCTTCCTCGCCCACATGCTCCACCCCTCCTCCACCCACCTCCCCGACCTCACCGCCATGACCCCGCTCTCCGGCCGCCTCGTCGTCGCGGGCGGCGCCGGCTCCCGCGACCAGACCATCCACCGCCCCGCACTGGCCCTCGCCGGTGAACTCGGCCTGAAGCTGGTCGAGTTCCCGGGCGGCCATGCCGGATACGCCCGCTATCCCCGCGAGTTCGCGGACCGGCTGAGGTCGGTCCTCGCGGAACTCACCGACTGAGCAGCGCCGCCGACTCCCGTGCGGTGTCCGGGTGCCGCTCCAGCAGTGCCGCTCCCTTCGCGGTCGGCCCGGCACCCCACCCGTCGTCGCAGCCGAGGAGTCCGGCCAGCGCGTCGCAGGTCGCCGGATGTGCGGCGAGGAGCGCGGAGGCCGCCGCCCGCGGCACGGACTCGCCCTGTTCCGGGGCCTGTTCGCGCCACGGCGGCGTCCAGGCGTCCAGCGCGGGCAGCCGCGCCGGGAAGAGGCGGTCCGCCTCGCGGACGATCAGCGGGGCGAGTTCGGCGCCGCCCGCGCGCAGGGTCGTCACCAGCGTCGGCAGCCAGGGCAGGAGCACCGCGTCGGGCAGCCGTCCGAACGCGTGGGAGACGGCTTCGACGACGAAGTCCGCGAGCTGCGGCACCGGTTCGAGGGCGTGCAGGAAGCCGCTCAGGTAGCGCGGGTAGGCCGGGACGACCAGCGGGCTGGACAGCAACGCGTCGCAGCGGGCGCTGAGTTCGGCGCGCGGGAGGGTGCCCAGGTGGGTCTGGGCCGCCCACAGCAGCGCCGTCTTCGCGGTGTCCTCGGGGTGCGACTGGGCGACGGCCAGTTCGAGCTGGGTGCGGTCGCAGCCGAGGGAGAGGGCGAGGCTCTCCATGCCGAACAGGAAGCCCAGCATCGCGGCGACCTGCCGTACGCTCGCGTCCTCGTCGGTGAACGCGGTCGGCAGCAGCGTGCAGTAGTGGGCGTAGCCGGTCTTGACGAACGACTCGATCCAGCCCGGCAGCGCCGGTTCGCTCGTCCGGTAGTACGCCAGCAGGCGGCGGACGCGGCGCAGCACCTCGGGAGCGCCGTCGACGGTGCGTTCCCGGGCGAGGACCTCCAGGGCGTGCGTGCCGAGTTCGTCGGCGAGGCGGCGGCTGCGCAGATACAGCGTGGCGTCCTCGACGGCTTCGAGGACGGTCGCGGCGGTGGCCTGCGGGCCGTACGCGGTGCGGCGCAGCCGTTGTTCCAGGACCTGTTCGACGCTGACGCCCTCGTAGCCCAGCTCGATCAGTTCGCGCTGGTGGGTGCCGAGCGCGAGGTCCCAGGACTCCTGGAGGGAGCGCTCGCCGAGCGCGCGCTCGCCCATGATGGGCCGCGCGGCGCCCTGCGGCAGCAGGCGGCGCAGTATCCACAGCACGTCGGAGCAGGCGGCCAGTTCCGGCTGTCCGGCGATGTCGAGCAGGGCGCGCTGCACGCCGCGCTGCTGGAGCCGCAGGTTCAGCGGGAGCAGGCGGTCGTGGACGTCCCGCGCAAGCGGGGGCAGGGCGTCGTACCCGACCTGTCCGATCCGGTCGCCGCCCATCATGATCTCGACGAGCCGGCCGACGTCCCGCCGCCCCGGCACCGAGTCCTTCTCGATGCAGGTCACCGCCGCGTCCTGGAAGTCGTACGGCGTCGGCTTGGCGCGGTCGCGCATGCCCGCGAGCAGGATCGACGTCTCGAACACGGCGATGGCGTCGGCGGTCGAGGCGAGGTACCCGCTCCGCCGGGCCGCCCGCACGATGTCCACGGACCAGCCGAGGAGTTCCGCCTCGTCCATGGGGTCGAGGGTCGGGGGGCGCTGGAGGAATCCCGTGAGGCGGTCGGGGGCGGTGTCGGTGGGAGAGGGGCCGGTGGCGGGCGGGGCCTCGAACCGTACGGCGACGGCACCCGGCGTGGGGCCGAGGGCACCGGGCAGGGTCGGGGCGGGCCCGGTGGGTGCCGAGGTAGAGCCGGTGGATGCCGAGGTGGAGCCGGCCGGTGCCTGTCCGGGCGCTTCGGGGACCGCCGGTACGGTGACCGCGCCCGGGCCGCCCGCGACGGCAGCCGCAGCCGTCGCCGCACCGCCCGCAGCCGCGGCCTTGGCCGTTCCCGGGCCGCCCGCAGCCGCCGTCGCAGCCACAGAGCCTGCCGCCGCCGGCACAGCCGCCCCGGCGGAGCCCGTCCCCCCGGTCTTCTTCCCCCGCCCCTTCCCCGCCCCCGCCTGCCCCTCCAGCCGGTACGGCTTCACCCGGCCGCGTTTGAGGTTCTTCGCCCACTCCGTCGCCGCGATGGACACCGACCCGGACGCGAGCCCGAACTGGGTCTCGATGGCCGTGTTGCTGGACGGGATGAGGCCGTGGCGCCACTTGGTGCCGCTGGGCGGGGTGACGGTGAACGTGTCGGTGCCGTCGATCCCGAACTCGGCGACCCGGCTGGCCGCGTGGAAGGCGCCGCAGACGTACAGGCAGTCGGCGGGGTCGGCGCCGCTCACCGCGAGGTGCTGCCGCATCCGCGTCCACATGTACCGCTCGCGGTCCTCGTCGACCGCCACGCGCCGGCTGTCGCCGGGGGCGAGACGGCGGAAGAGGCTGCCGATGAGGAGCATGACCTGCCGGTACGTGTCGTGGTCGCCGTCCCCGAGGGGCAGTTCGACGTACTGGTGCCACCACTCGGACCAGTGCCGCACCCGGCCGTGCCGCAGGAGGTGCTCCTCCAGTTCGGCGAACCGGGGCCGCAGGTCGCCGATCTCGACGCCGACGGCGTCCCCGTGCAGGGCGCCCTCCTCGTCGCCCGGCGCGGGTTCGGCGCCGGGCGGGGTCTCCCACTGGAAGACGTGGTCGGCGGACCGGTCGACGAGGACCAGCTCGACGCCGGGCGTGTCGAGGGCGTAGGCGATGGCCTGGTACTCGGCGGACGCCTCGGTGATCGGGGCGACGACGGACAGCGGCGCCCAGTCGACGGGGAAGCCCTCGACCTCCCCGGCGAACGCCTGGACGGCCACGGGGAGGCGGCAGTTGCGCAGTTCGGTGAGGAGCGGTGCCATGTCCTCGCACAGCTCCAGGTAGATCACCCGGGGCTGCTTCTCGCGCAGGCGGCGGGCCATGGCGAGCGCGGAGGCCGGGGAGTGGTGGCAGACGGGGAAGATCTCCAGGGGTTCGCGTATCGCGCGGTCGACGTCGTCGACGATGCCGCGCAGGATGCCCTCCAGGGCGTCCGGTCCGTCGGCGAACGTCTGGGCGGCCTCGTCGAGTTGGGCGCGCAGCGCGTCGAAGGGGCCGGTCACGAGAGGCTCGCGATCGCGGCGCGTCCGCCTTCGAGGAACTCGGGCCAGGAGCCGCCCTGTTCCTTGCCGCGCGGCTCGACGACGCCGTGCAGGTACTTGTTGAGGATGGCGAGGTCCTCGGGTGCGCGCCGGGCGAGGGAGCCGACCAGGGAGGACGCCAGCGTGCGCGCCGTGAGGGCCTGTTGGCCGAAGAAGTTGCTGTGCAGGATCGCGTCCTCCAGGACGCCGATCTGTTCGGCGGTGGACAGCGCGGACTCCAGCTTCTCGTCGTCGCTGCCGGCGGCGGCCGAGGAGGCGCGCAGGTCGGCGAAGCTCTGGAGGAGGACGTCGAGGAGGGTGGGCGGGACGTCGAGTTCGATCTGGTGGCGCCTGAGCAGTTCCTCCGTGCGGAAGCGGACGATCTCCGCCTCGCTCTTCTTGTTCGTGACGACCGGGATGCGGACGAAGTTGAAGCGCCGCTTGAGCGCGGAGGAGAGGTCGTTGACACCCCGGTCGCGGCTGTTGGCGGTGGCGATGACGGAGAAGCCGGGCTTGGCGAACACGATGCTGTCGCTGTCGAGTTCGGGGACGGAGATGTACTTCTCGGAGAGGATCGAGATCAGCGCGTCCTGGACGTCGCTGGTGGAGCGGGTCAGCTCCTCGACGCGGCCGATCGCGCCGGTCTCCATGGCGGTCATGATCGGCGAGGGGATCATCGACTCCCGGGACTGGCCCTTGGCGATGACCTGGGAGACGTTCCAGGAGTACTTGATGTGGTCCTCGGTGGTCCCGGCGGTGCCCTGGACGACGAGGGTGGAGGTGCGGCAGATCGCGGCGGCCAGCAGTTCGGCGAGCCAGCTCTTGCCGGTGCCGGGGTCGCCGATGAGGAGGAGGCCGCGGTCGGAGGCGAGGGTGACGATCGCCCGCTCGACGATGGCGCGGTCGCCGAACCACTTCTGGGAGATCTCCCGCTCCAGTCCGTCGGCGCGCTCGGAGCCGAGGACGAACAGGCGGATCATCTTGGGCGACAGGCGCCAGGTGAACGGCTTGGGGCTGTCGTCGACCGACTCCAGCCAGTCCAGCTCCTCGGCGTACTTGAGCTCGGCGGGGGCGCGCAACAGGTCGGACATGTGAGGGCCTTTCTGGCTGGTCAGGTGAGGAAGTTCTTGAGCTCGTGGACGAGCTTCTCGATGCGGCCGGAGATCACGGGGGTGCCGAGGGCCTTGAACCGCTCCCGGAACCAGGGGTTGACCTCCTGGCGGCCGGAGCTGGTGACGGAGCCGACGGGGATGAACTTCACCCCGGAGCGGTGGACGGCCTCGATCCCCTCCAGGAGCGGCTGGGAGCGGTCGAACTCGTAGAAGTCGGAGATCCACACCATGGCGGTGTTCGCCGGTTCGGTGATCTTCGGGCGGGCCATGGCCATCGCGATCGGCCCGTCGTTGCCGCCGCCGAGGTTGGTGCGCAGCAGCGCCTCGAACGGGTCGTTCACCCACGGCGTGAGGTCGATGACCCGGGTGTCGTACGCGATGAGGTGGACGTCCACCTTCGGGAGTCCGGCGAAGATCGACGCGAGGATGGTGCAGTTGACCATCGAGTCGACCATGGAGCCCGACTGGTCGACGACGACGATGAGGCGCTGCGGGGTCGTCTTGCGGGCCGTCTGCCGGTAGTAGAGGCGGTCGACGTAGAGCCGTTCCTCCTCGGGGCTGTAGTTGGTGAGGTTCTTCCAGATCGTGCGGTCGAGGTCGAGGTTGCGGAAGACGCGTTTGGGCGGGACCGAGCGGTCGATCGCGCCGACGGTCGCCTTCTCCACCTGGGTGCGCAGCACTTCGGCGACCTCGTCGACGTATCTGCGGATGAGCGCCTTGGCGTTGGTGAGGGCGACGCCGTCGAGGTTCTTCTTGTCGCGCAGGAGCTGTTCGATCAGGGACATGCTGGGAGTGAGGCGCGCGGCGAGCTCGGGGTCGGCGAGGACTTCCCGCAGGTGCATCCGGCTGACCAGGTCGGCCTCGATGGCGGCGAGTTCGGGGCCGACGGCCGGGACCGGCCGGTTCGGGTCGGCGCCCGGCGCACCCGGGCCGGCTCCCCGGCCGCCGCGCAGTTCGCCGGGCGTACAGCCGAACGCCCGCTCCAGCCAGCCAGCGTCGGTCTGCCAGCGCGCCAACTGCCCTGCGTCGACCGGCCCGGAGCCGGTCGCGAACACGTTGAGCAGCACTTTCGACATCAGCGCCGCGCGCCGCACCTCGGCGGCCCGGTCCCGCTCCGCGCCGGGCTCCTCGACGGCCGTCAGGGCGTCGATCTCATCTCCCAGCGCGGGGTGGCGCTGGACGACCGAGTCGACGGAGGCCCGCGGGTCCAGCAGGGCGGGCGGCAGTCCGATGTCCTCGACGACGGCGAGGCTCGCGGACTCCAGCGCGGGCCGCTCCTCGGGGTCGAAGAGCCGGGCGAGCAGCCGCCAGTACAGCACCTGCCGCCGGTTGTCGTACGCCTCTTCGGCGATCTCCGGGGTCATTTCCTCAACAGCCTTCCGGCGCGCTCGCGCAGCACGGCCACCGCGTCGGTCGCCGCCTTCTCCGCCTTCACCCCCGCCTTGTCGGCGGTCCCCCCGGCCCACGCCCCCGCGTGCAGCGCGACGGCCTTCTTCCGGACGACGGTCTCGACGGCCAGCGGCTGCACGGTGAACCGGCCGCCGTCCCAGCGCAGCAGCCCGACGCACGCGCCCGACGCGGCGACCGCGTCCGGGGTGAGGGGGCTCGCGGCGGGGATGCGGTCGGTGTCGACGGCGAGCGGCTGCCCGGCGAGGACGAACTCCACGCCGTCGCCGTCCTGTCGGACGGTGTAGCCCTCCAGGAGGACGGGTACGGCGAGCCGCGCGGGGTGCCGGTCGAGGGGTGCGGTCGGCGCGGTCAGCGCCGTCGGGAGGGCGACCCGGGCGGTGGTGAACGCGTCCGCCGGTTCACCCGCGTGTGCGTGGGCGTCGTCCCACAGGAGGTCGCCCTCGGCGGTGACGGGCATGCCGTCCAGCTCCGTCGAGCGGCCTTCGCCGAGTGCCGCGAGGAGGGTCATGTGCGGGCGCAGGAGCTGCCAGACGCCCGCGCCGACGACCGTGTCCGGCTTCGGCGCCGACACGCTCGCCCGCACCAGCCGGGGCGGCGTGCCGTCCGCCGGTTCGAGGACCGCGTGCACCTGGGCCTGGACGGCGGTGGCGTGTTCGTGGAGGTCGACGCCGAGGGGGAGCAGGCGGCCGGTGGCCGTGCCGGTCGCGGGGGCCGGGTCCGCGCCGGGGGCGGTGAGGAGTGTCGCGCGCGCCCACAGGTCGCCCCAGCGGCGGGCCGGGACCCTCTCCAGGGCGGTGCCCGGGCAGGAGGCGGCGAGTTCGGCGGCGAATCCGTCGAGGAGGGCGGCGAGCCGGCGGGCGGAGGGTTCCGCGAGGAGCGCGGAGACGACCGGGGCGGCGCCCGCGATCAGTTCGTGGTCGATGCCCTGCCAGCCGGCGCGGGCGAGGTCGGTGAGCCAGGTGCGGGCGGCGGCGCGGAGGTTGGTGGTGTCGCGGGGGGTGTCCGGGGGCTCCGCAGCGGAGGCGGAGGAGTGGCCGGAGGCGGAGGGGTCCGAAGCGCCGGGGGGCCTTGCGCTGTCGGCCGGGCTCTGCTCGGCGGTGCCGATCCGCGTGTCCGTGTTCGCGTTCTCGGCCCCGGTCTCCGGCCCCCCGGTGCCGTCCGTGCCGTCGACCGCCTTCTCCCGTGGGGCGGTCGAGTCGGCAGCCCGCCCGGTGGCCTCGGCGATCCGCTCCGCGAGGGCGTCGTGTGCCGCTCCCAGCAGGGCCGTCCGGGCGGCGGCGAGGGCGAGGAAGTGGTCCTCGGCGGCGGTGCCGGCGGCGGCCTTCTCGGCTGCTTCGGCGACACGGGAGGCGAGGGGGCTCGCGGCGACGGCGTCCGCGAGGACGGCCAGGTCGGCCGCCTGGGCGGGGCGCGGGCGCAGGAGGCCGGCGGTGAGGGCGCGGTCCAGGGCGTCGACGGCGGCCAGCGCGTCGGCCAGGCCGTCGACCGGTTCGGTGAGGGTGTCGGCGCGCATCAGGCGGCCTCCGCCCGGGTCGGCGGGAACCACTGCATCTCCGGCAACGGGGCGGTGGTCGGGGCGAGTTCGAGGTAGGCGAGGTGGCGCAGGAAGCGGCTGAACACCGCGGCGGCGGCCTTGCCCGGGTCCGGCGCGGGGTGCGTGCCGGTCATGACGGTGATCAGCGCGCCCGCGTCGGCGGCGGCGTCACCGGTGTCCACGCGCAGGTAGCGGGCGACGCGCCCGGCGCCGTACTGGAGCACCGCTTCGGTGACCAGCGCGCGGATGTGGTTGCAGAACGAGCCGCGGGCGCCGCCGCAGGGACGGTTGTTGTTGGTGCTGCACGCGTAGGCGTACGCCCCGGCGGCGATCGACGAGACGTAGACCCGCTCGATGTCCGAGCCGCTGGAGACGACGCCCTGGAGGCGTCCGTCGGCCAGCTCCACGAAGGGGACCTTGGCGAGTTTGCGGGGCCGGGCGGGCGCGAGCACCCGGGCGGTGCTCGACCGCTCCCATTCCGGCACCTTCTGCGAATCCGACAACGCACCAGCTCCTTTGCAGCTCTGAGGGATGTCTTCCGCCGGATCGGCGCGACATCGATCAAGCTATCGGGCACCACTGACAACGCCCCCCGGGATCGGGGGGCGTCGCAGGTCAGGAGCTTGCGCGGGGTGTTCCTCAGCCGCGCGCCGGGGACTTCGCGCGGGTCGTCCAGAGGCCGACGAGGACGAGCCCGGCGACGGCCGCCACAGCGGTCGTACGGCGCTGCGAGCGCCAGGCCAGCACCTCGCCCGTGGAGTTGGCGGAGAGTGCGGAGCCGACGCTCAGCCAGGAACCGGCGGACAGGACGGAGGCGGCGGAGCCGATCGAGCCGACCGACAGGAAACTCCCGACGGAGCCGATGGACAGCGCGCTGCCCACGGAGCCGACGGAGAGGAACGAGTTCACCGAACCGATCGACAGGGCCGAGTTCTTCGACCGGAACGAGTACCAGGAGCCGTCTGTGTGGTCACGGGTCGTCATGGGGCGATCCTGTCAGAGGAGCCGGGCCCTGCGGGGTGACTCGGGCTCAGCTTCTGGGCCAGTCCCGGAAAGGGACCCGGGGCAGGTCGCGGATCTCGCCCAACAGGCCCCATTCGTCCCGGCCGAGTCGGGCCAGGGGGCGCAGACGGTGGATGTCCGGGTGGCCGTCGACCAGCACCGAGTCGTCGACGGCGGCATGGACGACCTCGCCCAGGACGAGGGTGGAGTTGCCGATGCCCAGGGTGGTGTGGAGGCGGCACTCCAGGGCGACCGGGGAGGCGGCCACGCGCGGGGGCTTGACCTTCAGGGAGGGTTCCCGGTCGATGCCGACGGCGTCGAACTCGCCCTGTCCCGCCGGGAAGTCGGTCGCGGTGTCGTTGATCTGCTCGAAGAGCGGTTCCGGCGCGAGGTTGACGACGAACTCGCGGGTCGCCTCGATGTTGCGGAGGGTGTCCTTGCGGCCCACGGAGGTGAACTGGACGACCGGGGGGTCGGTGGAGGCGACGGTGAAGAACGAGTGCGGGGCCAGGTTGGCCGTCGTACCGTCCGGTGTCAGGGTGGAGACCCAGGCGATGGGCCGGGGGACGACGACGGCGGTGAGCAGCCGGTAGAAGGCCGCGGTGCCCAGGGAGCCGGGCGAGTAGTCGACACGCATGACAGCCAGTTGTATCCCGCACACATCGGGAAGCACGCATCCTGTTCCCCAAGAGTCGGCAACTCACTCCCCACTTGGGGGTGTTACCGCCGGTCACCAGCCAGAAAGAGACGAAGGTCACGACTACGTATCGGACATTTAACGCTTCAATCTTCACGCCAGCCACACAAGTTGGCTAAGTTGACGCCGGGCCGCACGACCGACTCCGGCGAACCGCCGGGCCGCGCGGCCTCCGCCGAGCCCGGGGCGATCCGGCGAGGTGGGGCCGGCCGCCGTCGAGGCGCGTGGGTCCCGGCCGCCCACGCGGCAGGCGGTGCACGGAAGGAGCACGTCCTCCATGGCGACGGACCGAGGCCAGGGCCCTGCGGGTGCGGGACGTTCCGACTCCTCCCGCCTCCAGGACGGCCCCGCGCCGAGCAGGTCCGAGATCCAACAGGCCGTCACCTCGCTCTACAACCGGGCCGAGAGCGACAGCGGCACCTTCAACGCCACGCGCGCGATGTCGCTGCGTTCCCGCAGCGGTGCCCCGTCGGCGCCCCGCGGTGGTGGCGCGCGCCGGGCGCCCTCCCCCTCCGAGGCGGACTCGGCCGCCCGGCAGCTCTTCGAGCGCGCCCGCGACTCGATCGGCCCGACCGTCCCCGCCGTCCTCCCGCGCGACCGCGCGGCCGGCAGCCGTCCCGGGCGCCCCGGAAAGCCGGACGGCATGCCGACGATCCAGGAGCTCGAAGCGGCCCTGGAGCGCAGGCAGGGCCTCTCCGCGGGCCGTTCGGCCCCCGCGCTGCCCCCGGGCCAGTCCACCCAGGGAGCCCCCGCGCTCCCCCCGGCCCCCCTGGCCGCGCTGCCCCCGGCGCCCGCGCGCATGCCCGTCGACCCGGCGTCCACGGGCCAGATCCCGGTCGTCCCGTCCGCCATGGCCCAGACGGCCGTCATGCCGACGCTCGCCCCGCAGATGTCGCCCGACCCGACGGCCACCGGACAGATCCCGGTCATGCAGGCACCCGTCGCGCAGCAGATGTCCGCCGACCCGACCGTCACCGGACAGATCCCGGTCCTCCCGTCGTCCCCGGGCGTGCCGATGGCGGCGACTCCGACGTCGACCGGGCAGATACCCGTCGTCCAGATGCCGGCGGCGACGGCCACGGGGCCGATCCCGGTCGTCCAGATGCCCGCCTCGCCGACGGCGACCGGACCGGTCCCGGTCATGGGGATGTCCCCCGATCCGACGGCCACCGGGCAGATACCGGTCATGCAGATGCCCGCCGGCACCGGGCAGGTTCCCGTCGCGCAGGCCCCCGGCTCCCGCCCCTCGGGGCCGGGTTGGGACACCGGCTCGCTGCCGATGTACAACCCCGCCGACCCGGCACGTGACACCGGCGCCCTCCCTTCCGTCCCGTCGTGGGAAACCGGCACGTTCCCCGCGTACGCCTCTCCGGCGGCCCAGCCCGGTGGCGCGTTCCCGGCCGCCGCGCCCGCCGCGCAGCTCGCGCCCGCAGCCGCCGCCTGGAACACCGGCTCCCTCCCGATGTACAACCCCGCGGAGGCCGCCCGGGACACGGGCGCGTTCCCGTCGGTTCCGACCTGGGAGACGGGCGCCTTCGCCACGTACGACCCGTCGGGCACGTCGGCCTGGCAGGGCGGGCAGCCGCAGGCCGCCGCCCCGGCCCCCGCCGAACCGGCCCTGACCTCGACGGTCATGTCCCCCTCGGCCCCGGCGGCGCCCGCCGCGCCCGCGTACGCGACAGCCGCCATGGCCCCCTCGGCGCCCGCCCCGGCCGCTCCCGAACCGGCCTTCACGTCGACCGTGATGAGCCCTTCGGCGGCCCCCATGCCCGCCGAACCCGCGTACGCGTCAACGGTGATGACGCCCTCCGCCGCGCCCGCGCCCATGCCCGCCGAACCGGCGTACTCGTCGAACGCGATGCCCCCGTCCGACCCAGGGTTGACGTCGACCCTGATGTCCCCCTCGGCCGCATCCCCGGCGCCCGCGTTCGCGTCGGCCGTGACGGCACCGGGCGCGGCGGCCCCGGAACCGGCCCTCACCTCGACGGTGATGAGCCCCTCCGCCGGCATCCCCTCACAACCGGCGTACGCGTCCGCGCCGACGGCCGCGCCCGCCGGACCCACGTTCACCTCGACGGTCATGTCCCCGTCGGCGCCCGCCGAACCGGCGTACGCGACCGCCGTGATGGCACCCCAGGCGCCCGCGCCAGCCGCGCCCCAGGCCCCCGCCGGACCGGCCTACACCGCGACCCTGATGGCCCCGCCGTCCGCCGGGACGGCCCCCGCCGCCACCTCGACGTTCGCCGTGCCCATGCCGGCCCCGGCGCCCGAACCCGCCCCCGTCGCCCCGCAGATGGCGCCCCAGCAGATGGCCGCGCCCGTCGACCCCGGCTTCACGGCCACGCTCATGGCGCCCCAGGCGATGGCCGCACCTCAGGCGATGGCCGCGCCCCAGCCCATGGCTCCGCAGCAGACGATGGCCGCACCCCAGCCCATGGCCCCCGCGCCGGCCCCCGCCCCGATGGCACCGCAGGCCCTCGTCGACCCCGCCTTCGCGGCGACCATGACGGCCCCACCCATGGCAGTCCAGGGCATGCAGACCCAGGGCATGCCGATTGCGGCCATGCCGGCCCAGGCGATGCCCGCCCAGGCCATGGCGGCGCCCGCCCCGATGCCCCCGCAGGCACCCGTCCAGCAGCAGATGCCTGCCCAGCAGATGCCCGCGCAGCCCGCCGCCCCCATGCCGCCCATGGCCCCCGCCATGCAGGCACCCCCCGCCGCCACCGCGTACGCGGCCCCGGCGCCCGCCCCGGTGGCTCCCCCCGCCTCGACCGCCGCCCCGCTCCCCCCGCAGGCCCCGGCCGCCGCCACCTCCCCGACGGCCAAGGCCGAGAAGGCGGTCGCCTTCGCGCGGGCGCAGATCGGCAAGCCCTGTGTGTGGGGCGCGAAGGGACCCGGTTCGTACGACAACGCCGGGCTCACGCAGGCCGCGTGGACGGCGGCGGGCGTCCCGCTCCCCCGGGGCGCCGCCGAACAGGCCCAGGTCGGCACGGCGGTGGACGTCGCCACACTCCAACCCGGCGACCTGGTCTTCTTCTTCGACGGCCTCGGCCACACCGGTGTCTACACGGGTAACGGCATGATGATCCACGCCCCGGGCCCCGGCGCGTTCGTCCGCGAGGAGTCGATCTTCCACGCGGGGGAGACGGCGTTGCGCGGGGCGGTCCGTCCTGCGTGAGGGTTACACGCGTCAGGAATTGAACGGCGGTTCGGGATTCCGAGAGTGAGCGGCGTTCGGGAGAGGCACGCATGAGCCTCCCCGACCGACCGGAGCTCCTGTCGGCCGACTGACGGACGAACAGCGAGCCGCGGCCGGGGATTGCCCCCAACCTCCCCAGAGGCCACCAGAGGGCCGCACGAGGCCCCTGTGGAGCAGGGCCGGCGCCGATCCGATGTGCCGCCGGCCCCTCCCCCGTCACCCCTCCCGCGCCCCCGCGATCGCCAGCACCGTCGCCGCCGCTCCCGTCCCGAGGACGGCTCCGGCGATGACGTCGCCCGGGTAGTGGACGCCGGTGTGGATACGGGAGTAGCCGACGGCGCAGGCGAGAAGGCCGAGGGGGACGGTCGTGACGGGCAGGGCGGTGCTCACCGCGGCGGCGAAGGCGACGGCGGAGGCGGTGTGTCCGGAGGGGAAGGACGCCGAGTCGGGCATCGGGACGTGCCGGCCGGGGAACGGGGAGTCCTCCGCGCGGTGCGGGCGGTGGCGCCGTACGAGCTTCTTGCCCGCGAGGTTGGCCGTGACGGAGGCGACGCCCACCGCGGCGACGCCCAGCAGGGCCGCGCGGCGGGTGCGGCCGGGGCGCAGGGCGAGCACGGCCGCCGCGGCGAAGGAGATCTTCGAGTGGTTGGCGGCCGTGGACAGCCGTCGCAGCGCCGTGTCCAGCGTGGGCGTCTTTGTGACGGTCACGGCCTCGTACAGGGCCTGGTCGAGGGCGGCGAGATCACGCATCAGGGTGAGGCTCTTGAGGCTGCTGTGCGGGTGGGGCATGGTCGTTTCTCCGGACGGCGGGTTCGGGGCCGACGGCACGCCGCGCGGACGTGCGGCCGACGAGGGCGGAGGGGCGGCGGGGCGGCTTCTCAATGGGCGGTCTCCTGAAAGGCGGTCTCCTCAAGGACGGTCTCGTGAAGGGCCGTCGGCCAGGGGGCGACCGGCGGCGGGGCATCCGGATTACCCGCAGGCACGCGCGCGTGCACCCCGTTCTCGGTCATCCGTCCCCCTCCTCCCCCTCCTCCGCACGCGCCTCCGGCCGGTCCAGCGCGAGACGCACGATGCGCCGCCAGTCAACGTTCGGCGGGGCGTACGTCGCTCCGGGACGCCGGCGCGGCACGCGCACGCGCAGGGCGCCCTGGCGGAGGGTGCAGACGACGGGGACGGGCAGGACGAGGGCCTCGCCGTCGATGGCGACGGGGATGTCCGGTCGGTCGGCGGAGACCTCGACGCGGACCGACTTCATGGAGGTGATGCCCCCGGCGCGCTCGCCGCGCAGGACGACCTCGGCGGCCTGGGCGGCGCCCTCGACCTTGATGCCGATGACCCCGAGGGACCCGGAGTCGAGCCGGGGACGCCGGCCGCCGCCGAAGGGGTCGGCGCGGGCGTAGGGGTTGTTGCTGACGAGGACGGCCTGCGGGGCGTGCAGGTGGGTGCCGTCGGCGCGGACGCCGAGGGTCGCGCCGGCGTCGCCCATGAGGAGGTCGGGGAGCCGGTCGAGGGCGGTGAACGCCTTGGCGTCGCGGTACTCGGGGCTCTGCACTATCTCCGCGTACGCCCCGAAGGAGACCGTGTTGACGAAGGCGCGCCCGTCGACGTCCCCGAGGTCGACGCGGAACTCGACGCCGTCGGTGAGGGCTTCGAGGGAGGTGACGGGGTCGGTGCGGTCGAGGCCGAGGTCCATGGCGAAGTGGTTGCGCGTGCCGGCGGCGATGACGACGAACGGGACGTCGTGCTCGGCGGCGACGGCGGCGACCAGCGCCTGGGTGCCGTCGCCGCCCGCGACACCGAGGAGGTCGGCGCCCTCGGCGAGCGCTCGGCGGGCCTCGGCCTCGGGGTCGGTGCTGCCGTCCGGGGAGATGAGGATCACGCGGGCGCCGAGGGCCTCGGCGCGGCGGACGAGGTCGAAGCGTCCGACCTTGCCGCCGCCGGAGCGCGGGTTCATGAGGAACACCGGGCGGCTGGGCGGCGGGGTCTTGCGGCCTCGTCTGCGGCGTCTGTTGTGCGGGCGGCGGACGCTGCGCAGGGCGGCGCGGGCGCTGGCGAGGGCGGCCGTCCACAGGCCGATCGCGAAGACGGCGACGACCCACAGGCCGGAGGAGGCGTAGAGGCCGAGGACGCCGCACGGCACGAGGACCGCGAGGAGCGCGCCCAGGAACCGGGTCCAGCCGCGGTGTGCGAGGGCCCACCACAGGCCCGCTCCGGCGAGCGCGAGGCCGCCCACGCCGGTCAGCAGGACGAGCCAGCCGTCCGATCCGGCGCCCGCGACGACCGTGAAGACCATGCAGGCGACCAGGAGCAGGGCGAGGCGGGCCCAGTCGCGGGCCCGGCGGGCCTCGAAGTCCTGCGCGAAGGCGTTTCGCGCGCGTGTCTCGTTCACCGTGTGCCCGCCATGCCGTGTGGTCCCCCTCGGGTCCCGAGCGTCGTTGCCATGATCGTGATTACCACATCGTGGCGTACCACGGTGGTCGGCAACGGTACCCGGGGCCCGTAACGGGCTCAGTAGGCGGCGGAGTTGCTGCGTGCCTGCTGTCTGCGGGCGTTGTTGTAGGCGCGCATGAGGTGTTTGGAGACGGCGCAGGGGACGGTGTCGAAGTGGCACTGCCGGCAGGTGCGCGCGTGGTCCTCGTAGGCGGCGCGGGCCTGCTGGAGCGGGTCTTCGGAAAGGGGCATGACGGTCCTCCGACAGGATGGGACAGGGGTGGGGGGTGAGCCGGACACCGCGGTGTTTGTAAGGTTCACTTAAATTCAGAGTGGATCATGTTACTGACGGTTAGGGAAAGCCGGCCGTCAGAGGGCTTCGTCACAGCAGCCGCCCCCGGCGCCGCTCTCCGCGCGCCCGGCGGTCGTGCGCCGGCAGAAGCAGGACGACTCCACGGGTACGTCGGCCAACGCGCGCGCCAGTGTCAGCTGTTGGGCGATCAGCGCGGCCTCGCCGTGCTTGCCGAGCCGGACCAGGCACTCGTGCAGGCCGTGCAGGGCCCAGACGTTGTTCGGGTGCTGCACCGCGCGGGGCAGCGTGGGGTCCAGGCCGAGGTCGGCGCGGTAGACGGCCTCGGCCTCGGTGACGCGGCCCTGTTCGAGCAGGAGCGCCCCGTAGGCGTGCCGGGTGGGCTGCATCCAGCCCCAGGGCTCGTCGTACGGGAGGGAGTCGCTCAGTTCGACGGAGCGTTCCAGGGCGGCGAAGGCGAGGTCGAAGCGGCCCTTGCGGTACTCCAGTTCGCCGTCGAGCATCGCGGAGGCGATCGCGAGGACGTCCTGGCAGGTGTTGTTGAACAGGGTCCGGGAGTCGGGGACGCGGGTGACGGCGGCCCGGAACAGGGTGCGTTCGGCCTCCGCCTCGGGGACGCGGCCGGTGGCGGAGAGGGCCACCCCGCGCGCGTAGTGGTGCATCGCGGTGGTGACGCTGTACAGCTCGGGGTCGGCGGGGCGGGGCAGGGCGAGGAGGTCGGCCCAGCGTCCGAAGCGGATCAGGACGTGGACGCGCATCGCGAGGAACCCCTCCAGCCAGTCGGCCATGGGCGGGCTCTCGACCCTGAGCAGCTCCTCGGGGATGGCCTCCTCCAGGTCCCGGGCGGCCTCCAGGGCGGTCTTCGAGGCGCCGAGGAACATCGCTCCGTAGATCCGGAAGTGGTGGTTGTGGGCGCGGTACAGCGTGTAGAAGTTCATCGCTCCGGCGCGCGCGTACGCCTTCGCGTCGGCGGTGACCGCGGCGGTGTTGTCGGCGACGACCCTGCGGTAGTCGCCGCAGAGGACCTCCAGGTGCGAGGGCATGTGCAGGAGGTGGCCGGCGTCGGGGACGAGGCGGCGCAGCCGGTCGGCGACGGTGAGGGCGGCCTCCGGGGCGGGCGACATCTCCATGAGGTGGATGTACAGGTGGGGCAGGCCGGGGTGGGTGCCCTCGGGGTCGGCGGCCAGGGCCCGTTCCAGGACCTCCCTGGCCCGCAGGGTGCGGGCGCCCTCGGCGGGTTCGCCCGTCCTGAGGTCCCACAGCTGCCAGGGGGTGAGGTTCATGAGGGCCTCGGCGTACAGGGCCGCGACGTCCGGGTCGTCCGGCGCGAGGGCGTACACGGCCTCCATGGCGTCCGCGTAGGCGTGGTTCCACACCGTGCAGTCCTCGGCGGCCTGCGCGCGCGGGTAGCGGGTCCTGAGGGCGGCGATCAGGGCGCGTTCGACGGGCCGGGCGCGCGCGGCGCGCTCCTGGGCGCGTTCGACCGCCGCGTGGGTGCGCTCGACGGTGCGGGCGAGGTCCTCCTCGTCGAAGAACTCCCAGGGCTTGTTGTAGTTCGGGCCGAGGGCGTAGGCGATGCCCCAGTGGGCCATCGCGCACTCCGGGTCGGCGCGGGCGGCCTCCTCGAAGCAGGCGACGGCCTCTTCGTGGTGGAACGCGTACGTCCACACCAGTCCCCGGTCGAACCACTTCTGGGCGTCGGCGGACGGGGTGGTGACGAGCCGGCCGTAGCCGCCGAGGTCGTAGTAGTCCATGAGCGCTCCCTGTTCGCGGCCCGCCCCTGGTCGGCGGTCCCCGGGGGACGTGTCTACCGCCCGGCGGGGTGCCGCGTGGACGGGTCGGGGAAGGGAGCACCCGAACGGGACGGGCGGATCATCGGCTCGTACGACCACGGGCCGCCCGCCCCTGACACCGTGCCCGGGAGCCGCCGCCTCACGGCACGCGCCCGCACTCCTGCGCCGTCTCCCCCCGCACCCGCACCGCCGGCACCGTGGGCACCTCGACCGCCCTGGGCTCCGGTTCCTCCGACCGCACCACCCGCGCGGGCGCCACGGCGGGCCATCGCACCCACTGCGGCAGTGCCGCCCGCACCCGCGCGCGCCAGCGCTGCCCCCGGCCGTGCATCAGGCCCATGACGAGGGCCGCCGCCACGGCGATCAGATGCTCGCGGCCGGCGAGGTTGGGTTTGGCGATCGACTCGACGACCATCGAACCGCCCGTGAGGGTGAAGACGATCGGGGCCCGGCGGATGACGGACATGTACGTGAAGAGGCCGACGACGGCCGCCGAGGGGCCCGTGTCGAGGACCTTGCCGAACTCCGGCGACAGACCGCCCCAGTGGTCGGGGCCGAGCGCGAGCATGACGCGGACGGTGAGCGTGCCGGACATCGTGGAGGCGTAGGCGATGACCAGGGTCCGCGCGCGGCCGAGGGCGACCTCGGCGAGGGCGAAGGCCAGGAACAGCTGGGTGATGCCCGCCCAGACCGGCAGGTCGAGGGCCGGGACGTAGAGCGAGATCGGGGTGCGCAGGAGGGCCTGCCAGAGCGGGAGGTCGCCCTGGACGCCGCCGACCTCGCGGACGATCTTCTCACCGGTGTCGTTCTGGGCGATCGCGTGGAAGAAGATCACTCCCGCGCAGGCGACGAAGGCGAGGGAGAGGGCGGAGGGGCCCCTGCGCCACAGCTCGCGCACGGGCTCGACGACGATCCCCTGCAACTCGCCCCACAGGGTCCGCCCGATGAACGCGACCCCCCGGTACAGCGGCGATCTCCGCCGTACCCCCGCCTTCTCGTCCACTTCTCGCCCCACCGTCGTCCCCACTGGTCACCCGCACACACATTCGGAAAGATCGAATCTAACTCCTGAGACGCCCGGAATCGACATTCAGGTTGATTTCGGTACCGGCCGCGCGGGGTGTACGTAACCGGTCACCACGCCCCGCACACTCTCAACGACGGAGGTTCACGCCCCGAGGTTCAGTCGGCACCGGACCGAAGTGACCATCACCACACCCTGCGCAGGGGCCTTGTCAGTGCCCTCGGTTACAGTCCGTGTCAGATCCGTACGAGAGGGGAACTCAGGGTGGGGAACATACAGCGGGGGCTGTCGGCGGTGCTGGTGGCGGGGGCGCTGGCCGGCTGCGGGGCGTCCGGGGGCGCGTCGGGGAGCGCGGCCGAGAAGAGCGCCGGGAGCGGCGCCGCGAGCAGCCCGGAGGCGACGCCCTCCGCCTCGGGCGTGACCCTCGGGGCGAAGGGGTCGGCCTGCGAGCTGCCGGTCACGTTCCAGACCGCCGCGCGGTGGAAGGCGGAGGCCGTCGAGGCCCCGAAGGACGCCACGGACGACGCGCTCGGCAGCCTCCTGCGCCAGGGCCCCGTCACCGGCGTCTGCGAGATCGACGCCAAGCCCGCCGGGCACATCGGCTTCCTCCGCGTCTACCGGGGCGAGCCCGGCAGCGCCGACGCGCGCACGGTCCTCAAGGGCTTCCTCGCCGCCGAGAAGGGCGTGAGCGAGGAGCGGTACAAGACGTTCACGGCGGGCGGCACGACCGGCGTCGAGGTCTCCTACCGCGTCAAGGTCGAACTCCTCGACGAGGTGAAGACGGAGCGCGCCCTCGCCGTCGTCACCCCCGGCGGCCCCGTCGTCCTGCACCTCGGCGGTCTCGACGACGAGGAGCACAAGGCGATGCTCCCCGCCTTCGACCTCGCCGAACGCACTTTGCGCGTCACGGGCTGAGACGCCGGGACACCCCGGCGGATGACAGGAGCCCGGTCCACCTCATTTTCGGGCTCTCACAGATGCGGTCGCCGCCCCCGCTCCTGCCTCGGGAACGTCTGGTCCGCCCCCGGCAGCGTCGGCTTCGGGAGCGTCGCCACCTCCTCCTTCGCCTTCTCCAGCTGCTCGGCCGTGTCGTGGGGCAGCCGGGGCGGGCGGGGGCTCGAGTGGTGGAAGCGGAACGCGGAGGTGAGGTCGCCGAAGGTCTCCCGGCGCCAGCCGGTGACGTTCGGCTCCGCGACACCGGTGAAGTGCTCCAGGAACTGGAGCGCCGAGGTGTGGTCGAAGGCCTCGGTCGCCACCCAGCCGCCCACGGTCCAGGGCGAGACGATGATCGCCGGGACGCGGAAGCCGCCGCCGATCGGCAGGCCCTTGATGAACTCGCCGGGCGTGCCGGCGGGCGGCGTCGGCGGGGCCACGTGGTCGAAGAGGCCGTCGTTCTCGTCGTAGTTGAGGATGAACGCCGTCTTGCGCCACACCTTCGGGTTGGCCGCGATGGCCTCGATCTTCGAGGCGACGAAGTCTGCGCCGGCGGCGGGCAGGTAGTCGGGGTGCTCCGACTGGTAGCTCGTCGGCATGATCCAGGAGACGGCCGGGAGGCGGTCGTTACGGGCGTCGTCCTCGAACGTGCCCTCCGGCTGCCGCCGTACCCCGCGCTCGTAGAGGTCGGAGCCGGGCCGGGCGTTCTTGAACGTGGCGAACTGCTCCAGCATGTTGCAGCCGTAGTTGTCGTCCTCCTGGTACACCTTCCAGCTGACGCCGGCCGCCTGGAGGCGTTCCGCGTAGGTCGTCCAGGTGTAGGGCTTGGGGGCGACGTTGCTGGTGATGGGGCCGCCGTGGGTGCCCTCCGGGTCGATCGAACCGGTCATCCACATCAGGCGGTTGGGCCAGGTGGGGCCGAAGACCGAGCAGAAGTAGTTGTCGCAGATGGTGAACGTCTCCGCGAGCGCGAACTGGAAGGGGATGTCCCGGCGGGTGTAGTAGCCCATGACGTAGGGGCCGTTGACGCCGTCGGCCTTGCGGTGCGCGGGCAGCCAGCGGTCCATGCGGCCGTTGTTCCAGGCTTCGTGCTGCACGGACCAGGCGTGGCTGGTGGAGGGGATCGCCTGGGCGCTGGAGGCGTGCGTGTCGAGGTGGAAGGGGAGCAGGTAGCCCTTCGGGTTCTCGGCGTCCGGCTGGTAGAAGACGGAGCGGCCGGTGTCGAGGGTCCGCGCCTCGGGGTCGGAGAAGCCGCGGACGCCCCGGAGGGTGCCGAAGTAGTGGTCGAAGGAGCGGTTCTCCTGCATCAGCATCACGACGTGCTCGATGTCGCGCAGGGAGCCGCGGGCCGGCGGTTCGGCGGCCACGGCCTTCTGGACGCTCGGCGGGAGGAGGGAGAGCGCGGCGGCGCCGCCCAGGGTGCCGGCGGCGGTCCCCAGGAGTCTGCGTCGGGTCAACTCGGCCATGTGTGCCCCTTGGTGAGTGACGGCCAGATCGGCACCCACTCTCCTCGCGGGGCGATCGGGACATCAGGGACAGCCGGTGAACTCCGCCGCAACGTGCCGTCATGACTTGGCCAAGCCATGACGTGCGCCACCACGCGGTCGCCCGCCCGTCGTCGGCGCGTGAACTTCCGCACGGAACCTGCCGGTTCCCTGGACTCCACTCGAACCCCCGAAGGCGCCCGAGGAACGATCACCCTCCGCCAGCCCGCCCCCGCTTCCCGCGTGCGGCGGCTCACCCTCTGTGACGCCTCTCGCCTCGCGCGGCCCGGCAGTGTAGACATGGGCGCATGGCCCGTCGTCCCCGTGGACCACACGCTCCGCGTCCGTCCGTCACAGCCCGCCGCGCACGGGAGCGGCGAATCCCGTACGGAGCGGCGCCGCGCCGGGCGCTGGGCAGGCGCAGCCTCGCCACCCAGGTCTTCCTGCTCCAGGTCGGCGTCGTGCTGCTGCTCGTCGTCGCGGCCGTGGTCGCGCTGGTGCTCCAGGTCCGGCACGACGGCACGGAAGAGGCCCGCAACCGTTCGCTGGCGGTCGCGGAGGCGTTCGCGAACTCCCCCGGGATGGTGGCGGCGCTCGCGTCGCCGGACCCGACGGCGGTGCTCCAGCCGCGCGCAGAGGCCGCCCGCAAGGCCGCGGACATGGACTTCATCGTCGTCATGAGCCCGGACGGCATCCGCTACACGCACCCGAAGCCCGACCGCATAGGGAAACGGTTCGTCGGGACGCTCGCGCCCGCGCAGGAGGGCGGCACGGTCGTCGAGGACATCGACGGGACGATCGGGCGGCTGGTGCAGGCCGTCGTGCCGGTGAAGGCGGCGGACGGGACGGTCGTCGGGCTGGTGTCGGCGGGGATCACGACCGAGAGCGTCGGCGGGACCGTCGACCGGCAGCTCCCGCTGGTCCTGGTCACGGCGGGCGCCGCACTGCTGCTGGCGACCGGCGGCACCGCGCTGGTCAGCAGACGTCTGCTGCGCCAGACCCACGGCCTGGGCCCGCGCGAGATGACCCGCATGTACGAGCACCACGACGCGGTGCTGCACGCCGTCCGCGAGGGTGTCCTGATCGTCGACGGCGACGGCCGGCTGATGCTGGCGAACGACGAGGCGCACCGCCTCCTGGACCTCCCGGACAACGCCGAGGGCCGGTACGTCATGGGCCTCGGTCTGGACGCGGCGACGGCGGACCTGCTGGCGTCGGGCCGGGTCGTGACGGACGAGGTGCATCTCGTCGGGGACAAGCTGCTGGCGGTCAACCAGCGCCCCACCGAGGTCGCGGGCGGCCCCTCGGGGAGCGTGGCGACGCTGCGGGACTCCACGGAGCTGCGGGCGCTGTCCGGACGCGCGGAGGAGGCCCGGGAGCGGCTGGACATCCTGTACGCGGCCGGTGTCGGCATCGGGACGAGCCTGGACGTGACGCGCACCGCGGAGGAGCTGGCCGAGCTGGCGGTGCCCCGCTTCGCGGACTTCGTGACCGTCGACCTGTTCGACTCGGTGCTGAAGGGCGAGGAGCCGGAGCCGGGTTCGGCGCTGCGACGCACGGCGTCGACGGGGGTCCGCAAGGGCGCTCCGCTGTACGCGGTCGGCGAGCCGCTGGCGCTCGTGGAGTCGGCGCCGCAGGGCCGCAGCCTCGTGGAGGGGCGGGCGGTGCTGGAGGCGCGGCTGAAGGAGTCGCCGGCGTGGCGGGCGCAGGACCTCGAACGGACCGAGCAGGTCGTCGAGTTCGGCATCCACTCGCTGATCGCGGTCCCGGTGCGGGCGGGCGCGCTGGTGCTGGGCGTGGTGAGTTTCTGGCGTTCGGAGCGTCCTGAGCCGTTCGACGCGGACGAGGTGGCGCTCGCGGAGGAGCTGGTGGCGCGGGCGGCGGTCACGATCGACAACGCGCGCCGCTACACCCGCGAGCACAGCATGGCGGAGACGCTCCAGCGCAGTCTGCTGCCGCGCACGCTGCCCGAGCAGAGCGCCCTGGACATCGCCTACCGCTATCTGCCGGCGCAGGCCGGGGTGGGCGGCGACTGGTTCGACGTGCTGCCGCTGTCGGGGGCGCGGGTCGCGCTGGTGGTCGGGGACGTCGTCGGGCACGGGCTGCTGGCGGCGGCGACGATGGGGCGGCTGCGGACGGCCGTGCACAACTTCTCGACGCTGGACCTCGCGCCCGAGGAACTGCTCGGGCTGCTGGACGAGCTGGTGAACCGGATCGACCAGGAGGACGCGTCGGCGGCCCCGGTGACCGGCGCGACCTGCCTGTACGCGATCTACGACCCGGTGTCGCGGCGCTGCACGATGGCGCGGGCGGGGCATCCGCCGCCCGCGGTGGTCCACCCCGACGGGCGGGTGGAGTTCGCGGAGGTGCCGCCGGGGCTGCCGCTGGGCCTGGGCGGGCTGCCGTTCGAGACGGTGGAGCTGGAGCTGCCCGAGGGCAGCCGGCTCGTGCTGTACACGGACGGTCTGGTGGAGTCCCGGGACCGGGACATCGACAGCGGCCTCGACCTGCTGCGGGAGGCGCTGGCCGGTGCGGAGCCGGACCCGGAGCCGACCTGCCGGGCGGTGCTGGAGTCGCTGCTGCCGGCCCGCCCGAACGACGACATCGCGCTGATCGTCGCCCGTACCCGCGCGCTCGGTCCGGACCGGGTCGCGGAGTGGGAGGTGCCGATGGACCCGGCGGAGGTCTCCCGGGTGCGCGCCGCCGTCTCCCGGCGCCTCGCGGACTGGGACCTGGACGACCTGTCGTTCACGACCGAGCTGATCCTGAGCGAGCTGGTCACCAACGCGATCCGCTACGGCGGCGCCCCGGTGCGTGTACGGCTGCTGCGGGACCGGACCCTGATCTGTGAGGTCTCGGACGCGAGCAGCACCTCGCCGCATCTGCGGTACGCGGCGATGACCGACGAGGGCGGGCGCGGCCTGTTCCTGGTCGCGCAGATCGCTGAGCGCTGGGGGACGCGGTACTCGTCGACGGGCAAGGTGATCTGGGCGGAGCAGCCCCTGCCCACGGGCCGGTAGCTCCCCGCAGACCGATAAGCTGCTGGTCGCACCCGACGTGGGAGAACTCATAAGACCGGTTTATGAGCTCATAGACCGGACCCGCGTACCGGGTTAGGCTTGCCTTAGTTTAGGCTTCCCGTCGAGTCGATCAATCGCCGCTCGAAGGGAACCTGATCATGCCCCGCCCCCTGCGGGTAGCCATCGTCGGAGCCGGCCCCGCCGGGATCTACGCCGCCGACGCGCTGCTCAAGTCCGATGTGGCCGCCGACCCCGGTGTCTCCATCGACCTCTTCGAGCGGATGCCGGCCCCGTTCGGACTGATCCGGTACGGCGTGGCCCCGGACCACCCCCGCATCAAGGGCATCATCACGGCCCTGCACCAGGTCCTGGACAAACCGCAGATCCGCCTCTTCGGCAACGTCGACTACCCCACCGACATCAGCCTCGACGACCTGCGCGCCTTCTACGACGCGGTGATCTTCTCCACCGGCGCCATGGCCGACCGCGAGCTGGCGATCCCGGGCGTCGAGCTGGACGGCTCCTACGGCGCGGCCGACTTCGTCTCCTGGTACGACGGCCACCCCGACGTCCCGCGCACCTGGCCCCTGGAGGCCGAGAAGGTCGCGGTCCTCGGTGTCGGCAACGTCGCCCTGGACGTCGCCCGCATCCTCGCGAAGACGGCGGACGAACTGCTCCCGACCGAGATCCCGGCCAACGTGTACGACGGCCTGAAGGCGAACAAGGCCCTCGAAGTGCACGTCTTCGGCCGCCGCGGTCCGGCGCAGGCGAAGTTCTCCCCGATGGAGCTGCGGGAGCTGGACCACTCCCCGAACATCGAGGTCATCGTCGACCCCGAGGACATCGACTACGACGACGGCTCGATCGCGACCCGGCGCGGCAACAAGCAGGCCGACATGGTCGCCAAGACGCTGGAGAACTGGGCGATCCGCGATGTCGGCGACCGCCCCCACAAGCTGTTCCTGCACTTCTTCGAGTCGCCCACCGAGATCCTCGGCGAGGACGGCCGGGTCGTGGGCCTGCGCACCGAGCGCACGGAGCTGGACGGCACGGGCAACGTCAAGGGCACCGGCAAGTTCACCGACTGGGACCTGGGCGCCGTCTACCGCGCGGTCGGCTACCTCTCCGAGAAGCTCCCGAAGCTCCCCTGGGACCTCGACTCGGGCACCGTCCCCGACGAGGGCGGCCGGGTCATCGAGGAGAGCGGCAGCCACCTCACGTCGGTGTACGTGACGGGCTGGATTCGGCGTGGCCCGGTCGGTCTCATCGGCCACACCAAGGGCGACGCGAACGAGACGGTCTCGAACCTCCTCGCCGACCACGCCAACGGCCGTCTCCAGACGCCGTCCTCGCCGGAGCCGGAGTCCGTCGAGGCGTTCCTGGCCGAGCGCGAGGTCCGCTTCACCACCTGGGAGGGCTGGCACAAGCTGGACGCCGCCGAGAAGGCCCTCGGCGAGCCCCAGGGCCGCGAGCGCGTCAAGCTCGTCGAGCGCGAGGACATGCTGCGCGAGAGCGGCGCCTGACAGACCGCCGGCGCGGGGTGGGTCGTACATATTCTTGTACGACCCACCCCGCGCCGTTGTTATGGTCCCCCGGTGTTCTCCCTCACCGAACCTCCCCTCTTCACCCGCCTGCGCGACGCGCGACGTGTCCTGGTCGCCGGTGCGGGCGGGGGATTCGACGTGTACGCCGGGCTGCCGCTGGCGTTCGCGCTGCGGACGGCCGGCAAGGAGGTCCATCTGGCGAACCTGTCGTTCGCGGACCTGTTCGGGCTGCCCACCGAGGCGTGGGTGGAGCCGGACGTCGCGGCAATCACCCCGGACACACCCGTGCGCGGGGACTACTTCCCGGAGCGGGCGCTCGCGCGGTGGCTGGCGGGGCGGGGGCTGCCGTCGACGGTGTACGCCTTCCCGCGCACCGGGGTCGCGCCGCTGCGGGACGCCTACCGGGCGCTCGTCGGCCACCTGGGCGGGATCGACGCGGTCGTCCTGGTCGACGGCGGCACCGACATCCTGATGCGCGGCGACGAACACGGCCTGGGGACGCCGGAGGAGGACATGGCGAGCCTCGCGGCCGTGGCCGGGCTGGACGTCCCCGAGCGGCTGGTGGCGTGCCTGGGGTTCGGGGTGGACGCCTATCACGGCGTCAACCACGCGCTGGTACTGGAGAATCTGGCCGCGCTGGACCGGGAGGGCGGCTATCTGGGCGCCTTCTCGATACCCCGGGAGAGCCCGGAGGGCGCCGCCTATCTGGACGCCGTCGCGCACGCGCAGGAGGCGACGGCGAGTCACCCGAGCATCGTGCAGGGGTCGGTCGCCGCCGCCGTACGCGGGCAGTTCGGGGACGTGCGGTTCACGGAGCGGACCAAGGGGGGTGAGCTGTTCGTGAATCCGCTGATGGCGATGTACTTCTGTGTGGACGCCGTGGCGCTGGCCCGGCGGAACCTGTATCTCGACCGGCTGGCGGAGACGGTGCTGATGCGTCAGATCAGCTCGCGGATCGCCGAGTTCAGGGACGAGCTGCCCCGCCCGCGCCCACCCCGCGCGTTCCCGCACTGACCAGCGCCGCGGCGAGCAGGACGAGGCCCGCCGCCTGGACGACGGAGCCGAGGCGGGCGGTCTCCGGGAGGACGGCGAACCAGTGGAGCAGCGTCGTCACGCGCAGGGCCAGCAGGAGCAGGGCGAGCGCGACGAGGGCGAACGCCGTCTCCGGGGTGCGGGGCCGCCGGACGAGCCAGAGCAGGCCCGCGAGCAGGACGGCGGTCGCCGGCGCCCACACGGAGTCCGTGGCGAGCGGGAGGACGACCTGGGAGGCGCCCATGACGACACAGGAGGCCAGGTAGGCGAGGCCGGGGGTGCCGGCGGGGAGGGTGGCGGGCGGGGCGTCGCGGTGGTGGGCGGCGCACAGCGCGAGGACGGTGAGCCAGGCCAGGAGGCCGTTGGCGGTGGCGTAGGCCAGGTCGGGCGGGTAGGCGTCGGTGACGAACGGGGCGACGAACACCCAGAGTTCGGGGAGCGCGGCCAGCGCCGCCGTCATACCGGCCAGGCGTCTGCGGTCGCGCAGGAGTGCGAAGTAGGCGACGGTCCACAGCAGCGGGAGCGTCCATTCCAGGACGGCGACCGGCACGCTGTTCCCGGGACCCCGGCCGTCGAAACGCGTCAGGAAGAGATCCCACCGCGCCGGGCCGTGGGTGCTCCCCCAGGTCAGTTCGAGCACCCGGTCCACGAGCGCCGAGGCGGCCTGGAGGAGCAGCGCGAACACGGCGAACTGCCGTACGGACGCGCCGAACAGGGCGTACCGGCGCGGGGACGCGGCTGTGCCGAGGCGGGTGCGGACGGCGAGCGCGGCGACGCTCGCGACCTCGCCGGCCGTGGGGCGGCTCTGGTCCTGCGTCTCCTGGTCGACGTCCCACAGGTACGTCTCGACCATCTCCTCCTCCCGCTCACGCCGGTAGTAGGCGGGCAGCAGCCGCAGCACGGCCCGGTAACGCGCTTCCAGCAGGGTCGTCATGCCAGTCCTCCGGCGAGTCCGGGGCCCGTCAAGGGCGGTACGACGGGGGCGTGGCCGCCTTCGACCAGGCGCCGTTTCGCCGCGCCGGCGCCCGCGGCCATGCGCTCCGCCTCGGCGTCCAGCGCGGCGACGCCCTCGTCGGTGAGGCGGTAGTACCGGCGCAGCCTGCCCTGCTGGACCTCCTCGCGGTCCAGGACGATCAGGCCGTCCGCGGTGAGTCTGTCGAGGACGCCGTAGAGGGTGCCGACCCTCAGCTGGACCTCGCCGTCGGAGAGGTCCTCGACCTCGCGCAGGATGCCGTAGCCGTGCCGGGGCTGGTCGGCGAGGGCCGTCAGCACGAAGAACGCGGCCTGCGTCATGGACTTCGTTCCCATGGAACCGAATATATCGGCCGCCGATATATTTCGCACGCCGGAACACCGATCGCGCCGACACGAGCGCGCCGGGAGGCCGGACGTCCCCGTTGAAGGAGAAGGCTTCGGCATGCTGTGAACCGCCCTCGACCCGGGTAGATCTCACCTTGCGCACCTTCGCGCAGCACTCTCGACAACAAAAGGACACATGGCCTTGGCTCTCGCGTACCCTGACGCACCATCAACTCGTCGCCCGGGACGGTCGTGGACGATCCGCGTGACGGGGCACCGCGACCGCACCGCGTCCGTCGCCTGCTCCTCCGGCTGCCCGATGCCCGCCCGCTCCCGTGATGTCGCGGCCCTGCGCCGCTTCGCCGAGGCGCACGCCGCCGCGCACGCACGTGCGGCGACCGTCCGCCCCGACGCCTCCTGCGGCTGCCGCCAGCTCAAGTGCGCGGCCCACGAAGGCACCCGGATCTCCTGTGCGGGGGGCGTGGTACTGGCCCTGCGCCACGACCCGGCGGTCGGCCAGGTGTGGACCCTCATGGAGGTCTGCTCCGCCTGCGCCCCGATGATGACCCACACCCGTGTCGTCGCCCGCGCGGCCCCCCGCGCCCGCCAGGGCGGCGACGCGCCACCGGCCCCCGCCGCGGCCCCCGCTCCCCCGCCGCAAGGAGGCCGGACCGTCCCGGGCGGCTTCAGCGCCCCCGCCCCCGACCCCGCCGACCTCCACGACACGGTCCCCCGCAGGCGTCGGGGCCGGCCGGGAGGTGGCGGACGACCCTGAACACCCGGCAGACACCGAACGGGGGCCCACGGGAACGGAGCCCGGGAGGGGCGCGTCCGAAATCCGTGCGGACAGGGCCCGCCCCGACGCGGATGACGGGCCGGCCCTGTCCGTCCGGACGATTGTGGCGGGGGCCGGGGCCGTGCGGGTACGGGTGTGCGGGGCAGTGGTGGAGCGCGGTGTGCGCGCCCCGGGTGCGCGCCGCGTACGGGGGTGTGCACAGGCGCGGGGGGAGTTCCTGGCGCCCCCCTCTTGATCACGTACGGGGATGAGCGACGATACTGGGAGGCCCACGTCGTCCTCCGCTCCACAGATGGATTCATGCCGACCTCCAGCACCGCCGCCCCGACCCCGTCCACCGTGTGGCTGTCCCGGGGGCGCCACACCGGTTCCGCCCCGGGGGAGGTGCTGCGCGGGCATCTCCAGCGGCTCAAGGAGACCGGGGAGATCGTCGACTTCCTGGAGCTCCCCGAGGACGCGCGGCCCGAGGGCCGGCTCGTGTTCGAGGCCCGCTGGCTGGTGCCGGACGAGCTGACCGTCCGCGCCCGGCTGGAACTGGACGAGGACGCGGACCGGGAGCAGACCCGCGCCTGGTCGCTGGCCGCGGAGGCGGAGGGCCCCTGGAACCGGCGCTGGCCCTCCCCCGCGACCCGGTTCTGGCCCGAGGACCCGTGGGAGATCGACGGCGAGTGGGACCACACCCGCTTCCCCGGCCTGCGCTTCCGCGAGCCCAACGCGCTCCCCTCGGACGACAAGGACCTGCGCCGCGTCCTGAAGAGCGCGGCGCAGGACGACTGGTCGATCCACCTCGTCGTCCACGAGGCCATGACGCCGGACGCGCGCGGCCTACTCCCCCTGACCCGGTTCCTGACGGACGGCCTGCGCGACCGGGTCGTCGAGCACCGCGCCTCCCCTCAGCAACTGCGCGCGGTGAACTGGGCGTTGAAGGAGACCCGGGCCGAACTCCCGCGCGGCGGCGCGGTGATCCTGCCCCGGGGCGACGCCGACCCCGCCGACTTCGCCGTCCGCACGGTCTTCCTGGACGGCTCGGAGCCCTCCGAGGTCGTCGAGGCGGTGAACCGGTACGTCACGCTCCCCCAGGAACTGCCGGACGGCGCCGACGCGTTGCTCACCGCGCTGCGCGAGGACTGGCACCTCCTCACCCTGCGGGAGGAACTGGAGCGCGAGCGGCGGCTCGTCGCGATGTACGCGGAGGCACTGGACGCGATGACCAAGTCCCGTGACCTGTACCGGGAGGCGGCCGAGCGGGCGCACGAGGCGCTGGAGGTGTTCCGGGAGTCGGCCGGCGCCGTGGACAGCGTCTCGGAACCGACACCGGCCCGTTCCGCGTCTTCGCCCTCTTCTGCGTTTTCCGCGTTTTCTGCGTCCTCCCCTTTCCAGCAGATCACCCGGACGTTCGAGCGGTTCAAGCTGCCGAAGAAGCCCGAGGACCAAAAAGAGGACCGAAAAGAGGACTGAAAAGTGGCCCGCACCGGACGAACCGGTGCGGGCCACCTCGTCAACCGACGGTCACCTTCCCTGAGTCGACTGCGCCGCGAGGAGCAGGGTCGTCAGCGCCGCCAGTGCCGCGCAGGCCGCGACCCCGCCCGCGAGCCAGCCGGGGGCCGCTGTCAGGTCCATCGCCCGGGTGAGCGTCGCCGGGCCCACCCGTCCGTGCAGGAGCCGGCCGGCCGCCAACGCCGCCGGGAACAGCAGGGTCAGGGCCAGCAGCGGGACGGCCGGGCGGATGGTGAGGAGGACCCCCAGGATCGTGCAGGCCAGGGCCGCGCCCAGGACCAGGCCGTAGATCTGGGGGGACTCGCCGTCTCGGTGGAGGGGGAGCGTCGCCGCGCCGGTCGCGAGGAGCAGCAGCGCCGTGAGGCGGGCCGCCCGGCGGGTGGCGCGGTCGGGGGCCGGCCGGGGACGGGCGGCGGTGGCGAGGCGGGCGCTCGCCTCGTCGTCGTACGCGGTCCCCGTGCGGGAGCTGCCCACCGGGGCGGCGCGGGGGACCTCGCCCCGTACGGCCATCGCGCGCAGGGGCCTGGTGGGGTTCGGGTCGTCCTCGGGGGCCGGGTTCGCGCGCTTCCAGCGGCGGGAGCGGCGGGGTCCGGCCTCCTGTGCCGCGGGGGCGGCCGGCCGGGGTTCGCGGGCGGGCGGGGGTTCCGGGGCGGGGCGCGGGGCGGCGCCCGGCTCGGGGAGCGGCGGGGGCGGTGCCCCGACGACCGTGCGATCGGGGGCGGTGCGGGCCGCGCGTTCCTCCTCGCTCAACCTGCCGATGAGCTGGGCGAGTTCCTCGACGGGGCGGCGGGTGGCGGCCGTTCGCAGGGCCTCCTCCTCGCAGTGCGGTTCGAGGGGGGTGCGGTGCAGGAGCGCCATCAGGAGGGTGACGTCCTCGACGGGGCGGCGTTCGGCCGCGGCGCGGATGATCTCGTCGGCGCCCTCGGCGGGGCGGGGCGGGCGGGTGAGGAGGGTGACGAGGCGGGTGACGTCCTCGACGGAGCGGTCCACCCCGGCGGCGCGCAGGGCGTCGGCGGCGGCGCGGGCCGAGGCCGGCGACTGCTCCAGGAGGGTGATGAGTTCGGCCAGTTCCTCCAGCGGCCGGTCGGCCACCGCGGCACGGACGAGGCCGTCGACGGCGGTGCCGTGCGGAGGGGTGTCGGGGGGTGCGGTGGCGGCGGGCCGCGCCTCGCCCCCAGGTATGACGGTCGGATTCGGACGGACGGACGGAGAGCGGGTGGTCATGCTGTTCTCCATGAAATGGGTGCGGCCGCCTCTGCGCCCCCGAGGTGCGGCACGCGGCTACCCTGCTCATTAGGGACACCCGTACGGCTTCGCGCCACTCGGGTGAGCCGGTGGAGTGAGCCAAGCCTTTCCGAACCTCCCTGCCGTTCAGCGATACGAACGCCGAGCCGGGGTACTCCGAAGGGAGGGGCCGCGACCGGCGGCACCCTCGGACCTCCGGGAGGAGACGTGGACACGACCACGACGGTGATCGTCGTCGGTGCCCTCCTCGCGGCAGCCCTGCTCGCCGCCGCCGTCGCCGTGGCCGTCCGGCTGGTGCGGACCCGGCGGGAACTGCGGCGGGCCGGGCTGCCGACCGGGCCGCGCTGGATCTTCTGGGGCGCGGTCCTCTACTTCGTCCTGCCGACCGACCTGCTGCCCGACCCGGTGTACCTGGACGACATCGGGGTGCTGCTGCTCGCGCTCCGCTCCCTGCGCACGTCCTCCAAAGACCTCGTCTGACAAAGGCTTCACCAAAGGTCCCGTCTGAACCGGATCAACCTTTTCGCCCCACCGCGCGGTCTCACGAACTGAGCGCCGATCCCGCCATGATCACGCAGCGTGAGGAAACCAATCACCCGTTCGATTCGTATAAGTCAATGGAAGCCCAAGAGAACCACCGGGCGACGCGACGACGCGGCAGACGACGGCTTGGTCGGCGCAGCACCGAAGAGGAGAGACGATGCAACCGTTCGCGCTCAACTACGCACGCCCTGCGGCGGAGTCGGCGACCACCACTCCGTACGCCTACGACCCAGGAATGCAGTTGAACGTGCTCTCGGACGGCAGGATCGCCGCGGCGGACCTCAACCTGCTCAGGGAATTGGGGACGACGACGTCGACGGCGGGCTCCAAGACACACTTCGACGACTGAGATGACCGTTCTCATCCTCACCTGCGAGGAGGACGTGACGGCCGACATGGTCGTCGTCCACCTCAACGCGGCAGGCGTCCCGGTGGTCCGGCTGGACCCCGCCGACCTGACCGGCGGGGTCTCGCTCTCCGGCGAGTACGTCCACGGCGGCTTCCGCGGCCATCTGTGGGCCGCGGGGCGGATCGTGAGCATGGAGGGGCTGCGGTCGGTGTGGGTACGCCGCCCCGGGGTCCCGGCGACGCGGGTCACCGAGCCGTCCGAGTGGCTGACGGAGGAGTCCTCGCAGGCGCTGTACGGAATGCTGCGCTCGACGGGCGCGCGCTGGATGAACCATCCGGACGCCGCCCGCCGGGCCCGGCACAAGCCGTGGCAGCTCAGGGTCGCCCAGCAGGCCGGACTGCCGGTGCCGGCGACCCTGATCACCACGTTTCCGCAGGCGGCGCGGGAGTTCGCGGAGCGGTTCCCGGATCTGGTCGTGAAACCGGTCTCCGGGGCGCATCCGCAGGAGCCGCCGCGCGCGGTGCCGACCAGCAGGGTCGCGCCGGACGCGGACTTCTCGGCGGTGGCGTTCGGGCCGACCCTGCTGCAACGCCGGGTCGCCAAGCGGGCGGACATCCGGCTCACCGTCGTCGGTGAGCGGATGCTGGCCGCGCGCAAGGGGGTCGCCTCGGGCGCCGATCCCGCCGAGATCGACGTCCGGTTCGCGTCCCCGGCGATGCCCTGGACGCCGGTCGAGGTGCCGCCCCGGACCGCCGAGGGGGTCCTCGGGTATCTCCGGGCGGCCGAACTGGCTTACGGCGCCTTCGACTTCGCGGTGGACGCGGACGGGACCTGGTGGTTCCTGGAGTGCAATCAGTCGGGGCAGTTCGGGTTCGTCGAGGTGGAGACGGGGCAGCCGATCGCCCGGACCATCGCGCAGTGGCTGGCGGAGCCGGGGGCGGGGGCCAGGGAGCCGTGCGACGGGAGTGATTCGGTGGTTTCGTGAACGGGCCCAGGGGATTGAGGGGAAACGATTCACCAAACGGAGGGAACCGTTCAGCCGGCGGCTGTTTCCGGCCTGGGTCGCCGGATCAGACGGGGCGGGCCGCTATCGAGAAGCCCACCTCACCGCCGGGTTCGTCACTCAGCGTGTGCGGCAGGCCGCCGAGCGCCAGGCACAGGTGCTCGGCCATCCCCCGGGTCAGCTCGCGGTCCGGCGGCGGGACCCGGCCCGGACCGCCGGCCTCGGTCTCGCCGTGCGAGCTCCCGTACCCGGCACCCCAGTCGGCGTACCGGGGCAGCGCCAGCCGCCCGCCGTCCTCCAGGAACCCCCGGGCCGCAGCCGCGACGACGACCCGGATGCGCCGCGCGTAGCTCTCCGGCACGATCTCGGTGAACACGGTGACGCGGACGAGCCCGTTGCCGTCGTCCATCCCCCACGGCAGCGTCCACTCCAGCGCCCCCGGCACCGGATCGGCGAGGGCGTCCCCCTCCTCCTTCCGCTCCCCCGGCCGCGCGGCCAACACCGCGAGCACGGGCCCCAGTTCACGGGCGACGTAGTCGTGCCACACCTCGACCGCCATACCCGCCCCCTCCTCAGGCCACCTGCCCCGCGTGCAGGGCCGTGTACGCCCCACCTTGGCGCAACAGTTCCTCGTGCGTCCCGATCTCTCGGATACGCCCCTCGTCCATGACAACGATCCGGTCAGCGCCGCGCACGGTCGACAGCCGGTGCGCCACGACGAACGTCGTCCGCCCCTGGAGCAGCCGGGCCAGGGCCTGTTGGACGAGCGCCTCGGAGCGGGTGTCGAGCGCGGAGGTCGCCTCGTCGAGGACGAGGACCTTGGGGTCCCGGATCAACGCCCTCGCGATGGCGAGGCGTTGGCGCTGGCCGCCGGAGAGCCGGGCGCCGCGCTCGCCGACCAGCGTGTCCAGCCCCTGGGGCAACTTGTCCACGAACTCAAGGGCGTTGGCGTCCCGCAGGGCCGCGCGGACGGCGCCCTCGTCGGCCTCGTCCTCCATCCCGTAGGCGACGTTCTCGCGGATCGTGCCGTCGAAGAGGATGGACTCCTGGGGGACGACGGAGACGTACCGGCGGTAGGTGCGCAGGTCGAGGGTGCTCATGTCCGTGCCGTCCAGCAGGAGTTGACCCGAGGTCGGGCGGATGAAGCCGATGACCAGGTTGAGGACGGTGGACTTGCCCGCGCCGGACGCGCCGACGAGGGCGACGGTCTCGCCGGGGGCGACGTCGAGGGTGAAGTCGCGGACGGCGGCCCGGCCGGTGTCGTACGCGTGGTCGACCTGACGGAAGGTCACCGCGCCCCGTACGGCGGTGACTTCGGTCTTGCCGTCGTTGTCCTCGGTCTCGGGGGCCTGGAGGACCTCGCCGATCGAGCGGACCGATTCGAGGCCCTTGGTGATGACCGGGGCGAGGCCGGTGAGGGTGGTGACGCAGCCGGTGAGGGTGGTCAGGAAGGCGCTCAGCATGACGACGTCGCCGGCGGTGACGCCCCAGGCGCCGTAGTACGAGACGAGCGCGGCGCCGGCCAGGACGAGCACGCCGACCGTGTTGAGGACGACCCAGGCGATCGAGCCGAAGCGGCCGTTGACCAGGTCGAGCCTGAGGCCCGAGTCGAGGAGGCGGCTGAGCGTGCCGTCCATGCGGCGCAGCGCCTTGCGCTCCAGGCCGTGCGCGCGGGTCACCGGGATGAGGCGGGTCATCTCGGTGACGCGGGAGGAGAGGGTCTCGACCTCGTGCCGGAAGTTCTCGTTGTGGCTGCGCAGCCGCTCCCTGAGGCGGGCGACGACGAGCGCGGCGGCGGGCACGACCACGAGGAACACCGGCAGGAACTCGGGGGTGCGCACGCCGATGACGACCAGGCCGCCGACGAGGACGGTGATCGCGCCGAGGCCCTGGTCCGAGCTCTGCTGGACCATCTGCTCGACCGACTCGACGTCCCGGACGACCTTCGCCTGGAGGACGCCCGCGCTGACCCGGGAGTGGTAGCCGATGGAGAGCTGCTGCATGCGGGTGCACAGCGCCGAGCGCAGGGTGGTGCCCATCCGGCGCACGCTGCCGTACAGGAGCCGGACGTAGAGGAGGTGCAGGGGGTAGTTGACGAGCAGGATGAACAGGATGACGCCGGTGCTGGTCCAGATCCGGTCGATCGGGCCGTGCTGGACGACGGTGTCGATGATGGACGCGGTGATCAGCGGAAGCAGCCAGACGGGGCTGTGCTTCACGGTGAACACGGCGACGGCCGCGAGGAGTTTGCGGCGGTCGGCGCGCAAGAGGTAGGCGAGGGTGCGGACGGGGTGCTCGTCCCGGTAGCGGTGGTCGAGCGGGCGCTCGTACGACGACGCCATGGGCGGTGGCCTCCGGTGTACCTACGGATGTCTTCACTGTCGACCGGGGTGGTAAGCGCTTTCCATCCGGTCGGGAGAAGTACATCAGGGATCGGGGGCTTCGGGTGGGTTGTCCGGCGGATGAGACCGTTCTCGCCAGGGCTTGCGCACAGTCCCGGGGCATGTGTCAGGCTCGTGCGGACCTGGCCCGTTCCCTGAAGAGGCGGACGTCAACATGCGTATCGGACTGCTCGGCACGGGGCCCTGGGCCCACCTCGCCCACGCTCCCGCCCTCGCGGCACATCCCGCCCTGGAGTTCGCCGGGGTCTGGGGGCGGCGGGCGGACGCGGCGAAGGCGCTCGCCGCGGAGTACGGGGTGCGGGCGTACGACGACGTCGACGCGCTCATCTCCGATGTGGACGCCGTGGCCGTGGCGTTGCCGCCGGACATCCAGGCGGAGTTGGCGACGCGGGCGGCTCGGGCGGGGCGGCATCTGCTGCTCGACAAGCCGCTCGCGTTGTCCTCGCGGGAGGGGCGGGAGCTGGTGGAGGCGGCGCGGGAGAGTGGGGCCGCGTCGGTGGTGTTCTTCACGGCTCGGTTCGATCCGGTGATCTCCGCGTGGATCGGGGAGCAGGCTGCGGCCGACGGGTGGTTCACGGCTCGGGCCGAGTGGCTGGGGGCCGTGTTCACGTCGGCCGGGAGTCCGTTCGCGGAGTCGGCGTGGCGGCGGGAGAAGGGGGCGTTGTGGGATGTGGGGCCGCATGCGTTGTCGGTGCTGCTACCGGTGCTGGGGGATGTGACGCGGGTGGGGGCGGCTGTGCACGGGCCCGGGGACACGGTGTTTCTGGTGCTGGAGCATGCGGGTGGGGCGTCCAGCACGCTGACGTTGAGCCTGACGGCTCCTGAGGCCGCTTCGGGGAACGCGGTGGAGTTGCGGGGGGAGTCGGGGGTTGCCGTGTTGCCGGAGGGGGTGAGTGATGCGGTGGGTGCGTTGAGCGGGGCTGTGGACGCGCTGCTGGAGGCTGTTGCTTCTGGGCGGCCTCATGCTTGTGATGCGGGGTTCGCTCTGCGGGTGACTGAGGTGTTGGAGGCGGCGGAGGGGGTTTTGGGGGTGGGGGAGTAGGCGAGTCCGCGTCAGCGGAGGGGGCGTCCTGTTCGTCTGGCGGGTGCGGGTTCGTTGTGGCTGGTCGCGCAGTTCCCCGCGCCCCTGGAAGGCGGCTTCGCCGCCATACCGGTGCGGCTGCGGCTCAAGCCTTGGCTCTCGCCTCGGCCCGCCTCTCGCCTAGCCCCAGCTCCCAGCTCCCAGCTCCCAGCTCCCAGCTCCCAGCTCCCAGCCCAGGCTCCCGTCTCATCACGCCGCCGCGCCCCGCGGCTCGCGCTGGTTCCCCCCGTCGCACCCCGCGCAGACTCTCGCCACGCCACTCCGCCGCCCCGCTCAACCCCTACGCCGCCCCCTTGCCCTCCCCTCTCAGCCGAACATCCCCGGCTGGTAGTCCCCCGCCGGCTGGCGGACGATCACGTTCGCCCGGTTGTAGGCGTTGATGATCGCGATCAACGAGACCAGGGCAGCCAACTGGTCCTCGTCGAAGTGCTTCACCGCGTCCTGCCAGACCTCGTCGGAGACTCCGCCGTGGGCGTCCGAGATGCGGGTGCCCTCCTCGGCGAGGGCGAGGGCCGCCCGTTCCGCGTCGGTGAAGACCGTGGCTTCGCGCCAGGCGGCGACGAGGTGGAGGCGGGTGGGGGTCTCGCCGGCGGCGGTGGCGTCCTTGGTGTGCATGTCGGTGCAGAAGCCGCAGCCGTTGATCTGGCTGGCGCGGATCTTGACCAGTTCCTGGGTGGCGAGCGGGAGGGTGGAGTCGGAGACGACCTTGCCGGCGGAGTTGACGTGGCGCAGGACCTTGCCGAAGAGCTGGTTGCCGAAGAGGTCGAGGCGGGCTTCCATGGTGTCCTCCTGATGCGGTGACCGTTGAGTACACCCCTTAGACAACCGGGGCCGCCGGAGTGTGACAGCCTCGCGTGTGACCTGCGTCACTCCCTGTCGAAGGGCTCGTCGCTCCACCGGAACCAGGCCCGCTCCCCCTCGATGTGCAGCAGGAACTCGGGCACGGGCCCGTCCGGCGAGGAGAGGGAGACGCGCCGCGTGATCTCGTCGTAGAGCGCCTCCCACTCCTCGGTCCGTTCGTCGTTCAGCTGCGCCAGCTCGCGCACGAACAGGGGTTCGACGGCCGCGTACCCCGGACCGGGCGTGAAGCGGCCGGACAGCCACGGGAAGTCGCTGTCGTCGATCGCGATCTCCCCGACCTCCTCCGCGCCGCTCCGCACTCGCCAGATCTCACCGTCGAACCCCATGGCCCCCGCTCCTCTCAGTCAGCCGCCGATGTCACCCAGCCTGTCACCCGCCACTGACAACGCCCCGTCACACACCTCGCCACACGCCCCGTCACACGAAGTGCACCCGCTCCCGCACCACGGGATACCCGGCCTTCGTGAAGTGCGCGGCCATCGGGAAGTTCCCCTGGTCGGTGGCCGCGGCGATGAACTCCGCACCCCGTTCCACGAGGTAGTGCGTGCACTCGGCGAGGAGGTCATAGGCGTACCCGTGCCCGCGCCGCTCCGGGACGACGCCGATGAACCCGATGCACGGGCCGCTCGGATTGTGCGCGGGGATGTGGATGCCGGCCAGGTCTCCCTCAGGTGTGCGGGCGGTCTGCCACCACTCGCGCGGGGACGGGCACCAGCGGAAGAAGTCGATCTCCTCCTGGGCCGCCAGGTCGAGGCCGCCCTCCTCGATGGCCTTGCGGGCGTGCGCGTCGAAGGTGACGGAGTGGATGCGGCGCAGGGCGTCGAAGAAGACGGCGTCGTCGGGTTCCGGGGCGAACTCCAGACGGCCGGGGCGGTCGGGGAGCCCGCATTCGCGGGTCCAGCGGTAGAGGTACCGCTCGACGAGGAGCCGCTGTCCGGCCCGCCGGGCCGCGTCGAAGCGGGCCTCGGCTGCGGCCTTGAGGGCGGGGTCGTCGCGCCAGCCGCCCGGGAGGTTCAGCTCCAGGCCGACCTGCCAGGGAGCCGTGCGCAGCAGTTGTACGCCCGCCTCCTCCTCGCCGTCGGCGAAGTCGAACAGCTCGGCGGTGAGGGGTTCGGTGTCGTCGGGGCCGCCCCACCAGGCGGCGCGGGCCACGACGCGGCCGTCCCGCAGGGCGACCCGCTTCCAGCCGGGGCGGTAGTGGGCCGTCCGCAGGGCCTCGGCGGCGCGCAGCGGGTCGGGCAGGGTGTCGAACAGATGGACGTCGCGCTCGTCGAGCGCGCGGATGACCAGGTCGGTCACGGTTCCTCCGGGTAGCGGAATGCTTGCGTGGCGCTCCCGGGCAGGTCAGACGTGGCACGCGACGGTGACGGGGAGGGAGCGCGGGGTCGTCGTGGACTGCATGGCACTCGCCTCCTTCCGTTCGTCTCGGGCGTGCGGTCAGACGATACGACAACCGGGTGAACGGCGTCCAAGCGTTTTCCGGCGTCCGCTTCGGGCACGCGCCCCACGTATCCGCGTCCGCGTCCGGGCACGCGCACATGCGGCCCGCCCGATGTGTGGCGATAGTGGATTCGACGACCGCACCAGAGGAGTCCAGGCCATGACGAACCCCTCCGAGGAACACGCCACCCCTGACGCCCTGCTCCACACCCGTACCGGTACGGAGGTGACGGCGGAGGACCTCGTCCTCGCCTCCGGTCGCGACCTCACCCCCCAGAACCTCGCGTGGGCCGAGCGGAAACTGGCGGCGGAGGGCCCCGCGGCCCTGGACAAGCTGCTGCCCTGAAACAGACGTCCTCTTTCCGAAAACCCTCCCCGCTGACACACTCCGACCGTGCCCGATTTCGACATGCTCGTGCTCGGTTCCGGTCCCGGCGGCCAGAAGTCCGCCATCGCCGCGGCGAAACTCGGCCGCTCCGTCGCCGTCGTCGACCGTGGTGACATGGTCGGCGGTGTCTCCCTGCACACCGGCACGATCCCGTCCAAGACCCTGCGGGAGGCGGTGCTGTACCTCACCGGGCTCACCCAGCGGGATCTGTACGGGCAGAGCTACCGGCTCAAGGAGAACATCACCGTCGCCGATCTCACGGCCCGCACCCAGCATGTCGTGAGCCGTGAAGTCGACGTCATCCGCAGCCAGTTGTCCCGCAACCAGGTCCCCCTGTTCGCGGGGACCGGCCGCTTCCTCGACCCGCACACCGTCGCCCTGCGCGAAGTCACCGGCCACGAGCGGCGGTTGACGGCGGACCACATCGTCATCGCGACCGGCACCCGTCCCGCGCGTCCGGAGACCGTGGAGTTCGACGGGCGCACGATCCTCGACTCGGACAACGTCCTGACGATCGAACGGGTCCCGCGCTCGATGGTGATCGTCGGCGCCGGCGTGATCGGCTGCGAGTACGCCAGCATGTTCGCGGCCCTCGGCAGCAAGGTGACCGTCGTGGAGCGGCGGCCCGCGATGCTGGACATGTGCGACGTGGAGATCGTCGAGGCGCTCAAGTACCACCTGCGGGACCTGGCCGTGACGTTCCGGTTCGGGGAGACCGTCGCCGCCGTGGAGCGGCATCAGCACAGCGCGCTGACGGTGCTGGAGAGCGGCAAGAAGATCCCGTCGGACGCGGTGATGTACTCGGCGGGACGGCAGGGCCTGACGGAGGAACTCGCGCTGGAGAACGCGGGGCTGGCGGCGGACCCGCGCGGCCGGATCACCGTCGACGAGCACTACCGTACGCAGGTCCCGCACATCTACGCGGTCGGGGACGTCATCGGGTACCCGGCGCTCGCGGCGACCTCGATGGAGCAGGGGCGGGCGGCGGCGTACCACGCGTTCGGGGAGCCGGTCGGGCAGATGCACGACCTCCAGCCGATCGGGATCTACACGATCCCCGAGATCAGCTTCGTCGGCCGTACCGAGGACCAGCTGACCGAGGAGTGCGTGCCGTTCGAGGTGGGGGTGGCCCGGTACCGGGAGCTGGCGCGGGGTCAGATCATCGGGGACGCGCACGGCATGCTCAAGCTGCTGGTGTCGCCGCAGGACCGCAGGCTGCTCGGGGTGCACTGCTTCGGCAGCGGGGCGACGGAGCTGATCCACATCGGCCAGTCGGTGATGGGCTGCGGGGGCACGGTCGACTATCTGGTCGACGCGGTGTTCAACTACCCGACGCTGGCGGAGTCGTACAAGGTCGCGGCGCTCGACGCGACGAACCGGCTGCGTCAGCTGGACCGGATCGGGGACTGAACCGTCGTACGGGGCACGGGAGTTCGGGAAAAACGGTCGTAGAGGTTACCCGACGGTCAATCTTGAAAGCTAAATCGTTGGGACTATCATCACTCGCACACTCGGTGTGATCGGCCGCCGACGGAGCGGTGGCACGCCCCTCCGTGCGGCTGGTTCCGCACGGCCTTTTCCCGTCGCCGCCCCAGGCCATCCCTGCGGGCACGCGGCGGTCGCAACCCCCCACCCCCCACGCGCCGCCGGGCAGTTCCCGCCGCGCGGTGTGCACGACGAAAGCAGCGCACCATGAGCAACAGCAGTGGTCGAGGGCTTCAGGCGAACGTCCTCGGCACGTTCGACACGGCGGTGATGGCGATCGCGGGCAGCGCCCCCGCGTACTCGATCGCCGCGACGACGGCGGTCCTGGTGGGGGCGGTGGGTCTGGCGAGCCCGGCCGCCCTGCTCTACTGCGCGCTCCCGATGCTGGGCATCGCGCTCGCCTACCGCCATCTCGGGCGGATCGACACGAACGCGGGCGCCGCCTACTCGTGGGTGGGGCGCACGCTCCACCCCTTCCTCGGCTTCCTCAGCGGCTGGGCGCTGGTGGTCTCCACGACCCTCTTCATGGTCGCGGGCTCGCTGCCCGCGGGCTCCCTGACGCTGGCCCTCTTCGACGAGGGGCTCGCGGACAGCACGGCCTGGTCGACGGCGGTCGGCGCGGGCTGGTTCCTGCTGATGCTGGGCGTCGTCCTCGGCGGGGCGCGGCTCACGGTCCGGGCGCAGCTCGTCATGTCGGGCGTGGAGCTGGCGATCCTCGTGCTCTTCGCCGTGCTGGCCTTCCTGCACTCCGGGAGGGCGCGCGCCTTCGACTGGTCCTGGTTCGGGCTCGGCCAGTTCGACGGGGTCTCCGGGTTCGCGGCGGGGGCGCTGGTCGCCGCGTTCTACTACTGGGGCTGGGACGTCACGAGCAACCTCAGCGAGGAGACGCGCGACAGCCGCCGGACGACGGGGCTCGCCGGGCTGATCGGGCTCGGGGTCGTGTTCGTGCTGTTCGAGGTCTACACGATCGCCGTCAACGTCGTGCTGACGCGGGACGAGATCGACCGGGACGCGGCGAACGTGCTGGGCGCGCTCGGGGAGGCGGTGTGGCCCGGGTGGGGCGGGAAACTGCTGGTCGTGGCGGTGATGCTGTCGACGATCGCGACGCTGGAGACGACGCTCGTGCAGGTCACGCGCTCGCTGTTCGCGATGGGCCGCGACCGGACGATGCCGGCCGCGTTCGGCCGGGTCCACCGGCGCTGGAACACGCCGTGGGTGGCGGTCGCCGTGGTCGGGGCGGTGGCGCTGGTGCTGCTCGTCGCGGCCAACGCGCTCGGGTCGGTGGGCGAGATCCTCTCCGACGCGATCTCGGCGATCGGGCTCCAGATCGCCCTGTACTACGGTCTCACCGGGCTGGCCGCCGTCGTCGCCTACCGGAAGCTGCTGCTCAGGTCGCCGGCGGCGTTCCTGCTGGGCGGGGTGTGGCCGCTGTGCGGTGCCCTCTTCATGTTCTGGATCTTCGTCGAGTCCCTCGGCGAGCTGAGCGGCCCCGCGATCGTGATCGGTCTCGGCGGCCTCGCCCTCGGTCTGGTCCCCCTGCTGCGCTACCGCACGAGCGACTACTACCGCCCGACCCGTCTCGACGCCTCCTGCGCGATCCCCGCCCACGCGGTCCCGGGCCACAGAGGCGCGTACGACAGCCTCCCGACGGACTTCTGACCCCTCTTCCGAACGCCCCGCGTCCCCCCGCGCACGACGCCCCGGCCGTCTCCCCACAGCGGCCGGCCCGTCGGCGCCCCCTCCGCTCCCCGACCCCGACCCTGAGGCAGGCCCCATGGCGCGCGACCGTTTCTCGCCCGACTTCGACCCCGACTGCGGGGACGAGGCCCTCACCGCGACCCGGCCGGATCTCGTGATCGGCAGATGGCACGGCCTGCGCGACCTGCTGCGCGCGACCGGCCCGGACTGGGCGGCGCGGGGGCACCGGGTGCGGCGGCTGGCGCAGGTGTGCGCGGGCGGCTCCACGGTCGAGTCGTGGCTCGCGGCCGAGCCGTACGACGCGGACGCGCTCGTGCTGCGCGCGGCGACGGAGACGACCCGGGCGTTCAACCTGGCGATCGAGGCGGGCCGGGGCACCTCCATCGACCCCCGCCGGGTCGACGCGGCGGTCATGGCGTGCCGGGCGGCGAGCGAGGCGTATCCCGAGGACCCGACGCCGTGGGTGTCGCTGATCTCGGTCGCGCGGCTGTACCCGGCGGGCGTGCGCCGGTCCGAACTGGCCCGCTGGTGGGACGAGTTGCACCGCCGGGACCCGTACAGCATGGAGGGCCACCTCCAGGTGCTGCACTACTACTCGGCCCGCTGGCACGGCACCCACGGCCTGATGTACGACTTCGCCCGCGACGCCGCCGGGGTCTCCCCGCCGGGCTGTCCGCTGCCGGTGCTCGTCCAGTACGCGCGCGTCGAGGAGTACCGGCACAGCCTGGACCTGGCCCAGGACCGCCCGGCGGCCGTCGGCATCGCCCAGCACTGGACCAACGACGGCGCCGTCAGCGACGTACGCCGGACCTGGGACCGCTGGCTGTCCGCGCGGCCCGAATACCTGCCCGTCTCCCCCGCGGAGCTGCGGGACGTCAACCATCTCGCGCACGCGGCGTGCCGGGCGGGTGAGGCGGAGATCGCCGGGGTGCTCCTCGATCTGCTGGGGCGCCGAGCGACGCCGACGCCCTGGATGTACACGGGAGATCCGGCGCAGCAGATCCTGCGCTGCCGCAGGGACCTCGCGAAAAGGTGAGGACAGCGCGCGGGGCGCTCGCGCAGACTGCGCCCATGACCGATCCCGACGCCGGACTCGTCCGCTCCCTGATCGCCGGGCAGTTCCCCGAGTGGTCCGGCCTCCCGGTCCGGCCGGTGGCCCGTCAGGGCTGGGACAACCGTACGTTCCGGCTGGGCGAGGAGTTGTCGGTGCGGCTGCCGAGCGCCGAGGGGTACGTCGCGGCGGTCGCCAAGGAGGACCGCTGGCTGCCGGTCCTCGCGAAGGAGCTGACGATGCCGCTCCCGGCGCCGGTGGCCGTCGGCCGCCCGTCGGCCGCGTACCCGTTCCCCTGGTCGGTACGGCGCTGGCTCCCCGGCGAGACCGTCGAAGCCGCCGACGCCGACGCCGTCGACCGGGTCCGACTCGCCCGGGATCTCGGCGAGTTCCTGCGCCGCCTGCGCGAGGTCCCCGCCGAGGGCGGGCCGGCGGCGGGGCGGCACTCGTGGTTCCGGGGGTGTCATCCCAGCGTGTACGGCGACCAGGTGGCCGAGTCCCTCGTGACGCTGGCCGACGAGGTGGACGTGGCCGCGTGCCGTGCGGTGTGGGGCGAGGCGCTGGTGTCGGCGTGGCCGTCGGCGCCGGTGTGGTTCCACGGCGACGTCTCCGCGGGCAACCTCCTCGTCCGGGGCGGACGTCTGTCGGCGGTCATCGACTTCGGGACGTGCGGTGTGGGGGACCCGGCGTGCGATCTCGTGATCGCCTGGACGTACTTCGAGGGCGCCGAGCGCGAGGCGTTCCGGGAGGCCGTCGGTCTGCCGGACGACGCGTGGCGGCGGGCCCGGGGGTGGGCGCTGTGGAAGGCCCTGGTCGTGCTGGCGGGGCTGTCGAGCCCGGACCCGGAGGGCGTACAGCGGAGGGTGCTGGAGAGGGTGCTCACGCAGTCGCGCTGAGACGGCAGGCGGTCACAGCGCCCGCCGTCTGATCAGCACCGCCAGCATCAGCAGCCCCGGCACCAGCGGCAGCCACACCGTCAGCAGCCGGTAACCCAGCACCGCCGAGGTCGCCGCGACCGCCGGTGCCCCCGTCGCCGTCAGCGACAGCGCGAGGACCGCGTCGAGGGAGCCGATGCCGCCCGGGGTGGGCAGGAGGGCGGCGGCGCTGCTGGCGGCGAGGTAGACGAGGGCGACGTGGACCGGGGAGAGCGCGAGCCCGATGGCACGGGTCACGGCGATCAGCACGCACGCGTGCAGCAGCGCGAACGCGAACGCCCCGCCCCACAGCGCCGCCGCCCGGCAGGGCCGCGCGTGCACGGTCCGGATGTCGGCGACGACGGCGGACAGGGCCCGGCGGCACCGCGTCCACAGCAGCAGCGCCGGCAGCAGGAGGAGCACGGCGGCGACGCCGAGGACGACGGTCGCCGGGACCTCGGGCATCCGCAGCATGCCGGGGGCCAGCGGGGCGAGGGCCACGATGAGGGTGATCCGGGCGACGGCGGAGGCGCTCGCCTTCACGCCGAGGGCCGTCGCGGAGCGGGTCGCGGTCAGGCCGCAGCGCATCAGGAAGCGGAGGTTGACCGCGCTCGCGCCGAGCCCGGCGGGGAGCAGGTGGTTGGCGGCGGAGGCGGCGAACTGGGTGGCGACGAGCCTCCCGCGCGGCAGGCTCGGGGTGACCGCGCCCTGCTGCGTGAGCGCCGCGCAGCCCCAGGTTCCGACGGTCGCGAACGCGCCGCACAGCAGCCAGCCCTGGTCCGCGACGACGAGCCGGCCGGCCCCGTCGGAGACGACCGACCAGTGCCGTCGGGCCAGCCAGACCACGCCCAGCAGGACGGCGAACGAGCCGAGCAGGGGCCAGGGGACCCGGCGCCGGACCGGCGCGGCGACAGCGACACACGGTTCGGACGTCATGCGCGCTGCCCCTCTCCACGGCCGACGACTGTCACTGAGGGTGCGGAGACCCTCGTCAACGTAACCCGCGGTGACCCGATCCGGCGTCTCCGGTTCCCCCAGGCGGCGGAGACGGGTTCACGCCACGGCGGCCGGTCGTTCTCAGTCGTGCGGGAACGAGTGGTGTTCGTGGGCGATCACCCACTCCCCCCGCTCCTTGACCAGCCCGAACGTCAGCCGCAGCCGGAGTTCGGGCCGTTCGGCCAGTTCCTGCGGGGTGCCGCAGCGCACCAGCGCGTGGGCGTAGGCGACGTCCGTGCCGGCCGTGACGTCCAGGGACTCGATGTCGAAGCGGGCGCCGAGGGCCTGCCAGGCGAAGAGGGGCGGCCAGATGACGCGGTAGGCGGCGCGGGAGCGGATGCCCTCGTAGGGCGGGGCGACGTTGTACATCGCGAGCCGCTCGGCGTGGCCGGCGAGCACGCCGTCGATGTCGCCCCGGTGCACGGACTGCGCCCAGCGGGCGATCAGCACGCGGATGCGCGCCTCGTCGTCGACGACGGCGGCGGAGACCTGGGTCGGGCTCACGGCGGACGCTCCTTTCCTCTCCCCCTCTCTCACGGACACGAGAGTGATACGTCTTCCTGTGAGGAGGCTGAACCTTTCATCGGTGCACCTCTTCCAACGGTTCGCTCCCGCACGTCCGTTCCCTGCCGATAACGTCGATCTGAGTAGGGTGGATCACATGGGGCTGGACATCACGGTGCTCGCGCTGGACTGGGAGCGGCTGGGCGGGACGCCGGAGCGGGAACTGGAGGCGCTGCTGTACGAGGCGGCCTGCCCGGACTCGGAGCCGTGGCCGGACGTCCCGGAACGCGGCTGGGTGTTCCCGGCGTCGCCAGAGGTGCCCTGGGCGGGCCGGTACGAGTTCCACGGCACGACCGGCTCCTACAAACCCCACTTCTTCGCCGCCGACGCCTGGGACTCCGCGCGCGCCACCGCCGACCCGGCGCTGCGGGAGTCCCTCGACGCCTTCCTCCTCCCCCTCATCTGGGAGGGCCCCGAGGAGCCCCCCGAACCCCAGCCCCTCCCCGGCTTCCCCCACCCCCTCCTCGCCTGCCCGCCCGGCCTGGTCCGCGCGACCGCCGCCCACTGGTCTCGCGCGAGACCGCTCCTGCCGGCCCTGCGCTCCGCTTACGCCCCCGACCGCGACTGGTTCCCCGGCTTCGACGCGTTCCACGCGCTGATCGGCGAATGGGGCACGGTCGTCGAGGAGACGGCCCGGCGCGGCTGGGGCCTGCTGGGGCTGCCGATCTGAGTGCGCGTGCCGTGCGCCGCCCTCCTCCGCGACGGCGATCGGCCGGTCCCCGAGGCTCCCGGCAGCTCTCGAGCCGGTGCCGTGGTCCGGCGCGAGGCGGGCGTGACAGAAAGCGCGGGTGACCCCGGCCCTCGACTCCTCTTCCCCCTTCCGTTCCCTGGCCGTCCGCAACTTCCGGCTCTTCGCGGCCGGCCAGGTCGTGTCGGTGACCGGCACCTGGATGATGATCACCGCGCAGGACTGGCTGGTGCTGTCCCTGACGGACGGTTCCGGCAGCGCGCTCGGGCTGGTGACGGCCCTCCAGTTCACGCCCGTCCTGCTGCTCACGCTGTACGGCGGACGGCTCGCCGACCGCCACGACAAGCGCGTCCTGCTGCTCGGCGCGAACCTGGTGTCCGGCACGCTCGCCCTGCTCCTCGCGCTCCTCACCCTCACCGGGACCGTCCGGCTCGCCCACCTCTGCCTGTTCGCCCTGCTCCTCGGCACGGTCAGCGCGATCGAGACGCCGACCCGGATCTCGTTCGTCAGCGAACTGGTCGGCCCGGCGCTGCTGCCCAACGCGTCGGCGCTGAGCACGAGTTACTTCAGCGTGTCGCGGGTGGTGGGCCCGGCGGCCTCGGGCGCGCTGATCGCCTGGCTCGGCACGGGACCGGTCATGCTCCTCAACGCCGTAAGCTACGCCGCCCCGGTGGCGGGTCTGCTCCTGATGCGGCCGGCGGAGCTGCTCAGGGGCCCGCCGGCCCGGGGCCGGCACCGGGTGGTGGACGCCCTGCGGCACGTCGCCTCCCGCCCCGACCTGACGCTCCCCCTGTCCCTGGTCGCGGCCGTCGGCCTGTTCGGCCTCAACTTCCAGGTGACGCTGCCGCTGATCGCGAGAACGGTGTACGACGCCGACGCGACGTCCTTCGGGCTGCTGACGACCGCGCTGGCCGCCGGTTCACTGCTGGCCGCGCTCGCCGGGACAGCCCGCCGCGACCGGCCCTCGGGCACGCTGGTCGCGGGGTCCGCGCTCGTGTTCGGCGTGCTGGAGACGCTCGCCGGAGCGGCCCCGACGCTCGGCCTCGCGATGGTCTCCCTGTTCTTCACGGGCCTGGCGTCCACGTACTTCGCCCAGGCCGCCAACCACCGCGTCCAGCTCGGCAGCGACCCCCGTTTCCGCGGCCGGGTGATGGCCCTCTACACCCTGATCCTGCAAGGGACCACTCCCCTGGGCTCCCTCCTCGTCGGCGCCCTCGCCGCGCCCCTGGGCCCCCGCTCGGGCCTGTGGCTCGGCGGCCTCGCGACGACTCTCGCGGCGGCCCTGTGCCTGGTGGCCGACCGCAGACGTACGAAGCCGGGACCCGGCCTTTGACAGCGCACCGCGCCGAGCGGTCACGTACCCCGCTCGGCGCCGTGTCCCGGTTGGCCGGTCAGCCCATGTGGACGGCTCCCGCGCCGTCCGCCGCGTGCTGGCGTCCCGCGTTGATCGCGAGGGCCGTGATCAGCAGCCCCGCCAGGAACATCACGGCGGCTGCCGCGAACGCGACGGTGTAGCCGTGGGTGAGGGCCTCACCGGCGCGGCTGACGAGGCCCGCGTCCTGGGTGGCGAGCCCCCGGTAGAGGGAGGCGGCGGCGTGCGGGAGCTTGTCGTCGGCCGCCGAGGTGGCGATCGTCGTGAGGACGGCGAGGCCGAGGGCGCCGCCGATCTGCTGGGCGGTGTTGAGGAGGGCGGAGGCGATACCGGTGTCGTGGTGGTCGACGCCGGCGACCGCGCCGAGGGTCATGGGCACGAAGCTCATGCCGAGGCCGAGGGCGGTGACGAACATCGCGGGCATCAGGTGGGCGGTGAAGGAGGAGCCGGGTTCCAGGGTCGCGAACCAGAACATGCCGACGGCGGCGACGAGCAGTCCGGGCCCGGCGATGAGCCGGGGCGCGTAGTGGGTGACCAGCTTGGAGCTGACGCCGGCGGCGACCGCCATGCCGAAGCTGAAGGGCAGGTAGGCGAATCCGGTCCGGACGGGGCTGTAGCCCAGGATGAGCTGCATGTAGAGGGTCAGGAAGTAGAACGTGGCGAACATGCCCGCGCCGATGAACAGCATCGTCGCGTAACTCCCGGACCGGCTGCGGTCCTTCAGCAGCCGCAGCGGCATCATCGGGTCGGAGGTGCGGGCCTGGAGCAGCAGGAACGCGGTGAGCAGCGCGACGGCGGCCGTGAAGCAGACCAGGGTGACCGTGTCGGTCCAGCCGTGCTCGCCACCCCGCGTGATGCCGTACACCAGGGCGATCAGACCGCCCGTTCCGGTGACCGCGCCGGGGATGTCGAGGCGACCGGGGTGGCGCTCCGCCTCGACCAAGGTCCGGGTGCCGGCGAGGACGGCCACCCCGATGGGGATGTTGACGAAGAACACCCACCGCCAGTCGAGGAGATCGGTGAGGGTGCCGCCGAGGAGCAGGCCGACGGTGGCGCCGACGCCGCCCATCGCCGCGTACACGCCCATCGCGGTGTTGCGGGACCTGCCCTGCGGGAACGTCGTCGTGATCAGGGCGAGCGCGCTGGGCGCGGCGAGGGCGGCGCCGACGCCCTGGAGGATGCGGGCGCCGATCAGGAGGCCCTCGCCGGGGGCGAGTCCGCCGAGCAGAGAGGCGAGGGTGAAGACGGCGATGCCGGCCTGGAACATCAGGCGGCGGCCGAAGAGGTCGCCGGCCCTGCCGCCGAGCAGGAGGAGTCCGCCGAAGGCCAGGGCGTAGGAGTTGACGATCCAGGCGAGGTTCGCGTCCGAGACGTCCAGGTCGGTCTGGATCGCGGGGAGCGCGATGTTGGTGATGGTCGCGTCGAGGACGACCATCAGCTGGGCCGCCGCGATGACGAACAGCGCGAGCCCGAGATGCCGGGTCCCGGTCGGAGTTTTTGTCGATGTGTCGACATTGATTGCGGCAGTGCTGGTCGCACTTTCGGAAGGCATGAGAAAGAACTCCAGAGAAAAGGAGGAATCGACCCGAAAGGAAAGCGAGTTCCTGGGCCAGGCCGAAAACATAACACCCCCCGGACGCGCAAGAAGGGGTGCGGAAAATGAGACAAAGGACACCCTTGACCGGAGGTGCTTGCGTCCGTGCAAGAAATTTGCTCATCAAAAAAATCCCCCGCCGGGAATTTCGGCGGGGGATTTCGAAGAGACAGAGAAGAGACAGAACCGCGTGGGCTCAGCGGCTGAGCCTGACCTCCGGCTCCGCCGACGGGTCGAGGCCGCCGAGGACGGCCGTGAAGGCGTCCGTGCGCAGGAGGAGGCCGCTGTCGGTCCACTCGGCGTGCAGGGTGAGGGGTCCGGTGCCGCCGTGGCGGACGGCGAAGACGTGCAGATCGTCGGGGGCGTCCGTGACGGGGCCCGCCTCGATCGCCGTGGAGCTGATCAGGTGGGCCCAGCCCTCGTCGGGGTTGCCGTAGCCGCGCGGGTCGGCGGCGAGGACGAACGCCGCTTCCTGCTGGCTGAGTTCGGAGCGCGCGTCGAAGTGGTCGGGCCCTTCGGCCGAGGGGTGCGTGAGGCGCAGTTCCCCCGCCGACACGACCGCCGCCTCGGACGTGCGCAGGACCCGGTCGCCGTCGTCCGCCGCGTAAGGCAGGCCGGCCAGCAGGTACGCCTCGCCGGGGAGGCGTTCGACCGCGACGGTCGTCCAGAGGGACGTGCCGTCGGTGACGTACAGGGAGCGCACGCTGCGCAGGACGTGGTCACGGCCGACGACCGGCTTGGTCACGGACTTGGCGGTGAGGCCGTCGACTTCGAGGTCGCGGACGCGGACCTCGCCCATCGGGCGGGTGAAGAGGAACCCGTCGAGGACGGGCCCGAAGCCGTGCTGGCGGTTCACGGCGGCCGGCAGGTAGTACGTGCCGGCCGCCTCGACCAGCGAGGGCGTCATCTTCGAGTCGAACGCCACCGACACCGTACCGGCCCGGAGTTGGTGCCTGGCCGGGTCGGTGGACGGCTCGCGGTGCCAGGCGCTGTCGTCCTGGATCTGCCAGACCAGCATCCACGCGAAGTGCCCGTCGACCCCGCCGTCGGGCTTGACGGCGTAGCGGCCCCAGCGGGTGTCGCCCCGGTAGCGTCCGATGTCGGCGCCGATGCGGGCGCCGAAGTAGCGCAGCCCGAGGACGGACTCGAACCCGGAGTGCTGCTCGCTGTAGCGCGGACCGCCGTTGTCGAAGCCCCCGCCCGTCAGGCGGGCGTCGAGGTAGTGGGCCAGCGCCTCCCCGTCCTCGGCGAACATCTCCTCGCCGCTGACCCGGTGGGCCTGGGCGAGGAAGGAGAGGGAGATCGGGCCGTAGTTGTTGTCGTAGGCGCCGCCGTGCTCGGGGGGCAGCAGGGCGCCCCGGTCGGCGACGCGGTGCGCGCGGATCTTCGAGCGGTACAGCTCAAGGGCCGTGGCCCGGACCGACTCCGCCTGCTCCCGCGGGAGTTGCCCCGCCAGCATCAGGCCGCCGACGACGCAGCCGATCGCCTGGTTGCCGGCCTCCTGCGGGTTGAAGAAGGTCGCCTCGGTGAGCCAGTACCAGTACCCCTGGGCCACTTCGAGGAGCCGGGCGCGCTGCTCGTCGGGGACCAGTCCGTCCGACAGCTCCAGGAGGTTCACGGCCTGGAGCAGCGCCCACACCGTGCTCGGCCAGTCCCCGATGGGGTGCGCGCCGGGGGCGAGGACGTAACGGGCGTACGGGAACCCGGAGTTGCGCAGGCGCAGGTTCGGGTAGCCGGGGTTGTCCTCGGTGTAGACACGCTCGTCGAGGTGGAAGGCGAGGCTGCGGCGCACCGCCTCGGGGAGCCGGGGGTCCTTGGAGCGCTGCCAGGCGAGCGCCAGCAGCGAGGTGACGCCGAGGGAGGTGTCGCCGATGTCGTCGGTGCAGTCGGGGTGTTCGAGGCTGCCCTCGGCGGTGAGCCGGGCGAGGGCCTGTTCGACGACGTCGGCGAGGACGGCGTCGTACGCCTCGGGGGTGTCCGCAAGGTCGTGCAGGGAGCCTCGTTGGTGGAGGAGGTGCACGCGTGCTCAGCCCTTCATGCCGGAGGTGGCCATGCCCTCGACCAGTCGCTTCTGGAAGATGAGGAAGCAGATCAGGGTGGGCGCGAGGGCGATCGTCGACATCGCGAACATGGCGCCGTAGGAGGAGCCGCTGGTCTGGTCCATGAAGAGGGTGAGGCCGAGGGGGACGGTGAACTTGTCGTTCTGCTGGAGGTAGACGAGCTGGTGCAGGAAGTCGTCGTAGGTCCAGATGAACGTGAAGATCGTGGTGGTGATCAGGGCCGGCTTCATCAGCGGCAGGATGATCTTCCAGTAGATCTTCCACGGGTTGGCGCCGTCGACCATCGCGGCCTGGTCCAGCTCGCGCGGGATGGAGCGGATGAACTGGACCATCAGGAAGATGAAGAAGGCGTCCACCGCGAGGAACTTGGGCACGATCAGCGGCAGGTAGGTGTTGATCCAGGTCAGGTTATAGAAGATCGTGTACTGCGGGATCAGCACCGCCTGCGTCGGCAGCATCAGCGTGCCGAGCATCAGGCCGAACCAGATCTTCTTGCCCCGGAACTCGAAGCGCGCGAAGGCGTAGGCGGCCAGCGAGCAGGAGATGACGTTGCCGATGACCGCGCCGATCGTGACGATCAGCGAGTTGGTGATGTACAGCGAGAAGGAGTTGCCGGAGCCGCTCCAGCCGTCGCTGTAGTTCTCGGGGTTGAGCTTGTTCGGGATCAGCCCGGGGTGGGTGAAGATCTCGGTGTCGGGCTTCAGGGAGCTGCTGAGCATCCACATCAGCGGGTAGAGCATGACGATCGCGACACCGATGAGCACGGTGTGGATGAAGATACGGCGGGCGCCGGTGGCGGAGCGGAGCTTCTGCAACGGCGACGGGGTGATGGCGGACATTTCTTGCTTCCTCGCTCGGTCGTCAGAAACTCAGTCGTCGTAGTGGACCCAGTAGCGGCTGGCGATGAAGTTGACCGCCGTGAAGCCCGCGATGACCAGGAACAGCACCCAGGCCAGCGCCGAGGCGTACCCCATCTGAAGGTCGGTGAAGCCCTTCTTGTAGAGGTACAGGGAGTAGAGCATCGTCGAGTTGAGGGGTCCGCCGGAGCCGTTGCTGATGACGAACGCGGGCGTGAACGTCTTGAACGCGTCGATGATCTGGAGGACGACGTTGAAGAAGACGATCGGCGTGAGCAGCGGCAGGGTGATCCTGAAGAACCGGGTCACCGGGCTCGCGCCGTCGAGCGCGGCGGCCTCGTACACGTCCTTGGGGAGCTGCTTGAGGCCGGCGAGGAAGATGACCATCGGGGTGCCGAACTGCCAGACGGCCAGCAGGATCAGCGTGTAGATCGCGGTGTCGGGGCTGGAGATCCAGTCCTGGCCCTTGATGCCGAACCAGGCGAGGAAGTCGTTGAAGAGGCCGTCGCCGCCGAAGACCTGGCGCCAGACGATGGCGATGGCGACCGCGCCGCCGAGCAGCGAGGGCAGGTAGAACGCGGCCCGGTAGAGGCCGATGCCCTTGATGTCCCGGTTGAGGAGCATGGCCACGCCGAGCGCGAGACCGAGCTTGAGGGGGACGGAGACGACGACGTACAGCAGGGTCGCGTGGACCGAGTCCCAGAAGACCGGGTCGTCGGTGAACATCCGCTCGTAGTTGGCGGTGCCGACCCACTTCTCCGGGGTGAGCAGATCGAAGTCGGTGAACGACAGGTACAGCGAGTCGAGCATCGGATAGATCGTCAGGCCGAACAGGCCGACGAACCATGGGGCCAGGAAGAGGTACGGCCACCAGCCGCCGCCTCGCTTCCTCGCGAGGCGGCGCCGCTGCCGTTCGCGCTCCCGCTGGTCGGAGGGGGTCGCTCCGGGCGACTCCTTCACGACCTCGTCGGTCTTCGCGGTGGTCATACTCATCTCCCTGGCCCTCTTCCGTACGTGCGTCCGCTCAGGCGGACAGGATGCCTGCCGCCTGGTCGAAGAACTTGCCCGACTGCGACTTGATGCTCGCCTTGCCGAAGGCCACGGCGAGGTTCGACTGGAACAGCAGGTCCCAGATCTGGTCGGCGCCCTGCGGCGGCGGCACCGGGTTCGGCAGGACGTTGGTGGCCTTGCCGACCCGCTGGGAGATGTAGTCGGCGCTCGCCATGTTCAGCTTGTCGGTCTCGGTGAGGCCGGAGGCGATCAGGTTGCGCGCCTTCTCGGTCGGCGGGATGCCGCGCAGCAGCTGCATGTCCTTGATCGCGGAGTCGTTCTGCGCGAAGAAGGAGATGATCTTGACGGAGTCGGCGATCCGCTTGCTGGTCTTGGTGGCGCTCAGCAGCACACCGCCGTTGACGTAGTTGCCTTCCCGCGCGCCGGACCAGAAGCCCTGCGGGGTGGGCAGGAAGTCGAGCTGCGCGTCGGTGATCGAGCCGCCCGCGCCGTAGACGCCGGAGTCGAAGGTGAACAGCGCCTTGCCGATGACGACCGCGTTCTTGGTGAGGTCGTTGTGCGCGGCCGAGGTGATCGCGGCCGGCGGGGAGGCGTTGGTCTTGCGCATCTCGGCCCAGAACTCCCACCACTCCTGGAGGGTGTCCGGGGTGAAGCCGATCTTCTTGCCGTCGTCGGAGAAGAACTGCTGGCCCTTCTCGCGGGCGAAGATCTCGAAGCACTGGAGGGTGGAGCCGCCGCCGTCGTCGACGCCGTACGTCTTGCCGCCGCTCTTCTTGTAGACCTCCTGGCCGATCGCCTTGAGGTCGTTCCAGGTCCACTCGCGGTCCGGGAGCTTCAGGCCGAGCTTCTCCAGCGCGCTGCGGTTGACGGTGAGCTGGTTGACGCCGATGCCGGAGGGGACGCCGTAGAGCTTGCCGTCGACGGTGCCGGCGGCCAGGAGCGTCTTGGAGAAGCCGGTGAGGTCCAGGGACTTGCCGACGTACTCGTCGATCGGCGCGAGGACACCCTTGCGGGCGTACTGGGCGACGAGCGCGGTGTCCATCTGCATCAGGTCGGGGGCGCTGCCGCCGGCGACGTTGGTGTTGAACTTGTCGAAGTATCCGTCGTACCCCTGGTAGGTCTCCTGGATCTTGATCTTCGAGTTGTCCTTCTGGAACGTAGCAAGCGCTTTCTTGTACGCGGCGTGGCGCTGGTCGCTGCCCCACCACGTCATCGTCAGCTTGCTGTTGCTGCTGCCGGCGCCCGTGCCGCCGCCGCAAGCGCTCAGCGTGGTGCCGAGCGCCGTCGCGACAGTGATGCCGCTCGCGGCGCGGAAGATGGTTCTGCGCGAGATCTCGTGACCCACCGGGTCCCTCCCTGGATGTGCGTGACGGATCTTCCGGCCGGTGAGGCGGCTCGGGTTCCTTTGAGTGGAGTGCGCTCATGGTCTGCGGCCTCGCCCGGCCGCGCCACCTGAACGAGCGGAGTCCCCCACGAACACGCCGTCGTGGGTCCGTACGGTCCGTACGGCCGGATTCTCCGCTCTGCGCCGGGGTCCCGCCCGGCTAGAAAGCGCTTGTCCGGACATTGGCAGAAGCGGACGGAGTCCGTCAATGCTTCTTGTCCGACCCCTCGGTCACGGTTTGGATTCCCCGGGCCACCGCGAGCCGGGCCGCACCGGCCACCGTGGCCTCCTCGCCGATCTCGCTGCCGACCACCTCGGTGGGCCAGCTCAGCCGCGCCAGCTCGGCCCGCACCCCCGGCAGGAGCTGCGGATTCGCCCCGATCCCGCCGCCCAGCACGATCAGCCCCGGGTCCAGTACGGCGACCGTCGCGGCGGCCAGTCTCCCCACCTCCCGGGCGTGCGCGGCGACGAACCCCCGCGCCGCCGCGTGCCCGCCGCCGGCCAGCGCGAAGAGCTCGGCGGCCCCCTCGGGCGCCCCGGCGTCCGGCCACCCCTCCCGCACCCTGCGCATCAGCGCGCCCGCCCCGACGTACGCCTCCATGCCCTCCAGCACCGCCTCGCGCTCCGGCAGCCAGGGGTAGGGCAGCCGGGCGATCTCCCCGGCGGCCCCGCCGACGCCGCGCAGCACCTCGCCCCCGACGACGATGCCGAGGCCGATGCCGTAGCCGACCTGGAGGTATCCGAAGGTGTGCCGCCCCTTGGCCGCCCCCTCGTGCAGTTCGGCGAGGGCCGCGCAGTTCACGTTGTTCTCGATGTGGACGGGGAGGTGGGAGGGCAGGGCGAGGGCGTCCACGGCGGCGGCCACGGCCGGGGTCGCGGGGCGGATGCCGGGCCGCACCACGTCCGGTACCGCCACCACCACCCCGCGCACCGGCCCCGCGGCCTCCCGGGCGAGCCCCCAGAGCACGGCCCGTACGGTGTCGGCGGCGTGGCCCTGGTCGCGGGCGGTGTGGGACGCGACGACGGTGCCGTCGAGCGTGCAGGCGCGTACCGCCGTATGGGTGGAGCCGAGGTCGACGGCGAGGACGGTGCCGGCGGCGGGGCCGAGCCGGTAGACGGCGGCGGCGCGGCCGGTGGCGCCGTGCGTGGTGCCGGTGCGGGCGGCGAGGCCGGCGGTCTCCAGTTCGGCGACGGCGCTGGAGACGGTCGGCTTGGAGAGCCCCGCCAGCTGGGCCAGCCGGGGCCGGGTCGCGTCGCCGGAGGCGGCCAGCACGGCGAACACCGCGCCCGCGCTCTCACTGAGGTGCTGCACAACTCCCCCACAGTTTCGGTCGGCAAGCACTAAGACGTCTTGTGTCGTCGAAGTTACGAATGATTGAATGTCTAGACATCAGGCACTCGACGGAACACGCCTTCCGTCAGCCGGAATTCACGCCTCACGGCCGGGAGAAACAGTCTCTCGCCGGGTGTACACCACCTCTTGACGCACCCTAGTTCGTTAGTTAACTTCCTAACGAAATCCCCACGGTACTCGCCTGCCGTGGCCAACTGAAGCCCGTCCCGGGGCTTCCCGAGAAAAGTTCAAGATCCGTTCACACTTCGCACGGTTCGCCCGCCGTCGCAGCTCAGCGCTTTCGACGAAGGAAGAACCCGTGCAGGACGCACCCCCCTCGTGCCCGCTTCTGGTCGGCATCGACGTGGGCGGCACCAAGACGCACCTCCGCGCGCTCGCGGGGGACGAGACGGTCGCCGACCACGTCCGTGCCAGCAGCGGCTGGCGCCCGCACGACACCGCCTCCGCCGCCCGCTGGCTCGCCGACCTCGTCCGAGAGGCGCTGCCCGCGGGCGCGCGGCCGTCTGCCGTGGCGGTCGGCGCGCACGCCTGCGAGACCCCGCGCCAGTGCGCGGACATCCGTACCGCTCTCGAAGAACTCCTCGGTGTTCCCGCGGCCGTCGTGGGCGACGCCGAACTCCTCGTCCCCGCCGCGGGGCTCGCCGCGGGTGTCGGTCTCGTCGCCGGCACCGGCTCGGTCGCCGTGGGCCGGCTCTCCGACGGCTCGGCGGTCCAGGTGGGCGGCTGGGGCGCGGTCCTCGGTGACGAGGGCGGTGCCGCCGGACTCGTCCGCGAGGCCGCCCGCGCCACCTGGGCCGCGCACGACCGGGGCGAGGCACCCGATCCGCTCGCCCAGGGTCTCGTCGAGGCGCTCGGCGTGCCCGAGGTGCCCGCGCTCGGGGCCGCGTTGGAGAGCGCGGCCGACGCCTCCTCGGACTGGGGACGGCACGCGCCGGTCGTCTTCTCCGCCGCCGCCTCCGGCTCCCCCCTCGCGCACACCGTGATCGCCGAGGCGGGCCAGGCCCTGGCCGCGCTCGTCGCCCGGCTCGCCGCGCGCGGGGTGCCGGTGGACGACGTGGTGGTGGCCGGCGGCACCGTCCTCGGCCAGCCCGTGCTGTACGACGCGTTCACCGCGGGCCTCGCCGAGGCCGTACCGGGCGCCAGGGCACGGCCGTTGACGGTCGCCCCGGTCGACGGGGCGGTGGCGCTCGCGCGCGGACTCCTGTAGAACTCCCTCTCCTTGTACATGTGTTCGTAGAAAGAGCCGTGCCGGACCTTCCCGTTCACCCGCGGGACACGGTCCGGTCGCCGTTCCCACCCGGAACGGTCACGACTCCGCCGTAGATCTTCGCTCGTACGCATCACCGGCTCAGCCGACGGCAGTTGCCTCCGAGCCGCCTTGATCGCACGATCTCCGTCACTTCCAGAGAGGCACACGCATGTCGTCCCCCGCCGCAGTGAACAGAAGGCGCTTCCTCAAGACGTCCGTGGGCGGTTCGGCCGCGCTGGTGGCCGCGCCGACGCTGGTGTCGTGGCTCGGCGCCGCCGACGCCAAGGCCGCGACCGCCGTACCGGCGGCGTTCGTCGACGACTACAAGACGAACATCACCGCGAACCTGACGCCCGAGACGAACGCCGTAGTGCGGGTCCTCGGCGGCATGACGAAGATCTGGAAGACGGGCACCGCCTGGAACACCGGCACGGTCCTCGACCGGGAGCTGCTGCGCGCCAACGTGCGGTACTCGATCCAGCTCACCACCCGGCGCACCGAGGCGCAGGCCCGCGAGGCGTTCGTCTACGACCGCCAGCACCAGAGCTACGCGATGATCGGCGGCCTCGGCCCGCTGGCCGCGCTCTACCGCACCGGCGCCAAGGCGGTCACCTCGATCACCGCCGCCCCGGAGACCACCCCGCCGACGAAGATCGACGACGCCGTCCCCGCCGACGCGCCCGCCGGTTCCGCGCTCGGCGCCGGCTCGTACACCTCCGACCTCGGCCAGGTCGCCAAGCTCGTCGACACCGTGCGCGGCCCGTTCGCGTCCGGCAACCCCGGCAAGTACGCGTTCCAGTACCCGCGTCCGTGGCGCATGAACGAGAACAGCCAGGTCGTCGACACCGGGAAGACCGACGAACTCGGCTACCCGGTCTACGACTCGAAGGTCGTCGTCGTGAAGCAGCTGCTGCGCCAGCGCTCCACCTCGCCGGTCGACGACGGCGGTTTCCCGAGCGGCCACACCAACGCCTTCCACCTGGCCGCGCTCGCCTACGCGTACGCCGTGCCGGAGCGGTTCCAGGAGCTGGTGACCCGCGCCCTGGAGCTGAGCCACACCCGGATCATGGCCGGCATGCACTCCACGATGGACGTCCTCGGCGGCCGGATCATGGCCACCGCGCTCGCCGCCGCGACCCTCGCCGACCCGGCGAACGCGGAGCTGAAGGCCGCCGCACGCGCCCAGGCGCTGGCGTACTTCACGGCGAAGACCGGCACGACCCCGGACACCCTCTTCGGATACGCCCACGCGGACGCCGCCGACAAGTACGCCGACCGCGAGGCCAACGCCTGCCTGGTCGAGCCCAAGCTGACGTACGTCCTGAACCGCAAGGGCCGTACCTACCCGCTGACCGTGCCCAAGGGCGCCGAGGTCCTGCTGGAGACCCGTCAGCCGTACCTGAGCGCCGAGCAGCGCCGGGCGGTGCTGCGCTCGACCGCGCTGGAGTCGGGGTACGTCCTGCTGGACGGCTTCGAGCAGTGGGGCCGCCTCAACCTGTTCGCGGCGGCGGACGGCTACGGCACGTTCGAGTCGGACGTCACGGTCACCCTGGACGCGGCCAAGGGCGGCTTCCACGCGGCGGACGCCTGGCGCAACGACATCGACGGCGACGGCGGCCTGACCAAGAAGGGGTCCGGCACGCTCACCCTGACCGGCCACAACCGCTACCACGGCGGCACGGTCGTCAAGGAGGGCACGCTGGCCGCCGGGCACGCGAACGCGCTCGGCCAGGGCGACGTCACCCTCGCGGGCGGCACGCTGAGCGCCGCGCTGCCGGTGCGGGTGCGCGGGACCTGGACGCAGGGCGCGGCCACGCTCGATCTGACGATCCGCAAGAGCCACGGCGCCGTCCTGACCGTGTCGGGCCGGGCCCGGCTGGAGCGGGGCGCCACGCTGGTGCTGCGGCTGGACGCGAAGCAGCCGCCGGCCGCCGGGACGGTCGTCCCCGTCCTGGACGCCTCGCAGTTGCGCGGCCAGTTCGACAAGGTGGAGCTGAACTCGGCCCACCTGCGGGCCGTACCCCTCTACACGGCGGACGGTCTGTCGGTACGACTCGTGAAGCGGTGACGTGCTGAGGGGCGGGAGCGGCCCGGGCCGCTCCCGCCTCCGTGCGGCTCCCCAGGACGGACGATGGCGAACACGGCACTACGGACGTTCACCCGCCGCTGGTGGGCGCCTCTCCTGGTCTTCCTGTTACTGGCGCAGATGGCCGCCGTCATGGTCACGACGGCCGTCGAGCAGACGCCGACCATCGACGAGCCGGTGTACGTCGGGACGGCCGCCGACTACCTCCACGCGCACGAGGTGCGCTTCAACCCCGAGCACCCGCCGCTGGGCAAGCTGATCGTGGCCGCCGGAGTGGCGCTCGCGGACCCTCATGTCGACCCTGATTTCGCGGGCGACCAGGGCGCGCTCGGCCGTCACCTCCTCTACGAGTCCGGCAACGACCCGTGGGACCTGATGCTGTGGGCCCGGCTGCCCGTCATCGCCCTGACCCTGCTGTTCGGGCTTGTCGTCTTCTTCTTCGCGCGGGACGTCGCCGGCCGCGCGGGCGCGTTCGTCGCGCTCGCCCTGTACGCGTTCTCGCCGGACGTCATCGCGCACGGCTCCCTGGCGACGCTGGACGTCCCGGCGGCGGGGTTCCTGCTGACGTCGGCGTGGCTGCTGTGGCGCGCGGACCGGCGTCCACGGCTGTATCTCCCGCTCGCCGCACTGGCGTTGGGGGCGGCACTGGCGACGAAGATGAGCACGCTGACGGCCGTTCCGGTGTTCGCGGGGCTCGCGGTGGTGGCGCTGTGGCGGACCAGCCGCCGTACGGCGCTGGTGGGGGCCGCCGGGGTGACGGCGGGCGCGTTCGCCGTGGTGTGGGTGTCGTACCTCGTGGTGGACCCCCGGCTGCGGTGGAGCCCCGCGCCGGGTGAGATCCCGGTCGTGCGGGGGATGCGGGGGCTGGTGGTGCGGCTGCTGCCGGTGCCGCCGTCCTACCGGGACGGGATGCGGGTGCAGTTCCGGTTCGAGAACCAGCACTGGGAGGGGTTCCTGTTCGGGCACCTCTACAGCGGGGCGCGCTGGTACTACCTGCCGGCCGCGCTACTGGTGAAGACGCCGCTGGGGATGCTCGCGCTGTGGGCGGCGGGCGCGGCGGCCATGCTGGCGGTACCGAGGCTGCGGCGGGCGGCGGTGTTCGTGCTGCTGCCGGCCGGGGTGCTGCTGGCGTCGGCGATGACGGGGTCGCGGGATCTGGGGACGCGGTACGCGGTCTTCCTGCCTATGTTCCTCGCGGTGGCGGCGGGGTGCGTGCCGCTGTGGGCCGCCGGCCGTCCGCGGGTGCTTCGTGGTTGTTCGCGCAGTTCCCCGCGCCCCTGGCCGGCGTTGTCGGCCGCGTGGGTCCCATGGGCGCTGGTGATGTTCGTCGCGGTCAGTTCGCTGCGCACGTTTCCCTACTATCTGCCGTACTCCAACGAGGCGTTCGGAGGTCCGGCGCGTACGCATCTGCGGCTGCACGACTCGAACGTGGACTGGGGGCAGGACCTCGGGCGGCTCGCGGAGAGGTACGGGGACGAGCCGATGTGGCTGGTCTACAAGGGGGCCGGGGTGCCGTCGTACTACGGGGTCCGGGGGAGAGATCCGCTGGCGGTGCCCGAGGCGCGGGTGCGGGGGCTGCTGGTCGTGTCGGACTCGGCGGCGGCCAAGGCGCGGGGGCGGCTGGCGGAGCTGCTGCGGACCAGCCGGGCGGTGGCCGACGTGGGGCACTCGATCACCGTCTACCGGCGGTGAGCCGATCTTGGAGTGGGTTATGTTGAGGCGCGTGGCAGACAAAGGAGACGGGCCCGGACCCTCGCCGCAGCAGGCCCGTGCCCAGGCGTCGGCGATCACCTCGGGCAAGGCCGTCCCGGAGACGGAACTCTCCCCGACCTCCCAGCTGCGGGCCCTGTTCGACGGCCCCCACCTCTCCCCCGGCCAGCGCCGCATCGCCCAGTACCTGATCGAGCACCTCACCGAGGCGTCCCTCCTGTCGATCACCGACCTCGCCGAACGCGTCGGGGTCAGCCAGCCCTCGGTGACCCGGTTCGCGGCGGCCGTCGGCTTCAGCGGCTACCCGGCGCTGCGGGAGCGGCTCCAGACGCTCGCCCTCGGTGCGCGCGGCCCGGCCGAGGTGAACCGGGGCAACGAGCTCCAGGCGGCGGTGGACGCCGAGATCCGCAACCTGGAGGACCTGCGGCGTGACTTCGCCGACCCGGACCAGGTCATCGAGGTCGGCCGGGCCCTGTCGGGGTCGACGCCGCTGACCGTCCTCGGCCTGCGGATCTCCGCGTCGCTCGCCGAGTACTTCACGTACGCGGCCCGCCGGGTCCATCCGGACGTCCGGATGGTGACGCGCGGCGGGAGCGTCGCCTACGACGCGCTGCTCCAGTCCCGGGAGGCCGGCGGGACGTGGGTGCTGGCGTTCTCGATGCCCCGGCACGCGCAGGAGACGCTGACGGCGGTGCGGGTGGCGCGCGGGGCCGGGCTGAAGGTCGCGCTGATCACGGACCTGGCGCTGGGGCCGATCGCCGACGAGGCGGACGTGACGTTCGCGACGGGGACCGGTTCACGGCTGGTGTTCGACTCGTACGCGGCGCCCGGGGTGATGGCGGCGGCGCTCCTCCAGGCGATGACGGACGCGGGCCCGGAGCGGACGCAGGCGCGTCTTGAGGAGTACGAGCAGGTGGCGGACCGGCACCGGTTCTTCCTGCCCGACTGACCTGGCCGATCCCCGTTACGGGCGGGTAGCCGGAACGTGTGGGGCACCGCGTGAAAGCGTGAATGTTTTCATACTGCTTGCAAAGGTGACGGCATATATAAATACTGCTGACGGTCGCACCGCCGCACATCGGAAGCCACGCCCATGAGTCTCACGACGCCGCGCCTCAGCCCGGACTGGCCCCGGCACGTCAAAACGCCCGGCAGTTACGACTGGGAGCGTTCCGCCGTCAAATGGCTGCGCGAGCTGGTCCCCGCCCGCTACGCCGGGTATCCGGCGCTGCTGCGCCACCCCGTCCTGCTCGCCCGGCACGCGCACCTCCAGGTCCAGCAGGAGGTCCGGGTGGCCCGCACCGCCCTCCAGACCGCCCGCGCGGACCTCCCGGCCCTGGGCCTGCACGAGGCGGCGATCGAGCACACGATCAAGATGTACGCGGCCGAGCTGACGCAGCTCCAGCACCTCGCGCGCGGGGTGCGGGCGGTGGCCGAGGCGCTCGCGGCTCAGTCCCCCTCCTTGCGCCGCTGACGCCAGTACCAGATCAGCCCCACGAGAAGAGAGACCAGGGAGATCACGGGCAGCACGAGGCCCGGGACGCGGGTGACGTTCATGGCACGGCTTTCGGCTCGGTGGGCCGGAGTGCCGAACGCCCACCGGCCCAGCGCGCATTGTGACATGGGACACACTCACCGCGTCCCGGGTGTCACGAGGTCCGCGACTCCAGATCCTGGCGCGTGTTGTCGCCGTACACCCCGGACTCGTCGCCCCGGATGCCGTACCAGAGCTGGAAACGGGCCACGGCCTCGGTCAGCGTCGCGTCGTACTCACCGTTCGTCGAACCGTTGTCGTACACGTTCGGGATACGGCGCAGGCGCTCCTGGAGGTTGACGACCTCCGCGCCGCTGGCGCCCTCGCGCAGGACGCCGGCGCCGTCGGGGTCCTCGGCGGGGGCGCTCGGGGCGGGGGTCGGGGCCGGGGCCTGTTCGACGGGGGCGCTGCTGACCGGGGGCTGGGCCGCCACCGCGTCGCTCTGGCGGCCGGGCAGCAGGAGGATCGCCGCCGCGAAGCCGACCAGGACGGCGGCCGAGATCGCGATGACGCCGGCCGCGCGGCGCACCCCCTTGCCGGTGGCCGGCGGGGGCGGCGGAGGCGGGGTGCGGCGCGGGCGCGGCGGGACCGGCGGGATGCGCTGGGTCTCGGGCTCCGCGGAGACGTTCACCGCCTCGTAGGTACGGGTCTTCTCCTGGCCCGGGGTGTCCTCGGTGCTCAGTTCGGTCAGCTCGCGGAACAGGTCCGCGAGCGCGTCGGTACGGCGGGGCCTGAGGACCACGATGGGTTCCAGGACCTCACGCTCGAAGTTCTCGCCGCCGCCCTGCGGTGTCGGCACGCCGCTCTCCCCTCTCCTACGAATCCCCGGGGAGAGATACGGGCGCGCGGGCGGCGGGGTTCAGGCCCGGCTCGATATCCGATCTTTCACCCGGACGACGTAACATGGAGGGACGGGGGCCGAGGACGTCACCGGCTCCCGACCGTCTCTTCGCCGTCCTCCCCCTCCTCACCCGAAGGGTCCCGCTCCCGTGACCACCGCGACACTTCTCGACGGCAAGGCCGCCGCAGCCGACATCAAGACCGAGCTGGCCCTGCGGGTGAGTGCGCTCAAGGAGCGCGGGATCACCCCCGGCCTCGGCACGGTCCTGGTCGGCGACGACCCGGGCAGCCGCTCCTACGTCGGCGGCAAGCACCGCGACTGCGCGCAGGTCGGCATCGCCTCCATCCGTGTCGAACTCCCCGCCGACGCCTCCCAGGCCGACGTCGAGGCGGCCGTCCTGCGGCTCAACGAGGACCCGGCCTGCACCGGCTTCATCGTCCAGCTCCCGCTGCCGGCCCACATCGACACGCACGCGGTCCTCGAACTGATCGACCCCCGCAAGGACGCCGACGGCCTGCACCCCACCAACCTGGGCCGTCTCGTCCTCGGCATCCCGGGCCCGCTGCCCTGCACCCCGCGCGGCATCATCGACCTGCTGCGCCGCAACAACGTCGCCATCACCGGCCAGCAGTTCTGCGTCATCGGCTGCGGCATCACCGTCGGCCGCCCGCTGGGCCTGATGCTGACCCGCGCCACCGAGCACGCCACGGTCACGCTGTGCCACGAAGCCACCCAGGACGTCGCGGCGCACGCCCGCGAGGCGGACGTCGTGGTCGCCGCGGCGGGCGTCGCCCACCTCGTCACCCCGGACTGGATCAAGCCCGGCGCGACCGTCCTGTCCGTCGGCCTGACCCGCACGGTCGAGGGCATCCTCGGCGACGTCCACCCCGACGTCAGCGATGTCGCCGGTTCCTTCGCGCCGCCGATCGGCGGGGTCGGCCCGATGACGCGCGCCATGCTGCTGACGAACGTGGTCGAGGCGGCCGAGCGCCAGTAACGCCCCACGGTGCACTCAGTTCCCTCCCGGCCCCCCGGTTCAGGGAACTGAGTGCCGTCGCGTGCTACGTTCCGTGCCATGAGCAAGCCCTCCATGCGGGACGCGCTGGTCGCGGCGGCCTTCCGGCTCTTCCTGGAACGCGGGTACGAACAGACCACGGTCGACGACATCGTGGCGCTCGCCGGGGTCGGACGGCGGTCGTTCTTCCGCTACTTCCCCTCCAAGGAGGACGTGGTCTTCCCCGACCACGAGCGCTGTCTCGCGGACATGACGGCGTTCCTCGCCGCCGAGGACCCCGGCCGCGAACCGGTGCGCCGGGTCTGCGACGCGGCCCGCCTGGTCCTGCGGATGTACGCCGAGAACCCCTCCTTCTCCGTCCAGCGCTACCGGCTCACCAAACGCGTCCCCGGGCTGCGCGCCTACGAGCTGTCCGTGGTGTGGCGCTACGAGCGCGCCCTCGCCGAGTACCTCCGCGCGCGCTTCGCCGGCCGGCCGGACGGCATCCTGCGCGCGGACGTCATCGCGGCGGCCGTGGTGGCCGCGCACAACAACGCCCTGCGCTCGTGGCTGCGTTCGGACGGCACGGGCGACGCGAACGCGATGGTCGACCACGCGCTGACGTACGTGCAGAGCACCTACGGCTCCCCCGCGCGCTCCGCCGAACGCGCCGAGGACGTCGTCGTGGTGGTCTCCCGGCGCGACGCGCCGCTGTGGCGGGTGGTCCAGGAGATCGAGACGACGCTGGGTCGGGGTCTCCAGTAGGGGTAGGTGACCCCAATTCAGGGGTACGCAGTGCCTTTACGGTTGGCACTGAGTGCCATACGCTGACCGTGTGCACGGTGGCACGGACAGCGCACCGTGCGTTCCGTCCGCGCGAGCGCAGGGAGTCGATCAGCGTGTACCACCACACGAACGCCACGCAGCGGGCGGCCGGCGGGGCCGCCGTACTCGACCGCCGCACCGCCGACCACGAGGCGATCCTCTTCCAGCGCTGCAACTACTGCGGTACGGCCATGTACCACCGGGTCCTGTGCCCGGTCTGCCGGGGCAGCGATCTGCGCACGGAGCGCAGCGAGGGCACCGGCACCGTCCGCCACTCGACGGTCGTGCACCGCAACACCCCGGCCGCGCGGAACGTGTCGATGGTCGAGATGACCGAGGGGTTCGTCGTCCGCGGCCGGGTGATCGGTCCGGCGATCGGCATCCACAGCGGGGACCGGGTGCGGCTGACGACCGCTCACGACCCGGTGCGGGGCGAGCCGGTGTTCCAGTTGCTCGACGAGCCGTACCGCTCCTGGAGCTGACTCGTCGACTGGCTCGAAATGTTCGGTCAATAGTCTGAACAGTCAGCTCACAGTCAACCCACAGACGGCGCTTCGCATCCTTCGTGACGTGCGAGGCGCCCGGTTCCGACGGGACGCCCGCACTCCATGTGCGAGGAGGGAACTCCCTTGTCCCGTTCCCGGCGAATAGGTGTCACCGCCGTGGCCGCGCTCGCGGTCCTGGCGGGTTCACCGGGGTTGGCCGCGGCGCAGCAGGAGCCGTCGGCGGCGAACACGCTTCCGCCCGGCTGGCGCGTTTCCGGCCATGATCTGCTGTGGCGCGCGCCGCAGCCCGTGCCCATGGGCGACGCCCGCGTGGAGTTCCACGCGAACGGCCGTCTCCTGGGCGTCCCGCGACCGGCCGCCGACGGCCGTACGTTCAAGCTCGCCCTCGACGACGCGTCCCCCGCCGAACAGCTCGCGGACCTCCAGAACCTCGAAGTCCAGGCGAGCGGACGCCGGCTGGACACCGAGGAGTCCGCGGCCCCCTCCGGCCTCGCCGCCCCGGCGGCGGCCCCCGCGCCGCCGGCCAACCCGGTGGACCCCGGCAAGCCGGGCCCGTACCGCACGACGCGCGGCGAGTACTCCCTGCCCTCCGTCAGACTCCCCGGCTTCAAGGTGCCCGTGGAGATGCGGGGCCTGGTCATCGCCCCCAAGGGCGCCGCCGGCAAGCGTCCCGTGGCGCTCTTCCTGCACGGCCGGCACTCGACCTGCTACAAGCCCGGCGCCGAGGACGACACGTCCGGTGCCTGGCCCTGCGCCAAGGGCTACAAGGAGATCCCCAGCTACCAGGGGTACGTGAAGGACCAGCAACTCCTCGCGTCCCAGGGCTATGTGACGGTCTCCATCTCCGCGAACGGCATCAACGGCCAGGACTGGGAGGCCGCGGACGCCGGTGCGCAGGCCCGCTCCTCGCTCGTCCGCCGCCACCTCGCCCGCTGGGCCGACTGGGCGGCGAAACCGTCGTCGGCACCCGGCGTCGTCCGCGGCGCTCCGAAGACCGACCTGTCGAAGGTGCTGCTCGTCGGGCACTCGCGCGGCGGCGAGGGCGTCAACCGGGCGGCCATGGACACCCTGTACCCGCCGCCGGCCGCGCAGGACGGCGCACCGGGCAAGGCGCGCTGGCACATCAGCGGGACCGTCCTGATCGGACCGACGATCTTCGGCCAGAACCCGGTCGCCGACGTCCCCTCCGCGACGATCCTGCCCGGCTGCGACGGCGACGTCTCCGACCTCCAGGGCGAGGTGTACGTCGACGGCACGCGCGCCGTCAGCAACGGCAAGGCCCTGCACAGCGCGGTCTACGTGGTCGGCGCGAACCACAACTACTTCAACACGGAGTGGACGCCCGGCAAGGCGCAGGCCCCCGCCTGGGACGACTTCGGCAGCGACCCCGACCACCCGGACCCGGTCTGCACCCCCGGCAAGGCCACCCGGCTGACCGCCGACCAGCAGCACCAGGCGGGCGCGGTCTACATAGCCGCCGCCGCGCGGCTGTTCGTCGCCGGTGACGACCGGGTCCGCCCGCTCCTCGACGGCAGCGCGGTCCGCGCCCCCTCGGCCGGGAAGGCGCAGGTGCTCACGCACGCCGTCGGCGCGAACCGGGGTGCCGGGTTCCTGCCGGACGCCTCGGTGACCGTGTCCGGCGCGCGGCTGTGCGACGCGGTCAACCCCGACACGAAGAAGACGTGCGGGCTCGACCGGGCCAAGGGGTCCTCCCCGCACTTCGCGCAGTGGGAGACCGAGCGGGAGTCCGGCCGCCGCGCGGTCGCCGTCTCCTGGTCCAAGCCGGGCACGGCCGCGCGGATCAGCCCCGCGAAGCCGCTGTCGCTGGCCGGTTCGCAGGCGCTCGCGCTGCGCGTCTTCGTCCCGCCGAACAGCAGGGGCACCAAGCTCGACGTGACCCTCGTCGACTCCGCGAACCGCCGGGCGAAGCTCGGGCAGGTCGCCGTGGACGGGCTGCCGGGGAGCGCGAGCACCGCCTCCTACTGGGCGCGTGAGGTGCGGGTGCCGCTGAAGACGGCGAAGACCTTCGACCTCAAGCGCGTCAAGTCCCTGGAGATCACGCCGCGTTCGGCGTCCGGGAAGGCGTGGCTGGTGGACGCGTGGGGCTGGCGCCCCGGTACCCCCGCCACGCAGGCCGCCGCGCTGCCCCGAGTCGACGTCGGCCGGCTCACCGTCAAGGAGGGCGACTCCGGGGTCCGTACCTACCGGGTGCCGGTGAAGGTGTCCGGGAAGGGCAGCGGGCAGGTCCGGTACTACGTCATCGACCCGGTGTCCGGGAAGGTCGCTGACAAGGTGGTGACCGTCCGGCCGGGCGCGAACACCATCGACGTACCGGTGCGGGTGAAGGGCGACACCCGGTTCGGGTACGACCGGCAGCAGGACATCGTCGTGAAGGCGGTGCGGGGCGCGGTCGTCGGGAACCACCGGGGCGGGGTCACCGCGCTGAACGACGACCCGGAGCCGAAGTCGACGCTGGTACCGGTCACGGACCAGGTGACCGAGGGCGGGACGCTGCTGTGGCGGATGACGCTCGCCCAGACGGCCGACGTCGACATCTACTACCCGCTGCGGGTCGTGCCGGTGACCTCGGGGACCGAACTGTCGACGAAGGACGTCGATCCGCGGTGGCTCGCCGACTACTCGGGGCAGTCGCCGGACCCGGAGCGGGCCCTGTCGAAGGCCGACGTCTGGGTGTGGCTCGTCGTCGAGGCGGGGAAGACCACCGCCGACTTCGACGTGAAGACCGTCAAGGACTCCGTGACGGAGCCCGCCGAGTCGGTGCGGATCGTGCGGACCGACGAGGACGGCAAGGAGGTGCCGGGGACGGCGGTGACGGGGACGGTGACGGACGCGTCCTGAGTTCTCTCACGGCCTGAGGGGCACGAGCTGATCGGCTCGTGCCCCTCAGGCATGTCACAAGGTGATTCTGATGCCCGTCGTCCCGTCCGTCCCGCGCCGCAGCCTGCTCCCGAGCAGCGTGAGCCGGCCGAAGATCCCGTACTTCTTCGCGATCAGCGTCCGGTACCGGGCCGAGGTCGGCGCGTCGCAGATCACCGCCGTGCCCGGGACCTGCTCGCCGGTCGGGTTGCCCCGAGCGTCGCAGGGTCCGACCATGACGTCCGCGCGGGCCCTGATCCGCTTGACCTTCCACGAGTCGGCCGCGGACCAGGCGCCCAGCGCGTCACCGTCGCGGATCACCCAGACCGGCGTGGAGACCCCGGTCCCGTTCTTGCGGTAGCTGGTGATCAGCAGGTACTTGCCCGCGGCCAGCCGGTCGATCGGCGTGTCCTGTGTCATGTCCGCAGTCTAGGTACTCACCAGCGCGGGAGCCTCAGCTCGTACTCCGGCTGGAAGTTGCGGATGTAGCCGGTGTCGTCGCGGCCCTTCATCCCCGAGTCGAGGTAGCGGCGGTGCAGCCGCTCCAGGACGTCGTGGTCGAGGTCGACGCCGAGACCGGGTCCGGTCGGGACCGCGATCTCGCCGTTCTCGATCTTCAGGGGGCCGCCCACGATGATCTCGTCGCCGCTGTTCCACGGGTAGTGGGTGTCGCAGGAGTGGTCGAGGTTCGGGATCGCGGCGGCGACGTGGGTCATCGCGGCGAGGCTGATGCCGAGGTGGGAGTTGGAGTGCATGGACAGCTTGATCCCGAACGCCTCGCAGACGGCGGCGAGTTCACGGGTGCGGCGCAGTCCGCCCCAGTAGTGGTGGTCCGTCAGGAGGACCTGGATCGCGTTCTGTTCGATCGCCGGCTTCAGATGCTCCCAGGCGATCACGCACATGTTGGTCGCGAGCGGCATGGGAGCGGTCTTCGCGACCTCCGCCATGCCCTCGATCCCCCGGGTCGGGTCCTCCAGGTACTCCAGGACGCCGTCGAGCCGCTCGGCGACGTACCGCGAGGTCTCCACCGTCCAGGCGACGTTGGGGTCCAGGCGCAGCGGCTGCCCCGGGAACGCCTCGGCGAGGGCGCGCATCGCGGCGATCTCCTCGTCGGGCGGGAAGACGCCGCCCTTCAGCTTGAACGACTTGAACCCGTACCGCTCCTGCATGAGGCGCGCCTGTTCGACGATCCCGGCGGGGTCGAGGGCGGCGCCCCAGTCGTCGGTGATCGCGGGCCGGCCGTTCAGCTCGGGGTGTTCGGCCCACTTGTAGAAGAGGTAGGCGGCGAACGGCACCGCGTCGCGGACCCTGCCGCCGAGGAGGTCGCTGACCGGGCGGCCGAGGAGCCTGCCCTGCGCGTCGAGGCAGGCGACCTCGACGGCGGAGGAGGTCCAGCCGCGTTCGTGGGAGGAGTCGACCGTCGGCCGCAGCGCGGTGTCGATGGCCGCGCTGACGGCGGTCGCGTCGAAGACGTCCATGCCGACGACCGTCCGCGCGGCGATCTCCAGCCGCTCCAGGCGGACGGTGCCGCCGGGGGACTCGCCGAGGCCCACCGTGCCGTCCTCCAGGACGAGTTGGAGGACGATCCGCAGGGCGAGGGGTTCGTGGCAGCCGTTGGAGTTGAGGAGCGGCGGGTCGGAGAACGCGATCGGGGTGACGATCAGTTCGCGGATACGGGTGGCGCTCATGCGGCGACGGTCTCCAGTCCGTGGTCGAGGAGTTTCGCGAGCCTGTCGAGGTGGTCGGGGGTGGGGTCGACGAGGGGGGCGCGGACGCCGCCGGCGTCCAGGCCGCGCAGCCGGACCCCGGCCTTGACCAGGGCGACAGCGTATCCGGGGACCTCGTCGCGCAGGGCGACGAGGGGGGCGTAGAACTCGTCGAGGAGGGTCGCGACGAGGGCGGTGTCGCCTTCGGCGAGGGCCTTGTGGAAGGCGAGGGCGATCTCGGGGGCGAAGGCGAAGACGGCCGAGGAGTAGAGGTCGACGCCGATGCCCTGGTAGGCGGGGGCGGTCATCTCGGCGGTGGGCAGGCCGTTGAAGAACTGGAACTCCGGCCGCGCGGCGCGGATTCGGCGCACGATGCGGTGGAGGCGTTCCAGGTCGCCGAGGCCGTCCTTGAGGCCGACGACGTGGGGCAGGGCGGCGATCTCGGCGGCGGTGTCCTCGGTGAGGCGGGCGGTGCCGCGCTGGTAGAAGATCGTCGGCAGGCCGACCGCGCCGGTGACCTCCGCGGTGTACCGGACGAGGCCCTGCTGAGGGGCGGTGACCAGGTAGGGCGGGAGCAGCAGGATGCCGTCCGCTCCGGCGCGGGCGGCGCGTACGGCGTGGTCGCGGGCGACGGGGGTGGGCCCGCCGGCCGCGGCGAGGACGGGGACGCGTCCGGCGGTGGTCCTGACGGCGACCTCGGTGGCGCGTTCGATCTCGTCCGGCGTGAGGGCGTGGAACTCGCCGGTGCCGCAGGCGACGAAGACACCGCCCGCGCCCGCCCGCACACCGTTGTCGATGTGCTGGGCGAGGCGCTCCTCGTCGAGGCCGCCGTCCTTTCCGAAGGGGGTGACCGGGAAGAACAGCACTCCGTGGAACTTCATGTCTTCTCTCAGGTGGGGGTCCGGGTCAGCCCTTGGTGGCACCGGCGGCGATGCCGGTGACCAGCGAGCGCTGGAGGAGCAGGTAGACGATCAGGCTGGGGACGAGCGCGATGACCGCGCCGGCCAGCAGGACTCCGGAGCCGACCTCGGGGTCGGTGCGCAGGACCGACAGGGCGACGGTGACGGTGTAGTCGGTGGGGTCCTTGGAGGCGATGAGGGGCAGCAGGTACTGGTCCCAGATCATGACGAACCCGAGGACGCCGGCGACGCCGAGGGCGGGCTTGCACAGCGGGAGGACGACCTGCCACAGCATCCGGAACTCGCCGACGCCGTCGAGGCGGGCGGCCTCCTCGATCTCGTCCGGGATGTCCTTCATGAACTCGGTGAGGAGCATGATCGAGAAGCCCCAGGTGCCGAGCGGCAGGATGACGCCCCAGACGGTGCCCTTGAGGTCGAGGCCGACGACGGGGACGTGGCCGAGGACCAGGGAGAGGGGGATCGCGATGACCTCCTCGGGGAGCATCATCGTCAGCATGAACAGGGTCATGATCAGCGCCTGGCCGCGGAACCGGTGCCGGGCGAGGGCGTAGGCGGCGAGGACGGAGACGGCGAGCTGGAGCAGGAGGGCGCCGCCCGCGATGACGAGGGAGTTGGTGAAGTAGTCCCAGATGCTGCGCTCGTTCGCCACCTTGAAGTTGAGCAGGGTGGGGTGGTGCGGGAGGAAGGAGAGCGAGGAGCCGCTGGGGTTCTTGGTGAAGGCCCCGGCGAAGATGGTCAGGAAGGGGGCCGCGAAGACGCCGAGGGCGATCAGGCAGAGCAGGACGCGCAGGGCCCAGGCGACACCGGGACGGTCGCTCCAGCCGAGGGCGGTGTCGAAGCGGGCCGGGGTGGTGCGGGCGGCCTTGCCGGGCTTGGCGCCGGCCGGGGTCTTCGGTGCGCGGACGGGGTCGATGACAGGTGCGCTCATCGGACGTCTCCCCTCTTGCGGAAGTAGTTGACCGTGACGGTCAGCAGGAGCGTCACGCACAGGAGGACCACGGAGGCCGCGGAGGCGCCGCCGATGTCGTTGCGGGTGAAGCCGAGGGTGTAGGCGCGGGTCATCCAGACCTCGGTGGAGCCGGCCGGGCCGCCGTTGGTGAGGACGTAGACCTCGGTGAAGACGCGCAGGCCGCGGATGGCGGCGAGGGTGAGGACGATGCCGAGGGCGGGGCGGATCGCGGGGAGCGTGATGTACCGCAGGCGCTGCCACAGCGAGACGCCGTCCATCGCGGCGGCCTCGTACAGCGAGCGGTCGACGCCCGCGAGACCGGCGAGGATGATCACCATGTTGTAGGGGGCGCTCATCCAGATGCCCATGGCCATCGTCGACCACAGCGCGGTCCCCGGGTTGTCCAGGAACTGGGTCGGTCCCAGGCCCACGAAGCCCAGGACGTGGTTGAGGAGGCCGTCGGAGGTCGGGTAGTACAGCAGCCGCCACAGCTCACCGACGACGGCGGTCGCGGTGACGACGGGCAGGAAGACGGCCGTCCGCATGATCTTCAGGGAGCGGCTCTGGCCCTCCAGGAGCAGGGCGAGCGCGAAGCCGACGAGGATGCCGCCGAGGGACTGGCCGATGCCGAGGAAGAGGGTGTGGCCGACGGCGTCCTGGAAGCGGTGGTCGCTCAGAACCCGCGTGTAGTTGTCGAGGCCGACCCACTGGTCGCCGAGGAAGGGGCGCACCTTGAAGAAGCTGAGCCAGATTCCCTTGGCCATGGGCCAGAACTTGAAGAGGAGCGCGAGCAGCAGCGCGGGGGCGAGGAAGACCCACGGCAGGACGCTTCTCCTGCCGATGCCCGTGGCGCGGCGCACCGGGGTCGGGGTGGTCGCGGTCATTTCAGCAGGTCCTGGTCCTTGAGGTCACCGGCGAGGGTCTCGTTCAGCTCCTTGAGACCGGAGCGGACGTTCCCTCCGCAGTAGGTGAAGATCGAGTTCAGCGCGTCGGCGGTGTCCTGGCGGAACGGCGCCCAGTCGAGCGCGTTCGGGAACTGCACCGAGGCGTCCTCGTACGCCTTCTGCACGACGCCCCAGCGCGGGTCGTCGTGGACGGTCGCCGCGTTCAGCGTGGAGTTCACGGGGATGCGGACGACGGGCTGGTGGTCGCCGGTCATGGCGAGTTCCTGGCCCTCCGGCGAGACGAGGAACGCGGCGAGGGCCTGCTCCTGCTTCGTCTTGCCGGTCTTGGCGCCGAAGTAGATGTTCTCGCCGTCGGCCAGGACGTCGTTGTTGCCGGCGGGGCCCGCGGGGGCCGGGACGACCTCGTACTTGTCCTTGCCGAGGGCGGTGTCGTAGGTGGCGATGTTGTAGGGGCCGGTGAGGTACATCCCGGCGTTGCCGTCCTGGAAGTTGGTGGCGTTGCCGGTGACGGCGGTGATCGCGCCGGGCTGGATGACAGCGTTGTCGTCGGTGCAGAACAGGTTCTTCTTCAGCCAGGTGACGGCGTTGACGGCGGCGTCGGAGTCCATGACCGGCTTGTAGCCGCCGGTCTTGGTGGGCTCGATGATGCGGGCGCCGGACTGCCACAGGAAGCTCGCGCCCCACCAGGCGACGTAGCCGTTCGTGGCGCTGCCCGGGACGACCATCCCGTAGGTGTCCTTCTTGCCGTTGCCGTCCGGGTCCTTGTCCGCGAACGCCTTGGCCAGGGTCAGCAGGTCGGACCAGGTCTTCGGGACGGGCAGGCCGAGCTTCTCGCGCCAGTCCTTGCGGATGAAGAGGGTGAACGCCTGGCGGGAGTAGGGGATGCCGTAGTGGGTGCCGTCCAGGCCGACGGTCGACGCCCAGGTCTTCGCGTCGATCTGGTCGCTGCCGGCGATCGTCGCGGGGTCGATCGGCTTGAGCAGGCCCTGGCTCTGGTAACTGCCCATCAGCGCCGTGTCGTTGATCATGACGTCGGGGAGGTCCTTGGTGGACGCGCGGGCCTGGAGCTGCTGGTCGAAGTTGACGACCGGCTGGTAGTCGACCTTGATGCCGGTCTTCTTCGTGAACGCGGCGAAGACGCGTTTGTAGGTCTCCGCGGGGTCCGGGTTGCTGCGGGTCCAGACCTCCAGGGTGTTCGGGTCACCACTGCCGGCGCTGTTCGAGCCGCCGCACGCGGCGACCCCGAACATCAGCGCCGCGGCACCGAGGCTGGCGGCCAGGCGACGACTTCGTCGGCGATCCACCATGGGCACTCTCCGTTCATATCCGTGAACTCGCTTCACGAATCTAAATTAGGCGCTCAAGCTACGAACGGTTTCGGCCGCATGTCAAGACATGGCGCGCACGTTGCCGTGATGTGACGTGGAGGTCGGCGCGGGGACGGGGGTCAGGACGGCTGGACCCGGTCGAAGTGGGCGAGGGCCTCGGCGGGGTCCGGACCGACCAGGCGTTCCAGGCCGGCGGTCGTGATCGCGGCCCACCGCTCGGCGCGGGCCCACATCCGCTCCTCGAAGGCGCGGACGGCGTCGTCGGCGTCGTCCGCGTCCTCGGCGTCGTCGGCGGCCAGGACCGCCTCGGCGAGTTCGGCGCCGTCCAGCATCGCGAGGTTCGCGCCCGCCCCCAGCGGCGGCATCAGATGGGCGGCGTCGCCCAGGAGCGTTACGCCGGGGACGTGGGTCCAGGTGTGGGAGACGGGCAGGGTGTGGAAGGGGCGGGGGACGAAGGCGGTGCCGTGGCGCAGGAGGTCGAGGAGGGGCGGGGCCCAGCCGTCGAAGAGGGCGAGCAGGCTCGACCGGACGGCTTCGGGGTCGGCCGGGTCGAGGTTCACGTCCTGGTCGAGGGGGGTGCGGCACTTGTCGAGGGGGGTGCGGAACTTGGCGTACACCTTGACGTGACCGCCACCGCCCCGCTGGGCAACCAGGCCGCGGTTCACGCCGTACACCGCCAGGGAGCCGTCGCCGATCAGCCTCGCGAGGGCGGGGTGGCGGGTGTCGACGTCGTCGAGGGAGGTCTCGACCGAGGTGACGCCGGTGTGGTGCGGGGTCACCGGAGAGAGGGCCGGGCGGACCCGGGACCAGGCGCCGTCCGCGCCGACGACAAGGTCGTACACCTCCTCGCGGCCGTCCGCGAACCGGACGCGTACGCCGTTCCGGACGCCCGGCGCCACGTGGGTCACGGACCGGCCCCAGCGGACGTCCAGCGGGGCGCGCAGCAGGTCGCGGAGTTGGCCGCGGTCGATCTCGGGGTTGGCCAGGTCGCCTGGGGCCGGTTTCCAGTCGCGCAGGACGGTGCCGTCGGGGGCCAGGATGCGCATGGCTTGTCCCTCGGGGCGGGACAGGGCACGGAACTCCGCCGACAACCCGGCCTTGTCCAGGGCGAGTTGGCCGAGGCCCTCGTGGAGGTCGAGGGTGCCGCCCGGTGGGCGTGCGTCGGGGGCGAGGTCGCGTTCGAGGACGGTGACGGGGTGGCCGTGGCGGTGCAGGACGCGGGCGAAGGTGAGTCCGGCGGGGCCTGCGCCGACCACGGCGATGCGCTGTCTCATGCCGATACACTGTATTGAGGCGCTACGACGTATCGCAACAGTACGATGTGACCATGACCGTCTGGGACCGGCCGGAGCCGCCGACTCGCCCCGTGCCGCTCGACCGGGAGCGGATCGTCGCCGCGGCCGTCGCACTCGCCGACGAGGGCGGTCTCGACGCGGTGTCGCTGCGCAAGGTGGCCGCCCGGCTGAACGCCGGTCCGATGCGGCTGTACGGCTACATCGCCACCAAGGACGAACTGTTCGACCTCATGGTGGACGAGGTCCAGGCCGAGATCCTCCCCGAGGAGCCCTCCGACGACTGGCGGACGGCGCTGCGCGTCCTCGCCCTGCGCACCCGGCGGACCGCCCTGCGCCACGAATGGTTGACCGACCTCCTGGGCGGCCGTCCCACCCTCGGCCCCAACGGTCTCGCCGTCACCGAGGCCAGACTCGCCGCCCTCGACGGCCTCACCGACATCGACACCGCCCTGCGCGCCACCGAGACCGTCAGCGCCTACGTCACCGGCGCGCTCCGGCGCGAGATCGCCCACCTCCGTGCGGAACGTGCCTCCGGCCAGACCGACCAGGACTGGCAACGCGCCTCCGGCCCCCACGTCACCCGCATGCTGGCCACCGGGCGCTTCCCGGCCCTCTCCAAGGCCGTCCACGACGGGACGGAGGTGGACGCCGAGACGACCTTCACGAGCGGCTTGGAGTGGGTGCTTGATGCCGTGGGTGCGAGGTTGGTGGAGGGGGGTGGCTGAGGGGTGAGAGGGGGGTTGCGGGGGGGGCCGCTGAGGGGTGGGAGGGGTGGGTGCGAGGGGCGACGGCTGAAGAGCAGGAGGGGGGTGGGTGCAGGGGAGGGCGGGTGCAGGGGGCGGCTGAAGCGCGGTAGACGGGCGACGCGGGGGGGCTGCGGCGCGGCAAGCGGGCGGCACGCGAGGAGGTTGACGCGTGGCGGTGTCGACGATCGCTGGGACGGCCGAGGGCGCGGAGAACAGGCGGTGCGCAGAGAGGCTGACCCGCAGCGCGGGAACGGCTAGGGCGCGGAGAACAGGCGGCGCTCGAAGAGGCTGACGCGCAGCGCGCGGGAACGGCTGAGGGCGTGGAAAACGGCCGCCGCGCGGGGACGGCTGAGACGCGGGAACGGCTGAGCCCCCCGCACTGGCCGCCCCTCCCCCGCCTCCAACTCCCCTCCCCCGCCTCCAACCCCTTCGCTCGCCGTCACCTCCCTTCACCGGCCTCCACCAGACCTCGTCGGCCCTCACCGTTCCCCGCTGGCCCTCGTCACCCCGCCCGGCGGAAATTCCCTGTCCGACCCCCACCCCCGCAGAGCAGGATGGGGGCGTGAGGGAGATCGCCTGTGACGAGTCCGGGGCCGACGGGGAGAATCTCGTCGGTGGGAACACCTTGTTCTTCGCGCACGGAAGTGTGGACGTCCCGGTGGAATCCGCGGCGGGGATCATCGAGGAGATCAGGGGGCGCATTCGGTCGCCCGCCGAGGAGTACAAGGCGAATCACCTGCTCAGGGAGAAACACCGGGCGGTGCTGGAGTGGCTGCTCGGGGAGTTGTGCGGGTCGGCGCATGTGGTGCTCGTGCACAAGGAGTCGTTCCTGGTGGAGCGGGTGGTGGAGGTGCTGGGCGGGACTCCGGGGGACGCGGTGGCGCTGTCGCGGGAGGAGTTCGGGGCGCGGGAGTGGACCGCTTTTCTCCGGGCCGCCAATCGACTGCTCCGGGTACGGGCCGACGTCGATTCCCCAGTGCTCGTATCGGAATTCTTCGGAACTCTCGACACACTCCGCCGCACCGCTACCAGCGTTTTCCCGGCCCACCTCACCGACCGCCGGGAAAAGGCGTACGCCTATCGCGCCGGAATACCCGCACTGATCCCCCTCCTGGACCCCCTCTTCCCCGCGATCGTCACCACCGCCGCCCACTGGTCCGCCGACGCCGCCCCGGTCCACCTCGTCCACGACCGCCAGACCCTCCTCACCCCGGCCCGCATCGAATGGCTCCGGGAACGCGCCCCCGCCCTGGCCGGCATGCGGCTCGTACAGGCCCGCAGCGACCCCCGCGTCCAGCTCGCGGACTTCCTCGCCGGGATCGCCCGCAAGATCGCCGGGGACGAGATCAGCGGCGCGGGGGACCCGGTGCTGGGTGAGCTGCTGCGGCCGTATCTCGGGAGCAACGACCTGAAGAACGCGATCACTTGAGGTGAACACCCGTACGGTCGCGCGCGTATGAACAGTGGGCGCTCCACGACCACGGCGCCCCGCGGCGGCGAGCGTCGCGTGTTCGGGTTCGGGAGCCAGGTATGAGGCACGTACGACGACGCACCGTCCGGCGAGTGACACGGCTGGCGGCCGTCGGCGGACTCCTCCTGGGAGGGGCCATGGTCGCGCAGGTGGCGATGGCGAGTGAGACGCCGAACTCGTCGGCGCTGGTGCGGAGTTCGGCCGACGAGGCGGGGCAGACCGGCACCGAGCTGACGAAGAAGCTGGGGACGGCCCGGACGGCGGGCAGCTGGATCGGGGCGGACGGCAAGCCGGTGGTCGCGGTCACCGACGACAGCGCGGCGGACGCGGTCCGCGCGGCGGGCGCGCAGGCGAAGCTGGTCGGCCACAGCATGAACGAACTCAAGTCCGCGACCTCGACGTTGACGGCGGCGCCCCGGGTGCCGGGCACCGCGTGGTCGGTGGACTACCGCACGAACAAGGTGGTCGTGCAGGCGGACAGCACGGTCTCGGCGGACGACTGGTCGAAGATGACGAAGGTCGCCTCCGGCATCGGCAGCTTCGTCCAGATGGAGCGCACGCAGGGGAAGTTCACCACCCGGATCAACGGCGCGCTGCCCATCCTGTCGACGAGCGGGCGGTGTTCGGCCGGGTTCAACGTGACCAACGGGCAGCAGGACTTCATCCTGACCGCCGGACACTGCGGGCCGAACGGTTCGATCTGGTTCTCGGACAACCAGGCGTCGCAGGAGATCGGGCAGACCGTCGACTCCAACTTCCCCGGCGGCGACTACTCGTTGATCCAGTACGCGAACGGCAAGGCGGGCGACGGCGCCGACATCGTCGCGATCGGCAACGGCAACGGCGTCAAGATCACCGGCTTCGCCGACCCGGTCGTCGGGCAGAAGGTGTTCCGCAGCGGCAGCACGACGGGCCTGCGCGACGGCCAGGTCACGGCGCTGAACTCGACGGTCAACTACCCGGAGGGCACGGTCACCGGCCTGATCGAGACGAACGTGTGCGCCGAACCCGGCGACAGCGGCGGCTCGATGTTCTCCGAGGGCATCGCGCTCGGCGTCACCTCGGGCGGCAGCGGTGACTGCACCTCGGGCGGGACGACGTTCTTCCAGCCGGTGTCGGCGGCGCTGGCGGCGACGAAGATGCAGCTGATCGTGGCCGCGCAGGCGGACGGGACCCAGCAGAACGGCGGGGCGCCGGCCCCCGCCGCGACCCAGGCGGCGATCGCCCCGGGCGCGGCGGCGCCGGGTTCGACGACTCCGGTGGGCGGGATCGGCTCCACGCTCGCCTCCAAGCTGACCGATCCGCTGGCGGTGGGCCCCGGGCTGATGATCATCGCGGCCAGCATGGGGGCGCTGTTCTTCACGCGGTACATGCGCGAGGAGCGGGAGCGCAAGGAGTACCAGCGGTACTACTCGGCGAACTGGAGCTGAGGGGCCGGGGGTTGGCGGGGCCGGCGGGTTGCGGAGCCGGGAGCGGTGCGGGGCCGGGGACACACAGAAGGGCACCCACCGCGTGGTGGGTGCCCGAGGTAAGGGAGGCGGGAGGCGTCAGGCCGCGTCGGCCGATCGGTGGGACACAGCGGCCCACTCCGTCACCAGCCGCTGGTACTCCTCGCGCTGGTCTCCGCGCAGAATCCCGCCCGACCTGAGCCACAGGGCCCTGATCTCCTCGTTGACCTCCGCGGCCGATCGCTCGGTAAGGGGTTCAACAGTGATGGACATGGTGTGAATCTTACGGCGCGGGGGGTGAAGACCGCGTGAGTTAATAGGTTTCATTCCGGGCATATCGGACCGTGTTACTGATCACGTCAACTGCCCGGAACAAACCGGCGATCGGTCAGGTGCCGGGCTTGCGGCCGTAGACGAAGACGTCGTCCCCGTTGCGCAGCAGCGACCAGTACTTCTTCGCCACCGTGGGCGTCATGTTGACGCAGCCGTGCGAGCCCGGCGGGTTCCACATGCTCAGGCCCACCGAGTGGAACGCCTGGCCGCCGTCGAAGAACTGGGCGTACGGCATGGGCACGTTGTAGATGGTGGAGACGTGGTCGATGTTCCGCCAGTAGATCTTCTTCAGCCCCGTACGGGTCTCGAAGCCGTCCCGGCCCGTGCGCACCGGGACCGGTCCGTAGACCAGCTTCTTGCCGTCCTGTATCCAGCTGAGCTGGAGCGTCAGGTTCACACAGGCGATCCGGCCCTTGTTCGTCGGGCACTTGCCGTCCTTGTTGGGGTTGTTCCCCACGGCCTTCTGCTTGTTCATGAGATCCATCACGCCCCAGGTGACGGAACCCGCGTACCCGATGTTCGGGGTGATGCCGTGCTTGGTCTGGAACGACTGGATCGCCTTGCAGTCCGCGCTGGACTGCTTGCCGTCCACGGGCCGCCCCAGGAACTTCTCCACCTGCTTCTGGTACGGCCCCGCCGACGTCGTACAGCTCGCCGCCTGTGCCGTGCCCGCCCCGAGCCCGATCGTGAGCGGCGCCACAAGTCCCGTGACCCCGGCCACGATCGCGGCTCGTCTGCGTATGTCCCCCATGCCCTGCCTCCCTCGGAATGTTCCTCGCCTGTCTAGACCCCCACCCCAACACGTCGGTTGTACCCCACACGGGCCTGTGACAGAACATTGACATCCTCCCCCAGCTAAAGCAGGGGGATTCCTAGCTCAGGCTGCCTCCGGGAGCGGCGCTCCCTGAGGACTTCCGCCATCAGCACCAGCCG
>NZ_JBEXLS010000032.1:0-120292 GCF_040610055.1 Streptomyces sp. NPDC004539 | reverse complement strand
GCAGCGGGCAGCGGGCAGCGGGCAGCGGGCAGCGGGCAGCGGGCAGCGGGCAGCGGGCAGCGGGCAGCGGGCAAAACTACCCGGCCCAACCCCGGCAAGCACCACCCCCAAGCACCAGGCGCCGGGCACCCTTCGGCAGACGGCAGGCGGCAGGCGGCAGGCGGCAGGCGGCAGGCGGCAGGCGGCAGGCGGCAGGCGGCAGGCGGCAGGCGGCAGGCGGCAGGCGGCAGGCGGCAGGCGAACGTAGCCACTCGGGGAAACTCAGCGCAGCAGCACCCGACAGAACCCAGCAACCCCCACGAACCTCAGGGGCGCGGGGAACTGCGCGATCAGCCACGACGCACCCGCACCCAACCACTCACGGGCACCCACTCCTCCAGGGGCGCGGGGAACTGCGCGAACAACCACGACGCACCCGCACCCACCCCACACCCCCAACCCACCCCTACCTCTCATACACCGTCCGCCCCCCAACCACCGTCCGCAGACACACCGGCAATTCCCGCCCCGGCGTGAGGTCCGGCAGCCCCGGTGTTCCCGAGCGGGGGTCTGTGGACCAGCGGGAGACGCGGTCGTCGGGGGCCTGGACGATCAGCTCGTCGGTGTGCCAGACGGCGTAGTCGGCGGGGGCGCCGGGGACGAGGACGCCGGCGTCGTCGCGGCCGACCGCGCGCCAGCCACCGCGGGTATGCGCGGTGAAGGCCGCGCGGACCGAGATCCGGTGCTCCGGCGTGCGATGGAACGCGGCGGCGCGGACGGTGGCCCAGGGCCCGAGGGGCGTGACGGGCGCGTCGGAGCCGAAGGCGAGGGGAACGCCCGCCTTCAGGAGCGCGGCGAAGGGGTTGAGGCCCCGCGCACGCTCCACGCCGAGGCGCCGCGCGTACATCCCGTCCTCCCCTCCCCACAGCGCGTCGAAGACGGGCTGCACGGACGCGGTGAGCCCCAGCTCGGCGAAGGCGGCGATGGTCCGCGGCGTCAGCATCTCGGCGTGCTCGACCCGGTGCCGGGCGGCCCGGACCCGGGCGAGCCCGATCTTCTCGGCGGCTCCCCGGAACCCCTCGGCCACAGCGGCGACAGCGGCGTCCCCGATCGCGTGGAAGCCCGCCTGGAGCCCCGCCTCGGTACACGCGACGACGTGCGCGGCGACCGCCCCGGCGTCCAGGTAGGCGAGACCGGTCCCGGCGTCGTCGGCGTACGGCTGGTGCAGGCACGCCGTGTGGGAGCCGAGGGCGCCGTCGACGAAGAGGTCACCGGCCGCGCCGGCCGCGCCGAGTTCACGCGCCTTGGCGACGTCCTGCTCGGCCCAGTAGCCGACGACACGAGGCCCGGCCGACTCCCCGGCGAGCTTCAGGAGGCCCGTGAAGTCGTCCTCGGAGGAGATCTCGGGGCCGGCGCACTCGTGGACGGAGCCGATGCCGAGGGACGCGGCGTGCGCGAGGGCGGTGCGCTGGGCCTCGGCCCGCTGGGCCGGCGTCACGGCCGCGAACGCCGCCGCGCGCACGGCGTGGTGGGCGTCGGCGGTGAGGGGGCCCTCGGGGCGGCCCAGGGTCGTGAGGTCGAGGAGGGCGGTGGTGACGACGGCCGAGTGAACGTCGATGCGGGACAGGTACAGGGGACGCCCGCCGGCCGCCTCGTCCAGCTCCGCGCGCGTGGGGGGCCGGCCGCCGGGCCAGCGGGAGGCGTCCCAGCCGTGCCCGAGGAGCACCTTGTCGGCGGGCCGGGCCTCGGCGAACGCGCGTACGCGCGCGAGGGCGTCGGCCAGCGAGGGCGCGTCGGAGAGGTCGAGGCCGGTCAGGGCGAGGCCGGTGGCGGTGGTGTGGACGTGGGCGTCGGTGAACGCGGGGGTGACGAGCCCGCCGTCCAGGTCGACCACCTCGTCGACCCCGTCCGCGAACGCGTCCGCCGCCCCTTCGGAGCCCACCCACGCGACGTGCCCGCGCTCGACGACCATCGCGGTCGCGAACGGGTCGGCGGGGCTGTGGACCTCTCCTCGGCGGAGCAGGACGGTCTTGGGGTCGGGGGTGCGCTCACTCATGGGGACAGTGTCCCGCCCACCGGAGGAGGCCCGGCACGCAGGGGCAGCACGATCTGTACGACGATCAGCTCATCGCCCTGCATGTCCATGCGTTGATACGACCAATCCCGGCACACCCCGGAACCCCGGAACCTCGGGACCCGGGCCCCCCGCGCCGCCCCTCAGATCCGCGGCGGCCGAGCCTCGTACGGCGTCGACAGCACCACCGTCGTCCGCGTCGACACCCCCGCCAGCGCCCGCAGCCGCCCGAGCAGCTCCTCCAGTTCGTGCGGCGTCGCGACGCGCACCTTGAGGATGTAGTTCTCGTCGCCCGCGACGCTGTGGCACGCCTCGATCTCGGGGACGCCGGAGAGCCGGTCGGCGATGTCGTCGGGGGCGCTGGGGTCGAAGGGTTTGACCGAGATGAAGGCGGTCATGGGCAGCCCGACGGCCTCGGGGTCGACGACGGCCGCGTACCCGCGGATGACGCCCCGCTGCTCCAGCCGGCGCACCCGCTGGTGCACGGCAGACGTGGACAGGCCCGTGGCCTTGCCCAGGTCGGTGTAGCTCATCCGCCCGTCCTTGACGAGCAGCTGCACGATCTGTCGGTCCAGCTCCTCCATGGCGCTGAACCTACAGTGCGCTTGAACTCTTCGTATACCTATACGGCGCAGGTCATAGCCGGTTCGTGATGTACGGGCGGGGCCGGAGGGGGCCGTGGGTCGGTATCCGGCCGACCTGACACCTTCCCCTGGCATGTGACGAACGCCACACCACTCGAACGTGCTCCGTGATGCCCCCGTGATTACCGCGGAGACCGACTGGGAAGTGCTTGCTGTGGTCGAGGCCGCAGCGCCTTCACGGCCCCAGCCCGAGGGGGAGAATCCCATGCAGAGTGTCCACCGCCCTGGCCGCACCGCGCCCAAGCGGCTCCAGCCCGTCGTCGATCCCGCCCCGGAGGGCGTCGATCCCGACGAGGACGGCTACGGCGACGAGTTCGACGTGTACGACGCCTCGGACCTGCTCCGGGTGGTCTGCCCGGACTGCACGCAGCCGATCGCGCTGCTGGCGGACGAGGAGGTACTGCCGGAGCACGCGCTGTGCGCCTCGCCGTGGAACCCGTTCGGGCTCACGGTCTGCGGCGGGACCGGTCGCGCGGCGACGGACGCCCGGTCGGCCGAGGAGGTGTACCGGGAGCAGGAGCAGGACATCGCACCGGTGCTGACGCTCCCTCAGGGGCTCGACTGGCGCACCCAGCCGTTCTCGCACGTCGGCGGTCCCGGCTCGCGCCCGATCCGCGCGGTGTTCCCGGCCCCGACGCCGGTGAGGGTCCGCCGGGCCGCCTGAGCCGGTCAACAGACTTCACCCGTACGGGACTTGACGGTTCGTCACCCCGGTTCGCCACCCCGGTCCACGCGGTCGGGCCGGGGCACCCCACGAACTGACGCCCGACGCGGAACGGACCGTGACCTCCGTGCGGCCCACGGCGTTGCCAAAGTATGACTCCCACATATTCGACACCGGGCCGGCATCGCCAGCGGTTCGTCCCCGCGCCCTTCGAGTTCTTACCGGCCACCCTGGAGTCACCGGCGGACCCGCCCATCTACCTTGCGCTGATGCGGACTTGGGCCGACCGGGGGCGGACCCTGCCGGGGCGGCACGATCCGGAGTGGAGCCGGCTGGCGGCGCCGCAGGTGCGGCCGGGGCAGTTCGGCGGGCTGCCGGGGGACGAGTTCCCGGCGGGGCTGTGGGAGAACGGCGGTTGAGCACGCGGGGGCTCAACTCGCCTCCGGCCGCGAACGGTTGACGTACCACCGGTGGGCGGCGGTCGACTCACCGCCGGCCGGGGGCAGTTGACCCACCACCCCACCGCCCACCGCCCCACCGCCCACCACGACCCGCCACCGGCTCACTCGCCGCAGATCGCGCCCAGCGGCCCACTCCCGGCGAGCCCCCAGCCGCTCACTCCCCGCGCCGCGCCTCCTTCGGCGCCGGATACGCCGGGTCCAGTTCCTCGACCGCCCGGAACACCCCGCCGAGCGTCTTCACGAGCAACTCCCGCATGTCGTCGCGGGAGAGCGGGCCTGCGCGGTCGATCCAGTCGAGGGCGGCACCCTCGACGCTGCACACCCAGGAGAGCAGCCCCATGCGGGCGATCGGGGCGATGTCGGTGCGGCCGTACGCCCCTTCGGCGATGGTCGCCACGATCGCCTCGCGCACGCCGTCACGGATGCCGTGCACCTCGGCGTCGAAGCCGACACCGCCGCTGACGATCGTGCGGTACGCGGCCTGGTTGTGCTCGGCGTAGCGCAGGTAGCTGTCGATGGTGCGGTGGACCCGGTCCACCTGCGGGAGTTCGATGCCACTCGCGGCGAAGGTGACCAGATCGGCCACGGAGTCCTGGATGATCGCCAGGTAGTAGCCGCGCTTGGACTGGAAGTAGTAGTAGATCAGCCCCTTGGCGACATGCGCCTGACGCGCGATGTCGTCCATCGAGAGCGCGTCGTAGGAGGTGTCGGCGAACAACTTCCGCCCGATGGAGATGAGTTCGGCGCGGCGGGCCAAGGAGCGCTCGGTGCCGCGCGCCTTGGGGCGGGCGCCGTCGCGCTGTGCACTGATGTTCAATACTCGACCCTGGTCTCGGGCGGTCGGCGGGACAACCGCAGTATGTCAGGCCAGGCGTGGGTCAGGTCACACGAGACGGTGCCCGCGGCATAGGCCGCGGGCATCTTTCACAGAAGGCCGAGCTGGGTCACGAGCATCGCGACGACCACGACGAGGACCCAGCCCAGGACGTGTTCGGCGACCTTGGAGCCGTCTTCCTTGGGCCCGCCGGTGCGGACGCGGGTGGCGGTGGCAGAGTTCGCTGTCATTCGTCCACCTTGCCATCGCCTGGGGCATTTGCGGCCGAGAGCTTGCTCACACGCGGACACCGACCGCCGCGAGGGCCGCCCGCTGCCGTTCGCCGGGCCGCGCGGGGAAGTAGAGGTAGCAGACGCCCCCACTGCCGGAGCCGACCGTGCCGTCGGCCTTGTACCGCTTGGTGCGCAACCAGACGTTCTCCCACTCCCGGCGCGGATAGACCCGCCGCACCCCCTGATCCGTGGGCGCCGCGGGGTCGTTCGCGATCACGTCGCCGGCCGCGGTGAACCCGATCACGGTCATGAGGTGCCCCGCCGTCCCGTACCCCGCCCCCGTCAACTCCTCCGCGCGGAACGACTGCGAGGTGATCGCCGGGATGCCGGCCGCGATCAGGGTCTCCAGGTCGGTGAGCGAGGCCAGCCGGGTCACGACGCCCTGGAGTCCGGCGTAGGTGGCCGCGTAGGCCGCGTTGAAGGGCCAGTTGCCGCAGCCCTCGTACTGGGAGTCGTAGGTGGCGCGGGCCGCGTGGCAGACCTGGGGGTCGGTGAACGCCGGGTCGACCCAGGCGAGTTGCTCGGCGGTGAGGCGCCCGCCCCAGTACTCGACGATCATCTGCGAGGAGGTCGGACTGCACCACGCCTCGCCGCCGCCGTCGTACTGCGGGTACTGGCCCCGGTGCAGCTCCTGGGAGTAGCGCGGGACGATCAACTCCCGTGCCGGGCCCGGGGCCGAGGCCGGGACGGTGAAGCGGTCGGGGACGTCGGAGCCCAGTGCGCCGGCCCGCCACACGGTCGGGGTGAGCCGGGTGCCGGGGCGGCGGTGGAGGGTCAGGCGGAGGCGGTACGAGGTGAGGCGCAGGCCGCTCGCGGGGTCGTCGACCGCCAGGGTGTCCGTCCCGACGGAGCTGCGGCCGTCGCCCTGCCCGTCGACGGAGGTCCGCCTGATGTCCTGCTCGCCGGACGCCCAGCGCCCCATCACGTACCAGGGGGTCGCCGTGCCGTCCGGGTAGGTGGCCCTCAGCTCGATCTGGAGCCAGGTGCCGGGCGGGGTGTCCGCGTTCCAGGACGCGATCACCTCGGTCGCGGGCACGGCGAGCCGGTGCTCCGGGGAGGTCCAGACCCCGTACTCCCACTCGGCGGCGGCCCCGGTGTGCGGGTCGGTGTACGACGTCGTCCCGGCCGCCTCCCCGACCCGCACCCCGGGCCGCGCTCCCCCGCCGACGACGGTCCCGTCCGCCTCCCCGCCCCACCAGTCCGCGTACGACGCCCAGCTCCGGAAGTCGGTGGTGCGCGGCGCGGGGGGCGAGGCGGCGGCGGTGACGGTCGCGGCGGCGGTGACGACGGCCGCGAGGACGGCCCGCCGGGACGGCTGCTCGGCTCGGCTCATGGACGGCACCCCCGGGATCGGTCGGACAGTCCGCCCACTATGACCCGGCACGTCCGCCTCGCCCGGCACCGACATGGACGCGCCTAGACTGACCTCCCCCCGGCCCCTACGACGTCCAGGACCCGCCATCCACCAGCTCGCCGCCCGTCTGCGCCGCCTCCCGCCCTCCTGCGGGCCGGTCCGGCTGATCGGTGTGGACGGGTACGCGGGGTCGGGGAAGTCGACGTTCGCCGGACGGCTCGCCGAGGCGCTGGGCGGGGCGCCGGTGCTGCGGATCGACGACGTCGCGAGCCACACGGAACTGTTCGGGTGGACGGACCGGGTGCTGACGGACGTGGTCGGGCCGTTCGGCCGCGGGGCGGGCGCCGTGTACGCGCCGTACGACTGGCGGGCGCGCTCCTTCGGGCCGCCCCGTGCGCTCCCGGCCGCGCCCGTGGTGCTGATCGAGGGGGTCGGGGCCGGGCGGCGGGCGCTGCGGCCCTTTCTCGCGGCGGTGCTGTGGATGGATCTGGACCGGGAGACGGCCTGGGCGCGGGGGCGGGCGCGGGACGGGGCGGAGCAGCGGGAGTTCTGGGACGGCTGGGTCGAGGCGGAACGCGCACATTTCGCCGAAGACCCGACCCGGCCCTTCGCGAATCTTGTGATTCGGCAGAGATCCGAGGGGTACGAGGTGCTTCCGGGGCCCCTGGGAACGCTTGGTCCGGACCATGAAGTCACACTCGGTGACTAAACGTCTGCGATGTGGTGAAGTTGTGAAGGCTCTTGCGGGCGAAACCGTCCGAGTGCATCAACTCGGCTTGACCGAGGGGCCGTACAGGACTTACGTTCTCAATGTGCGGCATTCGAAGCCGCCCGAAGACGCGAAGCCCCCGGTTGTTCCCCCGTGATCGGGGGCTTCGTTCTGCCCTCCTCCGGTCCGTGAGCCTGTTTTCCGGCCGCGGAATGGCTGATTCCGATCACCCAGGGTCACCGCTCCGGATGCGCCCCATCTGCTCCCACCTCGTCGAACGTCCGGTGCGGCACCCTACGGCCGACCCCTCCCACGCGGGTACGATGCCCTCGGTGCGACCTACCGGACGGCTGCTGTCAACTCCGGTCCGTGGCACAGCGGTTCGGCTCTGACGGTCGGCGGGCGACGGCCCGGCGGCCATCCGACGGGGGCACGGTTTGTGGGGGACGTGATGGATTTCGGCACCCGGGGCCCCGACGCCCCGGCCGACCTCGCCTGGCTGCGAGGCGTGGACGCCTACACGATGGGCGCCTATCCGCAGGCCGAGGAGGAGTTCCGCACCGCGGTGCGGATCGACCCCGGTATGGCCGACGGCTGGCTCGGGCTGCACGCGCTGCGCGTGGACACGACGACCGCGCTGCTACGGATGTTCCGGCACCGCGACCGCTTCGGCGAACAGCGCACCCGGCACCGCCGTACGCTCAACTCCTGGTACTGGCTGGGCTGGTGGGTGCAGCCCGTGCTGGAGAGCCCGCGCGATCTGCTGCTCGCGCACGCCTCGCACTGGCTCGACGGACGCCATGTCCCCGAGCTGGACCGGGCGCTCGCCGGCCTGCCGCCCGTCGACACCGATCACCAGGTGCGGTTCCTGCACGCCTGCCGGGCCTATCTGGTCAAGGACTGGGAGCAGTTGACGCGCCACACCGACCCGCTGCTCGACGATCCGCTGCTCGGCATAGAGGCCGGACTCTTCGGCGGGATGGCCCGCGTCCGGCTCGAAATGTACGGCCAGGCCGAGCCGTTGCTCTCCACCGCGCTCATGCGCTGCCGCAGCGAACAGCCGCAGCGCAAGGAGCTGCGCTACTGGCTCGCCCGCGCGCACGAGGGCACCGGCCGCTCCGCCGCCGCGCTCCCCCTCTACCGCGCCGTCCACCGCGTCGACGCCGCCTTCATGGACACCTCCGCGCGGCTCGCCGCGATCGCCGAGGGCGACGGGTACGACGACTCCGCCGACCTCGCGGCGATCACCCTCACCGGGTTCGGGCAGGACAGCGTGGACGGGCCCGACGGGTTCGACCCGCTGTTCGGGACCGAGGGCCGCGACCTGAAGCTGACCGACCCCGGCGAGCTGCCGCCCGTCGTCCCGCTGCCGCCCGTCGCGGACCCCGCGGTGCGGGAGAAGTCCGGGCTCGTCTCCTCCGCGCTGCCGCCCGGCCCCGCCGACCCCGTCTTACTTGAGGAGGCGCTCGCCGAACTGGAGCGCATGGTCGGTCTCGAACCCGTGAAACGGCAGGTCAAGGCGCTCTCCGCGCAGCTCAACATGGCGCGTCTGCGGGCCGGTCAGGGCCTGCCCGTGCAGCCGCCGAAACGGCACTTCGTCTTCTCCGGGCCCTCCGGCACCGGCAAGACCACCGTCGCCCGCATCCTCGGCCGGGTCTTCTACGCGCTCGGGCTGCTCGGCGGGGACCACCTCGTCGAGGCGCAGCGGGCCGACCTCGTCGGGGAGTACCTCGGGCAGACCGCCGTCAAGGCGAACGAGCTGATCGACTCCGCGCTCGGCGGCGTCCTCTTCGTCGACGAGGCGTACTCGCTCTCCAACTCCGGCTACGGCAAGGGGGACGCGTACGGCGACGAGGCGCTCCAGGTGCTGCTGAAGCGGGCCGAGGACAACCGGGACCACCTCGTCGTCATCCTCGCGGGGTACCCGGAGGGGATGGACCGGCTCCTCGCCGCCAACCCCGGGCTGTCCTCCCGGTTCACCTCCCGCGTCGACTTCCCCTCCTACCGCCCCCTCGAACTCACCTCCATCGGCGAGGTGCTGGCCGCGGAGAACGGGGACGTGTGGGACGAGGAGGCCCTCGACGAGCTGCGCTCCATCGCCGGGCACGTCGTCGAGCAGGGGTGGATCGACGAGCTGGGCAACGGGCGGTTCCTGCGGACGCTGTACGAGAAGAGCTGCGCGTACCGGGATCTGCGGCTGTCGATGTACACGGGCGCGCTGTCGCGGGACGACCTGTCGACGCTGCGGCTGGCGGACCTGATGCAGGCGTACGGCGAGGTGCTGTCGGGAAGGGGACCGCAGGACCCGTCGGCGATGTGACCGACCGGCCCGCGGCCCCCTCCTGATCGGACGATCGGACGGTCAGACCGCCAGCGCCCCTTCCGGAGCCTCCCGGTGGGCCGGGTCCGTCACCTCCCCCACCAGCATCTCCAGCACGTCCTCCAGCGCCACCAGCCCCAGCACCCTGCCGGACGCGTCCGCTACCTGGGCGAGGTGGGTGGCCGCCCGGCGCATCACCGTCAGGGCGTCGTCCAGGGGGAGTTCGGAGCGCAGGGTCGTCATCGGGCGCCACAGGTGCTGGGGGACCGCGCGCTGCGAGTCCTCCAGGTCCAGGACGTCCTTGACGTGGAGGTAGCCCATGAAGGCGCCGTTCTCGGCCGTTATCGGGAAGCGCGAGTACCCCGTACGGGCCGTCAGGGCGACGATCTCGCCGGGCGTCACCGCCGGGGTCACCGTCACGAGGGCCTCGCGTTTGAGGAGGACGTCCGTGACCGGGCGGGAGCCCAGCTCCAGGGCGTCCTCCAGGCGCTCGCGCTCCTCGGGGTCGAGGAGGCCCGCCTGGCCGGAGTCTTCGAGGAGCCGGTTGAGCTGCTCGCTCGTCACCACCGCCTCGACCTCGTCCTTCGGCTCGACGTGGAAGAGCCGCAGGATGCCCTGGGCCACGGCGCCGAGGGCGATCGTGACCGGCTTGCAGAGGCGGGCGAACCAGACCAGGCCGGGGCTGAGCCAGAGCGCGGCCTTCTCGGGGGCCGCCATCGCGAGGTTCTTCGGGACCATCTCGCCGATGACGAGGTGGAAGAAGACGACCGCCGCGAGGGCGATGACGTACCCGAGGGGGTGGATCATGCCGTGCGGGATGTGCATCCACTCGAAGACCGGCTCCAGCAGCTGGGCGACGGTCGGTTCGGCGACCGCGCCCAGCGTCAGCGAGCAGAGCGTGATCCCGAACTGGGCCGCCGCCATCATCTGCGGAAGCCGCTCCAGGCCGTAGAGGACCTGGCGGGCCCGCGCCGTGCCCAGCGGCTCGATCTGGCTGCGGCGCACGGAGACGAGCGCGAACTCGGCACCGACGAAGAAGCCGTTGGCGAGGACGAGGAGCCCGGCGAACAGGAGCTGGAGGAGACTCATCGGGCGGCCTCCACGACAGCCCCCGTACGCACCACGCGCACCCGTTCGGCGCGGTAGTGGCCGACGCGGCGCACCGAGAGCCGCCAGCCGGGGAGTTCCGTGCGGTCCCCCACGGCGGGGATGCGGCCGAGGAGGTCGGCGACCAGGCCGGCGACCGTCTCGTAGGGCCCCTCGGGGACGTCGAGCCCTATGCGCTGGAGGGTGTCGACGCGGCAGCTGCCGTCGACGTCCCACGCGGGCCGTCCGTCCTCCGGCGGGGCCGCGGCCAGTTCGGGGGTGTCCTGGCCGTCGTGCTCGTCGCGAACCTCGCCGACGATCTCCTCGACGATGTCCTCCAGGGTGACCACCCCGGCCGTACCGCCGTACTCGTCGACGACGACGGCGATGGGCTGCTCGCTGCGCAGCCGGGCCAGCAGGGGCTGGACGGGGAGGGTCTCGGGGACCAGCAGGGCGGGGCGGGCGATCCGGCTCGCCGGGGTGCGCAGCCGGTTTCGGGCCGGGACTGCGAGGGCGTCCTTCAGATGGACCATGCCGACGATCTCGTCGATCTTCTCGCGGTAGACGGGGAATCGGGACAGCCCGGTGGCCCGGGTGAGGTTGACGACGTCCTCGGCGGTGGCCGACGCCTGGAGGGCGCTGACCTTCACGCGGGGTGTCATCACGTGCTGGGCGGTCAGCTCGGCCAGGGAGAGGGTGCGGACGAACAGGTCGGCCGTGTCCTGCTCCAGGGCGCCCGCCTGCGCGGAGTGCCGGGCCAGGGAGACGAGTTCACCGGGGGTGCGGGCCGAGGCCAGCTCGTCGGTGGGCTCGACGCCCAGGGCGCGGACCAGCCGGTTGGCGACGGTGTTCAGGGCGGCGATCACCGGGCGGAAGAGCCGGGAGAACGCGTGCTGCGGGCCGGCGACGAACCGCGCGACCTGCAAGGGCTTGGACACCGCCCAGTTCTTGGGCACGAGTTCGCCGATCACCATCTGGATGGCCGAGGCCAGCAGCATGCCGACGACGACGGCGACCCCGGAGACGGCGCCCTCGGGGACGCCGATCGCGGTGAACGGGCCGTCGAGGAGCTCGGCGAGGGCCGGTTCGGCGAGCATGCCGACGACGAGGGACGTGATGGTGATGCCGAGCTGGGTGCCGGAGAGCTGGAAGGAGAGTTCCTTCAGCGACTCCACGACCGTACGGGCGCGTTTGTCGCCCTCGGCGGCGGCCTTCTCGGCGTCGGGGCGCTCGACGGTGACGAGTCCGAACTCCGCGGCCACGAAGAAGCCGTTGGCCAGGATCAGGACGAACGCGGCCGTCAGGAGCAACAGGGGGGTGGTCATGATGCCGCCGCCTCCGGGGTGAGGGGGGAGGGGGCGGCGCAGGTACTACAGGACGATCCGTCCATTGCCGGAGGGAGTCACTCCTCGGATAGCAGGTGATCCCCTGCCCGCCGGGGCGCGGTACGGCAGGGGCGAAGACGCCACGAATGCGTCTCCGCCACCAGATTAATCAAGACAGGGCCCTCAGCGGCAGGCCCGGCGGCCCCGAGTCAGCCCCGAACTTGCCCCTAGGACGGCTCGGGGTCCCGGATCGAGCGCGCCTCGGCCAGCGCGCGCAGGGCGGTCGCGTCGGTGATGGCGTGCTTCTTGTCCAGGCCCGGCTGGATGCCGAGCGCGGGCAGGCTGGTGCCGTCGCTGAGGTTCAGGAACACCCAGGGGTCGCCCGGACGCAGGTTGACCTGGAGGATCTCGGCCCAGTCCAGCCGGCGCCGGGAGGCGATGTTGACGACGGTGACCCCGGCGTCGTCGGCGACGACCCGGACCCGCGCGAGCAGCGCGAGGACCCAGAAGACGAGGCCGCCGGTGACGATGAAACTCAGCCGCTCCCCCGGGCCGAGCTGTTCGAGCAGCAGGGAGATGACGGTGATGGTGAGGAAGATCATCACACCGGAGCCGAGCAGCACCGCGCGGGTGCGGCCGGGGCGGAAGGTGACAGGCAGATCAGGCATGGCGCGACCCTTCGGGACCTCGCGGGCGGGTCAGAGCCGGCAGGCGTGGATGGCCGTCGTGAGGATCGCGCGCGCGCCGATGTCGTACAGGTCGTCCATGATCCGCTGGGCCTCCTTGGCGGGGACCATGGCGCGGACGGCGACCCAGCCCTCGTTGTGCAGCGGGGAGACCGTCGGGGACTCAAGGCCGGGCGTGAGGGCGACGGCCTTCTCCAACTGCTCGACGCGGCAGTCGTAGTCCATCATCACGTACGTCCGGGCGACCAGGACGCCCTGGAGGCGGCGCAGGAACTGCTGGACCTTCAGCTCGACGGCGTCCTCGGTGTCCGCGCCGGTCCGGCGGATCACGACCGCCTCGGACTTCATGATCGGCTCGCCGAAGACCTCGAGTCCCGCGTTGCGCAGGGACGTTCCGGTCTCGACGACGTCGGCGATGACCTCGGCGACGCCCAGCTCGATGGCCGTCTCGACGGCGCCGTCGAGGTGGACGACGGAGGCGTCGATGCCGTTGTCGGCGAAGTACTTGGCGACGATCCCCTCGTACGAGGTGGCGACCGTCTTGCCGGCGAGGTCGGCGATGCTCGACGCCGTGCCGGGCTTGGCGGCGAAGCGGAACGTGGAGCGGGCGAAGCCGAGCGGGAGGATGACCTCCGCGTTCGCGCCCGAGTCGACCAGCAGGTCCTCGCCGGTGAGGCCGATGTCGAGGCGGCCGGAGGAGACGTAGATCGCGATGTCGCGGGGGCGGAGGTAGAACAGCTCCACCTCGTTGACCGGGTCGACGACCCGCAGCTCCTTGGACTCCCGGCGCTGCTGGTAGCCGGCCTCATGCAGCATGTCCGCCGCAGGGCCGGAGAGGGAACCCTTGTTGGGGACGGCGATGCGCAGCATGAGGGCGGCTTCCTTTGCTCTGGGTGGAGTGGTGACGGGAACGGTTTACAGGTGGGCGTACACGTCGTCCAGCGAGATTCCGCGGGCGACCATCATCACCTGGACGTGGTAGAGGAGCTGCGAGATCTCCTCCGCCGCGGCGTCCTTGCCCTCGTACTCGGCGGCCATCCAGACCTCGGCGGCCTCTTCGACGACCTTCTTGCCGATGGCGTGGACGCCCTTGCCGACGAGTTCGGCGGTGCGGGAGGTGGCGGGGTCGCCGGTGGCGGCCTTCTGCTGGAGCTCGGTGAACAGCTCCTCGAACGTCTTCTTGGACATGGTGGGGTCACTCTAGCCCGACGCTCATCTGGCTCAGTGCCATGGTTCGGATACTGAACGCAGCACGGCCGCCGTCGCGAGCGCCGCCGTCACCGCCTCGTGCCCCTTGTCCTCGTTCGAGCCCTCGATACCGGCCCGGTCGAGGGCCTGTTCCTCGGTGTCGCAGGTGAGGACGCCGAAGCCGACGGGGACGCCGGTCTCCACGGAGACCTGGGCGAGACCCTGGGTGACGCCCTGGCAGACGTACTCGAAGTGGGGGGTGCCGCCGCGGATGACGACGCCGAGGGCGACGATCGCGTCGTAGCCGCGGCCGGCGAGGACCTTCGCGGCGACCGGGAGCTCCCAGCTGCCGGGGACCTTGATGAGGGTCGGCTCGTCGATGCCGAGGTCGTGCAGGGCGCGCAGGGCGCCGTCCACCAGGCCGTCCATCACCTTCTCGTGCCACTGGGCCGCGATGACGGCGACCCGCAGGTCACCCACATTGCGTACGGACAGCTCCGGTGCGCCCTTGCCGCTCACTTCTCTCCTCGGTTCTCTCGCTGATCGCCGCCGGCCGCATCCAGCCAGGGCAGGTCGTGGCCCATCCGGTCCCGCTTGGCGCGCAGGTAGCGGATGTTGTGCTCGCCGGCCACGACGGGGACCGGCTCACGGGCCGTCACCGTCAGGCCGTACCGGGCGAGCGCGGTGGTCTTGTCGGGGTTGTTGGTCATCAGGCGTACGGTGCTGACGCCCAGGTCGGCCAGGATGCGGGCGCCCGCGCCGTAGTCCCGGGCGTCGGCGGGCAGGCCGAGCTCCAGGTTGGCGTCGAGGGTGTCGTGCCCCTGTTCCTGGAGCTCGTACGCGCGCAGCTTGGGCAGCAGCCCGATGCCGCGTCCCTCGTGTCCGCGCAGGTAGACGACGACTCCCCGGCCCTCCTCCTGGACCCGCTCCAGCGCGGCGTCCAGCTGGGGCCCGCAGTCGCACCGCCGTGATCCGAAGACGTCCCCGGTGAGGCACTCGGAGTGCAGCCGCACGAGGACGTCCTCGCCGTCGCCGAGGTCGCCGTGCACGAGCGCGACGTGCTCGACACCGTCGGCGGCGCGGTAGCCGTAGGCGGTGAAGGCGCCGTGAGCGGTGGGGAGGGGGGTCTCGGCCTCGCGGTGGACGAGGGGGGCGACGAGGGGCTCGGGGGTCACGGAGAGCCGGTCCCGTAGTCCCTCGGTCAGTTCGCCGCGTCCGACGCTCGTCAGGTCGGCGCCTGCGGTGAGTTCCCTGGTCCGGCGGTAGGCGATCAGGGCCTCGATGGAGATGATCGTCAGCCCGTGCTTGCGGGCGAAGGGGACCAGCTCGGGCAGGCGCAGCATCCGGCCGTCCTCGCCGGCGATCTCGACGATCGCGCCGGCCGGGCGCAGCCCCGCGAGGCGGGCGAGGTCGACGGCGGCCTCGGTGTGGCCGTCGCGGGCGAGGACGCCGCCGGGGCGGGCGCGCAGCGGGAAGACGTGCCCGGGGCGGACGAAGTCGTCGGCGACGGCGTCGGCCGCGGCCAGGAGGCGGATCGTGGTCGCGCGGTCGGGCGCGGAGATACCGGTCGTGACGCCGTGGGCGCCGGACGCGTCGACGGAGACGGTGAACGCCGTCTTCATGGACTCGGTGTTGTCGCCGACCATCTGCGGCAGGGCGAGCCGGTCGAGTTCGGCGCCCTCCATGGGCACGCAGATCAGTCCCCGGCACTCGCTCATCATGAACGCGATGATCTCGGGGGTGACCTTCTCGGCGGCGACGACGAGGTCGCCCTCGTTCTCGCGGTCCTCGTCGTCGACGACCACGATGGGCCGCCCGGCGGCGATGTCGGCGATGGCCTGCTCGACGGGGTCGAGGGAGAGATCCGTGTCGTGGGCGTCGTACAGGACGGTTGCCGTGCTCATGCGGGGGCCCCTTCCAGGACGGTCCGGCGGGAGCGCAGCCACCAGTCGCGCATGCCCCACAGGACGAGCGCGCCGTAGATGACGTAGACGAAGCCGGAGAAGGCGTAGCCGTTGGCGAAGTTGAGGGGGACGCCGACGGCGTCGACCAGGAGCCAGGCGAACCAGAACTCGACCATGCCCTTGGCCTGCGCGTACATGGCGACGAGCGTGCCGACGAAGATGTACGCGTCGGGCCAGGGGTCCCAGGACAGGCTGGGGTTGGCCTTGAAGATCAGAGCGACCGCGACCGTGCCGGCGGCGCCCGCCGCGATCATCGCGCCGCGTTCGTTCCACGTGGCGAACCGGGGGCTGATGCCGCTGCGACCGCGCTTGCGGGTCCACTCCCACCAGCCGTACACCGCGACGACCATGACGACGACCTGCTTGCCGGCGCTGCCCGCGAGATGCCCGTAGAAGGCGCCGAACAGGATCAGGCCGGAGAGGAACTGGACGGGCCAGGTCAGCAGATGGCGGCGCCAGCCGAGGGCGAGGGCGACGAGGCCGAGGATGTTGCCGATCATGTCCGACCACTTGATGTGCTGGTCGAGCAGGACGAACGCCTCGGAGTTCAGCCAGTTCACTTCGCCGCTCCTGGGACCCGGTCGCCCATCAGGCGCTCGACGTACTTCGCGATGACGTCCACTTCGAGGTTGACCGGGTCGCCGGGCTGCTTGTGGCCGAGCGTGGTCAGCGCGAGGGTCGTCGGGATGAGGCTGACGGTGAAGAAGTCCGCGCCCGCCTCGACGACCGTGAGGCTGATGCCGTCGACGGTGATCGAGCCCTTCTCGACGACGTAGCGCCGGAGGTCGGCCGGGAGGGAGACCTTGACGATCTCCCAGTTCTCGGAGGGCGTGCGGGCCAGGACCTGGCCGGTGCCGTCGACATGGCCCTGGACGATGTGGCCGCCGAGGCGCGCGCCGACGGCCATGGGGCGTTCCAGGTTGACGCGGGAGCCGACCGCGAGGGCGCCGAGGCTGGAGCGGTCGAGGGTCTCGGCCATGACGTCGGCGGTGAACTCGTCGCCTTCGTGCTCCACGACGGTGAGACAGACCCCGTTCACGGCGATGGAGTCGCCGTGCTTCGCGCCGTCGGTGACGACGGGGCCGCGCAGCCTGAACCGGGAGGCGTCGCCGAGGTTCTCGACGGCGGTGATCTCACCCAGTTCTTCAACGATTCCGGTGAACACTTCCCGGGTCCTCCTGCCACGTCGGGCACGGACTCCGGGGCCTGTCGAGAGACGACAGAGAAGACGGACAGGAACACACTCGGGGGAGGTCGCCGGACGCACCCGTCCACGGACGGGTACATATACGGCGGCGCACCCCGAAGGGCCTGCCCGCCGCGCACTGCCTCCCATCCGGACTTTAACCGTCGGTCCAGGAATTCCACCTGGTCAACCGATCACTGGAAGCGATCGGGTCGCGGACTGTAACCGCCGGTTCGGACTTTCACCGACCCCGGAGTGCGCTGCTGTTGGTACAGGGTCAGTGTGCCACGCCGGGCGGTGGTCCATACGGGTGAAGTGTGTGGAGTGGCTCACAGGGAGTGCCCCGGCACGCTGTGTGCCCGCTTCGGGCACAGTGGGCACATGACGACCGCGCTCGCCGAGGAGTTCGAGACCCACCGCCCCCGTCTGTTCGGGCTGGCCTACCGGATGCTGGGCTCCGCCGAGGAGGCCGAGGACACCGTCCAGGACGTCTACCTGCGGTTCAGCGGTGTGGACCGGGCGGGCATCGAGCACCTCGGGGCCTGGCTCGCGAAGGCCACGACGAACCTGTGCCTGAACCGGCTGACCTCGGCGCGGGCCCGCCGCGAGCGGTACGTCGGCCCCTGGCTGCCGGAGCCGGTCATCACCTCCGGGGGCGCGCTCGGCCCGCTGGAGACGGCCGAGCAGCGCGACGCGGTCTCGCTGGCGCTGCTCGTCCTGCTGGAGCGGCTCACCCCGACCGAGCGGGCGGTGTACGTCCTGCGCGAGGCGTTCGCCTACGGGCACGCGGAGATCGCGGGCGTCCTCGATCTCACGGAGGCAAACTCCCGTCAGCTGTACCGGCGGGCTGAGCGGCGGATCGCCGAGGAGCGGACCCGGTTCGAGCCGGACTCCGGGCAGCGGGCCTCGCTGCTGACCTCCTTCCTCGCCGCCGCGCAGGAGGGCGACCTCTCGGGTCTGGAGAAGCTCCTCGCCGCCGATGTCACCTGGTGGGGCGACGGCGGCGGCAAGGTGTCCGCGACCCTGCGGCCGGTGCTGGGGCGGGAGAAGGTGGCGCGGTTCACGGACGGGATCTTCCGCCGCCACCTGGTCGGCAAGAAGTTCACCGTGGTCGAGATCAACGGCACGCCGGGGGCGCTGTTCTGGGACGGCGACGTCGTCTTCGGCGCGGTCGGCTTCGACTACCGGGACGGCCTCGTCACCGGCGTGCGGGCGGTCCTCAACCCCGACAAGCTGACTTTCGTACGGCGGCAGCTGGCCGGCTGACGCGGCTGTCACGTTCCGCCGGGCTATCACGTTTCGGCAGGCTGTCACGTTCCGGCGGGCCGTCCGGTCTCAGGGGTGTCAGGGGTTGTCCTCACCAGCCAAGGAGCTGATACGCATGGCCACGATCCTGGTGACCGGAGGGACCGGGACGCTCGGGCGGCCGGTCGTCGAGCGGTTGCGGGCGGACGGGCACGAGGTGCGGGTGCTGAGCCGGCGCGGCCCGGAGCACCCCGTCGACCTGTCCGTCGGCGGGCCCGCCCTCGATACGGCGCTGGCGGGCGTCGACACGGTCGTCCACTGCGCGAGTTCGCCGCGCGGGGGTGACGAGAAGGCCGCCCGCGTCCTGATCGAGGCGGTGCGGCGGGCCGGGGTCGGGCATCTGGTGTTCATCTCGATCGTGGGCGTGGACCGGGTGCCGTTCGGCTACTACCGGGCCAAGTTCGCCGTCGAACGCCTGGTGGAGGAGTCGGGGGTGGGCTGGACGACCCTCCGCGCCACCCAGTTCCACGACCTGGTCGCCCAGGTCCTGGGCGCCCTCTCGAAATCCCCGGTGATGCCGGTCCCCTCCGGAGTGAGCGACCAGCCGATCGAGGTGGCCGAAGTCGCCGTACGCCTCGCGGAGTTGGCGACGGGCGAGCCCCAGGGCCGGGTCCCCGACATGGGCGGCCCCGAGATCCGTACGTTCGACTCCCTGGCCCGCTCGTACCTGCGCTCCCGGGGCAAGCGGCGACTGGTGGTCCGGGTCCCGCTGTGGGGCGCCGCGTACCGGGCGTTCCGGGCGGGCGCACATCTGACGCCGGAGCACGGGGTAGGGAAGGGGACGTTCGAGGAGTACTTGTCGGAGAGGGCCGGCTGAGGCGGAGGGGCCGGAGGGGTCGTAGGGGCGGCGAGGGCGTCGGGGCTAAGGCGTCCCGAACAGCTCCCCCTGCGCCGCCTCCCTCGCCGTCAGCAGCGCCCCCCGCAGCACGGCTCCACCCCCCAGCCCGCTCGCCCTCACCTCGGTCACCAGCGGCGCCATCCCCCGTATCCGCCGCTCGACCCTCCGCGCCAGCTCCGCCCCGCCCGCCTGTCCGACCTCCCCGCCGAGCACGACACACCCGGGATCGAGCACGGCGACCACGGAGGCGACCCCGAGGGCGATCCGCTCAGCGAGGGCGTCGAGGAAGAGCGAGGCGGGGACGGGTACGACGGCGAGGGGCCCCTGCTCGACGGAACCCACCGCCCCCACAGCCCATCGGACCACCCCCGCGGCCCCCTCCCCCGGCACGCCGAACTCCCCCGCGAGCCGCTCCACGGCCAGCCCCCCGGCCACCGAGTGGAACCCGCCCTCGCAGTCCCCGGCCGACGGCAGCCCCGCCCCCGGCACCGGCAGGAACCCGATCTCGCCGGTGCCTCCGGAGGCGCCCCGGCGCAGGGTGCCGTCCAGGACGACGGCCGCGCCGATGCCGTGGCCGAGCCACAGCAGGACGAACGTGTCGCGGTCCCGGGCCGCCCCTTCCTCGCGCTCCGCGAGCGCCGCGAGGTTGGTCTCGTTCTCGACGAGGGCCCGTGTGCCGGGGAAGCGTTCCTGGAGGGCGGCGACGAGGCGGCGGTGCCAGGTGGGGAGGGTGCCGGAGTCGCGGAGGTCGCCGGTGGCGGGGTCGATGAGGCCGGGGGCGCCGACGCAGACGGTGTGCAGGGCGTCCGCGCCGGCCTCCTTCGCGGCCCGTTCGACGAGGGTGACCGCCTGGTCCAGCGCGGGCCCGGTGTCCGTGTCACCGCCGATGGGGACAGACGCCTCGGCGAGGACGCGGCCGACCAGGTCGGAGACGATGACGGCGACGCTGTCGGTGCGGGCGTCGAGCGCGGCGAGGTGGGCGCGGGAGGCGACGATGCCGTACAGCTTCGCGTTGGGCCCCCGGCGGTGCACCCCCGACTCGCCCGCGACCTCGATCAGGCCGGCGGCGGTGAGGCGCTCGACGAGGTCCGCGACCGTCGGCCGGGACAGCCCCGTGAGCTGCTTCAACTGCCCTGCGGTGAGCGGGCCTTCCCGCTGGAGCAGGTCCAGCGCGAGCCGGTCGTTGATGGCTCGGGCCGTGCTCGGTGATGCGGGCATGGCGAGATCCTCCCATGGCCGGGACCGTCTCGAACGGCAAGCGCCCTCTTTTTATCAGGAAGGGTCCCTGATAGTTTTCCGCGCGGCATGAACTGACACGTGGCATGACCTGACATACGAGGAGGGCCGGGGATGGGCGGGGATGTACGCCGGGGCCGGTACGCCGTCGCGGCGGTGTTCGCCGTGCACGGCGGGGTGACCGGTTCGTTCGCGACCCGGGTGCCGTGGGTCCAGGACCACGCGGGGCTCGGCGCGGGACAACTCGGCTTCGCGCTGGCGTTCACCGCGTTCGGCGCGGCCTGCGCGATGCCGCTGGCCGGCTGGATCACCCACCACCTGGGCAGCCGTACGGCCCTGCGCCTGCTGCTCTCGCTGTGGACCCTCTCCCTGGCCCTCCCCGCCCTCGCGCCGAACCTCCTCACCCTGTGCCTCGCGATGTTCACGTACGGGGCGGCGGCGGGCATGGCGGACGTCGCGATGAACGCGATGGGCGTCGAGATCGAGCGGCGCCTCGGCCGGTCGATCATGTCGAGCCTGCACGGCATGTGGAGCGTGGGCACCCTGGCCGGCTCGGGCGTCGGCACGCTCGCCGCGCACCTCGACGTGGACGCCCGCGTGCATCACACGCTGGCCGCGCTGGTCCTGACCGCGCTGGGGCTGACCGCCTGCCGGTGGGTGCTGGACCTGCGGCCGACGGAGGAAGAGGAGGCGCCGCCGCGCTTCACGCTGCCGCCCCGCTCGGCGCTGCTGATCGGCGCGGTCGGCTTCTGCGCGGTGTTCGCGGAGGGCGCCAGCATGGACTGGGCGGCGGTCTACCTGGAGGACCGGCTCACGGCGTCGGCGGGTCTCGCGGCGGCCTGCGCGACCGGGTTCATGCTGACGATGGCGATCGCGCGGCTCGTCGGGGACACGGTCGTCAACCGGTTCGGGGTCGTACGGACCGTGCGGACGGGCGGGGCGCTGGCGGTCGCGGGCGGGGCGCTCGTCGTCGTGGCGGAGCAGCCGGCCGTCGCGATGGCCGGGTTCGGGCTGATGGGGTTCGGGATCGCCGTCGTCGTCCCGCTGTGCTTCGCGGCGGCCGGGCACGCGGGGCCGAATCCGAGCCAGGCGATCGCGGGGGTGGCGACGATCACCTACACCTCGGGGCTGATCGCGCCGAGCCTGATCGGCGGGGTGGCCCACGCGACGAACCTGACGGTGTCGTTCGGCGTCGTGACGGTCCTGGCGTGCGGGCTGCTCCTCTTCGCGGGCGTCCTGCGCGGCGCCGAACGCGTCAAGCCGGGCGTGCCGGCCGCCCCGGTGCCGGACCCGCGCCCCTGACGGATGGCTACGGCCGTGCTGTCCCGTCCCTCGTTCCGGCGAAGCCCGCCGCCCGGGGCCCCGAACCGGGCCCGCCCCTGGCACCCTTCCCCCATGCCGGAGTTGGAGCAGTTCACGTCGTCCGCCGTAGATGCGGTGATCGCCCGGATGCGGGACCTGGAGGCGGGGCTGCCCGCGCGGGACGGGGTCGCCGTGTTCAACCGGGTCTATCTGGCCGTCACCGAGGAGGTGGACCGGCGGATCGACCGGGGCGGTTTCGCGGACGCGCGCGCGGCGGCGGCGCTGGACGTGCGGTTCGCGCGGCGGTACCTGGACGCCGTCGACGCGGTGGCGGACGACAGGCGCCCGCCCGCCTGCTGGCGCCCGCTGTTCCAGATGCGCCGCCATCCGGGCGTGCGGCCCCTCCAGTTCGCGCTGTCGGGGATCAACGCCCACATCGGGCACGACCTGGTGCTCGCGGTCGTCGACACCTGCCACGGCCTGGGCTGTGAACCGGCCGAGCTGGAGGACGAGTTCGACCAGGTCGGTGACCTCCTCGTGGCGCTGGAGGAGCAGATCAGGGAGGAGCTGATGCCGGGCCCCGACCTGCTCCAACTCGCCGACCCGCTCACCCACTTGATGGGTTCGTGGAGCCTGGAGCGGGCGAGGTCGGCGACCTGGTCGGCGGCGCGTGCGCTGTGGGCGCTGCGGCGGTTCCCCGATCTCGCCGAGGAGTTCACCGAACGGCTGGACGCGGCGGTGGGGCTCGCGGGGCGAATGCTGCTCACCCCGCTGCCCGACTAGCCCTAATCCTCGGGGAGTTCGACCGGCGCGATCTCGTCGTACACGTCCCCCGGTCCCGGGTTGCTCGCGTCGGTCTCGCCGCCGAAGTGGTGCATGACGCCCCACACGGCGTTCAGCGCGGTCTGCACGGCGCCCTCGGCCCAGCCGGCGGTCCAGGAGATGTCGTCCCCGGCGAGGAACAGGCCGCGCCGGTCGGCGGGGAGGCGGTCCTGCATGAAGTGGGTGAACAGGCGGCGCTGGTAGCGGTAGTGGCCGGGGAGGTTGGCCTTGAACGCGCCCATGAAATAGGGCTCGTTCTCCCAGGAGACGGTCACCGGGCTGCCGATGACGTGCCGCCGGATGTCGACACCGGGGTAGATCTCGCCGAGGGACTTCAGCATGACCTCCATCCGCTCGTTCGCGGACAGCGGCAGCCACTTGAGGCTGTCGTCGCACCAGGTGTACGACAGGCAGATCACGGCCGGCCTGTCGGGGCCGTCGTCGAGGAGGTAGGTCCCGCGCGTCATCCGGTCGGTGAGGGTCATCGACATGGTGTCCCGGCCGGTCGCCGGGTCCTTGTCGAGCCAGAACGGGCGGTCGACGGGGACGAACAGCTTGGAGCTCTCCATGTAGTGGGTGCGCTCGATGGCGGTCCAGTGGTCGACCGGGAAGAGGTCGTCGTCGCACACGACCTTGGAGAGCAGCATCCAGGACTGCGCGGTGAACACGGCCGCGCGATACGTGCGGATCTCGCCGTCCGCGTCCGTGACGGTGATCCGGTTCCCGGCGGTGCGGTGCAGCCGGGTGACGGCGGGCCGGGGTTCGCCGTGCGGGTGCAGCGTCCTGAGGGAGGTGCCGTAGGGCCAGTGGACGAGCTTCTGCGGCTCCGACTCCCAGAGCCTGAGCGGGAGTTGCTGCGAGCCGCCGACGATCCCCCGGTGGTGGTCGTCCGCCTCGGTGTAGACGACCCGCAGGATCTCCAGGATCGAGTTCGGGAAGTCGGTGTCCCAGCCGCCGGTGCCGAACCCGACCTGGCCGAAGATCTCCCGGTGCCGGAACGACCTGAACGCCTCGGAGGCGCACAGGAATCCGTAGAACGTCTGGTTGTCGAGCTTCTCGACGAGCCGCGCCCAGATCTCCCGGATCTTCGGCACGTCCCGCTCGCGCAGGGCCCGGTTCATCTCGCCGAACTCGGCACCTTCCTCAAGGCACTTGGCCCACGCCTCGGCGACGTCCCGGTAGACCTGCGGGAGATCCTCGGCCGTCTCCGCGTAGTGGGACTCGCCCTTGAGGTCGACGACCGTCGAAGGAGTCGCCTCGGCAAGGGGGTTGGGGAACGGGCGGGTCTCCAGGCCGACCAGGTCGATGTAGTGCCGGAGGGCCGTGGAGGACGGCGGGAAGCGCATCGCGCCCATCTCGGCGGTCAGCGAGGGATCGCAGCCCTCGAAGCCGACCGTCCGCAGCCGGCCGCCGATCCGGTCCGCCTCGTACACGACCGGCTTGAGGCCCATCCTCATCAGCTCGTACGCGGCGACGATCCCCGAGAGGCCGCCCCCGATGATCGCGACCTCGGCGCCGTGCTCGGTCGCCGGGACCTGGCCGAGACCTGCCGGGTGGGCGAGGAAGTCGTCGTAGGCGTAGGGGAAGTCGGGGCCGAACATGGTGATCGGGGGCTGCTGCGCGTCGGTGTGCTCGACGGCGTTGGGCACCATGGAGGTCATCGGGGTACGGGTTCCTAGCGGGTCAGGGAGCGGTAGAGGTCCGGGCGCCGGTCGGCGAGGTACGGGTTGGCCTCGCGGGACGCGGCGAGGAACGCGGGGTCGGCGTCGGCGAGGAGCAGTTCCTCGTCCCGGCCGGCGCGGGCGCGGGCGACTCCGTCGGGGCCGGCGAGCACGGACAGGCCGACGAAGTCGAACTCCCCTTCCTCACCGGCCCGGTTGACGTACGCGACGTACATCTGGCTCTCGAACGCCCGCACCGGGATCATCGACTCGGCGACGAACTGGAAGGGGTGCATCTGGGCCGTCGGGACGATCAGGAGGCCGGTGCCGGCGAGGGCGTGCGCGCGGACGTTCTCCGGGAACTCGACGTCGTAGCAGATCATCAGGCCGACCGTGAGACCGCCCAGTTCGGTCTGGACGACGGGCTGCTCGCCGGGGGTGAAGTGGTCGCGCTCGAAGCAGCCGAAGAGGTGGGTCTTGCGGTAGTTGACGAGCCGGTCGCCGCTCGCCGCGATCACCTGCGCGGAGTTGAAGACGGCGTCGCCGGCCCGCTCGGGGTAGCCGTACGCGATCGCCAGTCCGTGCCGTGCGGCCAGGTCCGCGACCGCGTCCGCCGACTCCCCGTCGGCCGGCTCCGCGAGGCCCTGGACGTCGACCGCGTACCCCGTCAGGAACATCTCCGGGGCGACCAGCAGCTCCGCGCCCGCCTCCGCCGCCCGCCCGGCCGCCTCGCCGAGCACCTTGAGGTTCCCCTCGACCGCTCCGGGACGTCCGGAGCTCTGGAGCAGGGCGATGCGCATGCGTGTCCTCACCTGGGGCGGAGGGGGTGTCGGGGGCCAGATAGACGGTACGGTCGGGCCGGCCGGGCCGACAATAGGCACCCGTTGCACATGGGTGAGCGATTCGTTGCGCGGGGCTGGGGTGCCCCGGCGATTCGTTGCGCGGGGCCCCGCGTCAGGCGGGTGCCCTCCTCAGCAGCGGCGACAGCACCAGCACCGACTTGGTCCGCTCCACGAACGGCTCCCCCGCGATGCGTTCGAGGACCCGCTCGAAATGCCGCATGTCGGAGGCGAAGATCTGGGCGACGGCATCGGCGTCCCCGGTGACGGTCGACGCCGCCACCACCTCCTGGTACCGCTCAAGGCCCCGCCGGATCGTCTCCGGCGAGGTGTTGCGCCGGCAGTGGATCTCGACGAACCCCTCGGTCTCCCAGCCGAGCGCCGCCGGATCGACCCGTACGGTGAACCCGGTGATCGCCCCGCTCTCCCGCAGCCGGTCCACGCGCCGCTTCACGGCGGGCGCGGACAGCCCGACGAGCTGCCCGATGTCGGCGTAGGAGCGCCGGGCGTCCTCCGCGAGGGCGTGCACGATACGTTCGTCCAGGTCGTTCAACACATACCGCAGTAGACCACGCCCCGAGGGGATCTCAGCAGCTCAGCTCCCGGGTGAGGAACCGGCACGGGTCGGCGTGTTCGTGCCGGACACCGTTGCGGGTGAACTCGGTCCAGCGGTCGGTGTACCGCACGCCGGGCCGGTATCCGAGGCGCTCGTACAGCGCCGCCGCGCGCGGGTTGCGGTCGTCCACGCCGAGTCCCATGATCTCGACGCCCCGGGCGAGCGCCCACTCCTCGGCGGCCCGCACCAGCGCCGTGCCGATGCCCCGCGAGCGCAGGTCCTCGGGCCACACGACCAGGCCGTTGATCTCGGGGCAGCCGGGATGCGCGACCTGGACCTCGGGCGCCTCGCAGCCGGTCCAGCGGACCTCCGCGTGCCCGACGGGGCGCCCGTCGAGCCACGGGATCAGGTACGTACTGTGCCCCTTCTCCTGCCGGGCGAAGCGCATGGGGTGGCTGCCGTCGATACTGTCCGACGGCATGACGCGTTCCAGTACGACGAGGTCCTCGCGACGGCAGGCCATGATCTCCATGGGGACGACGCTAGAACGCGCCGCCCCCGGCCCGCTGCTCCTTTTCCGAAGCGGCTAGTTCCAGCTGGCGTGCAGCGGCTTGCCCTCGGCGTAGCCGGCGGCGCTCTGGATGCCGACGACGGCCTTCTCCTCGAACTCGGCCAGGGAACCGGCGCCCGCGTACGTGCAGGACGAGCGGACGCCCGCGATGACGGAGTCGATCAGGTCCTCCACGCCGGGGCGGGCCGGGTCGAGGAACATGCGGGAGGTCGAGATGCCCTCTTCGAACAGCGCCTTGCGGGCCCGGTCGTAGGAGGACTCATCGGAGGTGCGGTTACGGACCGCGCGGGCCGAGGCCATGCCGAAGGACTCCTTGTACAGGCGCCCGTTCGCGTCCTGCTGGAGGTCGCCCGGCGACTCGTACGTCCCGGCGAACCAGGAGCCGATCATGACGTTGGACGCCCCGGCGGCGAGCGCCATCGCGACGTCGCGGGGGTGGCGGACACCACCGTCGGCCCAGACGTGCTTGCCGTGCCTGCGAGCCTCGGCGGCGCACTCCAGGACGGCGGAGAACTGCGGCCGGCCGACGCCGGTCATCATGCGGGTCGTGCACATCGCGCCGGGGCCGACCCCGACCTTGATGATGTCCGCGCCGGCCTCGATCAGGTCCCGCACACCCTCGGCGGAGACGATGTTGCCGGCGACGATCGGCACCCGGGGGTCCAGCGCCCGGACCGTCCGGATCGCGCTGATCATCGACTCCTGGTGGCCGTGGGCCGTGTCGATGACGAGCGTGTCGACGCCCGCGTCGAGGAGCTGCTTGGCCTTGCCCGCGACGTCGCCGTTGATCCCGACGGCGGCGGCGATCCGCAGCTTGCCGTCCGCGTCCACGGCCGGCGTGTAGAGGGTCGCCCGCAGCGCGCCCTTGCGGGTGAGGATGCCGGCGAGCCCGCCGTCCTCGTCGACGGCGGGGGCGTAGCGCCGGTTCGCCGCGTCGAGGCTGGTGAACGCCTCGCGCGGGTCGATCCCGGCGTCGAGGAGCAGCAGGTCACGGGACATGACCTCGCCGAGCTGGGTGAACCGGTCGACGCCGGTGAGGTCCTGGTCGGTGACGACGCCGACGGGCCGGCGGTTCTCGTCGACGACGACTCCGGCGTTGTGGGCGCGCTTGGGGAGCAGGGCGAGGGCGTCGGCGACGGTCTGCTGGGGGGAGAGCACGATCGGCGTGTCGAGGACGAGGTGCCGGCTCTTGACCCAGCCGACGACGTCGGTGACGACGTCGATCGGGATGTCCTGCGGAATGACGACGAGCCCGCCGCGCCGGGCGACCGTCTCGGCCATCCGGCGTCCCGCGATCGCGGTCATGTTGGCGACGACCAGCGGGATCGTCGTCCCCGTGCCGTCCGGCGAGCGGAGGTCGACGGCCTGGCGGGAGCCGACCGCGCTGCGGCTCGGCACCATGAAGACGTCGTCGTACGTGAGGTCGTACGCGGGCTTGATGTCATTGAGAAAACGCACGTACTTGAGTCTCCCACGCGGGCCCCCGAAACCACCCCGGAGAAACGTCCAGCCTGCGTGGGAGCGTCCTGGAGTTTCCTACAGGGCGAGCAGGACCGTAAGGTCCGCCTCCTCGAAGATCTCCAGCGCGATCTCCCACTCGTCGGGCCTCGCCTTGGCGTACGGCCGCCAGTCGCGGACGACGATCCGCCGCCCCCCGGGGACGTCGCGCAGGACGTCGGCCAGCGCGTCCCAGTTGCGGCCGAACCAGTCGGGGAGGCTCAGGCCGTCGGCGAAACGATCCATCAGCCCGGTCCTGGCCGTGACGCCGCCGAGGTCGATCACGATGTCGGTCATCTCAGTACCGTCCGGAACGAGTCGTAGTGATCATCGGTGTAGTAGATCTCGCCGTCCTGCCCGGTGACAATGCGCCGGGCGCCCCGGTCGCGCGAGCCCGGGGTCCTGACGGTGTACTCGTGGTAGTACCCGCGCTTCTCCTTCGGCAGCCGCCCCTCGAAGTTCCCGAAGACGACGCCGTCGCGGGAGTAGGGGTAGGGGCCGCCCTTGTCGATGAGGGCGAGGGTCTTGCGGGCTTCGGCGGGGAGGTCGGCCGCCTTGACGGTGGCGAGGCCACTCGCGCTCGCGTTCGTACGATGGTCCGACGAACACCCGGCGACACCCCCGACCAGGACCAGCACACACAGAAGCACCCGGGAGACGAACCGCAGCAGCATGCCGTAGATGCTGCCACGGCCGTCCCCGTGCGGCCTTCTGTCAGACCCCGTCCGGGTCGGCCCGGTTCAGCGCCGACTTGGGGGTGGGCCCGGCGGTCATCAGGTAGTCCGCCGCCGAGGTGTCCGTGACGAGGCTGGTGACCAGCCCCGAGCGGAGCACCGCGTCGATCGCGGCGGCCTTGCGCTGTCCGCCCGCGATCGCGACGACCTCGGGGATACGGCGCAGCTGGTCCGCCTTGACGGTGATGCACCGCTCGCCGAGGTCCCGGCCGACCCGGCGGCCGTCGGCGTCGAAGAGGTGCGCGGACATCTCGGCCGCGACGCCGAGGGAGGAGTAGTGGGCCCGCTCCTCGTCCGTCAGCATGTCGTGGACCGTGGAGATGCCCGGCTCCCAGGAGCCGATGGAGACGCAGGCGACGGTGACCTTGTCGAAGTACTCGAAGGCCCGCGCGATCCCGGTCTGGCTGCGCAGCGCGGCGGCGGTGGCCGCGTCCGGCAGCAGCATGGGCGCGTAGATGGGGTGGGCGTCGCCGCCGGACACCTGAGCTGCCCGGCGGACCGCCTCGACCGAGCCGCGCTCGGCCGTACCCGCGTCGTACACACCCGTCAGCTGCACGACCGTGCACGGCGGGAGCCGGTCGAGGGCCGCCGCCATGTTGATGGTGGAGCGGCCCCAGGCCAGGCCCAGGACGTCGCCCTCGTCGACGAGTTCGCCGAGCAGGTCGGCGGCCACCTCGCCCAGGTTCTCGGGGTCGGGGGACTCCTCGGCGTCGGCCGGGGACTCGACCACGACGGCGTGCCTCAGTCCGTAGCGGGCGCGGAGCGCGTCGGAGCGCTCGGCGTCCAGCTCGGCCGGCACGCGGATCTCGATGCGTACGAGATCCCGTTCGAGAGCGGTCTCCAGGACCCGGGCCACCTTGAAGCGGCTGACGCCGAACTCCTCGGCGATCTGGATCTTGGACTTGCCCTCCAGGTAGAAGCGGCGGGCCATGGCCGCCGCCTGCACCAGCTCTGCGGGTCCCATCCGCATGGCCGACCGGCCCGCCGACATACCCGACACGGCGATCTCCTCACTGCTGTTTCACACTCTGGATTCGCCGTTCATCCTCGCAGATCCGGCGGTCTTGATCAGCCCTGAAGGGCTCTGTCACGGGGTTCGTTCACCTGCCCGTGGCCCGGTGGTCGCACACGGCCTCGGCCTGGGCGCGCAGGGCACGGACGGCGGCGGCGGGGTCGCTCGCGCCGTACACCGCCGAACCGGCGACGAAGACGTCCGCGCCGGCCTCCGCGCAGCGTTCGATGGTGCTCGCCGAGACTCCGCCGTCGACCTGGAGCCACATCTGGAGGCCGTGCTTGTCGATCAGCTGCCGGGTGCGGCGGATCTTGGGCAGCATGATGTCGAGGAACGCCTGGCCGCCGAAGCCCGGTTCGACCGTCATGATCAGCAGCATGTCCAGCTCGGGGAGCAGGTCCTCGTACGGCTCGATCGGCGTCGCCGGCTTCAGGGCCATCGACGCCCGGCCGCCCTTGGCGCGGATCTCGCGGGCGAGGCGGACGGGGGCGGCGGCGGCCTCGACGTGGAAGGTGACCGAGGAGGCGCCGGCCTCGATGTACTGCGGGGCCCAGCGGTCGGGGTCCTCGATCATCAGGTGGCAGTCCAGCGGGGTGTCCGTCGCCTTCGCCAGGGACTCCACGATCGGGACGCCGAGGGTGAGGTTCGGGACGAAGTGGTTGTCCATGACGTCGACATGGAGCCAGTCGGCGCCGGTGACCGCGTCGGCCTCTTCGGCGAGGCGGGCGAAGTCGGCGGACAGGATGCTGGGGTTGATCTGCACGGCCATGGGGCTAGCCTCCCATGTCCGGGCGGGGTGGTGGGCACCGGTGGGGGAGGTGGGAGCACTTTAGTGCGATGATCTCATTTACCTCGCCTTTACCTTTTCGTACGATGATCCACTCACCCGGTACGGCGGATCAGCGCCAGATACATCGCGTCCGTCCCGTGCACATGCGGCCACAGCTGTACGTCGGGACCCTCCCCCAGCCCCGGCACACCCGGCAGCAGGGGGCGCGCGTCGATCAGGTCGGCCCGCGGGAACTGCTTGAGGACGTCCGAGACGACCGCCCGGGTCTCCGCGAGGTGCGGCGAGCAGGTCGCGTACCCGACGACCCCGCCGACCCGCACCGACTCCAGCGCCGTCCTCAGCAGGTCCCGCTGCAACGGGCCGAACCCTTCGAGGTCCTCCGGACGACGCCGCCAGCGGGCCTCCGGACGGCGGCGCAGGGCGCCGAGGCCGGTGCAGGGGACGTCCATCAGGACGCGGTCGAAGGACCCAGGTTTCCACGGCGGGCGCGTCCCGTCGGCCGTGACGACCTGGTACGGCCCCGGGTTGCCGGCCAGCGCCTTCGCGACCAGTCCCGCGCGGTGCGGCTGTTTCTCGGAGGCCAGCAGGGTCGCGCCCCGCCGCGCGGCGAGGGCGGCGAGGAGCGCGGCCTTACCGCCGGGTCCGGCGCAGCCGTCCAGCCAGTGCGCGTCCGGGCCGTCGAGGGGGGCGTTCGCGAGGGCCAGCGCGACGAGCTGGCTGCCCTCGTCCTGCACCCCGGCCCGCCCCTCCCGCACGGCGTCGACCGCGCCCGGTTCGCCGCCCTCGGTGAGCCGTGCGGCGTACGGCGACCAGCGGCCGGGGACGGCGGCCTCCTCCGCCAGCAGCTCCCGGACCTCGGACCGGCCCGGCCGGGCCACGAGGGTCACCTCGGGCCGTTCGTTGTCCGCCGCGAGCAGCTCCTCGATACCGGCCCGGCCGCCGCCCAGCGAGTCCCACAGCGCCGAGACGATCCAGCGGGGGTGGGAGTGGACGACGGCGAGGTGGTCCTCGGGGTCGTCGTCGTAGGGCGGGGCGACCTTCGCGGTCCAGCCGTCCAGGTCGTCCTGGGCGATCTTCCGGAGCACCGCGTTGACGAACTTGGCACGGCCGTCGCCGAGGACGACCCGGGCCAGCTCCACCGAGGCGGAGACGGCGGCGTGGGTGGGGATGCGGGTGCCGAGGAGCTGGTGGGCGCCCAGGCTGAGGACGTCGAGGACCGGGGGGTCGACCTCTCGGAGCGGGCGGTCGATGCACGCGGCGATGATCGCGTCGTACGTCCCCTGCCGGCGGAGTGTGCCGTACACCAGTTCCGTCGCCAGCGCGGCGTCCCGGCCGTCGAAGTCGCCCTTCTCGCGGGCTTTGCGCAGCAAGGGGGGCAGCACCAGGTTCGCGTACGCGTCCCGCTCGTCCACCGCGCGCAGCGCCTCGAACGCGAGCATCCGGACGGGGTCCTTCTTGGGGCGCCGGTACGGCTTGCCGGTCTGCGGGGGGCGTGCGGTGTCGCTCACGAAAAAGGTGCTCCGGATTTCAGAAAAGGGGACGCCTCAAGCCTACGTCGGGCGTCGGAGGTGAGGGGGCGGGGCTCAGTCGCCCAGCGTCTCGCCGTCGGCGCCGCGCACGCCCCGCGCCCAGTCCGCCGCGCGCATCGGCTTCTTGCCCTGGGGCTGGACCCAGAGGAGTTCGACGGCGTACGAGCCGGTGCCGGCGTACACGTTGTTCTTGCCGACGGCGAGCTGTCCCGGGGTGAGGCCGCCGCGGTCGGGGAGCGGGGTAACCTGGATCAGCTTGAGGCGTTCGCCGCGGAAGGTGGTCCAGGCGCCGGGGGCGGGCGTGCAGCCGCGGACGACGCGGTCGACGCGCAGCGCGGGGGCCGACCAGTCGACGCGGGCGTCCTCGACGGTGATCTTCGGGGCGAGCGTGACGCCCTCACCGGGCTGGGGGACGGCGGTCAGGGTGCCGTCCTCGATGCCGTCCATCGTCGCCGAGAGCAGGCCGGCGCCGGCGAAGGCGAGGCGGGTGAGGAGGTCGCCGCTGGTGTCGGTGGGGCGGATCTCCTCGGTGACGGTGCCGTACACCGGGCCCGAGTCGAGGCCCTCCTCGATGAGGAACGTGGACGCGCCGGTGATCTCGTCGCCGGCCATGATCGAGTGCTGGACGGGGGCGGCGCCGCGCCAGGCCGGGAGGAGGGAGAAGTGGAGGTTGACCCAGCCCTTGGCGGGCACGTCCAGCGCGACCTTGGGCAGGAGGGCGCCGTACGCGACGACCGGGCAGCAGTCGGGGGCGATCTCCCGGAGGCGCTCCAGGAACTCCGGGTCCCTCGGGCGGGCCGGCCTGAGCACCTCGATCCCCTCCTCCATCGCCCGCTCGGCCACCGGTGACGCCACGAGCCTGCGGCCCCGGCCCGCCGGTGCGTCCGGGCGCGTCACCACCGCGACCACCTCGTGCCGGCCCGAGCCGATCAGGGCGTCCAGGGCGGGGACGGCGACCTCTGGGGTACCAGCGAAGACAAGCCTCATGGAAGAGCGGAACCTCTCGGACGGAACGGATGTGGCGCGGATGTGGCCGGCACAGCAGTTTAGGAGGCGGGGGTGGGGAGGGGGGTGAGGGGGAGTGGCGGGTGGTGGCCCGTGGAGTGGGTGCGGGTACGTCGTGGTTGTTCGCGCAGTTCCCCGCGCCCCTGAAGGATGGGGTGCTGGTGAGTGGTCGAGTGCGGGAAGTCCCCGGGCCCGGTCGGCCTGCGCCGCCGGTGGTCGGGGCGGCGCGTCCGTGGATGTGCGTGCCGTCGGGGGCGAGGGGCGTGCTCGGGTGGGACCGGCGTGCTCGGTCCGGAGGTTCGTGTGCCGTCGGGAGCGGGGGGCGTACGCATATGCCCATACGCCCCCACCCCGTGACCCGGGGAGCGAATCCGCGTTGGTCAAGAAAGAGTTGACCCCTATCTCTTAACGCCGGTTCGAGAGGCTTGTTCATGGCCGACCACGCAACCCACGACGCCCAGGCCCGGGCCAGCCTGCACTTGCTGGTGCGGGACATCGAGCGGGTCCGTCGACAGGTGGACGCACTCCGTACGCTCACCGCCCAGTTGGGCAACGTCTACCGCCCCCGCCGCTCCGGCCCCTCCACGGGGTTCGTGGTCTACGGCCGCGCCCCCGCGCCCACCGTCCGACTGGCCCAGGAACTCCGGGACAGCGTGGAGACGCTGGTGACGGCGGCGGTCGAGTTCGACCGCTCCCTCGGCTTCTCCTGGGACGCGGTCGGCTCCGCCCTGGGCGTCACGAAACAGGCGGTCCACCGCCGCTACGGCGCCCGCCGCACACCCCCCTCCTCCCTCCCGGACCAGGACCTCCCCCAGGACCACCCCCTGAACGTGGGCGGCGGCATCACCACGGTCCCCACCGTCCCGGCGGCCCGCTCCATGCCGACCCAGCCCACAGCCGGCAGCCCCGCCCTCCACAACGACCCCCGCCCCACCCCTTTCCCCAGCCCCCGCAACGGCTGACCCCTCCCCCCACCCTGCCCTCTCGCCCGACCACGAGGGGGCAGCGGCATACCCACACCCACTCTCCCCCACACCGCGCACCCAAAGCCGACCAAGCCCCTGCCCACCACCCGCACCCCATCCTTCAGGGGCGCGGGGAACTGCGCGAACAACCACGACGCACCCGCACACACCTCACGGGCCACCCCTCAGCGACAACCCGCCGCACCCTCCACACACCCGGCGAGAGCCCGCAGTACCCTCCACACACCTGGTGAAAGCCCGCCGCACCCTCCACGCCCACCCACCCGCAGCCACTCCACTCCCCCTACCTAGCTGCGGGCAGTCGTGCCGCCAGGGCACGGGTGGGCTGGGGGTCCCCCTGCTCGAAGAGCTCGGGGGAGGCACCCCGCACGCGCGGGCAAGCGCCCCACCCGCCCCAGCCACCCACCGGCCGCACCACCCCCCAACCCCCACCCCCTCACCCAATATCCGGCGGATCAACCCGAACCCAAACCCGCCCCTCCTCCCCCCCACCCCCCCGAGCCATCCGCGCAGCCAACGCCGCCTTCAACGCCCCGGCCAACACCCCACCCCGCCCCGGCGGCACCCGCACCAACGCCCGCTCCCACCGCTCCCCCGGCGGCGGCCCCCCCACCCTCCGGGGCCGCCCGACAGGCGTGACCGGCACCGGAACCGGCCCCAACACCTCAGCCTCGGCGGGCAGTTCGACGACGGACAGGAACCCGGCCACAGCCTCCGCGCTCCCCGACACCGAGGCCATCCGGGAAACCGGCGGAAACCCCAGCTCCGCCCGCTCGGCAAGCTCCCGCACCGCATGCCCCACAGGGTCCCACCGCACCAACGCCTGCACAGCCCGCAACGTGGGCTCGGCGACCACGACGACGGTCCCCCCCACCCCCTGCCCCCGCACCAGCCCCGCCGCCCCGATCCACCGCCGCAACGCCTCCTCCCCGGCCCGCAGATCGGGCCGCCCGAGCATGGCCCACCCGTCGAGCAGCAACGCGGCGGCATACCCCCCTTCGGCCACCGGCTCGGCCCCGGGCGTACTCACGACCAACGCCGGCACCCCCGGCACCGTGTCCAGCACCTGCTCCCGCCCGGACGTCCGCACCGGCACGGCCGGAAACGCCCGCCCCAGCTCCTCCGCGGTCCGCCGAGCCCCCACGACCTGCGCCCGCAACCGCACACCCCCGCACTCGGCACACCGCCAGCTCCCCTCCCCCCGCCCGCACCACCCGCACACGAGCCCACCCCCGTCGACCCCCTCCAACGGCCCCGCGCAGTGCCGGCACCGCGCCGGCTCCCGGCACTGCGCACAGGCCATCCGCGGCACGTACCCCCGCCGAGGCACCTGCACCAGCACCGGCCCCGACCGCAGCCCGTCCCGCACGACCTGCCACGCGAGCGACGGCAGCCGCGCCGCCCGCGCCGCCTCGTCCCGCGCCAGCTCCTGATCCCCCACGGTCCGCACGAGCGGCGCGGCCGACCGCACCTGCTCCCGCCGGGCGACGACCGGCCGAGCCCACCCGCTCTCGACGAGCTGGGCGGCCTCGACGGTGCAGCTCCAGCTCCCCAGCAGGAACCCGCACCTCTCCTGCGCGGCCCGCAGCAGCAGCACGTCGCGCACATGCGGCTGCGGGGCATGGGGCTCGCTGTGGCTCCCGTCCCCGTCGTCCCAGACGACGACCAGCCCCAGATCCCGCACCGGCGCGAACATCGCGGCCCGCGTCCCGACGACGGCCCGCACGCTCCCCCGCGACACGGCGAGCCACTCCCGGTACCGCTTCTCGGGCCCGGCGTCGGCGGTCAGCACGGCATGCCGCCCCTCCCCCAGCACCCCCCGCAACGCGGCGTCCACCCGCCCGACGGCCCGCCCGTCGGGCACGACGACGAGGGCCCCCCGCCCCGAGGCGAGCGTGGCCCCCACGGCCCGGGCGACCTCCTCGCTCCACCCCTCCCCCGGCAGCGCGTTCCACACGGCCCGAGGCGCCCCGCCCCGCCCCAGCGCCTCCACGAACGCGACCCCGGACTCGTACCGCTCCCACGACCCCGCCGAGGGCATCTCCGGCGGCCCCACCGGCTCCGGCGAAGCCCTCTTCTCGGCCCGGGCGCTCCGCGGCGGCACAGCGAGCTGAAGCACATCGGCCAGACTCCCCGCATACCGGTCCGCGACCCCCCGGGCCAACGCCAACAACTCAGGCCCGAGCACCACCTCGGGCGAGACGACCTGCGCGAGAGCGGCCAACGGCCCGGAGTAGTCGGAGCCGGCCACCCGCTCGACGAGATACCCGTCGATGAGCCCGCCCCCCTCCCGCCGCCCGTCCCGCACTTTCCCCCGCCCCGCCCCGAACCGCACCCGCACCCGCACCCCAGGCTGAGCCACCGCATCCAACTCGGCAGGCACCGCGTAGTCGAACAACCGATCCAGATGCAGCACCCCCTTGTCCACCAACACCCGAGCCACCGGCAGCTCCCCCGCCAGCTCGGCCCCCCGCCAGCTCCGAGGCTTCGCCCGCTCCCCCTTCCCCTTCCTGACCCCCTCCCTGATGAAGGCCAACTGCTCAGCCCCCACCCCGCCCCCACTCCCCGACCCGTCCACGCTGCTCACACCCCCATAGATACCAAACCCCACTGACAACGCGGTCCATGCGCGGACCGGAGTTCCGTTTCCCGGGATGAGCGGCTTGGATGACCGGATGACCGTTCATGACACAGCCCGGGATCTGCCCGAGATCACCGCACTGCGTGACCATTGCCGTTCGCTGGCCGTCCTGGAGGCGATACTCAGCCCCGAATGGGCGGACCGCTACCACTCGTTCGACGCGAGCTGGTCGGAGACCGAGGAAACCGCGTCGATGCGGGACGGTGAGGGGGACGAGTACTCCATCGTGTTCTCGCCGGCCGGCGCGTACGTGCGCGGCTTCGCCCACGAGTCGCCCATGAGCCCCTACCAGAACGACGGCCCGTGGCCGGGTGTCCTCGATTCCGTCCCGGAGGTGTTCGCCCCGTGCGTCGACGAGCCCGCGTTCAGCGACGAGGACGGGATGCCGGTCGTGACCGCGTGCCTGTGGCGGCGGACCGGGGACGAGGGGTGGTCGACGGGGGAGATCGACTTCCCGGAGTCCTTCAACGGGGACCCGGACGGCTCACGGTCCCTGTTCGCCCTGTTGACGGACCGCAGCGCGGAGGCGTTCCAGGAGTGGGCGGAGGACTACTACGAGACCGAGGTGGACCTGGACGCGATACGCCACGTCCTCGCCTCACGCCCGCTGACCGAGGACGTCGTCACCCGCCTCAACCCGGAGGTGCGCCTCACCGGCTTGGCCAAGGAGCTGACCGAGGCCGGTTACCCGCAGGCGTGAGCGGACGCACGGAGGCCCGGCGCCCATCAGGGTGCCGGGCCTCACTGAGCGAGCAGGTCAGGACCTACAGGCCCGCGGCCTTGCGGAGCGCGTCCACCCGGTCCGTCCGCTCCCACGTGAAGTCGGGGAGCTCGCGGCCGAAGTGGCCGTACGCGGCGGTCTGGGCGTAGATCGGGCGCAGGAGGTCGAGGTCGCGGATGATCGCGGCGGGGCGGAGGTCGAAGACCTCGTCGATCGCCTTCTCGATCTTGTCGGTGTCGACCTTGTGCGTGCCGAAGGTCTCGACGAAGAGACCGACGGGCTCGGCCTTGCCGATCGCGTAGGCGACCTGGACCTCGCAGCGGGAGGCGAGCCCCGCGGCGACGACGTTCTTGGCGACCCAGCGCATCGCGTACGCGGCGGAGCGGTCGACCTTGGACGGGTCCTTGCCGGAGAAGGCACCGCCGCCGTGGCGGGCGAAGCCGCCGTACGTGTCGATGATGATCTTGCGGCCGGTGAGGCCGGCGTCGCCCATCGGGCCGCCGATCTCGAAGCGGCCGGTCGGGTTGACCAGCAGGCGGTAGTTCTCGGTGTCGAGCTTGATGCCGTCGTCCAGGAGGGCCTTCAGCTCGGCCTCGACGACGAACTCCCGGATGTCGGGCGCGAGGAGCGACTCCAGGTCGATGTCGGAGGCGTGCTGCGAGGAGACGACGACCGTGTCGAGGCGGACGGCCTTGTCGCCGTCGTACTCGATGGTGACCTGGGTCTTGCCGTCGGGGCGCAGGTAGGGGATGGTCCCGTTCTTGCGGACGTCCGAGAGGCGCTTGGCCAGGCGGTGCGCGAGGAAGATCGGCAGCGGCATGAGGGTCGGCGTCTCGTCCGACGCGTAACCGAACATCAGGCCCTGGTCGCCGGCGCCCTGCTTGTCGAGTTCATCTTCGTCGCCCTCGACCCGGGACTCGTACGCCGTGTCGACGCCCTGCGCGATGTCCGGGGACTGCGCGCCGATGGACACGGAGACGCCGCAGGACGCGCCGTCGAAGCCCTTCTTCGACGAGTCGTAGCCGATCTCCAGGATCTTCTCCCGGACGAGCTGCGGGATCGGCGCGTACGCCTGGGTGGTGACCTCACCGGCGACGTGTACCAGGCCGGTGGTGATCAGCGTCTCGACGGCGACGCGGGACGCGGGGTCCTCGCGCAGCAGCGCGTCGAGAATCGTGTCGCTGATCTGGTCAGCGATCTTGTCGGGGTGACCTTCGGTCACGGACTCCGAGGTGAACAGGCGACGGGACACAACGCTCCCTGTGGTTGCAGCGGCTGCTGGCTGATCATTGGCGGGCCTCCCGGGAGCTGCGCCCGGTGCGGTCCGGGAACAGCTTATCGGTCGTACCCCGCCACCGGCCCACCCGTCTCGCCTCTCGGGAGCGCTGTGAGCTGCGGCACGGGCATTCTGACCGATGCCTCACGGGCTTGGCCAGAGCCGCCGCTCCCGATCCGGGCGAGTCTCCAGTGGTTCCGGGGTGCGCATCCAAGCGTCATTCGAGGCGCCGCGTCACCAGGTCCCACACGATTTCGGCCAGTTCCTCCTTGGGGCCGTGGGGTACGGGGGTCTCGCTGCCGTCGGCGCCGAGGACGACCGCCTCGTTCTCCTCGGAGCCGAAGGTCCGGCTCTCCCCCACCTCGTTCACGACCAGCAGATCGCATCCCTTCCGGGCGAGTTTCGCGCGTCCGTTGGCGAGGACGTCGTCGGTCTCCGCGGCGAACCCGACGATCACCTGTCCGGGCCGGGCGCGGCTCCCGGAGATCTCCGCGAGGATGTCCGGATTCCGTACGAGAACGATCGGCTCCGGCTCCTGGCCGTCCTTCTTCTTGATCTTGCCCGCCGCGTACGTCTGCGGCCGGAAATCGGCGACGGCCGCCGCCATCACCACCACGTCGGCGTCCGCCGCGTGCTTCAGCACGGCCTCCCGCATCTGGACGGCCGTCCCGACGGGGACGACGTCGACGCCGGCCGGGTCGGGGAGGCTCGCGTTCGCCGCGATCAGCGTGACGCGGGCGCCGCGCGCCGCCGCCGTACGCGCGAGGGCGTAGCCCTGTTTGCCGGAGGAGCGGTTGCCGAGGAAGCGGACGGGGTCGAGGGGTTCGCGGGTGCCGCCGGCGCTGACGACGACATGGCGCCCGGCGAGGTCGGGTTCACGGACGCCGCGCGCCGGGCCCTGCCTCCTCAAGACGTTTCGGCAGACCTCGAAGATCTCGGCGGGGTCGGGAAGACGGCCCTTGCCGGTGTCGACGCCGGTGAGGCGGCCGACGGCGGGTTCGATCACGACGGCTCCGCGGCGGCGCAGCGTCGCCACGTTCTCCTGCGTCGCCGGGTGTTCCCACATCTCCGTGTGCATCGCGGGGGCGAAGACCACGGGGCAGCGGGCCGTCAGGAGCGTGTTGGTGAGGAGGTCGTCCGCGAGGCCGTGGGCCGCCTTGGCGAGCATGTCGGCGGTCGCGGGGGCGACGACGACGAGGTCGGCGCCCTGGCCGATCCGGACATGCGGCACCTCGTGGACGTCGTCCCAGACCTCCGTCGAGACCGGGTAGCCGGAGAGGGCGGACCAGGTCGCGGCGCCCACGAAGTGCAGCGCGGAGTCCGTGGGGACGACCCGGACGTCGTGCCCCGACTCGGTCAGTCTGCGCAGCAGCTCGCACGCCTTGTACGCGGCGATGCCTCCGCTGACCCCCAGGACGACCTTGGGCTTGTCCACCGTCACTCCCCTCTCGGAAACCCGTACGACCCCATGACACACCACAGGCCCGGCAATCTGCTTGCCGGGCCTGTGGATAAGTCAGTCGCGAACTGACAGTCGTACTTACGAGCCGTACTTACGCCGGGTCCGGAACGGCCTCGGACGTCAGCAGACCGGCGTTGATCTCGCGCAGCGCGATCGACAGCGGCTTCTCGTGGACGTGCGTGTCGACGAGGGGACCGACGTACTCCAGGAGGCCCTCACCGAGCTGCGAGTAGTACGCGTTGATCTGACGGGCGCGCTTGGCCGCGTAGATCACGAGGCTGTACTTCGAGTCCGTGGCTTCGAGGAGCTCGTCGATCGGAGGGTTGATGATGCCCTCGGGCGCGGAGATGGAAGAGGACACGCTCTACCTTCCGTGGATGGGAGAAATCTCAGACTGTGTTGCCATAAGACAGTTGCCATAAGACATTGGTGACCGTAACGGTCACACCACATCCATCAAGGCTAGCAGCTCACGCGCCACATCCTCGACAGAGGTGTTGACCAGCGTCTCGTCGAACTCCGGCTCGGCCGCGAGTTCGATCTTGGCGGCGTCCAGGCGGCGCTCGATCACGTCGGGCGCCTCGGTGCCGCGGCCGGTGAGCCTGCGCACCAGCTCCTCCCAGGAGGGCGGCGCGAGGAACACGAGCTGGGCGTCCGCCATGGACTCGCGGACCTGCCGGGCACCCTGGAGGTCGATCTCCAGGAGCACCGGCTCGCCGTTCTCCAGCCGCTCCAGCACGGCCGCGCGGGGCGTGCCGTAGCGGTTGCCGGCGAACTCGGCCCACTCCAGCAGCTCGCCGTTGGCGATCAGCTTGTCCATCTCGTCGTCGCCGACGAAGAAGTAGTGGACGCCGTGCTTCTCACCCGGACGGGGCCCCCGGGTCGTCGCCGACACCGACAGCCACACCTCCGGGTGGGCCTTGCGCATATGAGCGACGACCGTGCTCTTACCGACCCCTGAGGGGCCGGAGAGCACGGTCAGCCGCGGACGTACGTCCGGGGGCTCGGGGGTCGTCCCCCGGAATGTTGCAGCCATGCAGCGATTATTCCAGCAATCCCGGAGTGCCCGGGACGCCCTGCCCGGCGGCGCCGGGATCAGGAACCGGTGCTGCCGAACTCACGCTCCAGGGAAGCGATCTGGTTGGAGCCGAGGCCGCGCACACGGCGGCTCTCGGAGATGCCGAGTCGCTCCATGATCTGCTTGGCGCGGACCTTGCCCACACCCGGCAGGGACTCCAGAAGCGCGGAGACCTTCATCTTGCCGATGACGTCATTCTTCTGACCCTGCTGGATGACCTCTTGCAGGGAAGCGCCGGAGTGCTTGAGTCGATTCTTGACCTCGGCCCGCTCCCGGCGAGCCGCGGCGGCCTTTTCGAGCGCGGCTGCGCGCTGTTCGGGGGTAAGGGGCGGAAGAGCCACGCCTACGTCACCTCGGATGTCGAACTGTCGGATACGGACCGGTGAGGAACCTAGTCGCCCCACACCTGGCGAGCGACGAGCAACACGCTTGCCCGTTCACTCTCCGTCGGAGACTAGCGGCCAACTCCGCCTGAGTCAGCGAGAACAGCGGAAAAGTCCTGGTCAGCCTCTACGGGACCGGACATATGCCGCAAAACTCCCCGGATTTGAGACTGTATCCATCCTCAAGTCGGCGAGAACCAGCCGGTCGAGCCCACCCGAGGTTCCGTTCGACCGCCTCGACCGGCCCTCGCCACGCCCTACCCCACCGCCTCCCGAACCTCCCCCGAGATCCGATCCGCCGCCTCCCGCAACCCCCGCACATCAGGCCCGAACCGCAACACCCCCCGGCTCACATTCGGCACGACCCGCGAAACGGCGCTCCCGAACACCCGTGGCAGATCGGCGGCGGTGGCCCCCTGCGCCCCCACCCCCGGCGCCAGCAGAGCCCCGCCCATGTCGAGGTCGTAGGCGGAGAGATCCCCCAGCGTCGCCCCCACGACCGCGCCGAAGGACCCCAGCGGCCCCTCCCCGGCGTTCTCGGCCCGAAGATGCGCCAGCATGGTCGCCGCGACGTCCACCCCGTCGGCACGGACGGCCCGCTGCACCTCCCCGCCCTCGGGATTGGAGGTCAGGGCCAGCACGAACAGCCCGCACCCGTTCTCCCGGGCGAGCGACACGGCCGGCGCGAGCGACCCGTACCCGAGATACGGCGACACGGTCAGCGCGTCGGAGAACAGCGGCGAGGCGGGCGAGAGGAACGCCTCGGCGTACGCGGCCATGGTCGACCCGATGTCCCCCCGCTTGGCATCCATCAGCACCAGCGCCCCCGCCGCCCGGGCCTCCGCGACGGACTTCTCCAGCACGGCCACCCCCCGCGACCCGAACCGCTCGAAGAACGCGCTCTGCGGCTTCAGCACGGCGACCCGGTCGGCGACCGCCTCCACGACGGTCCGGCTGAACCGTTCGAGCCCGGCGACGTCGTCGTCGAGCCCCCACTCCGCGAGCAGCGAGGCATGCGGATCGATCCCCACGCACAGCGGCCCGCGCTCGTCCATCGCCCGGCGCAGCCGCGCCCCGAACCCGCTCATACCGTCTTCCTCACGTCGGAGCCGACCGCGTCGGCGAGAGTGGCGTACGGACTCGTGCGGAGCCGCGCGGCGAGCCCCTTGTGCAGCGCGCGGTTCCAGAACGGGCCCTCGTAGATGAACGCGCTGTACCCCTGGACGAGCGTCGCGCCCGCGAGGACGCGCTCCCAGACGTCCTCGGCGTTCTCGACGCCGCCGACCCCGACGAGGGTGATCCGGTCGCCCACGCGCGCGTACAGGCGCCGCAGGACGGCGAGGGAGCGTGCCTTGAGGGGTGCCCCGGAGAGCCCGCCGGTCTCCTTGACGAGATCCGGAGCGGATTCGAGGCCGAGCCCCTCGCGGGCGATGGTGGTGTTCGTCGCGATGATCCCGTCCAGCCCCAGTTCGACCGCGAGATCGGCGACGGCGTCGACGTCCTCGTCCGCGAGGTCCGGCGCGATCTTCACGAGCAGCGGCACGTGCCGTCTGGGAACGACCCGGTCGGCCGCCTCACGCACGGAGGTGAGAAGCGGTCGCAAGTGATCGACCGCTTGCAGATTCCGCAACCCGGGCGTGTTGGGCGACGACACGTTGACGACGAGGTAGTCGGCGTACGGCGCGAGGCGCTCCGCGGACTTCACGTAGTCCCCGGCGGCCTCCTCCTCGGGCACCGCCTTGGTCTTGCCGATGTTGACGCCGACGACGGTCCGGAAGACCGCCTCCCGGGAGGCGAGCCGCGCGGCGACGGCCAGCGAGCCGTCGTTGTTGAAGCCCATCCGGTTGATGAGCGCCCGGTCGGCGACCAGCCGGAACAGCCGCTTCCTGGGGTTGCCGGGCTGTGCCTCCCCGGTGACCGTGCCGATCTCGACATGGTCGAACCCGAGCATGGCCATTCCGTCGACGGCGACGGCGTTCTTGTCGAAGCCGGCGGCGAGCCCGAACGGGCCGTGCATCCGCAGCCCGAACGCCTCGGTGCGCAGCTCCTTGTAGCGGGGCGCGAGGGCGGCGGCGACGAAGGTGCGCAGCACGGGCACGCGGGCGGCGAGCCGAATCCACCGGAAGGCGAGGTGGTGGGCGCGCTCGGGGTCCATGCGCTGGAAGAAGAGCCGGAAGAAAAGTCCGTACATCACATGTCCTCATGAAGAGGGGGACACCGGCTCCGGTGTCCCCCTCGTGGCTGCTGGTGCCTCAGTCCCGTGCCGCGGTCAGCTGTTCCGCGTGTTCCTGGAGCGAGCGCACGCCCACTCCGCCGTGGTTGAGCGCGTCGATGCCCTGGACGGCGGCGGCGAGCGCCTGGACGGTCGTCAGGCAGGGCACGGACCGGGCGACGGCGGCCGTCCGGATCTCGTAGCCGTCGAGCCGGCCGCCCGTGCCGTACGGGGTGTTGACGATGAGGTCGACCTCGCCGTCGTGGATGAGCTGGACGATCGTCCGCTCGCCGGCGGGGCCCTCGCCGTCGCTGAGCTTGCGCACGACCGTCGCGTTCAGGCCGTTGCGCTTGAGGACCTCGGCCGTCCCGGAGGTCGCGAGGAGCTCGAAGCCGTGGGCGACGAGTTCACGCGCCGGGAAGATCATCGAGCGCTTGTCGCGGTTGGCGACCGAGATGAACGCGCGGCCCTTGGTCGGCAGCGGCCCGTACGCGCCCGCCTGCGACTTGGCGTACGCCGTGCCGAAGACGGAGTCGATGCCCATGACCTCGCCGGTGGAGCGCATCTCCGGGCCGAGGACCGTGTCGACGCCCCGGCCGTGGATGTCGCGGAAGCGCGACCACGGCATGACGGCCTCCTTGACGGAGATCGGCGCGTCCATGGGCAGCTCGCCGCCGTCCCCGCGCGCGGGCAGCAGCCCCTCCGCGCGCAGCTCGGCGACGGTCGCGCCCAGGGAGATCCGGGCGGCGGCCTTGGCGAGCGGCACGGCGGTCGCCTTCGAGGTGAAGGGGACCGTGCGGGACGCGCGCGGGTTGGCCTCCAGGACGTACAGGATGTCCCCGGCCATCGCGAACTGGATGTTGATCAGACCGCGGACGCCGACGCCCTTCGCGATGGCCTCCGTGGAGGCGCGCAGCCGCTTGATGTCGTGGCCGCCGAGGGTGATCGGGGGCAGCGCGCACGCCGAGTCGCCGGAGTGGATGCCGGCCTCCTCGATGTGCTCCATGACGCCGCCGAGGTACAGCTCCTCGCCGTCGTACAGGGCGTCCACGTCGATCTCGATCGCGTCGTCCAGGAACCGGTCGACGAGGACCGGCCGCGAGGGGCTGATCTCGGTCGACTCGGCGATGTAGGACTCCAGCCGGGTCTCGTCGTAGACGATCTCCATGCCGCGCCCGCCGAGGACGTACGAGGGCCGCACCAGGACCGGGTAGCCGATCTCGTCGGCGATGGCCTTGGCGCCCGCGAAGGTGGTCGCCGTGCCGTGCTTGGGGGCCGGGAGGCCCGCCTCGGCGAGGACCTGCCCGAAGGCGCCCCGGTCCTCGGCGGCGTGGATCGCCTCGGGGGAGGTGCCGACGATCGGTACGCCGTTGTCCTTGAGCGCCTGCGCGAGGCCGAGCGGGGTCTGCCCGCCGAGCTGGACGACGACGCCCGCGACCGGTCCGGCCTGCGTCTCCGCGTGGACGATCTCCAGGACGTCCTCCAGGGTGAGCGGCTCGAAGTAGAGCCGGTCGGAGGTGTCGTAGTCGGTGGAGACGGTCTCGGGGTTGCAGTTGACCATCACGGTCTCGTACCCGGCGTCGGACAGCGCGAAGGAGGCGTGGACGCAGGAGTAGTCGAACTCGATGCCCTGGCCGATGCGGTTCGGCCCGGAGCCGAGGATGATGACGGCCGGCTTCTCGCGCGGGGCGACCTCGGTCTCCTCGTCGTAGGACGAGTAGAAGTACGGGGTCTTCGCGGCGAACTCGGCGGCGCAGGTGTCGACCGTCTTGTAGACCGGGCGGACGCCCAGCGCGTGCCGGACCTCACGGACGACGTCCTCGCGCAGGCCGCGGATCTCGGCGATCTGCTGGTCGGAGAAGCCGTGCCGCTTGGCCTCGGCGAGGAGGTCCGCGTCGAGGCGCTCGGCGGCGGCCAGCTCGTCGGCGGTCTCCTTGATCAGGAAGAGCTGGTCGACGAACCAGGGGTCGATCTTGGTGTACTCGAAGACCTCCTCGGGCGTGGCGCCCGCGCGGATGGCCTCCATGACGGTGTTGATCCGGCCGTCGGTCGGCCGTACCGCCTCCTCCAGGAGGAGAGTCTTGTCGCCGACCGGGCCGACGAAGGTGAACTGGCTGCCCTTCTTCTCCAGCGAGCGCAGCGCCTTCTGGAACGCCTCGGTGAAGTTGCGGCCGATGGCCATCGCCTCGCCGACCGACTTCATGGTGGTCGTCAGGGTCGAGTCGGCCTGCGGGAACTTCTCGAACGCGAACCGGGGAGCCTTGACGACGACGTAGTCGAGCGTCGGCTCGAAGGAGGCCGGCGTCTCCTGCGTGATGTCGTTGGGGATCTCGTCGAGGGTGTAGCCGACGGCGAGCTTCGCGGCGATCTTCGCGATGGGGAATCCGGTCGCCTTGGAGGCGAGCGCGGAGGACCGGGAGACACGCGGGTTCATCTCGATGACGATGACCCGGCCGTCCTCGGGGTTGACCGCGAACTGGATGTTGCAGCCGCCCGTGTCGACGCCGACCTCGCGGATGATCGCGATACCGATGTCCCGCAGGATCTGGTACTCGCGGTCGGTCAGCGTCATCGACGGCGCCACCGTGATCGAGTCGCCCGTGTGGACGCCCATCGGGTCGAAGTTCTCGATGGAGCAGACGACCACGACGTTGTCGTTCTTGTCGCGCATCAGCTCCAGCTCGTACTCCTTCCAGCCGAGGATGGACTCCTCCAGGAGCACCTCGGTGGTCGGGGAGAGCGTGAGGCCCTGTCCGGCGATGCGGCGCAGCTCCTCCTCGTCGTGCGCGAACCCCGAACCGGCGCCGCCCATCGTGAAGGAGGGGCGGACGACGACGGGGTAGCCGCCGAGGGTGTCGACGCCCGCGAGGACGTCGTCCATGGAGTGGCAGATCACCGAGCGGGCGGACTCGCCGTGCCCGATCTTCGCGCGGACGGCCTCGACGACGCCCTTGAACAGGTCGCGGTCCTCGCCCTTGTTGATCGCCTCGACGTTGGCGCCGATCAGCTCCACGCCGTACTTCTCCAGCACACCCTGCTCGTGCATGGAGATCGCGGTGTTGAGGGCCGTCTGGCCGCCGAGGGTCGGCAGCAGGACGTCGGGGCGCTCCTTGGCGATGATCTTCTCGACGAACTCCGGGGTGATCGGCTCGACGTAGGTCGCGTCGGCGATCTCCGGGTCGGTCATGATCGTCGCCGGGTTGGAGTTGACCAGGATGACCCTGAGGCCCTCGGCGCGCAGGACGCGGCACGCCTGGGTGCCGGAGTAGTCGAACTCGGCGGCCTGGCCGATGACGATCGGGCCGGAGCCGATGACCAGGACGGACTGGATATCGGTGCGCTTAGGCACGCTGGCCCTCCAAGAGGCTGACGAAGCGGTCGAACAGGTAGGCGGCGTCGTGCGGGCCCGCCGCGGCCTCCGGGTGGTACTGGACGGAGAAGGCGGGCTGGTCGAGCAGGCGCAGCCCCTCCACCACGTCGTCGTTGAGGCAGACGTGGGAGACCTCGGCGCGGCCGAACGGCGTCTCGCTGACCTGGTCGAGCGGCGCGTCGACGGCGAAGCCGTGGTTGTGCGCGGTGACCTCGACCTTGCCGGTCGTGCGGTCCTGGACGGGCTGGTTGATGCCCCGGTGGCCGTACTTCAGCTTGTAGGTGCCGAAGCCGAGGGCGCGGCCGAGGATCTGGTTGCCGAAGCAGATGCCGAACAGGGGGGTCTTCCGCCGGAGGACCTCGGTCATCAGGGCGACCGGGCCCTCGGCGGTGGCGGGGTCGCCGGGGCCGTTGGAGAAGAAGACGCCGTCCGGCGCGATCGCGTACACGTCTTCCACGGTCGCCGTCGCGGGCAGGACGTGCACCTCGATGCCGCGCTCCGCCATGCGGTGCGGGGTCATGCCCTTGATGCCGAGGTCGATCGCGGCGACGGTGAACCGCTTCTCGCCGACCGCGGGGACGACGTACGCCTCCTCGGTGGCGACCTCCTCGTACAGGCTGAGGCCCTTCATCGGGGCCTGTGCCTGGACGCGGGCGACGAGGTCGGACTCCGGGGCGATCGTCGCACCGGAGAAGATCCCGGCGCGCATCGAGCCGCGCTCGCGGAGGTGGCGGGTGAGGGCGCGGGTGTCGATCCCGGAGATGCCCACGACGTTCTGCGCCACCAGTTCAGCGTCGAGCGAACGCGTGGCACGCCAGTTGGAGGGCACGCGCGCGGGGTCGCGGACGACGTAGCCGGAGACCCAGATGCGGGACGACTCGTCGTCCTCGTCGTTCCAGCCGGTGTTGCCGATCTGGGGGGCGGTCGCGACGACGATCTGGCGGTCGTAGGACGGGTCGGTCAGGGTCTCCTGGTAGCCGGTCATGCCGGTGGAGAAGACCGCTTCGCCGAAGGTCTCCCCCACGGCCCCGTAGGCACGGCCGCGGAAGACCCGGCCGTCCTCCAGGACGAGTACGGCGGGAGTCTTGTCGGCTCCCCTGGTGGAGGTCGTCATCGTTCGGCGCCTTCCGTCTGGTTGTTCTTGATCATGGAGTTGATGGCCTCGACCCAGTCGGTGTGCTCGGCCGCGTGGTCGGAGCGGAATCCGGAGTCGATCAGCTTGTCGCCGTGCGCCCAGGTCACCACGAGGAGCCCGCCCTCGCTGAGGACCTTGCCCGCGATGCCCTTGCCGAGCAGCGCCTCGCGCAGCGCGTCGGCCGGCACGAAGAAGTCGGCCGCGCCGGGCCGGACGACGTCCAGCCCGGCGTCCGTCAGGGTCAGCTCGACCCGGCTGCGGGTGCCCAGGCCGTGCGCGACGATGCGGTCGAGCCACTGACCGGCGGTGGTGGAGCCGTGGTAGCGGCCGGTCATGGTCAGTCTGGCCTCGCCCGGCGATTCGGGCGCGGTGGGCAGCTCGGGCAGGTCGCTCTGGAGCGTGCCCCGCCACTTCCAGCCCTCGCGCATCAGCCAGTAGACGAGGGCGACGAACAGGGCGAGTCCGACGACCCAGCCGATCCGCGCGGCCCAGTCGGTCACCGCGGCCGATTGCTTCTCGGCGGCGATCAGGAGAGGTGATGTCACGTGAGCTTCCCGTCGACGAGCGTGGCCTTCCCCCGCAGCCAGGTGTGCGTCACACGGCCCGGCAGCTCACGCCCCTCGTACGGGGTGTTGCGGCTGCGCGAGGCGAAACCGGCGGGGTCCACGGACCCACGGTATGCCGTGTCGACGAGCGTGAGGTTGGCGGGCTCACCTGCCGAGACGGGGCGGCCGTGGCCCTTCGCCGCGCCGATCTCGGCCGGCTTGGACGACATGCGCTCGGCGACCCCGGCCCAGTCCAGCAGGCCCGTCTCCACCATCGTCTCCTGCACCACCGACAACGCGGTCTCCAGGCCGACCATCCCCATCGCGGCGGCGGCCCACTCGCAGTCCTTGTCCTCGTGCGGGTGGGGCGCGTGGTCGGTGGCGACGATGTCGATCGTGCCGTCCGCGAGCGCCTCCCGCAGCGCGAGGACGTCCCGCTCGGTGCGCAGCGGCGGGTTGACCTTGTAGACCGGGTTGTAGGAGCGGACCAGCTCGTCGGTGAGGAGGAGGTGGTGCGGGGTGACCTCGGCGGTGACGTCGATGCCGCGGGACTTGGCCCAGCGGACGATCTCGACGGACCCGGCGGTCGAGAGGTGGCAGATGTGCACGCGCGAGCCGACGTGCTCGGCGAGCAGGACGTCCCGGGCGATGATCGACTCCTCGGCCACCGCCGGCCAGCCCCCGAGCCCCAGCTCGGCGGAGACGACGCCCTCGTTCATCTGGGCGCCCTCGGTCAGCCGGGGCTCCTGCGCGTGCTGCGCGACGACCCCGCCGAACGCCTTCACGTACTCCAGCGCGCGGCGCATGATGACCGCGTCGTCCACGCACTTGCCGTCGTCGGAGAAGACGGTCACCCCGGCGGCCGACTCGTGCATCGCGCCCAGTTCGGCGAGCTTCCTGCCCTCCAGGCCGACGGTGACGGCGCCGATCGGTTGGACGTCGCAGTAGCCGTGCTCCCGGCCGAGCCGGTAAACCTGCTCGACGACGCCGGCCGTGTCGGCGACGGGGAAGGTGTTGGCCATGGCGAAGACGGCCGTGTAGCCGCCGGAGGCCGCCGCGCGCGTGCCGGTCAGCACGGTCTCGGAGTCCTCGCGGCCGGGCTCGCGCAGGTGGGTGTGGAGGTCGACGAGGCCAGGGAGCAGCACCTTGCCGTCGGCCTCGACGACCTCGGCACCCTCGGCGGACAGGCCCACGCCGACCTCGGCGATCGTGTCTCCGTCGATCAGGACGTCCTGCGGCTCGCCGCCGAGCACCTTCGCACCACGGATCAGGATCTTGCTCATGGTCTTACTTCTCCTCGGAACCGGTGGTGGGGCGGGTGTGCGTGACGGCGGGTTCGTTGCCGCCCAGCAGGAGGTACAGGACGGCCATCCGGATCGACACGCCGTTGGCGACCTGCTCGACGACCGTGCAGCGCGGGGAGTCGGCGACCTCGGCGGTGATCTCCATGCCGCGGACCATCGGGCCGGGGTGCATGACGATCGCGTGCTCCGGCATCCTCGCCATCCGCTCGCCGTCCAGCCCGTAGCGGCGCGAGTACTCCCGCTCGGTCGGGAAGAACGCGGCGTTCATCCGCTCCCGCTGGACGCGCAGCATCATCACCGCGTCCGACTTGGGCAGCACCGCGTCGAGGTCGTACGACACCTCGCAGGGCCAGTTCCCGACGCCGACCGGCACCAGGGTCGGCGGGGCGACGAGCGTGACGTGGGCGCCGAGGGTGTGCAGCAGGTCGACGTTGGAACGGGCGACCCGGCTGTGCAGGACGTCACCCACGAGGGTGATCCGCTTGCCGCTCAGGTCCTGGCCGAGCCCGGCGTCGCGGCCGATGAGCCGGCGGCGCATCGTGAACGCGTCCAGGAGGGCCTGGGTGGGGTGCTGGTGGGTGCCGTCACCGGCGTTGATGACGGCCGCGTCGATCCACCCGGAGGTGGCGAGGCGGTACGGGGCTCCCGAGGCGCCGTGCCGGATGACGACGGCGTCGACGCCCATCGCCTCCAGGGTCTGCGCGGTGTCCTTCAGGGACTCGCCCTTGGAGACCGAGGAGCCCTTGGCGGTGAAGTTGATGACGTCCGCGGAGAGGCGCTTCTCGGCGGCCTCGAAGGAGATGCGGGTACGGGTGGAGTCTTCGAAGAAGAGGTTCACGACCGTGCGTCCGCGCAGGGTGGGGAGTTTCTTGATGGGCCGGTCGGCGACCCGGGCCATCTCCTCGGCGGTGTCGAGGATCAGGACGGCGTCGTCGCGGGTGAGGTCGGCGGCCGAGATGAGATGACGCTGCATCTGTCAGGCTCCGTAAAAGGTCTGTTTCGGGAGGTTCGAGGCAGGCCGGGGCATGCCGGAGAGACCGGCGTGCCGCACGGGCCCGCTACTGGTCCGGCTTCGCGCCGAGCAGCACGGTGTCGCGACCGTCCTCCTCGGCGAGCTGGACCTTGACCGTCTCCCGCAGCGACGTGGGGAGGTTCTTGCCGACGTAGTCGGCGCGGATGGGCAGCTCCCGGTGACCCCGGTCGACGAGCACCGCGAGCTGCACCGCGCGCGGGCGCCCGATGTCGTTCAGGGCGTCGAGGGCGGCGCGGATGGTGCGGCCGGAGAAGAGCACGTCGTCGACGAGGACCACCAGCCGGCCGTCGATCCCGTCACCGGGGATCTCGGTGCGGGCGAGGGCGCGCGGCGGGTGCATGCGCAGGTCGTCGCGGTACATCGTGATGTCCAGCGAGCCGACCGGGATCGCGCGCTCGGTGATCTCCTCGAGTTTCTCGGCGAGACGCCGGGCGAGGAACACGCCGCGGGTCGGGATGCCGAGGAGCACCACGTCGTCGGCGCCCTTGGCGCGCTCGACGATCTCGTGGGCGATGCGGGTCAGTACCCGCGCGATGTCGGGGCCCTCGAGAACGGGCCGCGCATCGGACGATCGGATGTCCATGGAAAAGGGACCTCCTTCTCCGCCTCACGGGACGGACCTTAAAGGACGTCGGGTTTGCGCCGTCAACCGTAGCAGGCCGTCGCGTCCTGGCTGATCACCCCCCTGGAGTAATCGGCCATCGCTACCACGGAAGGGTCGGTGTGGACCATTCGGCTTGACGCAGGAGAATCACGCTGCGTAACCTCACAATGAGTTACCAGCCGAGCGGGACGGCAACACAGCCGTCCGCGTCGACACAGCGCCGGGAGCTATATGTCCAGCGAATACGCCAAACAGCTCGGGGCCAAGCTCCGCGCGATCCGCACCCAGCAGGGCCTTTCCCTCCACGGTGTCGAGGAGAAGTCCCAGGGCCGTTGGAAGGCGGTCGTCGTCGGGTCGTACGAGCGCGGGGACCGCGCCGTCACCGTGCAGCGCCTCGCCGAGCTGGCGGACTTCTACGGCGTCCCGGTGCAGGAGCTGCTGCCGGGCACCACCCCGGGCGGCGCCGCCGAGCCGCCGCCGAAGCTGGTCCTGGACCTGGAGCGCCTCGCCCACGTCCCGGTCGAGAAGGCGGGCCCCCTCCAGCGCTACGCGGCGACGATCCAGTCCCAGCGCGGCGACTACAACGGCAAGGTCCTCTCGATCCGCCAGGACGACCTGCGCACCCTCGCGGTCATCTACGACCAGTCCCCCTCGGTCCTCACCGAACAGCTGATCAGCTGGGGCGTCCTCGACGCGGACGCCCGCAGAGCGGTGACCCACGAGGAAGGCTGAGAGCGCCGAGCGCTTGCAGCACCTGAGCAGAAACGTGCCGCCGGGTTGGCCAGAACCGAGTGATTCGGTTCCAGCCACCTGGCGGCACGTTTTTTGTGAAGCGGCGGCGCTGGGAGACGCAGGGCTCCTCGCAAGGGCCTTTTGCTTTTAGGGGCGCGGGGAACTGCGCGACAAGCCACGACGCAGCCGCAGCCGCCCGCGCAGAGGACTCCCCACCCCCTATCGGCGCAAGGACCCCTTCAGCTCCTTGAACCGCCCCAGAAGCCCGTTCACGAACGCCGGGGACTCGTCCGTCGAGAACTCCTTCGCGAGCTGGACCATCTCGTCCAGCACCACCGCGTCCGGCGTCTCGTCGACCCAGATCAGTTCGTACGCGCCGAGCCGCAGAATGTTCCGGTCCACCACCGGCATCCGGTCGAGCGTCCACCCGACCGAGTACTGGGAGATCAGCGAGTCGATCCGGGCGGCATGCTCCGCATACCCCTCGACCAACTGCATCGTGTACTCACTGACCGGCGGCTGCCGGTCGTCGGACCGGGACAGCCGCACCCAGTCCGCGAGCACCGTCAGAACGTCCGCATCCCGCTGGTCGCCCTCGAACAGGATCTGGAAGGCACGCTTGCGGGCCGTGTTGCGAGCAGCCACGGTTAGCTGTTCACCCGGCCGAGGTAGTCGCTCGTACGGGTGTCGACCTTGATCTTCTCGCCGGTCGTGATGAAGAGCGGAACCTGGATCTGGTGACCGGTCTCCAGCTTCGCGGGCTTCGTGCCCCCGGTGGAGCGGTCGCCCTGGAGGCCCGGCTCGGTCTCGGCGATGACCAGCTCGACGGCGGCCGGCAGCTCGACGAAGAGCACCTCGCCCTCGTGCCGCGCGACGGTCGCCTCGAAGCCCTCGATGAGGAAGTTCGCGGCGTCACCGACGGTCTTGCGGTCGATGTGCAGCTGGTCGTAGGTCTCCATGTCCATGAAGACGAAGTAGTCGCCGTCCATGTACGAGAACTGCATGTCGCTCTTGTCGACAGTGGCCGTCTCGACCTTGACGCCGGCGTTGAAGGTCTTGTCGACCACCTTGCCGGACAGCACGTTCTTGAGCTTGGTGCGCACAAAAGCCGGGCCCTTGCCGGGCTTGACGTGCTGGAACTCGACGACGGACCACAGCTGGCCGCCGTCGAGCTTGAGCACCAGGCCGTTCTTGAGGTCGTTCGTGGAAGCCACGGTTGCGGAATCTCCTGGACTGACGTGGACGACCCCGGCGCACGCCACTGGCTAGAGGGCGAGCAGCTCCTTGGTCGTGATGGTGAGTAGCTCGGGTCCGCCGTCCGCCTCGGGGCGCACGACGAGCGTGTCATCGATCCGGACGCCGCCCCGGCCCGGGAGGTGTACCCCGGGTTCGACGGTGACCGGCACGCAAGCGTCCAGTTTACCCATGGCCGCGGGGGCGAGCTGCGGGTCCTCTTCGATTTCCAGTCCGACGCCGTGTCCCATGGCCCCCGGCAGCCCCTCGGACCACCCCGCGGCCTCCAGGACCTGACGGGCCGCGCGGTCCACGTCCCGGTACGCGGCACCGGGCGCGAGAGCCTCCCGGCCCGCCCGCTGAGCGGCGAAGACGGCGTCGTACAGCTCGATCTGCCAGTCCGCCGGAGCCGTGCCGATGACGAAGGTACGGCCGATCTCGCAGCGGTAGCCGCGGTACGTCGCGCCCAGGCAGACGGAGAGGAAGTCGCCCTCCTCCACGCGCCGGTCGGTGGGCCGGTGGCCGCGCAGACCGGCGTGCGGGCCGGTCGCGACGGACGTGGGGAAGGCGGGGCCGTCCGCGCCGTGGTCGACGAGCCGGCGTTCCAGCTCCAGGGCGAGGTGGCGTTCCGTGCGGCCCACCAGGATCGACTCCAGGAGTTCGCCGAGGGCCTGGTCGGCGATCTCGGCGGCGACGCGCAGGCAGGTGATCTCCTCCTCGTCCTTGACGATCCGCAGCTGCTCGACGGCGCCGGCGAGGTCGTTCAGGTAGAGGTGGGGGGCGACCGAGTGGATGGCCCGGTGGCGGGCGACCGTGAGGTGGTGCTCCTCCACGGCCAGCGTGCCGATGTCCTGGGCCGTGAGGAAGTCGGCCGCGGCGACGGCCGGGTCACCGCCCTCGGCGGGCAGGACGTGCACGCGCACGCTGTCGTCCGGGCGGCCGTCCGGGGGGTGGGTGCACAGGAGGACGTCCTCCTCGGTGCCGACGAGGAGGACGGCGTTCGCGGGGGCGGCGCCGGAGAGGTATCTCACGTTGGCCGGGCGGGTGACGAGCGCGGTGGCGCTGCCCGCTGCGGTGCAACGATCTCTGAGGCGGGCCCGGCGGATGGCGTGAGCGTCTGACATACGTCGAGCGTAGGAGTTCGTACGGAAATATGCCGTTTTGGGGGGTGCCGTTCGGGGGACCAAGGCGGGCTCCGGACCATCTGGGCGGCAGAGGCGTCTGTGTCCGGCTACCACTTCGGCGGGCTGGCAATCGCCCTTGCCAGAACCTCGTCCAGGACTCTCGCCGTCGACTCCACGTCCAGCTGGGAGTTGTCGATGATCGGCAGGCCCGAGCCGTACCAGCCGGCCATGCGGCCGTGGATGCGGGCGACCTCCTCGTCCGTGAGACGGCGGTTGCCGGAGCGTTCCGCGTTGCGTTCCAGGACGACCTCAAGGCCGGGGAGGAGGACGACCGGCAGCAGGCCGGGGCCCACATGCCGCTTCCAGCCGCCGAGTCCCACCGCCGGGCGGTCGGGGAAGATCGCGTCGTCCAGGACGCAGGAGATGCCGTTGGCGAGGAAGTTGCGGGCGGCGAAGCCGCAGGTGCGGCGGGCCAGGCGGTACTGGGCCTCGGAGTGGTCGTTCCAGCCGCGCTGGGGGTCGGCGAAGCCGGAGCGGACCCACTCGCGGACGTCGTCGAGGCTGATGTGGGCCGTGGGGACCCGGCGGTGGTCGGCCCAGTACTTGGCGACGCTGGTCTTGCCCGCGCCCGCCGGTCCGATGAGCAGGACCGCGAGCATCGTGGTCGCCGGGTCGGGCGCGGCCGGCGCGGGGGCGGTGAACGGCGCGGCGGGCGGCAGCGGGAGGTGCCCGGTGACGTCACCGGGGGGCTGCCGGGGCGGCGGGGAGTAGGGGGGCACCGGCGGCTGGGGCACTGTGGGCGGGCCGGCCGGAGGCGCGGGAGGGTGCGGGACCGGGGGCGCGGGGGGCCGGCCGGCCGGGGGCGCGGGCGGGACCGGGGGTACGGGGGGCTGCGGGGCCGGGGGGGTGAAGCCCGGGGCCGGGTGTGCCTGGGGAGGGGGGTGGTGCGGTCCCGAATGCTGTGCGGCCGGCGGCCCGCCGACCGGACCGTGCCCCCACTGGTGGGGCGGCGGCAGCGGAGAACCCACTGCGTGCTGCATCCGGTGCCACTCCGTCTCGTTCTGTGCGGGCTCGGGTTCGCCTCCGGGGCGCGGAGACCGGCACGGCAGGCGATCGACGCCGGTGACGGGCGGGCCCGCTCCCTACCGAACGGTACCGCCCCCGGCCGTCGTTTGGTGAACGACCGGGGGCGGTCCGAAGTGCCCGTCGTGCGAAGGGATTCGGGAGGTTCCGGGGCCTACTGCCCCACCTCTCCGTAGGCGGCGAGCAGGACCGCCGGGTCGGGGCCCTCCATGACGGTCGGCTTGCCGAGTCCGTCGAGGACGATGAAGCGGAGCAGGTCGCCGCGCGACTTCTTGTCGACCTTCATCGCCTCCAGCAGCTTGGGCCACTGGTCGTAGCGGTAGTGCAGCGGCAGCCCGACCGACTCCAGGACCGTGCGGTGCCGGTCGGCGGTCGCGTCGTCCAGCCGCCCGGCGAGCCGCCCGAGTTCGGCCGCGAAGTGCATGCCGACGGAGACGGCGGCGCCGTGCCGCCACTTGTAGCGCTCGTTCTTCTCGATGGCGTGCGCGAGGGTGTGGCCGTAGTTGAGGATCTCGCGCAGGCCCGCCTCCTTGAGGTCGGACGACACGACGTCCGCCTTCACCCGGATCGACCGCTCGATCAGCTCGGCGGTGTGGGGACCCGCGGGCGTGCGGGCGGCCTCGGGGTCGGACTCGATCAGGTCGAGGATCACCGGGTCCGCGATGAACCCGGCCTTGATGATCTCCGCGAGCCCCGACACGTAGTCGTTGACGGGCAGCGACTCCAGCGCGGCCAGATCGCACAGCACCCCGGCGGGCGGGTGGAACGAGCCGACGAGGTTCTTGCCCTCGGCCGTGTTGATGCCGGTCTTCCCGCCCACGGCCGCGTCGACCATGGCCAGCACAGTCGTGGGCACGGCGATCCAGCGCACCCCGCGCAGCCAGGTCGCCGCGACGAACCCGGCGAGGTCCGTCGTCGCCCCGCCGCCGACACCGACGATCACGTCGGTGCGGGTGAACCCGGACTGCCCGAGCGCCTTCCAGCAGTACGCGGCGACCTCGGCGGTCTTGGCCTCCTCGGCGTTCGGCACCTGGATGGCGACCGCCTCGAACCCCTGCTCGGCGAGGTCGGCGCGCAGCGCGTCCCCGGTCTCGGCGAGGGCCTCGGGGTGGATGACGGCGACCCGCCTGGCCTTCTGCCCGATCAGCCCGGCGAGTTCGCCGAGCAGCTGACGGCCCACCAGGACGTCGTACGGAGTGTCGCCGCCGACGTGGATGCGTGTCGTCATACGTCCTTCAGCTCCAGGGAATCCAGGGCGACTCGGGTGACCTCTTCGGGGGTGCGGCCGTCGGTCGCGACGACGGCCGTCGCGACGGACTCGTACAGCGCGCGCCGGGCCTCCATCAGCTCGCGCCACTGTTTGCGGGGGTTGACCGCGAGGAGCGGGCGGGCGGTGTTGAGGCCGGTGCGCCTGACCGCCTCCTCGACGTCCATCGACAGGTAGACGACCTGCCGCCCGGCGAGCAGCGCGCGGGTGTCGGCGTCCAGGATCGAGCCGCCGCCGAGCGCGAGGACGCCCTCGTGCGTGTCGAGCGCGGCCTCCACCGCCGCCTTCTCGATCGCGCGGAAGGCGGGCTCGCCCTCCTCGACGAAGATGTCGGCGATCGTGCGGCCCTGCGCGGTGACGATGTCGTCGTCGGTGTCCCGGTAGGGCACCCCGAGGTGCTCGGCGAGGAGCTGCCCGACGGTCGACTTCCCGACGCCCATCGGCCCGACCAGGACGACCAGCGGACCGCTCATCGGATCGTCAGGCTGTCGAGGTACGAGCGGACGTTGCGCCGGGTCTCGGTGACGCTGTCGCCGCCGAACTTCTCCGCGACCGCGTCCGCGAGGACCAGCGCCGTCATCGCCTCCGCGACGATCCCGGCGGCCGGCACCGCGCACACGTCGGAGCGCTGGTGGTGGGCCTGGGTGGCCTCGCCGGTCGCGACGTCGACGGTCCGCAGGGCGCGCGGCACGGTCGCGATCGGCTTCATCGCCGCGCGCACACGCAGGAGTTCACCGGTCGACAGGCCGCCCTCGGTGCCGCCGGAGCGGCCGGTGACGCGGCGGATGCCGTCGTCGGTGCTGACGATCTCGTCGTGCGCCTGCGAGCCCGGCACCCGGGCCAGGTCGAAGCCGTCGCCGACCTCGACGCCCTTGATCGCCTGGATGCCCATCAGCGCGGCGGCGAGCCGCGCGTCCAGACGCCGGTCCCAGTGGACGTGCGAGCCGAGGCCCACCGGCACGCCGTAGGCGAGGACCTCGACGACGCCGCCGAGGGTGTCGCCGTCCTTGTGGGCCTGGTCGATCTCCGCGACCATCGCCTTCGAGGCGTCCGCGTCCAGGCAGCGCACCGGGTCGGCGTCCAGCTTCTCGACGTCCGCCGGGGTGGGGTACACCCCGTACGGGGCCTTCGCGGCGGCCAGTTCGACGACGTGGCTGACGATCTCGATGCCGGCCGTCTCCTTGAGGTAGGAGCGGGCGACCGCGCCGAGCGCCACGCGGGCGGCGGTCTCGCGGGCGGAGGCGCGCTCCAGGATCGGACGGGCCTCGTCGAAGCCGTACTTCTGCATGCCGGCGAGGTCGGCGTGGCCCGGGCGGGGGCGGGTCAGCGGGGCGTTGCGGGCTGACTGCGCGAGCTCGGCCGGGTCGACCGGGTCGGCCGACATGACCTTCTCCCACTTCGGCCACTCGGTGTTGCCGACCATGACCGCGACCGGGGAACCCATCGTCAGGCCGTGCCGGACACCGCCGAGGAAGGTGACCTCGTCCCGCTCGAACTTCATCCGCGCACCCCGGCCGTAGCCGAGCCGACGCCGCGCGAGGTGGTCCGCGACCATCTCCGTGGTGATCGGCACGCCGGCGGGAAGGCCCTCCAGCGTGGCGACGAGTGCGGGACCGTGGGACTCCCCTGCGGTCAGCCAACGCAGCCTGCTCAACGATGCTCCTCGGTGCTCGCGCCTGCTACGGTTCCGCCGCCGCGCATCGACGCGTACGGCGCGGGCGGCACCGGGTGCGCGGCCCTGGCCCGCCACCCCCGATCCTCCCACGTCCCGCCCCCGGACCCGCCCTCCGGTCCATCACCCGGACGTGCCCGGAAAGCGGCTCAACTCTGCTCGGGCCGGTTCTGGGGCGCGTAGGACCCCAGGAAGTCGGCCCCGCGCGGCCCCTGTGCCTGGGGCTGCTGCGGCGCGTACGCGCCGAGGAAGTCCGCACCCCGCGTCCCGTCCCCCTGCTGCTGGACGACACCGCCCCCGGCCCCGGCCGCCGCCACCGCCCGGCGCAGACGCCGGAGCATCAGCTTCCGGCGCAGCGCGAGCACCCAGGACCCCACGACCAGCAGGATGATCAGGCACAGGACCGGGATCTGAATCCAGTCCGGCATGAACTGAAGGACGACCTCGAAGATCTCGCTCTTGGCGGACGCGATGAACACGACCGTGCTCCCCCCGAAAAAACGCGCCCCGCCCCCTGCGTGACGCCCTCGCGAACCCTAGCGGGACGCGAGCGCGTGTTCGCCCGCTTTTCGCATCGCGTCCAGGGGGGCCGGCCGGTGCCCGGTCATCTGCTCGACCTGGAGCACCGCCTGGTGGACGAGGAGGTCGAGGCCGCTCACGACCGCGCCGCCGTACATCGACCAGCGGGCGGCGAGCTGGGTGGGCCAGGGGTCGTACAGGACGTCGAAGAGGGTCGCCGGGCGTTCGGGGACGTCATGGGCGAGGGCGTCCGTCGCGCCGGCCGGGGTCGTGGCGACGACCAGCGGCGCCCGGAGCGCCTCGGCCGCGTCGGACCAGTCCGCCGTGCGCAGGTCGACGCCGAGCCGCTCCCCCCACTCCCGCATCTCGGCGGCGCGCGCCGCGCTGCGGACGTAGGCGACGATCTCCCCGGCGCAGACCCGGGAGAGCGCGGCGAGGGCGGAGGAGGCGGTGGCGCCGGCGCCCAGGATCGCGGCGGACCCGACCTGTTCGACGCCGCGTTCCCGCAGGGCCGCGACCATGCCGGGGATGTCGGTGTTGTCGCCGACCTTGCGGCCGTCCGCCGTGCGGATCAGCGTGTTGACGGCCTCGACCGACGCCGCCGTCTCGGTGATCTCGTCGAGCAGCGGGATGACGGCCCGTTTCAGCGGCATCGTCAACGACAGTCCCGCCCACGTCTCGTCGAGGCCGGCGACGAAGCCCGGGAGGGCCTCCTCGTCGACCTCGAAACGGTCGTAGGACCATTCCGTGAGCCCGAGCGCGTCGTACGCGGCGCGGTGCAGGACCGGGGAGAGGGAGTGGGCGATGGGGGAACCGAGCACGGCGGCGCGGCGGGCTGCGGGGGCCCGAGCTGTCATGACACCTGTCCTTGAACCTGACGTACCCGTTGTCCGACGGGCCTGGTGAACCGTATTGTCCTCACACCGTGATCGGTTGTCACGAAAGGCCCGTCAGTCCGTCATGTCCGCAGGTGGTCAGCCCTTCCTCGACTCGTTGAACTCCGCGACCAGTTCCTCGTGCTCGGCGAGGGTCTTCGTGAACTTACTGGTCTTGCCGTCCAGCGAGATGAAGTAGTACCAGCCTTCCTTCGTCGGGTTGAGGGCGCCGCGCAGCGCCTCCTCGCCCGGGTTGTCGATCGGTCCGGGCGGCAGGCCCTTGACGTAGTAGGTGTTGTACGGGTTCTTGAACCGCTTGAGCTCGGCGATCGTGAGGTCGATCTTGCTCTGGTTCTTGATGTAGTTGTACGTGGAGTCGAACTCCAGCGAGCCGTACGTCTGGGGGTTGCCGGGCTTGAGGCGGTTGTAGACGACCTCGGCCATCCGGCGGTAGTCGTCGTGGCTGGTGCCCTCGGCCTGCGCGAGGCTCGCGACGGTGAGGAGCTGCCAGGGGCCGTCGAGGCCGAGCTGGTCGGCCTGCTTCTCCAGGCCGAGCTGCTGGTACTTCTCGGCGGCGCGGGCGACCATCTCCTTGAGGACGGTCTCCGGCTTGTCGTCCTTGCCGATGGAGTAGCGCGAGGGGTAGAGGAAGCCTTCGAGCGGGTCCTTCACCTCGGGGTGGTTCTGCGCCCACTCGGGCAGCCCGAGGTCCTTGTACTTCTCCTGCGCGACCTTCGCGGTGGTGCCCTCGGAGAGGTCGAGGCGCTTGTCGATCTGCGCGTAGACCGCGACGTTGCGGGTGCCCTCGGCGATGATCAGGTTGTTCTGGCTCTTGGGGTCGAGCATCATCGCGACGGCCGCCTTGGCGGACATCTCCTTGTTCAGGACGTAGGAGCCCTCCTGGATGCCGCTCGCCTTGGCGTTCTGCGTGTACGCCGAGACGAACGCGTCGACGCTCTTGACGACGCCCTCGGCCTTGAGGAGCCGCCCGATCTGCGCGCCGCCCGCGCCTTTGGGGACGGTGACGGACACCGTCTCGCTCGTGCCGTCGCCCGCGAAGTCGGGGGCCGTGCCGTAGCGGTTTTGGTAGAACTGGAGGCCGAAGTAGGCGACCCCGCCGATGCCGCCGCCGAAGACGAGGACGACGACGAGGCAGGCGAAGCCGTTGCGGCGCTTCTTCTTGCCCGAGTCCCCTTTTCCTTTGCCACCTTTGCCTCCGCGTCGGCCGCGCTCCTCAAGGGCGGTCTCGGCTACGGCGGCTTCCGCGTCGGAGTCGGTGTCGGGTTCCGGGAGGATGCCGCCGAGCGGCTCGGGCTCGGGTTCGGGCTCCGGCTCGGGGTCGCGGCGGCGGGCCGGGGGCTCCGGGGGCGGATAGGCGTCGGGGGTGCCGTAGAAGTCGGGCTGCTCGGCGCCGTACGCCGCGGGCTGCTGGCCGTAGGGGTCACCGGGGTCGGCCGCGTAGGGGACGTGCGCATGCGTACCGGTGCCGTCCCAGCCGCCCTGATGGTAGGACTGCGGCTGGTTCTGCTGGTCGTACTGGGGGTAGACCGGCTGACCGTACTGGTCGTACTGCTGTTGGTCGTACTGCGGCTGGGCGTGCTGCTGGCCGGGGTGGGGCTGCTGGCCGTAGCCGGCGTGCTGGTCGCCGCCCGCCCAGCCGTTGTAGGCCGCCTGCTGCTGCGGCTCCTGCGGGTACTGCTGCTGGCCCCCGTAGGCAGGCTGGTGCCCCATGGGGGCCTGCTGCCCTTCCCATCCGCCGTCCCCGAACAACGGGTCCTCCGGATGCCACGGTGCGGGGCCCGGACCCCGGCCATACTCAGTCATCGATCCCCTAGAGCCGCGAGGCGGCGGTTCGCGGCTGGGGGGTCCGGCTGCGGTTCCGCCTCTTGCTGTGCGGAGGCTGTTCGAACACCTCCGCATCGCGCGGAACGTTACCGTATCGCGATCAGATGACCACTTAGACGCCCTCTCCGGGTGCTTTACCTGACACCCGTTCGGATTCGAGCGCCTGCTGAAGGATGATCACAGCGGCTGCCTGGTCGATGACGGAGCGTCCCTTCTTGGACTTCACACCCGAGGCGCGCAGCCCCTGACTGGCCGTCACGGTCGTCATCCGCTCGTCCACGAGCCGAACCGGAATCGGGTCCACCGCCTTGGCCAGCGCCTCGGCGAAGCCGCGGACCTTGACCGCCGCCGGGCCCTCGCCCCCCTTGAGGGAGCGCGGGAGCCCGACCACGATCTCGATCGGCTCGTACTCCTCGACGAGCTGCCTGAGCCGCCGCTGAGCTGCGGGAACGTCCCTCCCGGGGACCGTCTCGACCGGGGTCGCGAGGATGCCGTCGGGGTCGCAGGACGCGACCCCGATCCGGGCGTCACCGACGTCGATGGCCAACCGCCGTCCCCGGCGCATCAGTTGGCCGTCTCCGCGACCAGCCGCTCGACGGCGTCCACGGCCTCGCCGACGGCGGCCGGGTTCTGCCCGCCGCCCTGGGCGACGTCCGGCTTGCCGCCACCGCCGCCGCCGAGCGTCTTGGCGGCCGTCCGAACCAGGTCGCCCGCCTTGAGACCGCGCTCACGGGCGGCCTCGTTGGTGGCGATCACGGTCAGCGGTTTGCCGTTGTTCACGGTGAACAGCGCGACGACGACGGCCCGCCCGCCCTGGATACGGCCCCGCACGTCGAGGACCAGCTTGCGCAGGTCGTCCGGGGTCGTCCCGTCCGGGACCTGGCCGGTGACCAGGGCGATCCCGCGTACGTCCTTCGCCGAGTCGGCGAGTCCGGCGGCGGCCTGGAGGACCTTCTCCGCGCGGAACTTCTCGATCTCCTTCTCGGCGTCCTTGAGCTTGCCGAGCATCGCCGAGACCTTCTCCGGCAGCTCCTCCGGACGCCCCTTGATCAGCTCCTGGAGCTGGGCGACGACCGTGTGCTCACGGGCCAGGAAGTTGTAGGCGTCGACCCCGACGAGCGCCTCGATACGCCGCACACCCGAGCCGATCGACGACTCACCGAGCAGCTTGACCAGGCCGAGCTGCGAGGTGTTGTGGACATGCGTGCCGCCGCACAGCTCCTTGGAGAAGTCCCCGATGGTGACGACCCGGACCTGCTCGCCGTACTTCTCGCCGAACTCGGCGATGGCGCCCTGCTTCTTGGCCTCGGCGATCGGCAGGATCTCGGCGTGCACGTCGAGATCGCGGGCGAGCACCTCGTTGATCTTCTGCTCGACGTCGGTCATCACGGCCGTCGGGACGGCGGACGGCGAACCGAAGTCGAAGCGGAAGCGGCCGGGCTGGTTCTCGGAACCGGCCTGGGCGGCCGTCGGGCCGAGGGCGTCGCGCAGCGCCTGGTGGGTGAGGTGGGTGGCCGAGTGGGCGCGGGCGATGGCGGTCCGGCGCCGGATGTCGATCGTGGCCTGGGCCTTGGCCCCGACAGTCACCTCGCCGACCTGGACGACGCCCTTGTGGACGTACACCCCCGGGACCGGCTTCTGGCAGTCGCGGATCTCGATCACGGCACCGGAGTCGATCCGGATCTTGCCGGTGTCGCCGATCTGGCCGCCGCCCTCCGCGTAGAAGGGGGTGCGGTCGAGGACGATCTCGACCTCGTCGCCCTCGGTGGCGGCCGGCGAGGAGACGCCGTCCACGAGGATGCCGACGACCGTGGTCTCGCCCTCGGTGTCGCTGTAGCCGATGAAGTCGGTCTCACCGGTCCGGTCGGCGATCTCCCGGTAGGCGCCGGCGCCGGCGTGGCCGGTCTTCTTGGCCTGGGCGTCGGCCTTGGCGCGCTCCCGCTGCTCCTTCATCAGGCGGCGGAAGCCGTCCTCGTCCACCGAAAGGCCCTGCTCGGCGGCCATTTCGAGGGTCAGGTCGATCGGGAAGCCCCACGTGTCGTGGAGGAGGAACGCCTTGTCGCCGGCGAGGACCGTACCGCCGGACGCCTTGGTCTCGGTGACGGCCGTGTCGAGGATGTTCGTGCCGCCCTTGAGGGCCTTGAGGAAGGCGTTCTCCTCGGCGACGGCGACCTTCTCGATCCGCTCGCGGTCGGTGATCAGCTCCGGGTACTGCTGGCCCATCATCCGGATGACGGTGTCGATCAGTTCGAGGACGACCGGGCCGGTGGCGCCGAGGAGGCGCATGTTGCGGATGGCCCGGCGCATGATGCGGCGCAGGACGTAGCCGCGGCCCTCGTTGCCGGGGGTCACGCCGTCGCCGATGAGCATCACGGACGTCCGCATGTGGTCGGTGACCACGCGCAGGGAGACGTCCGAGGTGTGGGCGTCGCCGTAGCGGACGCCGGTCAGCTCGGTGGCCTTGTCGATGACGGCCATCGAGGTGTCGATCTCGTACATGTTCTGCACGCCTTGCAGGATCATCGCGAGGCGCTCCAGGCCGAGGCCCGTGTCGATGTTCTTGCTGGGCAGCTCGCCGAGGATCTCGAAGTTGTCCTTGCCGATGCCCTCGCCGCGCTCGTACTGCATGAAGACGAGGTTCCAGATCTCGACGTACCGCTCGTCGTTGACGGCCGGGCCGCCCTCGACGCCGAACTCCGGGCCGCGGTCGTAGTTGATCTCGGAACACGGGCCGCAGGGTCCGGGGACGCCCATCGACCAGTAGTTGTCCTTCATGCCGAGGCGCTGGATGCGCTCCTTCGGCACGCCGACGACCTCGTGCCAGATGCGCTCGGCCTCGTCGTCCTCCAGGTAGACGGTGATCCACAGGCGCTCGGGGTCGAGGCCGTAACCGCCCTTGTCCTGGGGGCTGGTGAGCAGCTCCCAGGCGTACTTGATGGCGCCTTCCTTGAAGTAGTCGCCGAAGGAGAAGTTGCCGCACATCTGGAAGAACGTGCCGTGGCGGGTGGTCTTGCCGACCTCTTCGATGTCGGGGGTGCGCACGCACTTCTGCACGCTGGTGGCGCGCGCCCACGGCGGCTTGACCTCACCGAGGAAGTACGGCTTGAAGGGGACCATGCCGGCCGGGACGAGGAGCAGAGTCGGGTCGTCCGCGATGAGCGACGCCGAAGGGACGACGGTGTGTCCGCGCTCCTCGTAGAAGCTCAGCCAGCGGCGGCGAATCTCGGCCGACTCCATCAGTGGTCCTCATTCCGGTTGTACGTGTACGTCGTCGGGGGGTACGTCGTGTTCTCGATGGCGGCGATGCGCCGGGGTGCGGGGAGTTCGGGGGCCGACTCGATGCCGAGCGCGTCCTCCAGCTCGGCCTCCCGCCGGGCCATGTTGTCGCGGACGTCGACCGCGAAGTCGACCGCGCGGTCCTTGAGGCGGGCGCCCGTCTCCAGCGCCTTGTTCGCCGCGGTCGCGGCGAGGCTCTCCGGGGTGAGCTGCTTCAGCTTGCGGTTGACCTTGGTGGTGGCCCAGACGCCGGCGGCGACGCCGGTCGTGAACCAGAAAGTACGGCGGAACATCGCTGCTCTCAGTCCCTCTTCCCACGCCGCCGGGACACTGTCCGGCCCACGATCACGGTACGTCGGAGTGCCTTCGCGGGCGCGTCCTCTTTACGGCCGCCCAGCGCACGGCGGACGCCGTACCCGAACGCGGCGACCTTCACGAGAGGTCCGCCGAACGTCGAGGCCACGGTCGTCGACAGCGCGGAGGCGTTGGAGGTGACCTCCTGGACGTCCGTCGCGATCGCGTCGACCCGGTCGATCTGCGTCTGCGCGGAGCGGACGGCCGCGGAGGCGTCCGCGAGCAGCGGGACGGCCTGGTCGGTCACGTCCGCCACCAGCTTGGTGGTCGCCCTCAGCGTCTGGGCCAGCCTCACCAGCGCGACGGCGAGGAAGGAGACCAGGATCGCCCAGAAGACGGCCACGATGATCCCGGCTACCTCGCCTCCGGACACCGCACACCCGCTCTCTTTGACCCTTATGACTTGCAGGATGCGAGCCTATCGCGCCCGGCACCACACCTCGCACCGCATTACGGGCACGCGAAAGCCCGCCGCCCCCAAGGGGGCAGCGGGCTCCAAGTGGTACTACGACCGCCGGAAAATCAGCGGGCGTAGTACTCGACGACCAGCTGCTCGTCGCAGATGACCGGAACTTCCTTGCGGTTCGGCTCGCGGTCCAGGCGGAACGCCAGGGCCTTGAGGTTGACCTGAAGGTAGCGGGGGGTCTCGCCGTCGGCGGCGAAGCCACCCTCACGGGCCACGGTGAAGAGCGTCTTCTCGCGGCTGCGCTCGCGGACCATCACGACGTCGTCGGGACGGACACGGAACGAGGGCTTGTCGGTCTTCTGGCCGTTGACCTCGATGTGGCCGTGGACGACCATCTGACGGGCCTGGTAGATCGTGCGGGCGATGCCCGAACGCAGGACCAGGGCGTCGAGACGGCGCTCCAGCTCCACGATCAGGGCCTCACCGGTCTTGCCCTGGACCTTGGAGGCGCGCTCGTAGGCGCGGACGAGCTGACGCTCGGAGATGTCGTACTGCGCGCGCAGACGCTGCTTCTCCAGCAGACGGACCTTGTAGTCCGAGTTCTGCTTGCGGCCACGGCCGTGCTCGCCCGGCGGGTAGGGGCGGGCCTCGAAGTACTTGACGGCCTTCGGGGTGAGCGCGATGCCGAGGGCACGCGACTTCTTGACCTTGGGGCGGGACTGGTTCGCCACTGTGTTTCTCTCCGTATGTCTCTTCGGCTTGTCAGCATCACGAGAGGTCGCAATCCGCAGCCGGGGAAACCCTCGTCGCCTCGTCGGAACAAGGCGGTTCGGGCAGCCGCTCCCCTGATCTGGGCACATACGTGCAGCACGCGAGTGGCCCACCGACCGGTCTCGCCTCGCGGCGGATGGTGGTGGGCTGCCCGCGACACCGTTCGACGGTGCGCGACGCTCCTGGGACCCCCTCGCGGGGGTTCCGGCCGGTCGTCCCGCTCTGACAGCGCGGGACACGGCACTTCGGGCGAGTTTACAGGGTGCTCAGGACCGCTTGCGACCGAGGTGCTTCCTGGTCCACTCGACGGCGTCCGCGTACCGCGCCTCCGCGCCGTGTCTCGTCGGGGTGTAGTACTCGCGGTCCTTGATCTGGTCCGGGGCGTACTGCTGCTCGGCGATGCCCTCCGGGATGTCGTGCGGGTACACGTATCCCTGGGCGTGGCCCAGCTTGGCGGCGCCCTTGTAGTGGCCGTCGCGCAGGTGCGCCGGGACCGGTCCGGCCAGCCCCTTGCGGACGTCCTCCAGGGCGGCGCCGATCGCGGTCGTCGCCGCGTTGGACTTGGGGGCGAGGGCCAGCGCGATCGTCGCGTGGCTGAGGGTGAGGGCGGCCTCGGGGAAGCCGATCATCGCGACGGCCTGGGCGGCGGCGACGGCCGTGGGGAGGGCGGTCGGGTCCGCGAGGCCGATGTCCTCGCTGGCGGAGATCATCAGGCGGCGGGCGATGAAGCGGGGGTCCTCGCCGGCCTCGATCATGCGGGCGAGGTAGTGCAGGGCGGCGTCGACGTCGGAGCCGCGGATGGACTTGATGAGGGCGCTGGCGACGTCGTAGTGCTGGTCGCCGTCGCGGTCGTACTTGACGGCCGCGCGGTCGACGGTCTGTTCCAGCGTCGCGAGGGTGATCTCGGTCGCGCGCTGGTCGAGGGCGGCGCCGGCCGCCGCCTCCAGGGCGGTGAGGGCGCGGCGGGCGTCTCCGCCGGCGATGCGCAGGAGGTGGTCCTCGGTGTCCTCGGGGAGGGTGACGGCGGCTTTGAGGCCCCGGTCGTCGGTGACGGCTCTGCGCAGGAGGCCGCGGAGGTCGTCGTCCGTGAGGGGTTCGAGGGTGAGGAGGAGGGAGCGGGACAGGAGGGGGGAGATGACCGAGAAGTAGGGGTTCTCGGTGGTCGCCGCGATGAGGGTGACCCAGCGGTTCTCGACGGCGGGGAGGAGGGAGTCCTGCTGGGCCTTGCTGAAGCGGTGGATCTCGTCGAGGAAGAGGACGGTCTCCTTGCCGTAGCCGCCGCTGGCCCGGCGCGCGCCGTCGATGACCGCGCGGACCTCCTTGACGCCGGCGGTGATCGCCGACAGCTCCACGAACCGCTTGTCGGTGGCCTTGGAGACGACGTACGCCAGGGTCGTCTTGCCCGTGCCCGGCGGGCCCCAGAGGATCACGGAGGAGACGCCGGCCGGGCCGCCCGCGCCCTCGTCGACCAGGCGGCGCAGTGGGGAGCCGGGCTTCAGCAGATGCTGCTGGCCCGCGACCTCGTCGAGGGAGCGCGGGCGCATCCGGACCGCCAAGGGGCTTCCGGTCGGGTCCTTCTCCTGGCGGTCTTCGGCGGCTGCGGTGAACAGATCGGGCTCCACACGGAAACCCTAATTCACGGCACCGACAACGCGGACCGGGCCTCGGAAGGCCCAGGTCAGCTCGTCCAGAAGTCCCACCAGCGGGTCAGGATCAGCATCCCGATGATCCCGATGTGCACGGCGGGCAGGACCCACGTGAACTCGCCGAAGAAGCTCTTCAGCCAGCCCGGCCCCGGCAGGAAGCCGTTCCTGACGTTGAAGGACGTCACGTACCAGAACATGATGATCGTCGCGACCCAGGCCAGCGAGCACCACAGGCACAGCGCGTTGATCCGGTACAGCGACTGGAACTGGAGCCAGGTGCAGAACCCGACCCCGAAGAGCGTGCCGAAGTTGAAGGTCAGCCAGTACCAGCGCGGGAAGCGGGCGCGGCCCAGCAGGCTCATGCCGACGGCGATGACGATGCCGTAGCAGACCAGCCCGAGCATCGGGTTCGGGAAGCCGAAGGCGGCGGCCTGCTTGGACTCCATGACGCTGCCGCAGGAGACGACCGGGTTGAGGCTGCACCCGGGGACGAAGGTCTTGCCCTCGACCTTCGCTTCGAGGAGCTTGAACTTGTCGATCGTGATGACCCAGGCGGCGAGGAGCCCCGCGGCGCCCGTGATCACCAGCATCAGCGCGAACGCCTTGCTCCCGCCCACCGCACCGGGCGCGTCGGCGGTGGCGCGCTCCGGCTCGTGGCCCGTGGAGACCTCTTTGACTGTCGTCTTGCTCATCACGCCGATCCGTCAGATGGAGAGGGGACCTTCTTCTGGCAGCGCTCATTGTGCCGCACCCGCCCCCTCGTCCACCGTTCGATGGACATAAGAACCAGCTGTCGGAAGCCTGTTCAGGACAGGTGAGCGGCCCGGAAACAGCAAGGCCGGAACCGCCCGTGAGGACGATCCCGGCCTTGCCGCGTTGACGGTAGGAGGACGGTATGACTTACGGCTGGAGGCGGGCCTTCAGCTCCGTCACGATCGCGTCCACGGCGATCGCCGTCTGCTCCCCGGACTCCATGTCCTTGAGCTGGACGACGCCCTCCGCGAGGTCCCGCTCCCCCGCGACCAGCGTGTAGCGGGCGCCGGAGCGGTTGGCGTTCTTCATGGCGCCCTTGAGGCCCTTGTTGCCGTAGGCGAAGTCGGCGGCGACACCGGCCCTGCGCAACTCGCTGACCTTGGAGAAGAGCACGCGGCGGGCCTCCTCGCCGAGCGGGACCGCGTAGACCGAGGTCGGCGCCGGGAGGTCGAGGACGACGCCCTCCGCCTCCAGCGCGAGGACCGTGCGGTCGACGCCGAGGGCCCAGCCGACGGAGGGCAGCGCGGGGCCGCCGATCATCTCGGAGAGCCCGTCGTAGCGTCCGCCGCCGCCGACGGCGGACTGGGAGCCGAGGCCGTCGTGGACGAACTCGAAGGTCGTGCGGGTGTAGTAGTCGAGGCCGCGGACCAGCTTCGGGTCGTCCTCGAAGGCGACGCCCTCGGCGGTCAGCAGGGCGCGGACCTCCTCGTGGTACGCCTTGCAGGCGTCGCACAGGTAGTCCTGGAGGAGCGGGGCGTCCGTGAGCTGCTTCTGGACGTCGGGGCGCTTGTCGTCGAGGACCCGCAGGGGGTTGATCTCGGCGCGGCGCAGGGTCTCCTCGTCGAGGTCGAGGCCGCGCAGGAACGTCTGGAGGGCCTCCCGGTAGACGGGACGGCACTCCTTGTCGCCCAGGGAGTTCAGCAGGATGCGGAAGTCGCGCAGGCCGAGCGAGCGGTACGCCTGGTCGGCGAGGACGATCAGCTCGGCGTCGAGCGCCGGGTCCTCCGCGCCGATCGCCTCGGCGCCGACCTGGGAGAAGTGGCGGTAACGGCCCTTCTGGGGGCGCTCGTAGCGGTAGTACGAGCCGGAGTACCAGAGCTTGACGGGGAGGTTGCCCAGCTTGTGCAGGTTGGCTTCGAGCGCGGCGCGCAGCACGGAGGCGGTGCCCTCGGGGCGCAGGGCGAGCTTGGTGCCGCCCTTCGTCTCGAAGGCGTACATCTCCTTGGTGACGATGTCGGTGGACTCGCCGACGCCGCGTGCGAAGAGTTCGACGTTCTCGAAGCCGGGGGTCTCGGCGTAGCCGTACCCGGAGGCGCGCAGGGGCGCGGAGAGGGCGTCCCGGACGGCGAGGTAGGTCGCGGAGTCGGGCGGCAGGAGGTCGTACGTGCCCTTGGGGGCCTGGAAGGTACTCACGGGAGCAGTCGTCACATTCCTCGTCGGGGAGCGGCGTCGGGGCCGGTTCCCTGGCCGGCGGCCACCTGCCTGAGGTAGGCGTTGGTGGCGCGTTCGCGGCCGATGGTGGTCTGGGGGCCGTGGCCGGAGAGGACCACGGTGGAGTCGTCGAGCGGCAGGCACACCCGGGCCAGTGAGGCGAGCATGGCGTCCATGGAGCCGCCGGGCAGGTCGGTGCGTCCGATGGAGCCGGCGAAGAGCAGGTCCCCGGAGAAGAACACCGACGGGATGTCGGCGCTCTCGGGGAGCCTGAACGTCACCGACCCCTCGGTATGGCCCGGCGCGTGCGCGACGGTGAGTTCCAGACCCGCCAGCTCCAGCCGCGCTCCGTCGGTGAGTTCGCGGACGTCGTCCGGCTCCCCGATGGTCAGCTCGCCGAGCAGCGGCATCCCGATGGACCGGCCGAGGGCCTTCTCGGGGTCGCTCATCATGTAGCGGTCGTCGGGGTGAATCCAGGCGGGCACGTCGTGCGCGCCGCACACCGGGACGACCGAGGCCACGTGGTCGAGATGACCGTGGGTGAGGACGACGGCGACGGGCTTGAGCCGATGCTTCGCGAGTGCTTCCTCGACTCCGGGGGCCGCTTCGTGGCCCGGGTCGATGATCACGCACTCCTCGCCGGCGGCCGGGGCGACGAGATAACAGTTCGTCCCCCAGGCTCCGGCGGGAAACCCGGCAATGAGCACGATCGTCCTTCGTTCGTCTCGGTGTTTGTGTCGATAAGGGGGGCTTGCGCACGGCGCCGCCCACGTCAGAGCCTACCGGCGCTGCCGATTCCTCAGCGAACCCATATACGGTACGGGGCACACGCAGCGCGAACCGACGTACGAGACACGAAGCCCTCAAGGAGAAGACCGGTGGTCACCCAGGAACAGCGGAAGCGGCAGCTCGCGCGGGAGAAGTTCTTGCGGCAGCAGCAACGGCGCACCGCCGCCCGGCGCAAGGCCCGTGTGCGCAACTCGGTGATCGCGTCGGTGCTCGGCGTGGTCGTCGTCGGCAGCGTCGCGATCTACACGACGGGTGTCCTGAAGGACGACGACAAGAAGAAGTCGGACGACGTCGCCGCCTCCCCGACGCCCACCCCGAGCAAGGGCCCGGACCCGTGCGGGAAGCCGGCGGCGGGCTCGATCAAGACGGAGACGTGGAAGACCGAGCCGAAGCTCGCGATCGACAAGTCCGCGAAGTACACGATGACGCTCGACACCACCTGCGGTGAGATCGGCATCGCGCTGAAGGCGTCGGCCGCCCCGCAGACCGTCAACTCCTTCGACTTCCTGGCGGGCAAGGGCTACTTCGACCACACGAAGTGCCACCGGCTCACCACCGAGGGCATCTACGTCCTCCAGTGCGGCGACCCGACCGGTCAGGGCAGCGGCGGTCCGGGCTACACGATCCCGGACGAGAACCTGAAGGACGCCTCGCTGAAGAACAACATCTACCCGGCGGGCACGGTCGCGATGGCCAACACCGGCCAGGCGCACACCGGCGGCAGCCAGTTCTTCCTGGTCTACCAGGACAGCCAGCTCCCGCCGCAGTACACCCCGTTCGGAACGGTGTCGGCGGACGGCATGAAGGTGCTGAAGAAGATCGCCGCCGCGGGTGCGCAGGCCGCGGACCCGACGACCGGCAACACGGCGCCGAACGCGACGGTCGTGATCGACAAGGCGACGGTCGCGAAGTCCTGACGAATCCCGGGCGGCGGGCAGCGGAATTTCGGTCGCGCTGGATGCGGACAGGCACGCTGCCGGTCGCCTATGTTGGCCAAGACGAAATTGTGGACGATGCCCGGGGGCGCGTAAGCCTTGCGCAGGCATCATGTGGAGGAGGCGCTGTGAGCAGCGACCCGTGGGGCCGCGTCGACGAGACGGGGACCGTGTACGTGCGTACGGCCGACGGCGAGCAGGTCGTCGGTTCCTGGCAGGCCGGCTCTCCCGAGGAGGCGCTGGCCTACTTCGAGCGCAAGTACGAGGGCCTGGTGGTCGAGATCGGCCTCCTGGAGAAGCGCGTGCGCACCACCGACCTGTCGGCCAAGGACGCGCAGGTGGCGATCGACCACCTGCGCGAGCAGGTCGACGCGCATCACGCGGTCGGTGACCTGGCGTCGCTGAAGGAGCGGCTGGACGCGCTGGTGTCCTCGGTCGAGTCGCGGCGCGAGGAGCGCAAGCAGCAGCGCGCCAAGCAGTCCGAGGAGGCCCGCAAGTCCAAGGAGGACCTGGTCGCCGAGGCGGAGCAGCTGGCGCAGTCGGACCAGTGGCGGGCGGCCGGCGAGCGGCTGCGGGCCCTGGTGGACACGTGGAAGGGCCTCCCCCGGCTCGACCGCAAGTCGGACGACGAACTGTGGCACCGCTTCTCGCACGCCCGCTCGGCGTTCTCCAAGCGGCGCAAAGCGCACTTCGCGCAGCTCGACGCGCAGCGCGAGGACGCCCGCCGGCTCAAGGAGCGGCTGGTCGCGGAGGCCGAGTCGCTGTCGTCGTCCCAGGACTGGGGTCCGACGGCGGCCCGCTACCGCGAGCTGATGTCGGACTGGAAGGCCGCGGGCCGCGCCCAGCGCGAGCACGAGGACGATCTGTGGAACCGCTTCCGCGGCGCCCAGGACGTGTTCTTCGCGGCCCGCAGCGGGGTCTTCGCGGAGCGGGACGCGGAGCAGACGGAGAACCTGAAGCTGAAGGAGGAGCTGGCCGGTGAGGCCGAGAAGCTCCTGCCGATCGGCGAGCTGAAGGCGGCGCGTGCGGCGTTCCGCTCGATCAACGAGCGCTGGGAGGCCATCGGGCACGTCCCGCGCGACTCCCGGCCGAAGGTCGAGGGCCGGATGCACGCGGTGGAGCGCGCGCTCCAGGACGCCGAGGAGACCGAGTGGCGCCGGACGAACCCGGAGGCGCGTGCGCGTGCCGCGGGTCTCACCGGCCAGCTCCAGGCCGCCGTCGACAAGCTGCGCGGGCAGATCGACACGGCTCGCGCGCAGGGGAACGCGTCGCGCGCGGACAAGCTGGAGCGGGAGCTTGAGGGCCGTCAGGCGCTGCTGGACCAGGCGCTGAAGGGGCTGCACGAGTTCGGCGGCTGATACGCGGTGCACGAAAGAAGGGGCCGGGCTGACTGCCCGGCCCCTTCTCGTTGTCACGGTCTGCGCGCCGATGTCACCCGGTACACGTCGTACACGCCCTCCACGCCCCGTACGGCCTTCAGGACGTGCCCGAGGTGTTTCGGGTCGCCCATCTCGAAGGTGAAGCGGGAGGTGGCGACGCGGTCGCGGGAGGTCTGGACGGCCGCGGAGAGGATGTTGACGTGCTGGTCGGACAGGACGCGCGTGACGTCGGAGAGGAGCCGGGAGCGGTCGAGGGCCTCGACCTGGATGGCGACCAGGAAGACCGACGACTGCGTGGGCGCCCACTCGACGTCGAGGATGCGCTCGGGCTCACGGGACAGTGACTCCACGTTGACGCAGTCGCTGCGGTGAACCGATACGCCACTACCCCGGGTGACGAACCCGATGATCGGGTCGCCCGGCACGGGCGTGCAGCAGCGGGCCAGCTTGACCCACACGTCGTCGACGCCCTTGACGACCACACCGGGGTCGTTGTTGCTGCGCCGCTTACGGCCCCGGGTACGGGACGGCGGAACCGCCTCGTCGATCTCCTCGGTGGCCGCCTCCTCGCCGCCGAGCGCCTGGACGAGCTTCTGGACGACGCCCTGGGCCGCGACATGGCCCTCGCCGATCGCGGCGTACAGGGAGGAGATGTCGGGGTAGCGCATCTCGTGCGCCAGGGTGACCAGGGAGTCGCCGGTGAGGATGCGCTGGATCGGCAGGTTCTGCTTGCGCATCGCGCGGGCGATGGAGTCCTTGCCCTGTTCGATCGCCTCGTCGCGGCGCTCCTTGGAGAACCAGGCGCGGATCTTGTTGCGGGCGCGGGGCGACTTGACGAAGTTCAGCCAGTCCCGGGAGGGTCCGGCGCCGGCCGCCTTGGAGGTGAAGACCTCGACGAGGTCGCCGTTGTCGAGGGTCGACTCCAGCGGGACGAGCCGGCCGTTGACGCGGGCTCCTATCGTGCGGTGGCCGACCTCGGTGTGGACCGCGTAGGAGAAGTCGACGGGGGTGGCGCCGGCCGGGAGCGCGATGACGTCGCCCTTGGGCGTGAAGACGAAGACCTCGTTGCGGGACAGGTCGAAGCGCAGGGACTCCAGGAACTCGCTGGGGTCCTCGGTCTCCTTCTGCCAGTCGAGGAGCTGGCGCAGCCACGCCATGTCGTTGAGGTGGTCGTCCTTACCCTTGCCCGCCTTGGGGACGTCGGTGCGGACCTTGGAGGCGCCGGCGACGGCCTCCTGCTTGTACTTCCAGTGCGCGGCGATGCCGTACTCGGCGCGGCGGTGCATGTCGAACGTGCGGATCTGGAGTTCGACGGGCTTGCCGTTGGGGCCGATGACCGTCGTGTGGAGCGACTGGTACATGTTGAACTTGGGCATCGCGATGTAGTCCTTGAACCGGCCGGGGACCGGGTTCCATCGCGCGTGGACGGTGCCGAGGGCGGCGTAGCAGTCGCGGACGGTGTCGACGAGGACGCGGATGCCCACCAGGTCGTAGATCTCCGCGAAGTCGCGGCCTCGTACGATCATCTTCTGGTAGACGGAGTAGTAGTGCTTGGGGCGGCCGGTGACGGTCGCCTTGATGCGGGCGGCGCGCAGGTCGGACTGGACCTCGTCGGTCACTATGGCGAGGTACTCGTCGCGCTTGGGGGCGCGCTCGGCGACCAGGCGGACGATCTCGTCGTACATCTTGGGGTAGAGGATCGCGAAGGCGAGGTCCTCCAGCTCCCATTTGATGGTGTTCATGCCCAGGCGGTGGGCGAGCGGCGCGTAGATCTCCAGGGTCTCGCGCGCCTTCTTCTCCTGCTTCTCGCGCTTGAGGTAGCGCATGGTGCGCATGTTGTGCAGGCGGTCGGCGAGCTTGATGACCAGGACGCGCGGGTCCTTGGCCATGGCGACGACCATCTTGCGGACGGTCTCGGCCTGGGCCGCCTCGCCGAACTTGACCTTGTCGAGCTTGGTGACGCCGTCGACGAGGAGGGCGACGACGTCCCCGAAGTCGCGGCGCAGGTCGTCGAGGCCGTACTCGGTGTCCTCGACCGTGTCGTGCAGGAGGCCCGCCATCAGGGTCGCGGGGTCCATGCCGAGTTCGGCGAGGATCGTGGTGACCGCGAGGGGGTGGGTGATGTACGGGTCGCCGCTCTTGCGCTTCTGGCCTCTGTGCCAGCGTTCGGCGACCTGGTAGGCGTTCTCGATCTGGCGCAGCGTCGCCGTCTCGATCTTCGGGTCGTTGCTGCGGACTATCCGCAGGAGCGGTTCGAGGACCGGGTTGTAGGGGTTCGTGCGCTGGACGCCGAGGCGGGCCAGGCGGGCGCGGACCCGGTTCGAGGAGCCGGTGCGGGCGGGCTGCGGGGCGGGGGCCGGACGGGCCGCGCCGGACGACGCGGGCACGGGCGCGGGCTGCGCGGCGGGTGCGGACGCGGGGTGCTCGGGCGGGGCCGGCTTGGGGCGCGGCTGCTCGGTCTGGCGGTCGGCGGGAGCGGTGCGGTCGTGCTCCACCTTCCCGCCGTCGGTGCTGCGGCCACGCGACGCGGGCTGGGCCGCCGGTGCCGAGGCGGGCTCGGGCTTGGCGGCGGTCAGGTGCTGGGCCTCGTCTGGCAAGAGGACTCCTCGTGCGCGATCCGGGTCCCCGGTCAGGCTCCGGAGCCCCCATCGTAGCGATCCCACGCCGTCGCATCGCCTCCAGCCGTCTGGGGAACCCGTACACGGGAGGAACACGAGGGATGGACAGGGGATTCCCCGCGGGGGTACGCGGGAGAAACGCGGGCCCGGAGGGGGCGGGGCGGCTTTTCGGCCACCCGCCGGACCGGACGGCCGGAAAATCCCCGCCGGACGGCGAGAAGGCGGGCCCGGAGATCTCCGGGCCCGCCTTCTCGCGTACGAGGGTGCTCAGACCGTCAGCAGTGCCTCCACCGGAGCCCCGCGCAGGGCGGCCTCCAGGCGGGGACGGCCGGCGAGGAACGCCAGTTCCATCAGGACCGCGACGCCCGAGACCTCGGCGCCCGCCCGGTGGATGAGCTGGATCGCCGCCTCGGCGGTGCCGCCGGTCGCGAGGACGTCGTCGACGATGAGGACGCGGTCCTCGGACGACAGGTCCTCGGCGTGGATCTCGATCTCCGCCGAGCCGTACTCCAGGTCGTACGACTGGGCGAGGGTGGCGCCGGGGAGCTTGCCGGCCTTGCGGACCGGGATGAACCCGAGGCCCGCGCGGACGGAGACGGGGGCGCCGAGGATGAACCCGCGGGCCTCCAGGCCGACGATCTTCGTGGCGCCGGTGCGCTCGGCGATCGCGGCGAACGCGTCGGTGAGCGCCGTGAACGCCGCCGGGTCCGCGAGCAGCGGGGTGATGTCCTTGAACATCACCCCGGGCTCGGGGTAGTCCGCGACGTCACGGATACGGCTGAGCAGCAGCTCCTGAATGTCCGTCACCGGCGCTTCCCCGAGGGTCGGCCACGGCCCCGGCCACGGGACGCGGGCTGGTTGCGGGGACCGACGACGGCCGCGGCGGAGTCGTCGTCCTCGTACTCCTCGGTGACCGTCTCCGGGTGGAGCTCGGCCTCCGTGGCGGCCTGGGCGCGCTTGGCGAGGACCCGCTTGCGCAGCGCCTTGATCTGCGGCTCGCGCTCCTTGAGGTCGGCGACCAGCGGGGTGGCGATGAAGATCGACGAGTAGGCACCGGCCGCGAGGCCGACGAACAGCGACAGGGAGATGTCGTTGAGCGTGCCCGCGCCGAGGAAGCCGCCGCCGATGAACAGCAGACCGGCGACCGGCAGCAGCGCCACGACGGTCGTGTTGACCGAGCGGACCAGGGTCCCGTTGATGGAGTGGTTCGCGATGTCGCTGTACGTCGACTTCGTCTGCTTGGTGATGTCCTTCGTCTGCTCCTTGAGCGAGTCGAAGACGACGACCGTGTCGTACAGCGAGTACCCGAGGATCGTCAGCAGACCGATGACCGTACCGGGCGTGACCTCGAAGCCGACGAGGGCGTACACACCGACGGTGATCGTGATGTCGTGGATCAGGGCGATCAGGGCGGCGATGGCCATCCGCCACTCGAAGGCGATCGCCAGGTAGATCACGACGAGCACCATGAAGATCGCGAGACCCTGCCACGCCTTGTTGGCGATCTGGTCACCCCAGCTGGGGCCGACGAGGTCGGCGGCGATCTTCTCGGTGTCGACCTTGAAGTCCTCGGCGAGCTTCGACTTGATCTGGTCGGACTGCTGGGTGTCCATACCGGCGATCTGGATGCGCATCGAGCCGTTGCCGAGCTTCTGCACGACCGCTTCGTGGCCGGAGGCTTCCTTGGCGTACTCCTCCGCCTGGGAGACGGAGACGCTGGTCTTCGGGGTGGTGAAGACGGCGCCGCCCTGGAAGTCGATGCCCATGTTGAGCCCGCGCACCGCGAGGCCGACGATCGCCACGACGGTGATCAGGATCGAGACGCCGTACCAGATCTTGCGGTGGCCGATGAAGTCGTAGGAGATCTCACCGCGGTGCAGCCGGGCGCCGATGTTCCCGAGTTTCGACATCTCACGCCTCCTTCGGGTCTACGGGGCCGGCGAGCGGGCCGGCGGGACGGCGGGTGCGGCGCAGCGGCGGGTGGGCGCCCAGGCCCTTCGGGTCGAGGCCGGACCACTTGTGGCCGCCGCCGAAGAACTTGGTGCGGGCGACGAGCGTCATCAGCGGCTTGGTGAAGAAGAAGACCACGACGACGTCGAGGACGGTGGTCAGACCGAGCGTGAACGCGAAGCCCTGGACCTTGCCGACGGTGACGACGAACAGCACCGCGGCGGCGAGGAACGACACGAAGTCGGAGACCAGGATGGTGCGCCGGGCGCGCGGCCATGCCCGCTCGACGGCGGGGCGCAGCGAACGGCCCTCGCGGACCTCGTCCCGGATGCGCTCGAAGTACACGATGAACGAGTCGGCGGTGATACCGATCGCGACGATCGCGCCGCAGACCGCCGGCAGGTTCAGCGCGAAGCCGATGGCCGGGCCGAGCAGCGACATCAGCAGGTACGTCAGCGCGGCCGAGCACAGCAGCGAGGCGAGCGCGATGAGCGACAGCCCCCGGTAGAAGGCGACCAGGTACAGCACGACCAGCAGCAGGCCGATGGCGCCGGCCAGCAGACCGGCGTGCAGCTGCTCACCGCCGAGCGCGGCGGTCACGGTCGTGACGCTCTGCTCCTTGAAGGAGAGCGGGAGAGCGCCGTACGACAGCATGTTGGCGAGGCTCTGGGCCTCTTCCTGCGTGAAGGAGCCGGAGATCTGCGCCTGGCCGCCGGTGATCGCGGACTGGACGTAGGGGCTGGAGACGACCTCGCCGTCGAGGACGATGCCGAACTCGTTCTGCGGCTGCTGGTTCTGCGCGAGCTTGCCGGTGATGTCCGCGAACTTCTTGGCGCCGCCGTTGGTGAAGTTCATCGTGACCTGCCAGCCGGCGGCGGTCTGGGTGTCGAAGACCGCGTCGGCCTTCTTCACCTCGGTGCCGTCGACGGCGGCCGGGCCGAGCAGGTACTTGTACCAGACCTTGCTGATCTCGCCGCAGGCCACGATCGAGTCGGTGGGCTTGGCGCCCTCGCCGGCCTTGGCGCGCTGCTCGGGCTTCGAGCAGTCCAGGGCGGTGTACGCGGCCTGGAGCTTGGCGGTGTCACCGGCGGCGGTGTCCGTGCCGGTGGAGGCGCTGGCCGACGGGGCCGGGGACTCGCTCGCGGAGGCGGACGGCGACGGGGTGCCGTCGGCGCGCAGGGAGTCGGTGACCGCGCGGCCCTGGGTCGTCGAGGACGCCGAGGGGGAGGCCGAGGAGCCGGCCTTCTCGCCGGAGCCGGTGGACCCCGTGGACTCGGAGGGGGACGCCGACGGGCTCGGGCTGCCGCTGGAGGACGTCGAGGGGGACGGGGACGGGCTGGCCGCCGCGACCCCGGTGGCCTCCTGGGCGAGGACCGGACGGAAGTACAGCTTGGCGGTCGTACCGACCTGGGCTCGGGCTTCCTCGGAGTTCGTCCCCTTGGGGATGTTCACGATGATGTTGGAGTCGCCCTGGGTCTGCACCTCCGCCTCGGACACGCCCAGACCGTTGACACGGCGGTTCATGATCTCGACCGCGGTGTCCATGTTCGCCTTGTTGATCGCCGAGCCCTGGTCGGCCTTGGCCTGGAGCGTGATGCTCGTGCCGCCGGCCAGGTCGATGCCGAGGCGCGGCGTGGTGTCCCCGGTGGCGAACATGCCGCCCGTGAGCCCCACGATGGCGATCAGGATCAGGGCCAGCGAGCGCCCCGGCTTGCTCTGGGCGCTCGCGCTCCTGCCCTTTTTAGGTGCTGCCACCTTCTCGTACTCCCTCTCGGGCCGCCGCACGCCCTGGTCGGCGTGGCGCGGCTGGCCATGACTGGTGTCGGGAATCCCCCGCGAGATGCGCACACCCCGGGACGCGCGAGAGCTGGTCCGCGCGCCCCGGGGGCGTGACTACTTCTTCGCGTCGGACTCGCCGTCGGTCTTCTTCGGCTCCTCGTCGGTCGCGGTCTCGTCCTTCTTGCCGAGGTCGACGGGCTTGTCGTCGGAGGCGGCGGCAGCGTCGGAAGGCTCGTCGGCGTCGGCGGTCTCGGCGGTTTCGGTGAGGGAGGAGGCGTCGTCCGGAACGATGTCGGAGTCGGACTTCAGGTCGGCCTCGATGCCGTGGACGATGCGGTTGTACTCGTCGTCCGTCAGCACCGCGCCGATGGCGTTCTTCGCGAAGAGCAGTTCCACGCCCGGGCCCGCGTCCAGCAGGATCGTCTCGTCGTTGACTTCCTTGACCGTCGCGTACATCCCCCCGATCGTGCGGACGCCGCTGCCGGGCTGCATCTGGTTCCGCATGTCAGCCGCTTGCTGCTGCTTCTTCTTGGCCGACCGGGTCATCAGGAACATGGCCCCGATGAGCACGATGAACGGGAGGAGGGTCACGAGACTCACGGGTTCGGAACTTCCTTCACACGACCGCGGTTGGTGAGCGGCCTGATGGATGGGGATTTTGGATGCTGCCGACAAGGGCGGCATCGGCGGAGTCTAAGCGAGTCCGCGTACAGGGAACAACGTTCAGCATGGCACCTGGGTTCCTTACCCGGCCAATACCTCCGCCGGTGACCGAGCCGTGTCTTGGCTGTGATGTGGCGGTGAGGAGGGGCTGGGGCCGGGGGATCAGCTTGTCATGCCCCGAACAGGCCCGGCTGGGCGCCTCCCGCCGTCTGCCGGGGCGGGGTGAGGCCCAGGTGGGACCAGGCGGCCGGGGTGGCGACCCGGCCCCTCGGGGTACGGGCGAGCAGGCCCTCGCGGACGAGGAACGGCTCGGCGACCTCCTCGACCGTCTCCCGCTCCTCCCCCACCGCGACCGCCAGCGTCGACAAGCCGACCGGGCCGCCGCCGAACAGCTTCAGCAGCGCCTCCAGGACCGCGCGGTCGAGCCGGTCGAGGCCCCGGCCGTCCACCTCGTACACCTTCAGGGCCGCCCCCGCGATGTCCCGGGTGATCACGCCGTCGGCCTTGACCTGCGCGTAGTCACGGACGCGGCGCAGGAGGCGGTTGGCGATACGCGGGGTGCCCCGGGAGCGGCCGGCGATCTCGGCGGCGCCGGCCGGGTCGATCTCCACGTCCAGCAGGTCGGCCGAGCGGTGGACCACCCGCTGGAGTTCGGCCGGTTCGTAGAACTCCATGTGCGCGGTGAAGCCGAAACGGTCCCTCAGCGGGGGCGGGAGCAGGCCGGCCCGGGTCGTCGCGCCGACCAGGGTGAACGGGGGGAGTTCGAGGGGGATCGCGGTGGCGCCGGGGCCCTTGCCGACGATCACGTCGACCCGGAAGTCCTCCATCGCCATGTACAGCATCTCCTCCGCCGGCCTCGACATGCGGTGGATCTCGTCGAGGAAGAGGACTTCGCCCTCCTGGAGCGAGGAGAGGATCGCGGCGAGGTCGCCCGCGTGCTGGATCGCCGGGCCGCTGGTGATGCGGATCGGGGCGGCCATCTCGGCGGCGATGATCATCGAGAGGGTGGTCTTGCCGAGGCCGGGGGCGCCGGAGAGGAGGACGTGGTCGGCGGTCGCGCCGCGGGCGCGGGCCGCTCTGAGGACGAGGTCGAGCTGTTCCCTGACCTTCTCCTGGCCGATGAACTCGCCGAGGTCCTTGGGGCGGAGGGCGGCTTCGACCGCTTGGTCCTCGCGGTCCGCTGACGCGGCGACGAGGCGGTCTTCGTCGGTCGTGTCGTCCCAGTTCATTTGGTGCGCCTCAGGGGTTGGGGGGTTGGTGTGTGGTGGCGGGTGCGGGTTTCGTCGTGGTTGCTCGCGCAGTTCCCCGCGCCCCTGAAAGACCTCACCTGGCCCTGTTCAGGGATTGCAGCGCCAGCTTCAGCAGCTGTCCTACCTGCGGCGTTCCCTCCGTCGCCTCCGCCTGCGGGGTCACCGCCGCGACCGCTTCGTCCGCCTCCCGCGTCGCGTACCCCAACCCCAAGAGCGCCGCGTGGAGTTGGTCGCGCCACCCCAGCGAAATCGGCGCTCCGATCGCCGCAGTACCGACCGGCTCGCCCAGCCGGTCCTTCAGCTCGATCAGCAGCTTCTGGGCGCCCTTCTTGCCGATGCCGGGGACGGCGATGAGGGCCTTCTCGTCGGCTGTGGCGACCGCTCTGCGCAGTGCGTCGGGCGTGTGGACGGCCAGCATCGCCTGCGCGAGCCTCGGGCCGACGCCGCTCGCTGTCTGGAGGAGTTCGAAGACCTGGCGTTCGTCGTCGTCGGCGAAGCCGTAGAGGGTGAGGGAGTCCTCGCGGACCACGAGGGACGTCGCGAGTTTGGCCTGTTGTCCCATGCGGAGGCCGGCGAGGGTGTTCGGGGTGCACTGGACGGCCATGCCGACACCGCCGACCTCGACCACGGCCGCGTCGGGAGCGAGGGCGGCCACCGTGCCGCTGACGAAGGCGATCATGTCGTACGGCCTTTCGAGGCGTGCAGGGCGACGGCTTGCTGGAGACGGTTCTGGGCGACGGCCTGCTGGAGCCGGTTCTGCGCGGGGGCGCGCCAGATGTGGCAGATGGCGAGGGCGAGGGCGTCGGCCGCGTCGGCGGGTTTCGGGGGTGCGGCGAGCCGGAGGATTCGGGTCACCATCGCGCCGACCTGCGCCTTGTCCGCGCGCCCGCTGCCGGTGACGGCCGCCTTGACCTCGCTCGGCGTGTGCAGGGCGACGGGGATTCCCCGGCGGGCCGCGCACAGCATCGCGACGGCGCTGGCCTGGGCCGTGCCCATCACCGTACGGACGTTGTGCTGGCTGAACACGCGTTCCACGGCGACGAATTCGGGGCGGTGTTCGTCGAGCCACTGCTCGATGCCCTGCTCGACGGCGAGGAGACGCAGGCTCAGCTCGGCGTCGGCGGGGGTACGGACGACACCGACGCCGACCATGGTGAGCGGCCTCCCGGCAACGCCCTCGACGACTCCGACACCACACCGGGTCAGTCCGGGGTCGACCCCAAGTACCCTCACGTACCCCTCCCTTCGCTCACCTGTTTGTGCAGGCTATCCGCTGCCACTGACAACGGCCGACATGACGACGGGCCGACGGGGTGTGTCCCGTCGGCCCGTTCGTGTACCGAAGTCGGATCAGGCGTCCACCTTTTCCATGACCTCGTCGCTCACGTCGAAGTTCGCGAAGACGTTCTGCACGTCGTCGCTGTCCTCCAGCGCGTCGATCAGCTTGAAGATCTTGCGGGCGCCCTCTTCGTCGAGTTCGACCTGCATGGTCGGGACGAAGTTGGAGTCGGCGGAGTCGTAGTCGATGCCGGCGTCCTGGAGGGCGGTGCGGACGGCGACGAGGTCGGTGGCCTCGCTGAGGACCTCGAAGGACTCGCCGAGGTCGTTGACCTCTTCCGCGCCGGCGTCGAGGACCGCGTCGAGGACGTCGTCCTCGGACAGCTCGCCCTTGGGGACGATGATGACGCCCTTGCGGTTGAAGAGGTACGAGACGGAACCGGGGTCGGCCATGTTGCCGCCGTTGCGGGTCATCGCGACGCGGACGTCGGAGGCGGCGCGGTTGCGGTTGTCGGTGAGGCACTCGATGAGCACCGCGACGCCGTTGGGGCCGTAGCCCTCGTACATGATCGTCTCGTAGTCGGCGCCGCCGGCTTCGAGACCGGCGCCGCGCTTGACCGCGGAGTCGATGTTCTTGTTGGGGACCGAGCTCTTCTTGGCCTTCTGGATGGCGTCGAACAGCGTCGGGTTGCCGGACGGGTCAGCGCCGCCGGTACGGGCCGCGACCTCGATGTTCTTGATCATCTTCGCGAAGAGCTTGCCGCGCTTGGCGTCGATCACGGCCTTCTTGTGCTTCGTCGTAGCCCATTTAGAGTGGCCGGACATCTGCCTGTCTCCTTCGCGTAACCCATCTACCTACCAACGCAGAGATCCTACAAGGACTCCGCCGCCCGGTTCGCGCGCACCATGTCGACAAAGAGGGCGTGCACGCGGTGGTCGCCGGTCAGTTCCGGGTGGAAGGACGTGGCGAGGGCGTTGCCCTGGCGGACGGCGACGACATGGCCGTCGTACTCGGCGAGGACCTCCACGCTCGCGCCGACGGACTCGACCCAGGGGGCGCGGATGAAGACGCCGTCCACGGGGTCGCCGTCGACGCCCCGCACGGCGATCGCGGCCTCGAAGGACTCGTTCTGGCGGCCGAAGGCGTTGCGGCGGACGATCATGTCGATGCCGCCGACCGTCTCCTGGCCGGAGCGCGGGTCGAGGATCTTGTCGGCGAGGAGGATGAGGCCGGCGCAGGTGCCGTAGACCGGCATCCCCGCGCGTACGCGCGCGCGGAGGGGGTCCAGCACGCCGAACAGGACGGCCAGTTTCGAGATGGTGGTGGACTCGCCGCCGGGCAGGACGAGGCCGTCGACCTCGGCGAGCTCCTCGGGGCGGCGGACCGGGCGGGCGACGGCGTCGGCCGCGGCCAGGGCGACGAGGTGTTCCCGTACGTCGCCCTGGAGCGCGAGGACCCCGATCACGGGGGTGGTCATCGGTGGTTACCAGCCGCGGTTGGCGTAGCGCTCGGCCTCGGGGAGGGTGTCGCAGTTGATGCCGACCATGGCCTCGCCGAGGTTGCGGGACGCGTCCGCGATGATCTTCGGGTCGTCGTAGAAGGTGGTGGCCTTGACGATGGCGGCGGCGCGCTTGGCGGGGTCGCCGGACTTGAAGATGCCGGAGCCGACGAAGACGCCCTCGGCGCCGAGCTGGCGCATGAGCGCGGCGTCGGCGGGGGTGGCGACGCCGCCGGCGGAGAACAGGACGACCGGGAGCTTGCCGAGTTCGGCGACCTCCTTGACCAGCTCGTACGGGGCGCGGAGGTCCTTGGCGGCGGCGTACAGCTCGTTGTTGTCGTAGCCGCGCAGGCGGGCGATCTCGTTCTTGATCTGGCGCAGGTGGCGGACGGCCTCGACGACGTTGCCGGTGCCGGCCTCGCCCTTGGAGCGGATCATCGCGGCGCCCTCGGCGATGCGGCGCAGGGCCTCGCCGAGGTTGGTGGCGCCGCAGACGAAGGGGGTGGTGAAGGCGAACTTGTCGCTGTGGTTGACCTCGTCCGCCGGGGTCAGCACCTCGGACTCGTCGATGTAGTCGACGCCGAGGGACTGGAGGACCTGGGCCTCGACGAAGTGCCCGATCCTCGACTTGGCCATGACGGGGATGGAGACGGCCTCGATGATGCCCTCGATCATGTCCGGGTCGGACATCCGGGCCACACCGCCGTCCTTGCGGATGTCGGCGGGCACCCGCTCCAGCGCCATCACGGCGACCGCTCCCGCGTCCTCCGCGATCTTCGCCTGCTCCGGCGTCACGACATCCATGATCACGCCGCCCTTGAGCTGCTCCGCCATCCCACGCTTCACCCGCGCGGTGCCGGTCTCGGGGGCCTGGTTCTCACTGCTGGACACGGTCGACCTCACTGAAGGGGAGTTCCGAAGGGGGGTCCCCCGAGCAAACTCCCCCCACCCGGTCCACAGCAAGGGCCAATGCCCACGCCGTGGATCTTTTCGGGTCAGTCGGAGTTCGCCCAGGTGAGGAGGGCGGGGCCGTCGAGGGTGTGGGAATCACCGGTTCGGCGTGTGTCCGCGGGACCTCCGTACGGCGCTCTTCGCACCGCGCCGCTCATCGTTCCGTCAACGCCGCCGGTGGCTCGTCGTCCATTTCGAAGGCCATCGGGAAGGGGGCGTGGCCGGCGAGGTGGAACCAGCGGACCTTGCGGTGTTCGCGGAGGCGGCGGGCGGCGCCGACGGCGTCGTTGTGGAAGCGGCGGGCCATGGGGACGCGGCGGACGGCCTCGGTGAGTTCGTGGGCGGCGGCCTCGCCGCCGGGGGCGTTCTTGACCTCGTCCAGTTGGGGGTGGTCCGCGAAGACGGCGCGCAGGGCCTGGGTGAGTTCGCTCTCGGCGACCTCCCGCTGCTCCTCCTCCGCCTGCCTCGCCGCGTGCGCGGCCTCGTACAGGACGATCGACGCCGCCGGGTCCAGGACGCCCGAGGTGGCCAGCTCCTGGGTGACCGAGGCTCGGCGGAGCAACTGGGCGTCCAGGGCGGCTCGGGCCGCGTCGATACGGGAGTGGAGACGGTCCAGCCGGCCCGCCGTCCAGCTGAGGTACAGGCCGATCGCGACGAGGACTACGAGGGTCCAGATCAGGGTTGCGGTCACGGGCGGCAAGGGTAGCGGGCCATGGGGGCGGGGAGCCGGGCAAGGGTTGCCGGTACGACCGCACCGCGGCTCACGGCGCCGCCGGGAGGTGCCTCACGGCGGGGCTTTCCGGCAAGTGCGGCCGGTCGGGTACGGCCATGCGTACGGCCAAGCACACGCCCCCTCCCCCGCTCAGTCCCGCGCCAGCCCCAACCGCGCCCGAAGCCCCCCGCCCCCGGCCGTCTCGTCCGCCGCCACAGCCGCCGCCCCCGCTGTCACCGTCTCGTAGACGGAGAGGATGTCCGCCCCCACGGTCGACCAGTCGAACCGCCGGACATGGGCGCTCCCCCGCTCCCGCAGCTCGGCCCGTCTCGCAGGGTCGCCCAGCAGCCGGACCGCCCCTTCCGCGAGCGCGTCCGCGTCCTCGTTCGTGAACAGCTCTCCGGCGGCCCCCTGGTCGAGGACCTGGGCGAACGCGTCGAGGTCGGAGGCCAGGACAGGGGCCCCCGCCGACATCGCCTCGACCAGGATGATCCCGAAGCTCTCGCCCCCGGTGTTGGGCGCGACGTAGAGGTCGATGCTGCGCAGGAAGCGGGCCTTGTCCTCGTCGGAGACCATCCCGAGGAACTCGACACGGGAACGCAGCTCGGCGGGGAGGGCGGCGACGGCCTCCTCCTCGTCCCCCCGCCCGGCGATCAGCAGGCGCGCCCCGGGACGCTCGGCGAAGATCCGCGGAAGGGCCTTGATCAGGACCGGCAGCCCCTTGCGGGGTTCGTCGATACGGCCGATGAACCCGAGCGTCTCGCCCTGGACGCCCGCCGGACCACTCGCCCCGCCCCCCTGCCACTCGGCCCGGGGCTCCGCGCGGGCGAAGAAGTCGACGTCGACCCCGTTGGGAATGACGACCGCGTCCCCCCCGAGGTGCTCGACCAGCGTCCGGCGCGCGTACTCGCTCACCGCGATGCGCGCGCTGATCTTCTCCAGCGCGGCCTGGAGGATGGAGTACGCGGCGATCATCGCGCGGGAGCGCGGATTGGACGTGTGGAACGTGGCCACCATCGGCCCCTGCGCCGCCCAGCACGCCAGCAGCCCGAGCGACGGGGACGTCGGTTCATGGATGTGGACGACGTCGAACGCGCCGTCGTGCAGCCAGCGGCGCACCCGCGCGGCGCTCAGGAAGCCGAAGTTGAGACGCGCCACCGAGCCGTTGTACGGGACGGGCACCGCGCGGCCGGCGGAGACGACGTACGGCGGGAGCGGGGTGTCGTCGTCGGCCGGGGCGAGGACGGACACCTCGTGCCCCAGGCGGATGAAGTACTCGGCGAGATCCCGGATGTGGAACTGGACGCCCCCCGGCACGTCCCACGAGTAGGGGCAGACGATGCCGATCCTCACGCGGGCCCCCTCGCGGGGTCGAGGTCCGCGAGCCACAGCCGTTGCAGCATGTGCCAGTCCTCCGGATGGTCGGCGATTCCCGAGGCGAAGACGTCTGCCAGCGCCTGTGCCATGACAGACGTCTTCTCGGCCCGCGTACCTGACTCGGGTACCTCGATCGGGGGATGCACCTGTCCCCGCATGACGGGCGAGTCGTCGTACCAGAGCGTCACCGGCAGCAGCAGCGCCCCCGTCTGCTGGGCGAGCAGCGCGGGGCCGGCCGGGATGCGGGTCTTCTCGCCGAAGAACGTGACCTCGACGCCGGACGCCGACAGGTCCCGCTCGGCGACCAGGCAGACGAGGCCGCCGTCGCGCAGGCGCCGGGCGAGCGTGCCGAAGGCGGTGCCGCCGCTGTGCGGCAGGACCTCCATGCCGAGCCCCTCGCGGTAGGCGACGAAACGGTCGTACAGGGTCTCGGGCTTGAGGCGTTCGGCCACCGTGGTGAACGGGGTGTCGAGCTTGGTGGTGACCCAGGCGCCCGCGAGGTCCCAGTTCGCCATGTGCGGCAGGGCGAGGACGACGCCCTTGCCGGAGGCGAGGGCGTCGGTGAGGTGGTGGACGTCCTTGGGGTCGAAGCCGCCCCGGACGCGTTCTCTGCTCCACGCGGGCAGGCGGAAGGACTCCATCCAGTAGCGCAGGTAGGACCGCATGCCCGCGCGGGAGAGCTCTTTCAGCCGTTCGGGGCTCGCGCCCGGCACCACGCGCGCGTAGTTGCTCTCCAGCCGCAGCACCCCCTTGCCGCGCCGCTTCCAGGCCAGGTCGGCGATCGCGCGTCCCAGGCGGACGGCGACGGGTTCGGGGAGCTTCTTCACACCGGCCCAGCCGGCGCCGTACAGCGCGTCCGTCAGGGTGTCCCGGGCGGTCACTTCGCGGCCTCGGAGCCCCGTGTCTCCTGGCCCTGAGCCCCCTGCCGGGAAGCCTCCTGCCGGGCCGTCTCCTCCGCCGCCGCCTCTGCCTCGGCGGACTCGCGGCGGACGGTGACGACGCGCTGGATCAGCGTGACGAGGCTGCCGACGGCGACGAGCCACAGGGCGACCGGCAGGAGGTACTGGATGCCGGGCACGCCGAACTTGTGGAGCCCCGCGAGCCCCGCGGCGACCAGGGACACCACGAGCCGCTCCGCGCGCTCCACGAGCCCGTTGACGGCCACCGGGAGCCCGATCGACTCGCCCCGGGCCTTCGTGTACGACACGACCTGCCCGCTCGCCAGACAGAAGATCGACACGGCGCACAGCACGTTGTCGTCCCCGTTGCCCGCGTACCAGAGCGCGAAGCCGCCGAAGATGGCGCCGTCCGCGACCCGGTCCAGCGTCGAGTCCAGGAACGCGCCCCAGCGGCTGGAGCGGCCGAGCTGGCGGGCCATGTTCCCGTCGACCAGGTCGGAGAACACGAACAGCGTGATCACGATCGTGCCCCAGAACAGCTCGCCCCGGGGGTAGAAGACCAGAGCGCCCGCCATCACACCCGCCGTGCCGATCAGCGTGACCGTGTCGGGGCTGACGCCCCGCCTGATCAGAAAGGAGGCGAACGGGGTGAGGACACGCGTGAAGAACGCACGCGCGTACTTGTTCAGCATGGCTTTCCCGACAGTCGAAGGCGCCGGGGGCCCTTGCTGGCCACCGGCTGGCCCATCGTAGCCACGCGCGCGCTTGTACGACGGTCGGGCACCCGCACCCACCCTTTGACGCGAAGGGTTCGCGTCCGCCGTATGGACGCCCCGTGACGGGAGTGGAAAGCTCGAAGGACCGCGGGCGTCAACGCAGCCGCCGCTGGTCGCGGAGTTCTGTGTGCGCTCGCGTCCCAGGGACCTCACCGTTGCTCGGGAGGCAAGGACATGGGCGACAAGGCACACGCACACCTCGGAGCCGCCGGCAGGGCTACGGCGGCCGACCATCCCGCGTCCGTACGGAATGTGGTGCTGGTCGGCCACTGCGGAGCGGGCAAGACGACACTGGTGGAGGCTCTCGCGCTGACGGCGGGGGCGGTGAACAGGGCGGGCCGGGTCGAGGACGGCGGGACCGTCTCCGACTACGACGAGATAGAGCACCGGCAGCAGCGCTCCGTGCAGCTGTCCCTGGTGCCCGTCGAATGGGGAGGCATCAAGGTCAACCTCCTCGACACACCCGGGTACGCCGACTTCGTCGGCGAGCTGAGGGCCGGTCTGCGGGCTGCGGACGCGGCCCTCTTCGTCGTCTCGGCCGCGGACGGCGTGGACGGCGCGACACGCATGGTGTGGGACGAGTGCGCGGCCGTCGGGATGCCCCGCGCGATCGTCGTCACGCACCTGGAGGCGGCCCGCGCCGACTTCGACGAGATGGTACGGACCTGCGCGGACGCGTTCGGCGGCGACGACCCCGACGCCGTCCTCCCGCTCTACCTGCCGCTGCACGGCCCCGCGGGCCCCGACGGCCACGCGCCCGTCACCGGCCTCACCGGGCTCCTCTCCCGCACCCTCTTCGACTACGCCTCCGGCGAACGCAAGGAGTCCGACCCGGACGAGGCTCAGCTCCCGGCGATCGAGGAGGCCCGCAACCGGCTCATCGAGGGCATCATCGCGGAGAGCGAGGACGAGACCCTCATGGACCGCTACCTGGACGGCGAGCGGATCGACGTCCAGACCCTGATCGACGACCTCGAACGCGCCGTCGCGCGCGGGACGTTCTTCCCCGTGCTGGCCGGCGCCCCCGCGGCGGACGGCGCCCGGCAGGGCATCGGCACCGTCGAACTCCTCGAACTGATCACCCGCGGCTTCCCCACCCCCCTGGAGCGCGAGGCCCCGCACGTCACGACGATCGACGGCCACGCGCGCGTGCTGAAGACCTGCGACCCGGCCGGCCCCCTCGTCGCCGAGGTCGTGAAGACCTCCTCCGACCCGTACGTCGGCCGCGTCTCCCTCGTCCGCGTCTTCTCCGGCACCCTGCGCCCCGACGAGACCGTCCACGTCTCCGGGCACGGACTGGCCGACCGGGGCCACGAGGACCACGATGTCGACGAGCGGGTCGGCTCGCTGTCGGCGCCCTTCGGGAAGCAGCAGCGGACGCTGACCCACTGCATCGCCGGGGACCTCGCGTGCGTCGCGAAGCTCGGGCGGGCCGAGACCGGGGACACCCTCTCCGCGAAGGACGACCCCCTGCTGATGACCGCCTGGCGGATGCCCGACCCCCTGCTGCCGCTCGCCATCGAGGCGCACAGCAAGGCCGACGAGGACAAGCTCTCCCAGGGCCTGTCCCGGCTCGTCGCCGAGGACCCGACCATGCGGCTCGAACACAACCCGCACACCCACCAGGTCGTCCTGTGGGCGCTCGGCGAGGCCCACGCGGACGTCGCCCTGGAACGGCTGCGCAGCCGCTACGGCGTCCAGGTCGACGTCGTCGCGCACAAGGTGTCGCTGCGCGAGACGTTCGGCGAACGCTCCGGCGGGCGCGGGCGGCACGTCAAGCAGTCCGGGGGGCACGGGCAGTACGCCGTCTGCGAGATCGAGGTCGAGCCGCTGCCCGGGGGCTCCGGGATCGAGTTCGTCGACAAGGTCGTCGGCGGGGCCGTCCCCCGGCAGTTCATCCCGTCCGTCGAGAAGGGCGTCCGCGCCCAGGCCGCGCGCGGCGTCGCCGCCGGATACCCCCTGGTCGACGTCCGCGTCACCCTCCTCGACGGCAAGGCGCACTCCGTCGACTCCTCCGACGCCGCCTTCCAGACCGCCGGCGCCCTCGCCCTGCGCGAGGCCGCCGCCGACGCCACGATCCACCTCCTGGAACCCGTCGCCGAGGTCAGCGTCCTCGTCGGCGACGACTACGTCGGCACCGTCATGAGCGACCTCTCCGGCCGCCGCGGACGCGTCCTCGGCACCGAGCAGACCAATTCCGGTCGCACCCTGATCCGCGCCGAGGTCCCCGAGATCGAGATCGGCCGCTACGCCGTCGACCTCCGCTCCCTCTCCCACGGCACCGCCCGCTTCGACCGCGTGTACGCGCGGCACGAGGCGATGCCGGCGCACGTCGCGGAGAAGGTGCGCGAACAGGCACGCGACACCTAGGAGTTGGCGCGGGGCCCGGACAACCGCCGCGTGCGGGGCGGGAGTCCGGGCCCACCTCCACGCGCTCCCGTGCGCCCCCGGGGCGAGAACACGCGTGTCAGTGGGGACGGATACCCTGATGACCTGATCAACAGGTGTGCGGAGCACGGAAGTCGGGAAGGCCGCAGGAGCGGGTTCGGCGGCGATCGGGGGCGGTTACATGACCGTTGACAGTGTGTACGGCGACATCTTCGGCCCACAGGTGCCGCTGATGAGCGGCGGAGGACAGACGGCGACGTTCGCGCTGGCCTCGGCCGCCTACCGGGACAGCCCGGCCGAGGAGATAAAGAAGGCCGACAACGAATGGCACCAGTCCTCGGTCAGCACCGGCCGCAGCTGGGCCAAGATCTTCCGCCCCAACCTCGGCGAAGCCTTCTCCCAGGCCGTCATCGACCGCATGCTCGGCGTCGGCCGCAAACCCCTCATCCAGTCCTTCGGCGCCGAACCCGCGGTGATCGTCGAACACTGCCTCGCCGCGAACAACATCCGCCGCGAGCGCGACCGCAAACTCGCCGCCGTCATGTTCCTGTGCGGCGTCGTCTTCCTGCCCGGCCTCCTGATCTGGCTGCTCGTCTTCCAGCTCCGCGCCAGCATGGGCAGAAGCACCAACAAACGCGCCTCCGGCCTCGCCACCGCCCTCCTCGTCGCCGTCGGCATCTTCGCCGCGATCCTCCTGATCAAGCTGCCCTTCGGCGGCCCCCTCGGCTGGTACGTCCGCGGGGCGATCGTCGCCCCCGTCGCCGGCTGGTTCCTCGCCCGCCGGATCTGCGAGTCCACCGCGAAGGACCTCCGCGAGCGCTGGGACAGCCTCCTGTCCGGCGGCAGCGTCGGCGCCAAGATCCCCGAGGCCGTCCCCACCAGCCCCGACCAGGCCGCCGCCGAACAGCTCCGCCAGTCCCTGGCCCGCCTCTCCGCCGAACAGCAGTCCAACGGCGTCTTCTACGCGGGCCCCAAGGGCATACTCGGCATGGGCACCCGCTGGGGCTCCTGGCACCTCGCCGAGGAACTCGTCCCCCTCGACCCGGTCAAGGGCGTCCACGAGTTCCGCAGCTGGACGATCGCCCGCGCGATCAGCGACCAGCTCAACCTGCTCCAGCGCCAGAGCCTCAAGACCGGCGGCTTCCCCGCCCCCTCCGTACGGCACTGGATCGTCTCCCACGTCGGCGAGGGCGCCAAGGCCGTCTCCCGCCCCGAGGGCACCGACGTCGAGGCGTACCAGTTCAAGCCCAAGGCCATCGAGGACATCTGCAACAACCAGCAGTTCGGCAGCGGCAACCGGCACTACCTGGGCGTCCAGTGGACCACCTGGGACGGCCAGCTCATCATCACCATGATGATCACCGTCACGGTCCTGCACGAGACGCTCCGCATAGAGGTCACCGGCCACGCGCTGGGCCCCGTCAACGGCCTGTTCATGTCCAAGCCCGAGGCCCCCACCAAAGAGGTCGCCAAGACCGTCCGCTTCTGGGAGACCCGCAAGATAAAACTCCCCCTCGTCACCACCGACGAGGTCGTCCGCCTCGGCGCCCGCGCCACGATCAGCTGGTACCCCCCGCTCCTCCAGTGGCTCGGCGGCTCCATAGGGCTCCCCGAACCCTTCGGCCTCCGCCACGCCTGGGCCGACCAGCCCTGGAAACACCGCTTCATGGCGGACGACGCGCTGCGCGCCGCCACCCCCGTCCTGCGCGTCGTCCACGCCGCGACGATCAAGGTCCTGCGCGAACACGACGTGGACGTCGAGAAGTTCGTCAACCGCGCCGGGGTGCTCAGCGGCGGCGTACAGGACCCGAGCCCCGGGAAGACGGACACCTACAACGCGTGAACCCCCGCCGGCCGAGCCCTCACGACTCGGCCGGCCACGCCTCCGCGAGCATCTTCCGCGTGTCCGCCAGCAGTTGCGGCAGCACCCGCGTGTGCCCCACCACCGGCATGAAGTTCGTGTCCCCGCCCCACCTCGGCACGATGTGCTGGTGCAGATGCGCCGCGATCCCCGCGCCCGCCACCGCGCCCTGGTTCATCCCCAGGTTGAAGCCGTGCGCCCCCGACGCCCGCCGCAGCGCCGTCATCGCCTGCTTGGTCAGCTTCGCGACCTCCGCCGTCTCCGGGTCCGTGAGGTCCGTGTAGTCGGCGACGTGCCGGTACGGCACGGCCATCGCGTGACCGCCGGTGTACGGGTAGAGGTTCAGCACGACGTACGCCAGCTCACCCCGCTTGACGATCAGACCGTCCTCGTCCGATTTCGCCGGGATCGAGCAGAACGGGCAACCGTCGTCGGCCCCGGGGCCGGTCGGCTTGCTCTCGCCCTGGATGTAGGCCATCCGATGAGGCGTCCACAGGCGCTGGAACGCGTCCGGCACGCCCACTCCGATCTGCTGCTCCGGCTCACTCGTCATGGTGAGCAGCATATGGCGTACGGCCGGGGGCAGGGGAAAGGCCCCCGGAGCGAACTCCGGGGGCCGGAACCCCGCTGACGCGGGGACGACGGCGCCTTGTGCTTATGCGCCTTCCGAATCTTCGGACCACCCCCGCCTCAGCGGGGAACAACTACACCTGCACTCGACGCGCTACGACGTCAACGAGCTTAGCCAGCGCCTGGTCACGCGGAATCCCGTTCTCCTGCGAGCCGTCCCGGTAGCGGAAGGAGACCGTCCCGGCGTTCATGTCCTCGTCGCCGACGATGATCATGAACGGCGTTTTGGCTCGCTGAGCGTTCCTGATCTTCTTCTGCATCCGGTCCGACGAGGAGTCCACCTCGACCCGCAGACCCTTCTTCTTCGCCTCGGCCGCGAACTCCGTCAGGTAGTCGATGTGTGCGTCCCCGATCGGGATACCCACCGCCTGCACCGGCGCCAGCCACGCCGGGAACGCCCCCGCGTAGTGCTCTAGCAGCACGGCGAAGAACCGCTCGATCGACCCGAAGAGCGCGCGGTGGATCATGACCGGCCGCTGCTTCGTGCCGTCCGCCGAGGTGTACTCCAGGTCGAACCGCTCGGGCAGGTTGAAGTCGAGCTGGATGGTCGACATCTGCCAGGTCCGGCCGATGGCGTCCTTGGTCTGGACGGAGATCTTCGGCCCGTAGAACGCGGCCCCACCCGGGTCCGGCACCAGCGGCAGCCCCTGCTTCTCGGCCACCTGCCGCAGCGTCTCCGTGGCCTCTTCCCAGACCTCGTCGCTGCCGACGAACTTCTCCGGGTCCTTGGTCGACAGCTCCAGGTAGAAGTCGTCGAGCCCGTAGTCCCGCAGCAGCCCCAGCACGAACGTCAGCGTCCGGTCCAGCTCCTCGGACATCTGCTCACGCGTGCAGTAGATGTGGGCGTCGTCCTGCGTGAAGCCGCGCGCCCGGGTGAGCCCGTGCACGACACCCGACTTCTCGTACCGGTACACAGTCCCGAACTCGAACAACCTCAAAGGCAATTCGCGATACGACCGCCCCCGCGCGTCGAAGATCAGGTTGTGCATCGGGCAGTTCATCGGCTTGAGGTAGTAGTCCACGCCCTCGTCGAGCTGCATGGGCGGGTACATGCCGTCCGCGTACCAGTCGAGGTGACCGGACTGCTCGAAAAGCTTGCCCTTGGTCGCGTGGGGCGTGTAGACGAACTCGTACCCCTCCTCCTCGTGCCGCCGCCGCGAGTAGTCCTCCATGACCCGGCGGATGATCCCGCCCTTGGGGTGGAAGACGGCGAGCCCGGAGCCGATCTGCTCGGGGATGGAGAAGAGGTCCAGCTCGCTGCCGAGCTTGCGGTGGTCACGCTTCTCGGCCTCGGCGAGGAAGTCGAGGTACCCCTTCAGCTCGTCCTTGGACGGCCAGGCGGTGCCATAGATGCGCTGGAGCATGGGGTTGCGCTCGCTGCCCCGCCAGTACGCGGCGGCGTTCCGCATCAGCTTGAACGCCGGGATCAGCCGGGTCGACGGCAGGTGGGGACCCCGGCAGAGGTCCTTCCAGCACAGCTCGCCGGTCTTCGCGTCGAGGTTGTCGTAGATGGTCAGCTCACCGGCGCCGACCTCGACGTCCGCGCCGTCGTCGGCGGAGGCGGACCCCTTGAGCCCGATCAGCTCCAGCTTGTACGGCTCGTTCGCGAGCTCCTCGCGGGCGGCCTCGTCGGTGACGACGCGGCGCGCGAACTTCTGGCCGCGCTTCTGGATCTCCTGCATCTTCTTCTCGACGGCCTTGAGATCCTCGGGCGTGAACGGCTTCTCGACGTCGAAGTCGTAGTAGAACCCGTCCTTGACCGGCGGTCCGATGCCGAGCTTGGCCTCGGGGAACAGCTCCTGCACGGCCTGTGCCATGACGTGGGCGGTGGAGTGCCGCAGGATGTTCAGGCCGTCCTCGGAGGAGATCTCGACGCCTTCGACGGTCTCGCCGTCGGACACCACGTACGCGAGGTCCTTCAGTTCGCCGCCCACGCGCGCGGCGACGATCGTGCGCTCGCCGGCGAAGAGGTCGGCGGCCGTGGTCCCCGTCGTCACCACGCGCTCTTCCCGCTCGGAATCGCGTTGGATGGTCACACGGACGTCTGACACCGGTCTCTCCTGCCTGAAGGTGAAATGCGGCGCCATACGAGGAGCGCGCGCAAGAGGGGATCGTACCGACCCCGGACCACCCTCCGCGAAACAAGCCCCGAGGTCAGTCCTCGTCCAGCTCTCCCCCGCACGCCTCCTCGAAGAAGTCGAGGTTCTCCTGGAGCGACTTGAGCAGCCGGTCCCGTTCCTCGTCGTCGACCTCGACGGGTACGACGCCGTAGGCGCCCGCGAGCCGCCGGAACCCGCCCCGGCTCTCCAGGCGGCCCCGCACCCGGACCGGGAGTCCGAGCAGATGGGCCTGTCCGGCGATGCGGTAGTCCTCCTCGTCGAGCCTGATCCGCACCTGCGGCACCTCGGCCCCGCCGAGCACCCGCAGCCGCACGCTCCCCTCCCCCCGGGGCCCGGACCGCCGCAGCCGTACGACGGCCCCGGTGACCGTGACGGGTACGGCGGGCTCCTCCCGCAGGTAGCGGGCGCCGGCCTCGCGCAGCGCGGGCAGGTCCCCGGGCGAGAACTCGACGGGTTCCCCGGAGGCGGTGCACCCCTCGGGCACTCCGGCGCCGGGTGCCCAGGCGATGCCGATCCGGGCGCCTTCCGTCCCACGTACGAGCACGATCAGCGCCTCGGTGAGTTCGCGGCTGACGCCGGCTTCGACGGCGCCGTCGAAGGCGTCCGTGGCGCCGGTGGCGCGCTGGTAGTCGACGGCCTCGCGGGTGGCGTGGAGGGCGTGGTGGAGGCGGACGGCGAGGGGGCGGGCGGTGGCTACGGGGACGAACGCGGTGAGCCGGCGGCCTCCTTCGGCGGTGCCGACGAGGACGTCGTCGAGGAGGGCGCCGGCTCCTCGGCGGTGGCGGGCGCCGTGGTAGCCGGTGCGGGCGCGGGTGGCGAGGGCGCCGGCGAGGAGGGTCTGGCGGGCGGCGGCGCGCAGGGCGTCGTCGGTGCGCCAGGAGGCGGGTTCGTCGGGGACGTCGCGTGACCAGCGGATCTCGTCGCTGGGGACGGTGAGACCGAGGAGGACCTCGTGGGCGGCGGGGGTGGCGGCGCGGGTGAGGGCGGTGAGGGCTTCGGCGAGGAGGTCGTCGCTGTCGGGGAAGGCGCGGCTCTCGGGGACGAGGAGGCTGGTGCCGGCGCCGGGTCCGGGGGGTGTCCAGCGGCCGTAGCGGCCGGGGGCGCCGCCGCGTCGCTGCCAGCCGTGGCGGCGCAGGAGGGCGGCGAGGACGGCGGGGTCGACGTCGGCGGGGCGGGGGGTGCGGTCCCAGCCGGGTGCGGGGTGGGGTCGTACGGCGCGCAGGGTTTCGTCGAGCGGCCGGTGGCTCATGGTCGTCCTCCCGTCCCGACCCGCGTCATGATCTCGCACAGCGCTCGGTCGTCGAAGATGCGTGAGGTCGGTATGCGTACGGTGGTGCGGGTGCGGCCGGTGATCGGGTGGCCGGCGAGGTTGGTCCAGTAGCAGCAGTGGCGCAGGTCGAGGCGGTCGTGGCCGGCGTGCAGCCAGTCGTCCTGGGCGCGGGGGACGATCATGACGACGAGGATCTTGTGTACGGAGACGGGGGTGCGGGCGAGTTTGCGCAGGTGGTCGTTTTCGAGGGTGAAGGGGAAGGTGCGGCCCGGCGGGTGGGGTGGGAGCTGGTAGGTCGCCTTGAGCTGGACCTTGATGGTGACCTCGTCGTCGACGGTGTGGCCGGGTGAGCCGTGGCTGACGTGCCAGTCGATGCCGTTGTCGGGGAACGGCTGGGAGAGTGAGCAGCCGGCCGCGGCGGCGACCGCGTGCAGATAGCCGACCTGCAACGTCTCCATGCAGGCGGTGGTGGCGAGCGTGCCGCGATGGGGGCCCGTGCGTTCGGGCAGCAGCCCGCCCCGCTCGGGCTGCGCTATCGCCATGACCAACAGCCTTCCCCGTTTTGCGAGTTCTTGGTGCGGTCCGGCGAATGGCCTGGTCCCGCACTCCTGTTGTGTCCTTCCGGCGTACGGCGCAAACAGCCCGGGTATCACCAAACAGGCAGAAGACGGCATGTCATCGGCCGTGCGTGAACGAGGGGTTGTGAGGATATGGCGTGCTGGTACGAAGGTCCTCTCGCGGCCTTCGACACCGAGACGACAGGAGTGGACGTCGAGACCGACCGGATCGTGTCGGCCGCGCTCGTCGTGCAGGACGCCACGGGTACCCGGCCTCGGGTGACCCGCTGGCTGGTCAATCCGGGGGTGCCGGTGCCGAGTTCGGCGACGGCGGTGCACGGGCTGACGGAGGAGCACCTTCAGCGCAACGGGCGCTGGCCGGCGCCGGTGATGTACGAGATAGCCGAGCTGCTGGCCGAACAGGCGGCGGTGGCGCGGCCGTTGGTGGTGATGAACGCGCCGTTCGACCTGACGCTGCTGGACCGTGAGCTGCGCCGGCACCGGGCGTCGTCGCTGGACGAGTGGCTGGAGCAGACGCCGCTGCGGGTGCTGGACCCCCGGGTGCTGGACAAGCATCTGGACCGCTACCGCAAGGGCCGCCGTACGCTGACGGATCTGTGCGAGCACTACGAGGTGACGCTCGCGGAGGCGCACGACGCGGGTGCGGACGCGCTGGCCGCGCTGGAGGTCGTACGGGCTGTCGGGCGCCGCTTCTCGGCACGTCTGGAGCGTCTCTCCCCCGGTGAGCTGCACAGTCTCCAGACGGGGTGGCACGCGGCGCAGGCGCGTGGTCTCCAGGCGTGGTTCGCGCGCAGCGGTCAGGAGGAGACGGTGGACCCGGCGTGGCCGCTGCGTCCGCCGAGCCTTCCGGCGGCGGCGTGAGGGCAAGCAAAAAGCCGGTCAGCTCGCGGCTGACCGGCCTTTCCCGGTGGGCGATACTGGGTTCGAACCAGTGACCTCTTCGGTGTGAACGAAGCGCTCTCCCACTGAGCTAATCGCCCGGGAACGCACTGAACAATACAGGCCCGCCCGCCTTTCCTTCAAACCGTTCGCAGCACCCGGACGAGTCCGCGCCGCCCGGCGCGCATCATCAGCCGGTGATTGAGCCGGAACACGGGCCGCCCGGGCACGGCGAGCACCCGCAGCAACGCCTTGCGTACGACGACGGCTTGCTCGTACCGCGCGAGCGTCCCGCCCCCGTGCGCCTCCAGTGTCCACCGCGCCCACCCTTCGAGATCCCCGCTCATGGAGATCTCCAGCACCCCGGCGACGGGGTCGCGCCGGACTTCGCGCGCGGTGAAGGTCAGCGTGTAGGGGAGGGTGGCCCGAATCCGTACGACGCCGGTGGTGTCGTCGGCCCGGGTGACCGAGCGGACCTGGGGCCACCAGTGGGGGTAGTCCTCGGCCCGCTCCAGTGCCGTGTACACGGCGGCGACCGGAGCGGGGAGGCGCCACAGGCTGTGGAAGCGGTAGTGCGTCCAGTCCATGGGACCAGTGTGAGGTGTTACGGCATCTTGTTCCCCAGCAGCGCCAGGTTCTCGATCGCCGCGAGTCCGTACAGCGCGGTGTCGTTGGTCGACACCCAGGTGGCCTCGCTACCGGCGACGAGGGCGGTGGGGCCTTCGACCTTCTCCGTGCGCCACGGCGCCGACTCCTTGTACCCGTCGGAGTTGTAGAACTTGTCCCAGGCCCGCTTGGCGAGCTTGTCGTCGCCGGTCTTCACGGCGGCGTACGCGTCGAGGCGGGAGTGCCCCTGGAACAGCAGGAGTGTCCCGAAGTTGGACCCGTAGCGGGCCGCCTGTTCGGCCTTGGTGGCGTTGAAGAAGCGGCAGTAGTCGAAGTACGCCTCGTTGAAGCGGGGCATGTCGACGAGGTGGATCAGCTCCGCGCAGAGTTCGTTGAGTCCGAAGACCGCGGAGAGGTGCGAGACGCCGACGACCGGCGCTGCGGCGACCGCGAACTTCCCCGTGTCGAGGTCGTAGAGCCCGCTGCCCTGGACGAACCCGTTGGGCTGGGCGGCGATGGTCTCCATGGTGGACAGGACGCGCGCCTTGGCCTTCTCCCACTTGGGCCCGCGGCGTTCCCACTCGGTGAGCCAGGCGGAGACGAGGCCGCTCCAGTCGGTGCCGAAGCCGATGGAGAGGGCGTGCCGGTCGGGGGTGTAGGGCTCGGTGCGGATCTTGCGGATGGGGTCGAGGACGAGGAACGTCTCGTCGGAGTCGACGTTGGCGTGCATGAGGTCGCCGACGCGTTCGTCGGCGGTGAGGAAGTAGTAGTAGCGGCGGTACGTGGTGTTGGCGATCCGCTGCTGCTTCGCGCTGTCGGCGTAGTGCTGGACGCCGTGCCGGGTGCCGAGGCCGGCCCACTGGCCGAGGTGGTAGACGTCGACCTCACCGGTGTGCCGGGTCATGGCCTCGGCGAAGCGGAAGATGTCGGAGCGGCCGGAGCGCAGGTAGGCGAACCAGAGCCAGAGGTCGGGCGAGAGTTCGGAGTTGTCCCACGCGTATCCGCCGATGTCGTACCGCCACTGGTGGCGGACGGTGTCGTAGGTGTGCATGATGTCGCCGTGGTCCCAGAAGCCGTACCAACGGCGTTGCTCCACCTGGTCCTTGTAGTAGGTGAAGAGGAAGTCGAGGTGGTCCTCGATCTTCGCCTTGGCCGGGGTGGAGCGGTCGGGTTCGGAGTAGAGGCCGGGGCCGAAGACGCTCGCCTTGATCAACTGCTTGGGCGGGGCGGCGAGTTGCGGCAACACCCTTACGGCTTCGACCTGTTGGGCGAGGGTTTCCGGGGTCGGGGTGGACTCGTTGGCCCAGAAGAGGAGTTCGGAGGTGCGGGCGATGCCGTAGGGGGTGCCGAACTCGGGCTCGTAGTCCTCGTAGGTGATGTTGAGACCTTCGAGCTGTTCGGGGAAGGTGTCCTGGCCCATGCCGTCGTGGTAGAAGCGCAGGTCCATGGGCTGGGCCTCGGGGGACCAGAGCCAGAGGGTGACCTCGGCCTCGTCGGTCTGGGCGTCGCGGATGTCGAGCTGGGAGGGGTGGCGTTCCCAGAAGTCCCGCAGGCCGAAGGAGAATCCGCCGCTCGTGCCGCCGACGTACCCGAATCCGGAGGCCCGCTTGCCGCCGCCGGCGCCGATCCAGCCGTGGCCCTTCTTGGTGCGCTTGCGCAGGGTGAAGCCGTCGGCGGAGAGCTGGGAGAGGGTGTAGTCGCCCCATTCGGGGATGTACTGGAGCCGGGTGGTGACGCGCTGGTCCCAGGTCGACGGGTCGGGGAGCTTCTTTCCGGCGAACTGGGCTTCCTGGACGGCGATTCCGGGGTCGCGGCGCAGGCCGGTGATGCCCTTGACGGCTTCGCGCAGGAGGCCGGTGCCCTCGCCGCCGATGCGGACGTGGCGGTCGTAGGACTGGTCGCGCATCGGCACGGTGAAGCGGACGCCGAGGCCGCGGATGAAGTCGCCGCTGGCCTTGCCGGGTTCCTGGGTGCCGTCGTAGGTGATGGTGTGGACCATGCGGAAGGAGTCGGCGCCCGCGTAGAAGTAGAGGCGGATCGAGAAGGGGAGCCAACTGCGGCTGCCCTTGCGGTGCTTGCCGTCGATGCGGACGACCGCGCGGACGGGGCCCTCCTGTTCGACGGTCACCGAGGAGATGGCGCCCTCGAAGCGTTCGGTCTTGACGGTGCCCTGGTCCTCGTCCTCGATCTCGGGCTGGCGGATGAGGACGAGGCGGCCGTTCTTGGCGATCTCGGTGGAGCCGCGCCTGACGGACTTGATGAGCGTGGCGCCGGACTTGCCGATCTTCACGTCGACGACGCCGGTCGACACGTCGATCGTGCCGCCGCTCTTGTCGACGGTGACCTTCTTGCCGGGCGCGGCCGGTTGGCCGGGGGCCAGCGTCAGCTTGCCGTCACCCGAACTCACCGCGTGCGCGGTCCACTTGAGGGAGCCGTCGGGCCAGTAGGCGATGGGCCAGGACTGGACGGGGACGTCCTGGCCGGCGGCGTCGGTGACGGCGAAGGTCTGGTCGTCCTGGAAGGTGCCCATGGGCCAGGGCACGCCGAGGGTGGAGCCGGGGGCGGCGCCGAGGCCGCCGTCCTCCAGCCAGTCCAGGGTGACAGGGTCGGCGGCGCCGGTCCCGGCGGCCGGTGCGGCGGAGGCGTTGTTCGCGCCGAGCGCCCAGCTGAACTGTGCGGCGACTCCGGCGACGGCTGCCGCCTTGAGGAGGGATCTGCGGGGAAGGGGGGACATGGCCGTTCCTTTCCGTGCGGGGAAGCTTCGGGCTGGTCAGGGGCATGACAGAGGAAGGCGCGGGGTCACCGGCCTTGGGGTACGACGCCGGGGGCGCCGGCGTCGTACCGGGAGAAGCGTGTTCAGCGGCGGCGGTGGCGCTCCTCCACCGCGAGCGCCGCCGCGACGACGGCGCCGAGGACGGGAACGCCCAGCGGGGCGATGAACCACGCGGACATGACGACTACGGCGAGGCCGGTGACGACGAGGAAGGAGCCGGCCGGGTCCAGGACCGTACGGCGGCCGGCGTCGGCGAGCAGCTCGCGCCAGCGGTCGCCCGGGGTCCAGACGGCCGCCGCGCGCAGCAGGGCGACGGCCGCTCCGATCAGCGCGAACACGCCGATCGCGCCGACCAGCGGCCCGCCCGGCAGCCCGGCGCGCACGGCCCACACGTCGACCCAGACCGCGACGACGGCCGCCCACCCGGCGAGCCCGACGGCCCACCCGCCGCGCAGCGCCGTACGGAAGTCCTGGACGAACTCCCGCAGTCCGCCGTCCACATGGGCGGTCCGGCGGGCCAGATGGCGGCTGCCGGCGGCGAGCGCGGCGGGGTAGGTGACGACGCCGAGGCAGGCGACGGCGATCCAGACACCGGTGAGCAGGCACTCGGCGAAGACCGCGAACCGTTCGGCGAACACGGACTCCTTGCGGGGCTTCACGCGTGTCTCGGTGGCCACGGCGTCAGCCCTTGAGTCCGGAGGTCGCCATGCCGTCGATGAGGTAGCGCTGGAAGGCGAGGAAGAACGCGAGGACGGGCAGCAGCGCGACGAGGGACATGGCGATCATGCCGCCGTAGTCGGCCACGCCCTCCTGGTCGACGAACATCTTCAGGCCCAGGGAGACGGTGTACTTGTCGGGCTCGTTGAGGTAGATCAGCGGGCCCATGAAGTCGTTCCACGAGTTGATGAACGTGAAGATCGCGCTGGTGATGAGGGCGGGGCGGCACAGCGGGAGCACGATCGACCAGTAGATGCGCAGGTGCCCGCAGCCGTCGAGGCGCGCGGCCTCGTCCAGTTCCTTCGGCAGGTTGCGCATGAACTGGACCATGAGGAAGACGAAGAACGCTTCCGTGGCGAGGTACTTGCCCAGCAGCAGCGGGGTGTACGTGTTGATCATGTCCATGTTGCGGAAGAGCACGTACTGCGGGATGAGCAGGACGTGGTACGGCAGCAGGAGGGTGCCGATCATCAGCGTGAAGAGCAGGTTGCGGCCGGCGAACTTGATCCGCGCGAACGCGTACGCCGTGAGCGAGCAGGAGATCAGGATGCCGATCACGGAACCGACCGCGAGGGTCAGGGAGTTGACGAAGAACGTGGAGATCGAGATGTCCGCGATGCCGTCGGTGAGCCGCTGGTAGTTGGTGGTGATCGGGTCGGACGGGAAGAGGTCGAGGCTGCCGACGATGTCCTCGCTCTTCTTGAACGAGCCGCCGACGACCCAGATCACGGGGTAGAGGATCACGGCGAGGATCGCGAGGGAGCCGAGGTGCCAGGCGAGGGAGCCGGCGCGTTTGCGGCCGACACCTTTCGCCTCGTGGAGGGTCGTGGAACTCATCGAGCGTCCTCCTCGTAGTGCACCCACTTCTTCTGCGACCAGAAGAGGACGGCCGTGACCAGCGCGACGGCGACCAGCAGCAGCCACGCCATGGCGGAGGCGAGGCCCATGCGACTGTTCTCGAAGCCCTGGACGTACAGATAACAGGTGTAGACCATCGATCCGTCGGCCGGTCCGCAGGCGTTGCCGCCCGCGCCGCCGCCGACGATGTACGCCGAGCTGAAGATCTGGAAGGAGTGGATGGTCTCCAGCAGGACGTTGAAGAAGAGGACCGGGGAAATCATCGGCAGGGTGATGTTCCAGAACCTGCGCCAGGTCCCGGCGCCGTCCATCTCGGCGGCCTCGTACAGCTCGCGCGGGACCTGCTTGAGGCCGGCGAGGAAGATGACCATCGGGGCGCCGAACTGCCAGACGGTGAGGGCGACGAGGCTGTAGATGATCAGCTCCGGGTCACCGGTCCAGCCGCCCGCGTTGATGCCGAAGAACTGCTGCGTCTGGTCGACGACCGCGTCGTCCGAGAAGATCGCCTTCCAGACGATCGCGATGGAGACGCTGGCCCCGATCAGGGAGGGTGCGTAGAACGCGGCCCGGTAGAACGCCTGGCCGCGCCGCTTCTGGGCGAGCAGCAGGGCGACACCGAGGGCGGCGAGCAGCTTGAGGGGCGTACCGACGACGACGTACCAGAGGGTGACCTGCACCGAGTGGCGCCAGCGGGGGTCGCCGAACATCTCGGAGAAGTTGTCGAGGCCGATCCACTTGGGCGGGTCGAAGAGGTTGTAGTCGGTGAACGCGAAGTAGAGCGAGGCGACCATCGGGCCCGCCGTGAGCAGCAGGAACCCCGCGATCCACGGCGACATGAAGAGGTAGCCGGCCAGGTTCTCCCGGCGCATCCGGCGCTTGAGCTCGGGGGGTTTCGCCAACCGCTCCGGGCCGCTCGGCGGCCCGGAGTCCTCGGTCAGACCCTCCAGTGCGGGGGCGTGTGTCACGGTGGTTCCCATCAGGCCGTCAGGGCCGTCTTCGACTCGGTGAAGAACTGCTTGACGGCGTCGTCCACCGACCGGGTGCCCAGGGCGAGTTCCTCGGCGATCCGCAGGAACGCGGACTCGCAGATGTCGGCGCCGCTGGGGTGCGGGGTGATGGGCTCCAGGACGCCGGAGGAGACGAGGGACTCCTCGTAGGCGGCGATCGACTTGGCGACCTCGTCGGTCGGCTTGAACGCGTCGTACTGGGCCTGGGTGGCGGGGACGCCCCGGTCGTAGCCCATGATCTTGGCGACCTCGGGGTCGTGGACCATGAAGCTGATGAACTGGGCGACTTCCTTGGGGTGCTTGGTGCGCTTGGAGGCGCTCAGCATGAGGGAGCCGAGGTACTGGCCGGTCTTCTTGCCGTCCGTGGTGGGGATGGGGGCGAGGCGGTACTCGCTCTTTCCCTCGGAGGTGTAGCGGACGGTGAAGTTGTCCCAGGTGAACTCGCCGGCGGCGAGTTCGGCGGCGACCGCGGACTTCGGCTTGATCTGCGCGACCTTCTTGGCGTCGGCGAACTCGCCCTGTTCCAGGCCCTGTTCGGCCTTGGTCCACCAGTCCTTCAGGTCCGACTCGGCGAATCCGAGGCCGTCGGCGGTGAAGAACGCCTTGCCGTTCTGACGGAGGTACAGGTCGTAGAGGTACATGACGCCGTACATGCCGGAGTCGCCCGCGCGGCCGGTCTTCTGGTGGATCTTCAGCATCGCCGCGTGGAATTCGTCCCACGTCCAGCCGGGCTTCGGGGTGACACCGGAGCGGGTGTAGACGGGCTGGTCGATGACGAGGGCCATCGAGTTGGAGCCGACCGGGACGCCGAGGAGCTTGCCGTCGACCTCGCCGAACTTGTCGAGTCCGGCGCGGAATCCGTCCATGGAGAGGTTTCCGGCCTTGACCTGTGCGCTCAGATCGAGCAGAACGTTCTTCGCGTCGTATTTCCGCAGGAATCCGATGGCGTTCTGGAAGACGTCCGGCGGATTTCCGCCGGAAGCCTGGGTATTGAACTTCTTCCAGAAGTCGCCGTACGGCTGGAAGTCCGTTTTCACCTTGATCTTCGGGTACTTCTTCTCGAAGAGCGCGATGGTCTGGTTGATTCTCTTCGCCCGGTCGTCCGCACCCCACCAGGCGTAACGGATCGTCACCGTCCCGTCGGAGGACGATCCGCTGTCACCGCCGCACCCGGTCGTCGCCGCCAGCCCGAGCGTGGCAGCCGTCGCCCCGGCCGCCTTCAGGATCGTTCGCCTCTCAACATTCCTGGTGGTTCCCACAGTCGGGCCCTCCCCGCAGCGTCGTTGCCGCTTGCATGAATCGTTTCAAGAAAGCGCTTGCTGGCACAAGGTACGAGGGGGGTGAGAGAGCGTCAATGATTCGGACAGGATTTTCTTGTGGGACGGCTTGCGGGCGCCCCTGACCCTCAAGTCCCGTTCACGGCAATCGGGTTGACATATCCGCAGGTGGGCACGGGTGGTTCGGTGGCCCGAACGGCGGGAGCGGGGTCGGGGCCCGGCAGACATGGGCCGAAATTCTCCACTCGGGTTTGAACCGGGGGTTGGGGTGTTCTGGTACGGGTACGACGGCGAGGTGCTGTTTGTCCGTCGGCGGTCTGGTCGAACTGGGCGGCGAGTTGGTCGGCGTGGTCGCTGATCAGGTGCATGCGTAGGGCGCGTTCGACGGGTTCGGAGTGGGCGTCACCTGCGGAGAGCCGGCTGGGAAGCTTGCGGTGGAGCAGCGCCGGTTCACCGATGAGGTGGGCGGCGGCGAGGGTGCAGAGGGTGGTGGTCCAGCCGGTCGCCGGGTCCCTGAGGGTCTCGATGTCCCCGGCCAGGGCGAGGTTGCGGGTGATGGCCACGCCGTCGCGGCGGGAGTGGGCGAAGTGGATCTGGGGGTGGGTGCCGAGGCGGACTTGGCGCTGGGGGGCAGCGTGGTTCTCGGGGGCCGGGGTGGGTTCCGGGGGGCCGGGTGGTTCCGGGAGCGGGTCCTGAGGCGGGCGCGCCTGAAGGGGGCGGGGCGTGGGGCCGGCGCCAGCACCGCCAGCACCGCCAGCACCGCCAGCACCGCCAGCACCGCCAGCACCGCCAGCGGTCAGGATGTGTCCGCGGTGCCCGTTTCGCCGTCCTCCTGGATGAGGCTTTCCCAGGTCCAGCCGGGTGGGAGGTGTGGGCGGCGAGGAGGTGTTCGAGGTGGGGGGCGTGGACCGGCGTGATGATCGATGTCAGGCTGGGCGCGGCGGACCCTCGCATGCCTCAGGGGCCGCTCCGGCTACCGGAACGGCCCCTGAATCGGGTGGGCGATACTGGGTTCGAACCAGTGACCTCTTCGGTGTGAACGAAGCGCTCTCCCACTGAGCTAATCGCCCGGGCACGGGGAGAACGTTACCGCATGTCAGAGGGTGACTTCGACCGGCGGGGAGACGGTCTGCCGGGGCGCTGGGGAGGGGCGCCCGGGTCACCTGCGGAGGCTTCGGCTCACTGGTTCTTGATGTTCCAGGGCATCTCCAGCCCGTACTTCCAGAGGTAGACGCCGGCCAGAGTGCCGATGATCACGAGCGCGATCGACGTCAGGATGATGTTGCGGCGCCGCACCTTCGGATCGAGCGCGCGCTGGGCGGCCTCGGTGACCTTGCGTTTCGTCCAGCGCAGGACCAGCTGCGCCCAGACGAACTCGGTCGCCCAGATCGCCATGCCCGCGAAGATCACGACCCAGCCGGGGCCGGGCAGCGGCAGCATGATGATGCCGATCACCACGACCGCGAGGCCGATGACGAAGACGCCGACCTGCCAGCTCAGATGCAGGGTCCTGCTCTTCTTGATGAACGCCGGCGCCTTGGAGCCGAGACCCTGGTCCTGGGCCTCCTGACCCTGTTCGGGCCGCTCGCCGTCCGCCTTCGTACCGCCTGGTTTCGTACTGTCTGTCACCACGGCCCCCTCGCCGGGCTCGTCACTCCCCGTATTCATACTTGAACCTTACCGGAGGGAATCCGATCACCGGAATGGTGGTACCGGACGAAGAGGGCCTCGGCCGGAAGAGTTACGTAAAGACGCACAAAACACTCAGAGGGGTTTACAACGGCACCGTAGGTGGCATGTCGATTTCGCCGACGTGCGAATCCCCGAGCGCACACTGAGCGAAAGGCCCTGGCGCTTATGAACACCACGGTCAGCTGCGAGCTGCACCTGCGCCTCGTTGTGTCGAGCGAGTCCTCCCTGCCTGTTCCCGCAGGTCTGCGGTACGACACGGCCGATCCCTACGCCGTGCACGCCACCTTCCACACCGGAGCCGAGGAGACCGTCGAGTGGGTGTTCGCCCGCGACCTCCTCGCGGAGGGCCTGCACCGGCCCACCGGCACCGGTGACGTCCGCGTGTGGCCGTCGCGCAGCCACGGTCAGGGGGTCGTCTGCATCGCCCTCAGCTCCCCCGAGGGCGAGGCCCTCCTGGAGGCACCGGCGCGGGCACTGGAATCCTTCCTGAAGCGCACCGACGCGGCCGTGCCCCCGGGCACGGAGCATCGGCACTTCGACCTCGATCAGGAGCTGTCGCACATCCTGGCGGAGAGCTAGGGGGCGCGACACCTCCCCTCCGCCCGAAGCCGTCCACTCGGGGAGACGGCTCGGGCACGTACGACCGCGGGCCGGGCCTGGCCGCGACCGACGCCGCTCACCGGTTCTCCGGGGGCGGCATCGGTGTTTTCGGGGTGGGCCGGGTTTCGGGGCGCGGGGCGGGGGCAGAGGTTTTCCGTCGCCGGACCGGGTGGGCTCGGGGGCCGTGGTTTCTCGTGCCGGGCGGCTACCATCGGCCAGCATCGGCGGGCGTGGGGCCCGTCCTCAGGGCAGGGAGCGAAATGTGCTGATCCCCCACGACACCAAGTGCGCGCTGGACTCGGTGGTGGGTCTGGTCAACACCGCGCCGGAGGACGAGGCGACGCCGGACGGACTGCCGGACATCCCCGCCCTGGAGGATTTCGTACGTTCGTACGACATCAGCGGGGTGGAGAGGCTGACCGAGGCCGATCTGCTGGCCGTGCGGGGGTTGCGGGGGCGGTTCGACGAGATCTTCGGCGCTCGTGACGCGCGGACCGCGGCCGAGCTGATCAACAAGCTCGTCGCGGGGGCGGGGACGACTCCCCAGCTGACCGATCACGACGGGTACGACTGGCACGTCCACTACTTCGCTCCCGGCGCCTCCCTCGTCGACCATCTCGCCGCCGACTGCGGGATGGCGCTCGCGTTCTTCGTCGTCGCGGGTGAGCAGGAGCGGTTGCGGCGGTGCGAGGCTCCCGACTGCCGTCGCGCGTTCGTCGATCTGTCACGCAACCGGTCGCGGCGGTACTGCGACAGCCGGACCTGCGGGAACCGGTTGCACGTGGCGGCCTATCGGGCGCGGCGGAAGGAGGCCACGGGGTGAGGGGCGGAGCGAGGGGTCTTCGGTAGCGGCGGTCTGTCTTCTCCTCCCGGCGGTGATCCGTGTGCATGGGGGTGGGATTGCGCGGGCCCCGGCGGGTGGCGCCGGGGACCGCGGGACGGTCACAGCAGCAGCAGATCGTGCAGCGCTGCCATGAGCAGGAGGGTCCCGATCACCGCGAGGAAGATCATGAGCGGTGGCTGGGACAGGGCGAAGAGGCATCCGCGCGGCTCGTCCTGAGGGGGCGCGGCATCGCTCTGTGGTGTGGTGTCCAGCATCTCGCGGGCGATGATGGCGCAGGTCGGGCCCCTGTTGCGATCAATACGCGCGGATTGAGCGGGAGTTCGCCAAAACCGTCGAGGTCGGTTTCAGGGCGTGATCATTTTCGCGCGGCCGGGGCGCTACTTGTGTCGTTTCAGGCGGGATGGACGAGGCAGGCGGGATGCCTCATATGCCGTGTTTCTTGAGGATCGCCTCGATGTCGCTGAAGTCCTCGGTGGGGCGGGCCGGCTCGGGGCGGCGGGCGGTCGCGTTGCCGGGGCGGCGGGTGGCCGTCGGGCCGAGGGTGGGGGTCGAGGCGGCCGGGGCCACGGCCTCGCGGGACGCGGCGCGGGTGGCTTCCCTGCGCTCCTTGCGGGTGCCGCCCCTGCGGCGCTCCACCGAGCGGGTCAGGGTGAACAGGCCCCAGGCGCCGCCGAGTACGGCGAAGCCGGCCCAGGCCGTGGGGCTGAACGCCGTGTCCGCCGCCCATTTGACGACGCCCGTCATCACCAGGCCCAGCGGGACCAGGGCGTAGGCCGCGATCCGGGCCGCCGACAGGAAGCGTTTGCGGTAGGCCGTCACCGCCGCGATGCCGAGGCCGGCCGCGGCGACTGCGGAACAGACGGTCTCGGCGATCATGCTGTCCTCCAGGGTCGCTGTGCTGTGCCGTGCACTAGTGCTGTGTCATGCCGTGCGTGCCGTGCTCCTACGGGCCGACGCACCCCGTCCCTCCGGTCCGCCCGCCCCGTCCTTCCTCCATCGTGCACCTCTCCCCACGTCCGCGGCCATGCCTCGGGCCGGACATCAGGGACATCTCCGGGTCAGCCCTGACTCGGGGACCAGGGGTGGGGTCGGGGACGTCGTCGGCGCCGTAGAAGTGGATGGTCATGGGGGCCGCTCGGGGAGCTGGGAGACTGGGGGCATGAGTGAAACCGCTTCCGGCGTCTCCGGTCCCGTCGTTCTTGATGTGTGGTGTGAGTTGCAGTGCCCCGACTGCCGTTCGGCGCTGGGGGATCTGCGGGCGTTGAGGGAGCGGTACGGGGACCGGCTGGAGGTGCGGCTGCGGCATTTCCCGCTGGAGAAGCACAAGCACGCGTTCGCGGCGGCGCAGGCCGCCGAGGAGGCGTGGGAGCAGGGCCGGGGCTGGGAGTACGTCGAGGCGGTGCTCGGGCGGGTCGAGGAGCTGGACCGGCGCGGGGAGAAGTTCCTCGTCCAGACGGCGCGTGAACTCGGCCTGGACGCCGAGGAGTTCGACACGGCGCTGGTGGACGGCCGGCACATCCTGATCGTCGACGCGGACCAGGCGGAGGGCAAGGCGATCGGCGTCACGGGTACGCCGACGTACGTCATCGGCGGTGAGCGGCTCGACGGCGGCAAGAGTCAGGAAGGGCTCCGGGAGCGCGTCGAGGAGATCGCCGACCGGCTGCTGGCGACGCCGGACGCCTGATCCAGAAAGCCTGGTGCGGGCCCCTCACAGCAGGTTCTTGTACATCCCCTGCCCCGTCACCCCGTACCCCAGCGACTCGTACAGCCGCTCCGCCGGCGTGTTCCCGGTGAAGACGTTCAGGCCGAGCGTCCCGCTGCCGCAGGCGATCGCCTGCGTCTCCGCGAGGTGCATGAGCGTACGCCCGTGGCCCTGGCCCCGGAACTCGGCGGCGACCTCGACGTCGTAGACGAAGGAGTGGTCGTCGGCGGAGTGCAGCCAGAGCGTGCCGAGCGGGCGGCCGGTGTGTTCGAGGACGCTGAGGGTGGTGCTCGGGGCGGGCGGCCAGGCGGCGATGAGTTCGGCGGAGTCGCGGGCCACGCGGGCGTCGGCCTCGGCGCGGGTGATGCCGCGTGCGACGCAGGACTCGGCGAAGCTCCGGAAGCTGCGCTCCATGAACGGGCGGTACTCGGCCTCGGTGAAGGGGCGGACGGTGAGGCCGGGCGGGAGGGCCGGGGCGGTCGTACCCAGGGGTTTCTCCATGCCGCGGTTGCGGGGGACGTACCCGAGGGCCGTGGCGAGGCGGATGCCGGGGACGCTGTCGGGGGCGGTGCCGCGCTCGACAGGGACGTACACCTCGATCATCCGGCAGCCCCAGCCGCGCGCCGCCTCCTCCGCGGCGAGCGCGGCGACCGTGGCGCGGCCCCGGTGGCGGTCGGTCTCGTCGATGCGGAGTTCCTCGATGCGGGCGATCGTGGGGCCGAAGCCGGGGTGCGTGCCGAGGTGGAGCGAGCCGACGGGCCGGCTGTTCACGCACACCTGGTAGCGGCGCGACAGCCGCCCGACGGTCCCGGACTCCCGCTGGAGCGGCTCGGTCGGCCGCAAGGTCGTGGTCATGCCGGGATTTCTACCCGCTACGGCCCCGGTGGGCAGCCCAATAAAGACGCCGGCCGGCAGAAGGCTCACGGAGAGCGGACCGCGCCGCTCCCCCGCCCCTCACGGGTCCAGATCGTCCCCCGCCCGTTCCGCGAACACCCGCATCGCCTTCGCCGTCACCGGTCCGGGCGCGCCGGGCAGCTCGCGGTCGTCCACCCGGTGCACCGCCTGGACGTCCCGGAGGGTGGACGTCAGGAAGATCTCGTCGGCGCGGGACAGGACGTCCAGGGGGAGGTCCGTCTCCCGGGCGCCCGTCCACTCGACGGTCAGTTCGCGGGTGATGCCCGCCAGGCAGCCGGAGGCGAGCGGCGGGGTGTGGATCTCGCCGTCGAGGACGACGAAGACGTTGGAGCCGGTGCCTTCGCAGAGGGCGCCGACGGTGTTGGCGAACAGGGCCTCGCTGGCGCCCTGTCCGTGCGCGCGGGCGAGGGCGACGACGTTCTCGGCGTACGAGGTGGTCTTGAGGCCGGTGAGGGCGCCGCGTTCGTTGCGGGTCCAGGGAACCGTGACGACGGCGGTCGTGTCGGGGCGGCGGCTGGTCTCGCCGACGGCGACGACGAGGGTGGTGCCGTGGGCGCCCCGGTCGGAGCCGAGGGGGCCCTGGCCGCCGGTGTAGGTGATGCGGAGGCGGCCCAGCGGCAGGGGGTTGGCGGCGAGGACGGCCGTGCAGGCGGCGCGGATCTCGTCGTGGTCGGGGTCGGGCAGGCCGAGGCCCCGGGCGGAGCGGGTGAGGCGGTCGAGGTGCCGGGTGAGGGCGAAGGGCTGCCCGTCGGTCGTCTTCAGCGTCTCGAAGATGCCGTCACCCACGGTCAGTCCGTGGTCGAGGACGGAGACGCGCGCGTCCTCGACGTCCTTCAGCCCGCCGTCGAGCCATAGCTTCACTGGTGCCCACCTCGCTGGTCCGTCAGCCGTCGTACTCCCCCGACGCTACCGCGAGCAGCCGGGCCGCCTTCAGTTCGGTCTCCCGCCACTCCCCCTCGGGGTCGGAGCCCCAGGTGATCCCGGCGCCCGTGCCGAACTTCAGCAGGCCCCCCTCGATCCAGAACGTCCGGATGCCGACGGCGAGTTCACCGGTCCCCCGGTCCGCGTCGACCCAGCCGAGACCGCCGCAGTAGGGGCCGCGCGGGGAGGTCTCCAGGGCGTCGATGACGCGCAGGGCGCTGGACTTGGGGGCGCCGGTGACGGAGCCGGGCGGGAAGGCGGCGGCGAGGAGCTCGGGCCAGCCTGCGCCGGGGCGCAGCTCACCGGCGACCGTGGAGACGAGGTGCACGAGCCCGGGGTGCTTCTCGACCGCGCACAGGTCGGGGACGGTGACGCTGCCCGTCGTACAGACCTGGCCGATGTCGTTGCGGACGAGGTCGACGATCATGACGTTCTCGGCGTAGTCCTTCTCCAGGAGGTCCGCCTCGGTGCGGCCGGTGCCCTTGATGGGGCCGGAGAGGACGGTACGGCCGTCGCGGCGCAGGAAGAGTTCCGGGGAGGCGGTGGCGATCTCGACGCCGTGTTCCGGGAGGCGGATCGTGCCCGCGTACGGCGCCGGGTTGCCGCGGGCGAGGAGGGCGGTGAGGGCGTCGACGTCGGCGCCCTCGGCGAGCGGCGCGGACAGGACCCGGCAGAGGTTCGCCTGGTAGACGTCCCCGGCGGCTATGTGCTCACGGACACGCTCGACCCCGGCCGTGTACGCGGCGTGGTCGAGGGACGACGTCCAGTCGCCCTCGGTAGGGCCGTGCCAGGCGCCCGGCACCGGGGCGGGGACCGGCTCGCGGCGTACGTCGCCGAAGCGGGCGCAGGTCAGACGGCCCTCGAAGTCGGCGGCGACCGCCCAGAAACCGGTGGACTCCAGGGCGGCGGGGTCGTCCGTGACGTCCAGGAGGCCGGTGGCGACGCGGGTGCCGAAGCGGGCGAGGGGAGGCAGAGGAGGCACGGGTCGAGTCTAGGTGGGGTGTCCGCAAGGGGGCCTGAGCTGGGCGGTTCGGTGATGTACGGCAGCACGCTGCGCAAACGCGTTTTTGTCCTGGCCCGGGAATCCGCTAGAGTTCAACACGTCGCCGGGACGCGCAAGCGGGCCGGGAAAGACAAGCGGACGTAGCTCAGTTGGTAGAGCGCAACCTTGCCAAGGTTGAGGTCGCGAGTTCGAGCCTCGTCGTCCGCTCGAAGGAAAGCCAGGGGATCTTCCCGAACCCCTGACACTCCTGGTGGAGTGGCCGAGAGGCGAGGCAACGGCCTGCAAAGCCGTCTACACGGGTTCAAATCCCGTCTCCACCTCCAAGGACGATTAGCTCAGCGGGAGAGCGCTTCCCTGACACGGAAGAGGTCACTGGTTCAATCCCAGTATCGTCCACTGAAGCCGTGAGGCTTCCCCGCGCGATTAGCTCAGCGGGAGAGCGCTTCCCTGACACGGAAGAGGTCACTGGTTCAATCCCAGTATCGCGCACCAACCGTGACGCTCGCGTCACGGAGCGGACGATTAGCTCAGCGGGAGAGCGCTTCCCTGACACGGAAGAGGTCACTGGTTCAATCCCAGTATCGTCCACACCTCGCCGAGGCCCCTGGTTCTTCACCAGGGGCCTCGTGGCGTATCAGCTGGAATCAGCTGGAGAAGAGCATGTGGCCGAAGCTCTTGTGGCGGTGGTGCCCGCCGTGATGACCCCCGTGGTGCTGCGGGGCGCCCCAGGCCGGGCCCGGCGGGGGGACCGGCGGGGCCGCCGGGTACGCCTGCGGGCCGGGCTGGCCCCACTGGCCCTCCAGGCGGGTCAGGGCCTCCAGCTCGCCGTAGTCGAGGAAGATCCCCCGGCAGTTGCTGCACTGTTCGATCTGGACGCCGTTGCGGTTGTACGTGTGCATCGCCGCATGGCATTTCGGACACTGCATCATCGGCCCCAACTCCTCACTGTTCGTTCCTGTTTCGCGTTACCCCAGGACAGACTCCGTCCGGGCCCGGTCGGTTGCACCCTACGACGCGGACATTCGGCCACAGGCGTCGACCACCGCCTCCTCGACCTCGTCCAACGCCCGCCCCTCGGCCCGTGACTTGGCGATCGCCCGCGCGGCGGTCTGCACGGTCAGCGCCCGCGCGACGACGTCCAGCGCGGCCCAGGGGTCGGTGTGCCCGCCGAGCGCGGGTCCGTCCGCGTCCCGGTAGGCGGTGAGGAAACGGTGCCACTCCTCGGGCGGCAGCAGTCCGCAGGCGTACCAGGCGGCGGGCCGCGCGAGGTCCCACGCCTGGACGCCGGTCCCGAGGTCGTCGACGTCGATGAGCCGCCAGCCGTCCGCCGTGCGGACCAGCTGGCCGAGGTGGAGGTCGCCGTGGCACAGACCGCCGTCCGGCATCGGCGCCTCGCCGCGCGCCCACGCGGGCAGACGCTCCCAGGCGCGGCGCACCGGGGCGATCGCCGGGTGGGGGCGGCCTTCGAGGCGGACGACGGCCCGGGCGGCCTTGGCCGGGCCGCGCATCGGCGGGAGGGGGCCGGGCGGGGTGGCGCGGTGGAGGCGGGCCAGGAGGGCGCCCGCGGCCTCCCAGGGGGCCTCGTCGGGGGCGTCGGGGTCCACGGGGGTGCCGTAGGGCCAGAAGGTGACGAGGCGGTCGTGCAGCGGTACGGGGGTGGCGGTGAGGGGGGCGAGGAGGATCTCGGGGAGGTGCGCGGCCGTCCGCAGGCGGGGCACGAGGCCCTCCGGGGGTGTGCCGGGGGCGTGCGCCTTGGCGACCGCGCCCGCGTGGCGTACGACGGTGGCGTCGGGGCGGTCCGCGAGGGTGCGGGTGGGGCAGGCGCAGGGCGGGGCGTCGGGGTGGGCCCGCGCGCGGAGGCGGAACGTGAGGTCGGTGAGCAGGGTCACGGGGGTCCTTCTGTCGCGTGCGGACAAAAGTAATGCCGGCGCAGCTCCCCAGCTGCGCCGGCATTGTTGCCGTCCGCCGCACCCCCGTCCCCACGGGGTTTCATGGTCGGGATGTCCCCGCCCGGACCGCTCTTCCGGGCCTGGGGTCGCCGCTCAGCGCCCCAGCATCACGCCCACGGACGACGCCTGTGTGGCCACTGTCTCCCAGCCGCCGAAGACGACGAAGAGCAGGACCGCGAGAGGGAGGACCATCAGCGTCGCCGTCAGAGGGTGACGACGGCCGGGCTCGGGCTTGTCGCGGTAGGTGCTGCGCGGTGCCGTGTAGGCCATGGCTCCTCCTTCCCGAAATCAGGTTGTCGTTGGCAGCGGCGGGTGTCTGACCTCGGGGGACGAGTGCTGCACCCGCCGCTTGACCTCTAACTTAGGCGGGCGGCGGCGGCCGGGCGTCATGCCCTCGTACCGATTGCCGGGCCTCCCGGAGGATGAGCCTCGACCTGCGGTGTACTCCCCTGGGTGGAGACGCGCTCCCCGGTCTCAGGGTCTTCCCGGAAGGGGTGTCCGCTACGGGAGGGTTTTCCTGGTTCCGCTTCTCGGGGCACCGCCCGCCCGGCGAGGGCCGGAACCCGGTTCGCCGTGAGGCGGGCGGCATGGAGCAGGGCCCCTCGACGGGTGACTTCGCTCACTTCCACCACCTCTCCACGGGCCGCCGCCTCCATCCCGCACCCCTCCCCGCCGGCCACCGCCCCGTACGTCCGCGCCGCACCCCCCGCTCCCACGAGCCTCCCCACCTGGTCGCCGCCCGCGGCCCCAACCCCCCTTCCGCGGCGGCTGGTTGAGATCCGGACACGGCCGAAAACCGTTGCCGCGCCGCCCTTCTGACCACCCCTCAAGCGTCCCGCCCGGCACTGACAATCGATCGGAGCGAGAGGGCGCGGCTCCTGCACGCGGACGGTCGTGGAAACGTAAGCTGTGCCACGTCACACGGACCGGCAGCGGGGATGAACATGGCGATGATGCGCCTGAGGCGCGAGGACCCGCGCGTCGTCGGCTCGTTCAGGCTTCACAGACGGCTCGGCGCGGGCGGCATGGGCGTCGTCTATCTGGGCTCCGACAAGAAGGGCCAGCGCGTCGCCCTCAAGGTCATCCGGCCCGATCTGGCGGAGGATCAGGAGTTCCTCTCCCGCTTCGCCCGCGAGGTCTCGGCGGTCCGGCGCATCCGGGGCGGCTGTACGGCCCGGCTCGTCGCGGCCGACCTGGAGGCCGAGCGTCCGTGGTTCGCGACGCAGTACGTCCCCGGGCCCTCCCTGCACGACAAGGTGGCCGACGAGGGCGCGATAGGGGCCGCCGAGCTCGCCTCGATCGGCGCCGCGCTGTCGGAGGGGCTCGTCGCCGTCCACGAGGCCGGGGTCGTCCACCGGGACCTCAAGCCGTCCAACATTCTCCTGTCGCCCAAGGGCCCGAGGATCATCGACTTCGGGATCGCCTGGGCGACCGGCGCTTCCACGCTCACGCACGTCGGTACGGCCGTGGGGTCGCCGGGGTTCCTCGCGCCGGAGCAGGTGCGGGGGGTGGCGGTCACGCCGGCCACCGACGTGTTCTCGCTGGGGGCGACGCTGGCGTACGCGTCCACCGCGGACTCGCCCTTCGGGCACGGGAGTTCGGAGGTGATGCTGTATCGCGTCGTGCATGAGGAGCCGCAGCTCCAAGGGGTGCCGGACGCGCTGGCCCCGCTCGTGCGGGCCTGTCTCGCGAAGGACCCCGAGGAACGGCCCAGCACGCTGGAGCTGTCGTTGCGGCTGAAGGAGATCGCCGCTCGGGAGGCGCAGGGGGCGGTGCTGGAGGGGCGGGCGCCGACGCCGCGTTCCGCGTCCGCGGAGGGGGACCGTGGTGGGCGGGTCGCCGAGACCGCCAGTTATACCGAGCGGAGTGTTCGGCAGGCGGGGACGAATCCGCCGTCCCGGGGGTCTCGTGGGGGTGCGCCTTCGTCGTCGTCCCGGCCGGTGCCCTCCGGGCGGGGGCGGCCCAGTGGGAGTCGGCCTGCGCCGCGTAGTGGGACTGGCGGCGGGCGGCCGGCTACTCGGCCCCGGCCGACGGGGACGGGGCGTCGGCCGGCCAATCCTCGGTTGCTGCGGCAGCGGTTGTTCGTGTTCGTGGTGGTGACGTTGTTGGTGGCGTTGGGGATCGGGCTTGTGCAGGCTTGTCAGGGGCCGGCTCGGGGGTTGGGGGGCGGCGGGGAGAGGGTTGTGTGGCAGGAGCAGGGGCGGGAGTGATGTGGGGGGACTGAAGCGTTTGGGGCGGGTGCGGCATCGTCGTGGTTGTTCGCGCAGTTCCCCGCGCCCCTAAAAGCAAAAGCCCTTTACGCCTCCGGACGTCCAGTTGCCACCGCGTAGAACGCCACCGCCGCCGCTGCCCCCACGTTCAGCGAGTCCACCCCGTGTGACATCGGGATGCGGACCCATTCGTCCGCTGCCATCAGGGCCTGGGTCGAGAGGCCGTCGCCCTCGGCGCCCAGCATCAGGGCCACTCGGTCCATCTTGTGGGGGGCCGCTTCGTCGAGGGGCTTGGCCTTCTCGTCCGGGGTGAGGGCCAGGAGGGTGAAGCCGGCCTCGCGTACCGTGTCCAGGTCTCTGGGCCAGGTTTCCAGGCGGGCGTAGGGGACCGAGAAGACGGCGCCCATGGAGACCTTGACGCTGCGGCGGTAGAGGGGGTCGGCGCAGTCGGGGGACAGGAGGACCGCGTCCATGCCGAGGGCTGCCGCCGAGCGGAAGATGGCGCCGATGTTGGTGTGGTCGTTGACCGACTCCATGATGACGACGCGGCGGGCCGTGTGGAGGAGTTCCTCGGCGGTGGGGAGGGGCTTGCGCTGCATGGAGGCGAGGGCGCCGCGGTGGACGTGGTAGCCCGTGACGCGTTCGGCGAGGTCGGGGGTGACCGCGTAGACGGGGGCGGGGAGTTCGTCGATGACGTCGCGCATGACGTCGATCCACTTGGCGGACAGGAGCATGGAGCGCATCTCGTAGCCCGCCTCCTTGGCTCGCCGGATGACCTTCTCGCCCTCGGCGATGAAGAGGCCCTCGGCGGGCTCGCGTCTGCGGCGCAGTTCGACGTCGGTCAGGCCGGTGTAGTCGCGCAGGCGGGGGTCGTCGGGGTCGTCGACGGTGATGAGATCGGCCACAGAAGTGATACTGCCTTGTCCTGGGTGCGGTGCCAACGGCTCGGAACGGGTTGTGTTACCGGGGGTTACGCCATGGTGCCGGGGCCGACGGTGACGACCTCGCCGATGACGATGACCGCCGGGGACTTCACGTCCTGCGTACGGACCGTCTCGTCGACCGTCGCCAGCGTCGCGTCGACCCGGCGCTGGGCCGTCGTCGTCCCCTCCTGGACCAGCGCGACCGGGGTGTCCGGGGACTTGCCGTGGGCGATCAGCGTCTCGGCGATCCGGCCGATCTTGCCGACGCCCATGAGGACGACGAGGGTGCCGTTGAGCCTCGCGAGCGCGGCCCAGTCGACCGTGGAGCGTTCGTCGTCGGGGGCCACGTGGCCGCTGACGACCGTGAACTCCTGGGCCACTCCCCGGTGCGTGACCGGGATGCCCGCCGCGCCGGGGACGGAGATGGAGCTGGAGATGCCGGGGACGACCGTGCAGGGGATGCCGGCCGCCGCGAGGGCCTGCACCTCCTCCATGCCACGGCCGTACACGAAGGGGTCGCCGCCCTTGAGGCGGACCACCGACCTGCCCGCCCTCGCGTGTTCGATCAGGGCGTTGTTGATGGCCTCCTGGGCCATGTAGCGGCCGTACGGGAGCTTGGCCGCGTCGATCACCTCGACGTGCGGGGGGAGTTCGGCGAGGAGGTCGCGGGGGCCGAGGTGGTCCGTGATGACGACGTCCGCCTCGGCGAGGAGGCGGCGGCCTCGGACCGTGATCAGGTCGGGGTCGCCCGGGCCGCCGCCGACCAGGGAGACACCGGGGGTGCGGGTGCGGTGGTGGGGGGCGACGAGGGTGCCGTCGCGCAGGCCGGCGAGGACCGCGTCGCGGACGCGGGCGGTGTGGCGGGGGTCGCGGCTCTTCGCGTCCGTCGTCAGGACGGCGATGGTGACGCCCTCGCTGGTGCCGGTGGCGGGGGTCCAGGCGGTGGCCTGGTCGGCGTCGTCGGAGCGGACGCACCAGACGCGGTGGGATTCCGCTTCCGCGGAGGCTTGGGTGTTGGCGTCGGGGTCGTCCGTGGCGATCAGGGCGTACCAGGCGGTGGTGAGGTCGCCGGGTTCGTAGGGGCGCTTCTCCCAGGTGAGCTCGCCCGCCGTGGCCATCGCCTCCACCGAGGGGGTGACTTCCGGGGAGATCAGGGTGATGTCGGCGCCGGCCGCGATCAGGGACGGGAGGCGGCGTTGGGCTACCTGGCCGCCGCCCAGGACGACCACTCGGCGGCCGGTGAGGCGGAGGCCCACGGGGTAGGCGGGGTGTTCGGCCATGGGTGGGCTCCTGGGTGGGTGGTGGTGCTTTGACGTGCGGATTTTACGGGGTGGGTGGGATTTAGGGGGTGGGGGGTTCGGTGGGTGGGCTGGTGCGGGTCCGTTGTGGTTGATCGCGCCCACGCGGCGGAGCCGCATATTGATACAGCCCCGCGCCCCTAGGAGTTGTCTTCAAAGGTCACGCCCACATCAGGAGTGAGGCAAGGGTGACGGCGGCCTGGTAGGACTCGGCGGTCTTCTCGTAGCGGGTCGC
>NZ_JBEXLS010000031.1:0-130973 GCF_040610055.1 Streptomyces sp. NPDC004539 | reverse complement strand
CGCGGGCACCGGGTTCGGGTCGGTGCGGCACGCGGCGCGTTCGCTGGCGTTCGCCGCCGACCAGGGCATTCTGCCGGTGCTGACCAACGCCGTGCACTCAGGCCCTGCCGCGTCACCGACAGCCCCGGCGCGCGGTCGGCCAACTCGCTACCTTCCTCCCATGGAACGGGCCGACATTCTCAGCAACCTCGCCGCGAGCGGAACCGACGCCGCCCCGGAGCGACTTACCGAACTCGCTGCCGAACTCGACATACCGGCTGCCGACCTGCTGGTCGTCGCGGGCCACCCGGTGCCGGCGGAACTCCTTCCCCCGGAACGCGACGCCAAGGTCATGAAGCAGTTCGCCTACCGCGTCAGCCACTGCGACCACTCGCAGATGGCCTCGGTGGAGGACTTCGTCCGCTCGCTGCCGCGGCTCGCCGCTCCGACACCCTTCGCGCAACCGGCCTCTCCGTACCACCCCGCCGCCGAGACCGGTTTCGGCGCCGTACTCAACGGGCTGATCCGCAATCGCGGCTTCGGCGTCCGCGAACTGCCGTTCATGGGACTGTCCCTGAGCACGCTGTTCGGGATGGTTTCGCGCTGGGAACCGAGTCCGCACCGGCGGTACCAGCTTCGTGCCGTGGCCGGCCCGCTGGGCTGGACCTTGTCCGACCTGTTTGCGGTCGCCGACGAGCCGTACGCGGATGAACTCCGTCCGGTGCAGCACTGCCGTCATCTCGGGAGGGTGTTCGTAGCCGCTGTCCCCTTGACCACCACCCAGCTGATCGAGGCCGCCGCGGAGACAGACCGACTGACCGCGCGTGAGCAGCGCGGCGTGTGGCAGCCGGTCTCGGAGGGTTTCGCAGCGGAGTGCCCGGACTTCCCCTGACCTCCCGGCGTTTCACCCACCGGCCAACTCGTCCAGGATCTGGCCGTAGTGCCGACGCCGTTCGATCAGCATCTCGGCGATCCCCCTCGTCGATGCTCTCGTCTCGCTGTGGACGCTTCGAGACACTGACGTACTCAAAGGTGTAAGCCACGCCAGCCGCGAGCAGCAGGCGGCGCGGCAGTCCGTGCCAGGTGTCGAAACTCCGGCGGATCGCGTTCCACAGGACCCAGACGTCCTCGGCCCGGCGCTCCTCGGCGACCATCAGAGCACCACCGCCTTTCCTGGGGCTTCAGCCGCAGGAAAGGCGGTGGTGCTCGGTCTCCTTGAACCAGCAGGTACCCGGCAAAGTCCCCGACGCTGGGTTCAGGCGTGAGGATCAGGGGTTCGAGAACCTGTTGTCGATCCTCCCCATGGATGTCGACGGGCAGACCGTCATCATCGTGTCGTCCATCGAACTCCAGAAGCTCCCACCGTTCTGGGCCCCCGCACCCCTAGTGTCCTGGCCTGGAGTTCTACGGTCTGATGGTGGTGTGCCTGGACCGCGATTGGACCCGCTCGTGCTGTCCGAGGACAAGCGGCGGATGCTTGAGGGGTGGGCGAACCGGCGGAGGACCGCTCACGGCCCGGCCCGGCGGGCGCGGATCATCCCGGAATGCGGCAAGGGGCCGTCGAACGCCGACGTTGCCCGGCAGCTGGGCGTGGCCCGCTCCACCGTGACCTGCCGACGGGACCGGCTGGACGACCCGGCCGGCCGGCCACACCCCGGGATACCACACAGCATCACCGACGCCCAGGTGGAGCAGGCGGTGGTGCACACCCTCAAATGCCCCTGGCCGACGGCATGTTCTGGGCGAGCGGGACCACCGACCAGCAGATCAGCGAGGACGCCATGCCGACCGCGCTGACCCTGACCGCCGCCTCCTCGCTCGCCCCGCACGAAAACCGCTGTCGGCCGCCCTCGACCACCACCTGGACACCGCGCTGCCGGCCCACTCACTCCAAAAGGCGACCGAAGCCGTCGCCGACGCGATCCGCGGCAAGCACCGTATCTACGTCCTTTCCCCGGCGGCGGCCCCCTCGCCCTGGCCGACGAGCACCTCGCGCACAACCTCAGCTGGGACACGCCCCTCGGCGTCGAAGGCGTCCAGCGGCCGCTCGTCGTCAGCGGCCCACCGCTCGCCGACCTGAGCGCGATCGGTCCGATCACGAGTGTGTTGCTGCCTCCTCGGGAGACGCCGTATCTGAGTCTGCTCCAGCAGGCGGGGATGCTGGGAGTGTTCCTCGCCGGCGCCTACTTCGGCGTGGGGTCCATTCTCGGCTGGGCGCTGCGGGCCGCGTTCCGGCAGCTCGCCCTGCTGGGAGAGCTCACGAGCCGGGCGCTCCCCCTGCTGCTCCTGTTCACCGTGTTCGGGTTCTTCACCAACGAGATCTGGCAAGTGGCGGCGGCCCTGAGCCGGAACGACATGTGGCTGGTCGTCGGTCTCTTCAGCCTGGTGGCGGTCCTCTTCCTATGTGCCAGGCTCTCCGACGAGGTGCGTGACCTGACCGACTCCCACGGTGTGGAGCGCAACGATCTCCGAGGCACACCGTTCGAGCTGTCCCCCGCGGCAGCCGACGGAGCACCCCCGGCAGTCCCTCTCCGCCGCGCCGAACAGGCCAACATGATCCTCGTACTCGTCCTCACCCAGTTGTTGCAGACTTTCGTCCTTTCCGCCCTGACCTTCTTGTTCTTCAATGTTCTCGGAGTCCTCAGCATCCGCGGTTCCGTGATGAAGGCATGGACGGGGCATACGCACACCGGGGGCAGGCTGTTCGGATTCCAAGTGCCGTTCCCCGATGATCTGATCCAGGTCTGCCTGTTCATCGCGGCCGTGTCGGCGCTCTACTTCGCCGCGGCAGCGGTGACGGATGCGAACCATCGCCGCTCCTTCTTCGAGCCGTTGCTTCGGCACTTGGCGGTGAGCATGACCGCGCGGGACGTGTACATGGCGGGCCTGCGGTCACGCGACTGATCCGGGGTCCGCCCCCAGCCGGGTGACGCCTCAGGCGCATCGCCGGACGACGGTATCCCGGCGACGGAGAGCCCTGGCTCACGGCTCCGTGATGTCGTCGTGAAGCGCCGGCCCAGCGAGGCGGGCATCTGTACCACTCAGCCGGTGAGCGGCGTGGGCCGGACGGACCGAGGCGAAGGCCGCGGTGAGCTGGTCGAGCAGGGACGCTGTGCAGGGGTGGGGGTCGCGGTGTGGCGTGATCGTGTAGATGCCGCGGGTCGGGGGATCGACAAGATCCACGGTGGTGACGTCGGTCCGCAGTGCGCGCGTCAGCACGCCGGGGATCAGCGCGACGGCGTGGCCGGTCGCGACCAGGGCCAGTTTGCCGGGCAGATCCGCCGCGGTGAGGTCGATGCGGGCGCTGACTCCGGCGCGGGCGGCGTGCTGGTGCAGGAGTGCCGCCGATCCGTCGTTGTCCTCGGCCCAGGTCTGGTCGGCCAGTGTCCGCATGTGCACCGGGCCGCGTCCGGCCGCTGGATGGTCGACGGGCAGTGCGACGACCATGTCGTCCAGTCCGAGGAACCGGCGTTCGACCCGCGGGTCATGGGGCAGGCCCGGCGGCGCGTCGGTGACGACGGCGATGTCGAGATCGCCGGTGACCACACGGTGGTGCAGCTCTGCGCTCAGGCCGGGGAGCAGGCTCCATCGGACGGAACCGGCCTGCTGGATCAGGGCCCGGACGGCCTCGGGGACGATCCCTGCGGCGAGAGAGGGTGTCGCGCCGACGGTCAGGGGCCGGCCGGACGCCCCGTCGCCTGCCTCCCGTGCCGCGCGTACGGCACGGTCGGCCTCGTTGAGCGTGACCAGAGCGTGGTGGCGGAACACCTCGCCGGCCGGAGTGGGACGCACACCGCGCGCGTGCCGCTCGATGAGAGCCACGCCGAGCTGCCGCTCCAGCCCGGCGATCTGCCGGGAGACGGCCGACTGCGTGTGATGGAGCTCGTCGGCCGCCGCCGACAGCGACCCGAGCCGGCACACCGTCACGAAAGTCCGCCACACCGTCAGTTCCATGGCGCCAGTATGCCCGGCCGATATGCGCACTCCGCAGAGCTGACCTGCGTATTCTGCGCTTGTCGCAGTGCTCGTGGTGCACCACTGTGGCGCACATGACCACACCACACACGATCGCCGTCCTCGGCCTGGGGCGCATGGGCGAGGCACTCGCGGCACGACTGGCCGGCCAGGGCTGGAACGTCGTCGGCTGGACACGCTCAGGGCACACATCAGGCGCCGTCCAGACGACCGACGATCCGAACGACGCCGTCGCGAAGGCCGACCTCGTGCTCCTGGCACTGTTCGACGGCCCCGCCTGCCGCCAGGTCCTCGACGACGTCCGTGACTCCCTGCGTGCGGACTCGCTCGTGCTGAACACCAGCACCATCGCCCCCGCCGAAGCCTCGGCCCTGGCCCGGCGACTCGGCCCGGCCTACATCCACGCGCCCGTGCTCGGCTCCGTACCGGCTGCCACCGCCGGAGCCCTGCACATCCTTGCCGCCGCCGACCAGGACGCGCTCGATCGAGTCCGACCGGTACTGGAGGCGCTCGGCACCGTGCGGGCTGTCGATGACGCCTCCACCGCCGCCGCCCTCAAGCTGATCGCCAACCACAGCCTCGCCGGCGCCGTCCTCGTACTGCGCGACGCACTACGCCAAGCCGACGCCCTTGACCTGCCCCGGGCCCAGGTGCTGGACGTCCTCGAACTCGGCCAGCTCGGCGGGCTCGTGGCCCGCAAACGCCCCTTCCTCACCGACCAGCCCGACGCTGTCACCGCCGAATTCACCATCGGCGCGCTGGCCAAGGACATGACTCTGCTGGCCGCCGCGTCCAACACCCCCTTGCGCAGTGCGACCGGCCTGGCCGGCACCCCGGCCGACTCGGAAGCCGACATCGCCGTCGCCGCCACGGTCCCCGTCCTGGAGGACGCCGTACTCGAACCACTCCGCGCCTACATCCGCGGACACGCCACCGGCGACCCCACCCACTTCCGCGACGCGTTCCTTCCCACCGCCCACATCGAGGGAATCCGCGACGGCGCATTCGTCTCCTGGCCCCTGAACGAGTACTGCGCCCTCTTCCCAGGCCGGCCGGCCCCCGACGAACCGACCCGCTCCCGCCGCATCGACACCCTCGACGTCCACGGCACCGTCGCGACCGCGACCATGACACTCTCGCACGGCGCGGACACGTTCACCGACGTCTTCCTGCTGGTCCACGCCGACGACAGCTGGCGCATCGTCAACAAGGCGTATCACCGGCACCCTTGAGAAGACGGGGAACGATCTCCGGTAAGGGCTTGCCGGGAATCAAGTCGTGGCTTCCGACAAACCCTAAGTGGCCGGAGGGATCTTGCCCCTCTCCTGCGTCACCATTCGCCTCCGGAGCGCCGGACGCAGTGCCAGTTGAGCGGCGCAGAGCACTGTCCCGGTGACCGCGCACACCACTCCCAAGCCCGCGTGCCCGACGTGGTTGAGCAGCGTGGTGCCGGCCAGTGGGCCGAGTACGGCGCCGATGCTCCATGTGGTGGAGGCGACGCCCATGTAGCCGCCGCGCAGGCCCGTCGGTGCGAGGCCGGCGAAGGTGGCGCCGAACATGACGGCGATGCCTATCTGGCCGCTGCTCCAGACGAGGACGGATACCGCGTACCCGGCGCTGTCGTGCACGGTGGCGTTGGCTCCGACGCCGGCGCCGACCATGAGCATGGAGAGTGCCAGTACCGTGCTGGGGTCGCGGTCTGCGAGCAGCCGTACCGCCAGGGGCTGGCCCGCGACGATGAGGAGCCCGTTGAAGGCCAGCAGCGTGCCGTAGGCCGCGGCGGTGTGGCCGTCCGCCGTCATGGTGAGCGGAACCGTGGTGAAAGTCTGTAGGAACAGGGTGAAGTAGGTGGTGTAGACCAACACCATGGCGATCATCAGCCGGTCGCGCAGGAGCGTCGGCACAAGTGCCCGCCGAGACTGTCCGGGCGTCGGCCGGTGGGTCTCGGGGACACAGCGCCAGACGATCAGCGCCGCGATGACGCAGGCCGTCGCGTTGATCCAGAACAACAGTCCGTACCCTCGCTGAGCCAGGACTCCGGCGCTTGCCGTGGCGACGGAGAAGCCGAGATTGGTCGCCCAGAACAGCAGCCCGAACGCCCGGACGCGCTGCCGTGGCGGGAGGTCGGCCACCGCAGCCGACCCTGCGGGGCGGAACAGGTCCCCCGTCAGCCCGACGCCGACCGCCGCCGCCACGATCGTCGGCAGCGTGTCGGCAGATCCGAGCCCGACGAGCGCCACTGCGGTCCCCAGGAACCCTGCGAGCATCGTGTGGCGTCGGCCGATCCGGTCGCTCAGCCAGCCGCCGAGGATCTGAGAGCCGACACCTCCTGCCCCGACCGCTGCCACCACCGCGCCGACGGTCGTCGGTGCGAGCCGCTGCTCCTGTGTCAGGTAGAGCACGAGGAGGGACTGCACGGCGCCGCCGGCCCGGCTCACGAAGTGCGTGGCGGCAAGGGCCCACACCAGGTCGGGCAGGTCCCATCGCGGGTGGGACGTCCGGCGACCGGACACAGCCCTGTCCGGAGTGGGTGTCGAGTAGGTCGTCATATCGGGGAACTTAGGACTCCCAGAACATCATGAAAAGCGATGAATTTCGATGAATACAATCGCTTACAGGTATCGTTTCGTTCATGAGCGACGTGGAGCTGCGTCACCTGAGGACCCTGGCCGCCATCGCCGACGAGGGAACGTTCGGCGGCGCGGCGGCGCGACTCGGGTACACGCAGTCATCGGTGAGCCAGCAGATCGCCGCGCTGGAGAAGGCTGTCGGCGGTGCGGTCTTCGACCGGCCCGGGGGTCCCAAGCGGGTGCGGATCACTCCGCTGGGCCAGGTCGTCCTGGCGCACGGCCGGGAACTGCTCACGAAAGCGGGAGCGCTGGCAGACGCCGTCGACCGTTTCAGGGCGGGCAACGGCCGCATCGACATCGGTACTTTCCAGGGCGCGACCAACACGATCCTGCCGGCCGTCGTACGCCGGCTGCTGAGCGAGCATCCCGGCTGCGACATCAGGCTGTCCGAGGTGGAACCGGAGGAGCCGGGGATCGGAGACCGTGACCTGCTGTTCCACTACGGTCACCTCGAAGGCGACGTCGAGCATGTCGAATTGCTGGTCGAGCCGTACCTCTTGGTGGCCCGTACCGGCACGTTCCCCGCGGGTCCGATACCGGTGAAGCTGCTCAACGATGTTCCGCTGGTCGCCTGGCCGGCCGGTCCCCACCAGACATGGCTGGAGCGCACCCTCGCCGTCGGAGGCGCGAGGCCGCGCATCGTGTTCCGCACGGCGGGACACGAGTCCATCGTGTCCATGACTCGCGCGGGCATCGGCTCGGCGGTACTGCCCGCACTCGCCCTCCACGGTTCCGACGCATGGTCCGACGACCGGCTCAGTATTCACCGGCTGCAACCATCGCCCGCCAGTACGTGGTACCTGTACTGGCCGGCCGGCCGCACCCGGTCACCACTGGCCGCCCGCGCCATCGACATCGCCCAGGCAGCCGCCGAAGACCTGGCCGGCGAGCTGCTGCATCGGACGGGGCCCGACGGCCGCGACACGTAGCGCGGTGGGCACGCGGTCCCGGCACCGCGCTCACCATAATCGCTCCATACGATTGACTTGATCGAGAATCATCGTTTTTCACGATGAGACGATCGGCCTAGTACTCCAGCCGTAGATCATGATCTTCATGGTTGGAGGGCGGCCTGCCGCCGGTAGTGGCACTGGCGGGCACGGGCCTGGTGTCGTCGTCGCCAGTGTGACCAGCGCAGTCGGTGTGCGAGGTCGTGGACAGGACTGATCAGGGCTGCGAACAGGTGCTGGATCTCGTTGCCGGTCAGGGGTATCAGGCCGTCGGGGGTTGGCCGGTCGTGACGTTCGGCGGCTGCGGTAACGGCAAGGAAGGCGTGGGCGAGCATCGCCAGGGTGACCCAGCGATGCCAGGACGTCCAACGGCGGACCTGGTGCTCGTCCAGTCCGGTCAGACCCTTGCCGGCCTGGAATGTCTCCTCGACCGTCCAGCGCCGTCCGGCCACCCGCACCAGGTCGGACAGCGGCACCGGCTGAGGTGAGAAGCAGCGGTAGAAGGCGAGTTCGCCGGTCCGCCGGTTGCGGCGAACCAGCAGGCACCGCGGGTCAGGCTGACCAGAGGGGCCCTGGATGTCGATCTGGGCCCAGTCGTAGTACCGCTCGCCCTTCGCGCCCGCTCCGGCCGACAGCCGCTGCCACGCCCGCTTCGGGATGCGCGCGGCCAGAGTCTTCGCCTGGAACTTCCCCGCGTGCGTGACGACGGGGTGGGTGCTGGAGATGGCCAGGACGTAGCCGGTCCGACGCTGTTCCAGAACGGTCCGCAGGTGCGGGTTGTCGCCGTAGACCTCGTCTCCTGCGACCCAGCGCGCGGGTGTTCCCGCGTCCAGGGCTCGTTCGACCATTTGCGCTGCGAGTTGGGGCTTGGTGGCGAACGTCAGGCCAGCCGGGATGCCCGCGCTCCGGCAGCGGTCCGGGTCCTCGGTCCACGAGCGGGGCACGTACAGGGCCCGGTCGATGGCAGCGTGACCGCGGACGGCGGAGTACACGAGGTAGACGGCGATTTGGGCGTTCTCGATGCGGCCGGCCGTGCCGGTGTACTGGCGCTGGACGCCAACCGTCGCCGTGCCCTTCTTCAGATCGCCCGTCTCGTCGACCACGAGCACTGCGTCCTCGTCGTGCAGGTGCTCCACGACGTAGGCGCGTATGTCGTCACGGACCGCGTCAGCGTCCCATTTCGCGCGGTGGAGTAGGTGCTGCATGCCGTCCGGGGTCGCGTCACCCGCGTGCTCGGCCAGGGTCCAGCAGTTCTTCCGTGGCAGGTCGGACAGGAGCCCGGAAACCAACCGCGCTACCCGGCGGCGAGGTTCAACTCGGGCGAACCGGGCCGAGATCCGGCTCATCAGCGTCTCGAAGGCATCCTGCCAGTGGGCAGGCACTACGCTGGCGACCGAGGTCGCCGCGTGATCATCGGTTGTCCACACAACACCTAATGATCAACGGCGGCCTCACCTGCTCGGATGCCACCGGAACCAGTAGCCCGTCCCTTCCGGCCGGTGGCCGGTGCCGGTAGAGCGAAGCTCACCCACAACCCGGCGCGCATCGTCCGGTGCCTGACGGTGTTGCGCGAGCAGTGCGTCCAGTTCGTCGTAGCGGGCGTCGATCCCGCCCTGGCCCAGATAGGCGGCCCCGGCCCCCTGGCGCTCGTTCCAGTCGACATAGATCGCCCATTGCTCGCGCTCCAGCTCCACCGCGGCCGAGCTCGCAGGCCAGACACGGTACTCATCGGCCCCGTCGCCGGAGTACTGGCCATAGCCGTCGAAGTAGTGGGGCTTCCCGTCGATGTCAACGAGTCCGACACGCGGTCCGTCGTACCAGTCCAACTCGACGATCACACGCCCGAAGCCGTCCGTGATCAACTGCGCTTCGTCCCAGGTCTTAGACGTCATCTCATTTGGGTCGATAGGCTGTCGGTCGTGGTCTCGATCGTTGAGCGGCTGGTGCCGGATGAGTTGTGGGAGCTGTTCCAGCGGGTGGTCCCGGAGGCTCCGTCGCGGCCCCAGGGTGGCGGCCGACGCCGGCACGGTGACCGGGAGGTGCTGGCTGCGATCGTGTTCGTGGCCACGTCGGGCTGCACGTGGCAGCAGCTGCCGTCCGCGTCGTTCGGGCCGTCGGGAGCGACGGCCCACCGGCGGTTTGCCGAGTGGTCGAAGGCCCGGGTGTGGGCCAAGCTCCACCGCCTGGTCCTCGACGAACTCGGCGCCCGCGGCGAACTGGACTGGTCCCGCTGCGCGATCGACTCGGTGAACATGCGGGCCCTGAAAAGGGGGACCTGACAGGCCCGAATCCTGTCGACCGGGGCAAGTACGGCTCGAAGATCCACTTGATCACCGAGCGGACCGGTCTGCCCCTGTCCGCCGGAATCTCAGGGGCGAACCTCCACGACAGCCAGGCGCTGATCCCGCTCGTGAAGGGCATACCGCCAATCCGCTCCCAGCGCGGACGCCGCCGGCGCAGACCCGGAAAGCTCCACGCCGACAAGGGGTATGACTACGACCACCTGCGGCGATGGTTACGCGGACGCGGCATCAAGCACCGCATCGCCCGCAAGGGCATCGAGTCCTCGACCCGCCTGGGCCGCCACCGCTGGACCATAGAACGCACGATGTCCTGGCTCGCCGGATGCCGCCGATTGCACCGCCGCTACGAGCGCAAGGCCGAGCACTTCCTGGCCTTCACCAGCATCGCCTGCACCCTCATCTGCTACCGCAGACTCACCAAATGAGATGACGTCTTAGCCACACACGCAGGCTACCGACGAGGCGTCGCCGCATCCATGATCATGATCTACGGCTGGAGTACTAGCGTGATCCTCATGACCGATCACCTTTCGAACGGCGAGAAGCTTTTCCCCATCAACGGTGCCGAGCTGTGTGTCGAGACCTTCGGGAACTCCGCGACCCCGGCCGTCCTGCTGATCGACGGTGCGAGCGCGTCGATGCTCTGGTGGGAAACCGAGCTGTGCGAGCGGATCGCGCGCGGCGGCCGGTTCGTGATCCGCTACGACAACCGGGACACGGGCAGATCCACCAGCTACCCCCCGGGCCAGCCGGGCTACGCATTCACCGATCTGGCCGGGGACGCGCTCGGCATTCTGGACGCACTGCGTGTCGAACGCGCGCACGTCGTGTGCCGGTCCATGTCGGGCGGCATCGGGCTCATCCTCGGGGTCGACCACCCCGACCGGGTGGAATCGCTGGCCTTCGTCTCCACCTCCACGGGTGAGGACGGACTCCCGCCTTCGTCCGCCGAGTTCATGAGCACCATCCCCGATAGTCCGGACCCCGCCGACCCCGGTGCGGTGGTGGACTACGTCGTGGCCTCGGCGAAGGCGTGCTCGGGTGGCTCGCCCTACTTCGACGAGACCGCCACGCGCGTACTCGTCGAGCGGGACGTGGCTCGCACCCGCGACATGGCCGCCACCCTCGTCAACCACTACGCGATGTCCTTCGACGGATCGTCCCGCGACTTCGCCTCCGTCAAGGCGCCGACCCTCGTGGTGCACGGCGACCACGACCCGGTCTGCCCCCTCCCCCACGGACAGGCGATGCACGAGGCGATCCCCGGCGCCGGACTGCTGATCCTCGAAGGGGCCGGGCACGACCTGCCGAAGCCGCTGTGGGACACGTTCGTCCCGGCTCTGCTAGAGCACACGGAAAGGGGCCGACGATGACCCGGTTGCGCTCCGCGCTCTGGCTGCCGCTCTTCGACGAGCTCGCCGACCCGATGGCGGTCGCCCGGCTGGCCGCCGAGGCGGAAGAGGCCGGGTGGGACGGCGTGTTCGTCTGGGACCACCTGCGCTGGCGGGCGCCGGTACGGCAGGTGGCCGATCCGTGGATCACGCTGACGGCGATCGCCACCGCCACCGAACGCCTCCGCTTCGGCCCCATGGTGACCCCCCTCGCCCGCCGCCGACCGGCCAAAGTCGCCAAGGAGACCGCCACGCTGGACCGGCTCAGCGGCGGACGCCTCACGCTCGGCGTCGGACTCGGCAGCGACCGATTCGCCGGCGAACTCAGCGCGACCGGCGAAGAGATCGACGACCGGCAGCGAGGTCAGATGCTCGACGAGTCACTGGAGATCCTCACCGCCGCGTGGTCCGGCCGGCCGGTGCACCATCACGGACGGCACTACACCGTCGACGGCATCTCCTTCCTCCCCCGACCGATTCAGCAGCCCGGCGTACCGGTATGGGCCGCGGGATTCCCCGGCAACGCCAAACCTGTACGCCGCGCCGCCCGGCACGACGGCTTCTTCCCGGTCAATCTCGAACACCCCGACCAACTCGCCGACATCGTCACCACCCTCACCGAACTCCGCCGGCAAGAGACGACTCCGTACGACATCGCCGTCCCCCTTCCCTCCGACACCGACCCGGCTCCCTACGCGAAGGCGGGCGCCACCTGGTGGCTGGCCGAGTTCGATCCCGAGTCAGTGACGCTGGACCAGGTACGCGGTGTTCTCCACGACGGACCCGCCGATATCGCTGTCCAGGAGATCCGTCGACCGTGACGGCCGACCTGCCTGACAACGGATACGTTCCCGCCGCCGTGTGCTCGACATCGACTGCGGCGGGTCGGTCCGCCGTCCCCGGCCGAGGATGAGCGGGGCGGAACAGCTGCGCGCGGACGGCTTCGACGTCCGTGACAAGGACGTGGCCCGCCTCTCCCCCGGCGTACGGCATCACATGGGCGCGCTCGGCCGCTACTCCTGCCGGCTACCCGGTACCGGCGCGCGGTGCTGAACACCGGTACGGCACGCCGAAAGAACCCGCGCGGAGATGTCGAGCCAGGCCGACTCTGTTCGACGTACAGGTAGGAGTAGGTCATCGACACGGAAGGTGAAGACCATGCCCAAGGTCCGCGTACACAACGTCACGATCTCCCTCGACGGCTTCATGGCCGGCGCGAACCAGCGACTCGACGCGCCGTTCGGCGACGGTGTCGGCTGGGGTGACGACCTGCACAGCTGGTTCGTCTCCGCGATGGAGGATTCCGCCGCGGGCAAGACCGGAATCGACGTCGACCACTTCACCCGCGGCGATCGGAACATCGGCGCCACGATCATGGGGCGGAACATGTTCGGGCCGCAGCGCGGGGCGTGGGAGGACGAGTCCTGGCAAGGCTGGTGGGGCGACAACCCGCCCTACCACCACGACGTCTTCGTGCACACCCACCACTTGCGCTCGACGCTGGAGATGGCAGGCGGAACGACCTTCCACTTCACGGACGACCCGTTGGAGACGGTGTTGCAGCGCGCGTTCGACGCCGCGGGCGGCAAAGACGTCCGGATCGGCGGCGGCGCGGCGGTCATCCAGCAGTATCTGCGGGCCAGGCTGATCGACGAACTCCACCTGGCGATCGCCCCGGTGCTCATCGGACGCGGGGAGCGGCTGCTCCACGATCTGGGCGACGGGATCGACGGCTACCGGGTGTCCGAGCTGATCGGCTCGCCGACGGTCACGCACGCGGTGCTGGTCCGCCGCTGACGCGCGGAGCTCAGGGTTCGCCGGGGTGGGTATGCCGACGCCGGCCTCGTATGGTGGTGGGGCCGGCCGTTCAGCCGGGGCGCCGGCACCCGCGCGTCCGGCAGCGACCACCGACTCACGTCAGTCGTGAAGGCGGTTCTCACCCTTGAGCGTCACCGCTGAAGATCCTTACTGGAGGAAAGCGGACGCTTCGTCAGGCACAGATCGCGACTGTACGTCCAGGAACCGGCCCGGAGGAATCCGTGGCCCCGGACGGCGTCCGGCAGACGCAGAGGTGCCCGAGGAACGGCGCACCGTCGTCAACGGGAGACCGGGCCGACCGCGTCTCCCCGCTGCTGATCGACCTGACTCAGCTCCAGGTACGGCAAGGCGTCCAGGAGATCCAGGGTGTCGGCGGTGGGGCCGACGGCTTCGGCTTTCTCGGCGGGTTGGAGTAGCCGCAGGTATTGCTGACGGCCAGACCGACCGGACGCGGCCGGTCGGTCTGGCGGCATGACGCGACGCCGGGACCGTCACTCGGCCTCGGCGCTCCCCTGCCAAGGACCGAAGACCGGCATCGCCGCAGGCAGGGCTGCGACGCGCCACGGCCCGTGCGTACAGCCGGCCGGCAGGCCGTGGGCGGCGGCGGCGAAAGCGTTCCGGTCGGGGTGGCCAGTCTTGCGGAGCAGGCTCGCCACGTGTTTTTCCACGGTCCGGGGCGAGATGTGGAGCCAGTCGGCGATGTCCTTGTTGCCGATCCGTTCGGCGAGCAGGCGGGCGACCTCGAACTCCCGGACGGTGACGCCGCAGCGGCGCAGATCGAGGGGTACGTGCTCGGTGCCGGTGCGCCGTTGCCGTACCGGCGCGCCCATGCCGCGCAGCAGGCTCCGGCAGGCGGCGGCGACCGCGGAGACGCCGGCGGCGTGAAAGTACTCCTCCGCCTCACGGGCCCAGTCGACGGGCTCTCCCCAGCCGTCCTCGTACGCCGACCGCGCGATCAGGCGCAGGCAGAGGTTGCGTGCCGGCGGGTACGGTGCCGCCGCCCGGAGCGCCGCGGTCGCGGCGGCGGTGGCCTCGGCGGGCCTGCCCTCGCGGCCCAGCAGTACCGCGTGGGCCGCCTCGACGAACTGCCGGTTCCAGCGGGAGCCGCCACCGGCCCGGTCGGCGTCGGCGTGGTGCCGTCGGCCCGCGCGCCCGGCCAGCACACCCCGCAGCAGCATGACGCCGTACATCTCGTGCGGCCCGAACTCGCCGACTCCGGGGTTCTCCCGGTCGTACGCCAGAGCCTGCGCGAACTCCTGCTCGGCCGCGTCGTGGTTCTCCTCCAGCAGCGAGCAGAACGCCCGCGCCAGCCCGAACGACATCGGCCGCATGCCGGGAGCGTCGTCGACGCAGGGGGCCAGCCGGTCCAGGGCGTCCTCCATATCGGCGCGCCGGCCTTGGTGGGCGAACCGCACGGCGTCGGCCAGCCGCAGCATCGCCACGGCCGGACGCAGCCGTAGTCGCGTCGCGGCGGCCAGCCCTTCGCGGATGCGCAGGCCGGCCGCCTCGAACTCGCCCCGTCGGACCTGGTCCAGCGCGAGGACGCAGCCACTCTCGTGGGCCGGCGGGAGCACGCTGATCCGCAGGGCCCGCCGCTGGGCCTCTTCGAGCCCGGCCGGCTGTCCGTCGCGCCGCAGCGCGCTCCGGGCCAGGTGCACGTCGGCGCGGACCCGCAGTTCGGGGAGCCGGTGCACATCGGCGATCGTACCGGCGCGGGCGAAGTGTGCCTCGGCGGCCTCCTCGTCGTGGTCCGAGGCCAGACGGCCGAGCATCAGCAGCGCCCCGCCGAGCACCTCCGGCAGATCGGCCCGCTCGGCCGCGTTCGCCGCCCGGTGGGCGTACCCGGCGGCCGTGCGCAGCCGGTCGGGCGCGGGCCGGTTCAGCTCCACGCGGGCCGAGGCCAGGTCGACGGGTGCGCTGTGCGCGGCGCTCGGGGAGGGGCCGAGCAGTCGGCGGGCGACGTCGAGATGCCGGAGGGCGTCGGTGAGCCGGCCCGCCGACGCGGTGGCGTCGGCCAGCTGTGCGTGGAGGCCGGCCCGGCGCGCGGCGGGAATCTCGTGGCCGGACGGTGCTTCGAGGGCGGCGGTCAGCCCGGGTACGGCGTCGAACCGGGCCGCACGCGACACGGTGTGCAGGAGCAACTCCATGACCGTGGCCCGCAGTTCGGGCATCGACCCGGCCTCGGCGGCCCGCTGCGCGCTGGTGAGCAGGGTCACCGCCCGTTCCACCGCGCCCTCGGCCAGCGCCCGCCGCGCCGCCGTGCAGTACAGGGGGACGGCTTCGCGGGTGTCACCGGCCTGCTCGAACAGCTCGGCGGCGCGCACGCACCACTCGCCGGGCAGCCCCGGATGGAGTTCGGCCAGGGTGTCCGCCGCGCGCCGGGCGTATCCGGTGCGTTCCGTCGGCCCGAGATCCTCCAACAGCACTTGTGCGGCGAGCCGGGGCCGGAACACGTACCAGTCCGGACGCGACCTGTCCGGTTCGAGCAGATACGAGGCGACCCCCGCCCGCAGGACCGTGAGCAGTTCACGATCGTCGCACTCGGCCGTCCGCTGGAGCGCGGGCAGCGGGAAGCAGGGTCCGAAGAGGGCCGCGACGCCGAGGATCGTGCGTCCGCGGGGGGCGAGTCGGCCGGCCCTGCATCGGACATTGCGGACGACCGCGGCGGGAACGGCGAGTTTCCGGGAGCCGTCCGGGGAGTGGCCGGCCACGGCGTGGAGGAGTTCCTCGACCACCAGCGGAATCCCGGTGCTGTCGGCCACCACGGTGTCGACGAGTTCGGCGTCGGCCGCGCCCGGGGCGGAGCTCAGCTCGGCCACGACCAGCGTGCGCACGTCCGGGCGTTCCAGCGGGCGCAGTTCGAGGGTCGACGCGGCCCCGCGCTGATGGGCCCGGGCAGCCAGTTCGGTCGCCGCGCAGGGCTCATGACCGGTGAGGAGAAGCAGCGCGGCGGGGTGCTCCGCGAGGTTGTCGAGGAGGTACTCCAGGACCGCCAGCGTCTCCGTCTCCGCATCGTGCAGATCGTCGAGCACGAGCAGGAGTCCGTGCTCCCGTCCGGCCACGGCGAGCAGGCGCAGGAGGGCCTCGGCGACCATGAGGTGCGGCACGACGGCGGTGCCGGGAGCCTGCTCGCCGGGCAGCAGTCGAGCGAGTACCTGCCCGTAGGGGCCGAGTTCGTCCGGGTCCGGCAGCAGGCCGGCCCGGGACAGGGAGAACAACGCCTCGACCAGCGGCCGGTACGGTACGGCCGGCCCGAGCGTACCGGCCCGGCCCCGTGCGGTGATCATGCCCGTCGCGGCAGCCGCGCGGAGAACCTCCGCGGCGAGCCGCGTCTTGCCGATGCCGGGTTCGCCGGTGACGAAGACCGCGCCGCCGCGTCCCGAGCGCGCGGCGGCCAGCGCCGTCATGATCTGCCGCATCTCGGCCCGCCGGCCGACGAACCCGCCGTGGGAGCCGCCCGGGTTCCCCGCCGGACGTATCCGGTGGACGGCCTGTGCGCCGCCCCCGTCCGGCGACGTGTCCCGGGTGTCCGGGAAGCCGGTGGCCGGCGGCCCCGTCACGTACCGGACCTGCTGACATCCCCGTGTGCGCATGAGCATCCCCCGATGCCGAGTCGTCCGCGGCCAGCGTGATGCGCCGTCGTCCGCCTGTCGCGTCGGGTTCCGCTCAGTGGACCGGAGCCGGAGCCTCCGAGGCCACCACCATTCACGTGGGCCGGGGACGCGAGTTTCTGGGGGCTGCGTGCCCGGAATACGGGGTGTTCTCCCTGATGTACGCGTCCGGGGCGCGCCGTTGACTGGTCGGCATCTGTTCCGTCCCCGGAGCGCCGTACAGCGCTCCCGACCATCAAGGAAGTGACCCGCATGAGCGTTCTGAAGCTCCAGACGATCGAACCGCGCACGGAGAACAGCAGCGCCCTGGTGCTGAGCATCACCAGCAGCCTGAGCAGCACCTGCTGCCGCAACCCCGCCTGAGCGGGAATCGTCGCGGGACACCCGCCTGAGGGGTGCCCGCAGTCGGTGATCTGACGGCGTGAACCGTGCGACGGCGCGCACACTGCGCGCTCCGCACGGTTCACGCCGCCCCGGCGCGCCCTCACCGACCGCCCCACCAGGCTCCTCGGACACACTGACAGAGGCAGACATGATCAACGAACGATGGGTCTACCGATTCCCGTTCTGCTGGAACGACACCCTGTTCTTCGACCCGCTCGACGTCTCCTACAAGCCGAAGCCCGACCACTTCCTCGCCTCCCTCGACGAGGGAGTACGGTCGCGGTTCGTCCGCAAGGGCATCTGGTGGAGCTACCGGCACAACCCGAGCCTGCCCGCCCAGGGCTGGAAGATCCATGTGTCGGCGAACCAGCGCAACGTGCACGAGGTCGCCGCCTCGGTGATCGGGTATCTGACCGGGCACGACATCGACTTCAAGATCGCTCTCGATCTCACCGTCTTCGAGATGCTGAGTTCGAAGGCCATGTCACGGGGCAGCGGAGGGAAACTCGTCACCGTCTACCCGCGGGACGACGACGAGTTCCGGTCGTGTCTGGCCGACCTCGCCGAAGTACTGGAGGGCGCCGAGGGGCCGTACGTGCTGTCGGACCTCCGGTACCGCGACTGCAAGGCGCTCTACTTCCGGTACGGGCAGTTCCTGGACACCCACTCCGTCGACGTCCTGGGCCGGCCGGTGCCGCACATCATGGGGCCGGACGGGCCGGTCGCCGACGACCGACGCCCCGGATACGCCCAACCGCCTTGGGTGGCATGGCCGTTCACCGACTGGGAGCCTGCGGCCGACCCCGAGGACGACGGCCTGCTCGCGGGCCGCTTCCGGGTGACCGGGGCGCTTCAGTTCTCCAACAGCGGTGGGGTGTACACCGCCGAGGACACGGCGAACGACGACCGTGTGGTGGTCCTCAAGGAAGCCCGCCCGCACACCAACGTCGACCCGCGTCAGGACCACGACGCCGTGGACATCCTGGGGCGCGAGTGGGCCTTCCTGAACCGGCTGGCCGACGTCGGCTCGTTCCCCGTCCCGATCACCACGTTCCGCCACTGGGAGCACCACTTCATCGCGGAGGAGTTCGTCGACGGCACCGACATCCGCTCCCTGCTGCTCGAACGCAACCCGCTCGCCCGCCTCGGACCCGGTGGTGTCACGCAGTCGCGGGAATTCCTGCGGATCTTCCTCGCCGTCTTCCGGGGACTCGCGCGTGCGCTCCAGGCCGCCCACGACCGGAACGTGATCCTCGGCGACTTCACCGCCGCGAACGTGCTCATCGACCCGGACACCCTCCAGGTCACCATCGTCGACCTGGAGACGTGCCGGCTGACCGAGGCCGACCCCAAGGACGCGCACCTGGAGGCACCGGTCGAGCTGTACACGCCCGGGTTCAGCAAGTTCCGGCGCCGCTTCGCCACCTCCGCGGTCGAGGACGACCAGTTCGGCCTGGCCATGACGATGGCCTACTTCGTCTTCCCGGTCGCGGCCCTGTCGTACCTGCGCGAGGACATCCTGGACCGCTACCGGCTCTTCACCGACAGCCTCGGCTGGCCGTCGCGGATTCACGAGCTGCTCACGGACCTGGCGCAGGCGAAGGTCACGATCACGGACGTCCTGCGCGAACTGGAGCACGAGGACGACCTCGTCGACCAGGTCCGTGCCGTGCCGGTACGGCCGGTCACTGAGGAGCGCCTCGGCCTGCCCCGGACCGAGGCGGGCCTCGCGGCCTTCATCGACGCCGTCGCCGACACCGACCGGCCCACGCTCTTCCCCGTCGACCCGTTCGCCCACGTCACCAACCCCCTGAGCCTCGGCTTCGGCGCGAGCGGCGTCCTGTGGGCACTGAACGCCTCGGGCGTCCCGCTCCGGCCCGAATGGCTGCGGCGGCTGCGCGACGACCTGGCCGGCATCGACCCGGACCAGTACCCGGCCGGCCTCATGAACGGCCTCGCCGGCATCGCCTGGGCCACCGACACACTCGGATTCCCCACACAGGCGAGGAAGTTGCTGTCGCAGGCCAACCGGCACGCCCACGAGTCCGGCGACCCCACCTTCTACTACGGCCTGGCCGGAGTGGGCATGACGAACCTGCGCTTCTACCTCCGCGACCGCGACGAACACCACCTCGCCGCGGCGCGGGACTGCGCACGGGCCCTGCGCGAGGCCGCCCGGCGCGACGGCGAGCAGGTCCACTGGCGCAACGAGTTCACGACCGGGAAACCCTTCACCGGCCTGGGCTTCGGCCAGGCGGGCGTGGCGATGTTCCTGCTGCGCATGCACCAGATCACCGGGGACGAGTGGTATCTGGAACTCGGCCGCGGCGCGATGTCCTGGGAGATGGCGCACGCCGAGCGGCAGGAGGACGGCAATGTCACGTTCGACCACCACGGCACCGCGGAGCCGTATGTCGAGGTGGGTTCCGCGGGTGTCGCCCGAGTGCTCCTGCGCTACGGCCGACTGGACTCCGCACGGACCGTCCTGCGCGCACTGGACATCCGGCAGGCCGTGCTGCCCGGGTTCTCGTTCGGCATGTCCGGAATCGCCGACACGCTGCTCGACGCGGTCTCGATCACCGGGGACACCTCCTACCGGACCATCGCACTGCGACAACTCGACTTCGTACGGCGGCTGTTCCTGTTCGAGCCGGACGAGCGGTTCGCAGTGGCACGACACGGCGAGGCGGTGCCGTTGGGCTCGCCCGGCGACGGACTGCTGCGCTGTTCCACCGACTACCTGACCGGCTCGGCCGGCATCCTGCGGGTGCTCCACCGCGTGAACCACGGCGGCACCGCCGACTTCCTGCTGGACGAGGTCGACCGGTGAAGGAGCTGTGGCTCACCCTGCGGGGCCACCGGACCCGGTTCTCGGTGATCGTCCTCGTCGAGGCGGCCCTCGGCGGGACCGAAGCCCTGGTGCACCCCCTGCTGCTCAAGGCCCTGTTCGACCAGGCGATCCTGACCGGCCGGTTCCGCGGGTTCGCCCTGCTCGCCGCCTGCTACCTCCTGCTCGGCCTCACCCTGAGCCTCGGGGGCTACTGGGTGGCGCGGTGGCGCAAGGCGTTCGAGAACACGATCACGCTGGACCTGGAGATGGAGCTGCTGGACCGCGCGCTCGACCAGGACGGACGGCGGCTGGCACAGGCCGGCCGCGCCTCTTTCGTCAGCAGGGTCCACAACGACGTCAGAGAAGGGGTCCTGCCCGCCGTCGACGTCAGTGTCCGCATCGCGAAGCAGACCATGTCGTCCACCGTCTTCATCGGCGTACTGCTCTACCTGTCCTGGCAGGCGTCCCTCATCCTGCTCGTCATCGTGCCGCCGCTGGTGTACGTGAGCAACCGCATCGCCAAGCGGATCGAGGACAACACGGAACCGGAACGCGAGGCGGAGGCACAGTACGTCAACACACTGTCTCGGACCCTGGAGTCCTTCCACGCCCTGCGCGGCCTGCCGGGCCTCCTCTCCGGCACCCGGGCCGCCAACAGGAGGGCGCTGCGCGGCTTCCTCGGCATCACCTTCACCAACTTCCGGCTCACCCAGAAGCAGAACACGCTGAGCGACCTCGTCATGAACCTCTCCGACACCACCTCGATGATCATCGGGGCGTACTTCGTGTTCGCCGGCCGGATGACGTTCGGCAGCTTCCTCGCCTTCGTGAACTCGCTGTGGCGGGCCGTCACCGGAATCTTCGAGCTCGTGAACATGATTCCGCAGGCTCGCCGGAACACCGCCGTACTCAGGCGGATCACCGCCCTGCGAGCCTCCGCCAGGTCGCCGTACCACGACGAGGGACACACGGTGCTCGTCCACAAGGTCCTCGTCGGATACGACGACGGCGCGGCCGTGACGATCGACGACTTCGCACTGGGCGCCCGTGAGCACGTCCTGCTCCGGGGGCCCAACGGCTGCGGCAAGACGACGCTCCTGCACATCATCTCCGGAACGCTCGCGCCCGACCGCGGGATGGTCACGCTGCCGACCCGGGTGGCCGCCCTCACCGCTCCGGTCGACCTGCCCCCGCTGCCCGTGCGCGAACTGGTCGCCGACGTACGGGTACGCACGGCCATGAAGCTCGACGAGGTGGCCGATCGGCTCCCTTCCGAGCTGTCGTCCGGACAACGACAGCGGGCCGGCGTCGCGGCGCTCCTGTGCGAGGAAGCGGACGTGTATCTCGTCGACGAGCCGTTCGCCAACCTCGACGCGAGCGGCAGGGACCTGGTCCTGAGGGCGCTGAAGCAGCACACCCGCGGGCGCGGCCTGCTCGTGGTGCACCACGGCGACGAGGATCTCGACAGCCGGTTCGACCGCGTGGTCACCTTGTCCACGACCGCCGCTCCCACCTGAGGGCGCGTTCGATCCTTTTGTGGCTCCTGCCTGGTGAGCGTGTCGGCCCGGTTCCGGTTCAGGTGAGGTTGAGTTCGGAGAGTTCGCGGCGCGAGCCGACGCCGAGTTTCGGGTACGCCTTGTAGAGGTGGTGCTCGACGGTGCGGTGGCTGAGGAAGAGCTGCGCGGCGATCTGCCGGCTGCTGTTGCCGTCCGCGGCGAGCCGGACGACCTGGAGCTCCTGCGGGGTGAGGCGGTCGACGAGGTTCTGGGCGGTCGCGTGGGCGACGACGACGGTCTCGCCGGTGAGTTCGAGTTCGGCGCTCGCCCGCCGTACCCACGGCCTGGCGCGCAGCCGTTCGAAAGTGGCGAGGGCGGAGCGGAGAGGAGCGCGGGCCTCGCCGCGCCGGCGGGAACGCCTCAGCCACTCGCCGTAGAGCAGTTCGGTCCTGGCCTGTTCGAAGGGCCGGCCGCCCTCCCGGTGGAGGCGTAACGCCTCGGTGTAGTGCTCCTGCCGGTCGCTGAGCAGCGCCCGGGAACGCGCCATGACGGCCCGCGCCCAGAGCGAGGCGCCGGACCAGGCCCACGTCTCCATGCGGCGCAACGTCCCGTCGGCCGCCTGGGGGGTGCCGTTGCGTACGGCCGCCTCGATCTGATCGGCGGCCACGGAGGCGGACATCCAGGCCACCTGCTCCGGGCCGGGCGGGGGCGGGGCGACGCGGTCCAGCGCGGACGCGTACCGGCCCTGTCCCAGATCGAGGAGGACCAGCGCCCGCTCGATCTCGCCGAGCGAGCGGCGTGGCGCCTCCTCGATGAGACGGCGGCAGGTCTCCTCGTCGCCCTCGATGGCCGCGATCCTCGCCTCGACGCCGTGCAGCCGTGCCAGCCGGTGGAGCTGGCCGGTGTCCCCGGCGATTTCCTTGGCCTCGGCGATGGCCGACTGGGCGTCGTGGTGGCGGCCCAGGACGGTCTGTACCTGGCTGAGCGCCTCCAGTGCGTGAGGGAGTTCCCCGATGAGCCCCTCGCCGCGGCAGCGGGCGACCTCGGCGGACGCCAGGGCCAGCGTGGCCGTGTCGTCGCCGATGACCGTGCCGGTGGTGACGGCGAGCAGCCGTACGGTGCGGTGGTGGTCGTCCTCGGCGGGCTCGGAGAGCAGGGCGACGTGCTTGTCCAGGAACTCCGCGAGCACGGGCAGGGCGCCCGCGTAGTCGCCGTCGCACAGCCGGGCCAGCCCCTGCACCAGCGGCTCGGGGTGGTTCATGCCCGCCAGCCGGGCCGCGGCGGCGCTCACCAGCGCGGGGTCGGACGCGAGCCAGCCGTGGTGGGCCGCGTCGAGCAGCAGGGTGTGGGCGTCCTGGGGTGTCGTGCGCTCCGCCTCGTTCAGCAGATGCCGGCCCGCGCCCCGGGGGTCGTCCTGGTCGGCCAGGACGGCTGCCCTGACCCGGGCGAGCAGCGCGCGGTCCGCGGGGCCGACGGTGAGCTGTTCCGCCTGGGTGGCGAGGCGGGCGGCCAGGGGCGAGTTGCCCGCGGCCAGGGCGAGGGTGGAGGCGACCGCCAGCCGGGAGGCCCGCTGCTCGGCGGCCGGTGAGACGCGGGCGGCGTGCTCGTAGAGCCGGGCGGCGGCTCCGTAGGCGGTGCAGGCGCGGGCCCGCTCGCCGGCTTCGGCGAGTTCCCGGGCGACGTCCGAGTCCGGCTCCGGTGTGAGGGCGATGAGGTGCCGGGCCCGGCAGTCGGGCTCCTCGGCGGACTCGGCCAGGGCGCGGTGGACGGCGATCCGCCGGGCCAGCGGGGCACCCTGGTAGGTGGCGGAGGCGACGAGCGGGTGCCGGAAGGAGACCCCGCCGTCGATGAGCTGGATCAGGCCGGCCGCCTCGGCCTCGCCCAGGTCCCCGAACCGGGCGCCGAGCAGCTCCGCCGCGTGCATCAGGTGCCGCAGGTCGCCCCGGGCCTCCGTCGCCGCGATCAGCATCATCAGCCGGGTGCGCTCGGGGAGTTGGGCGATCTGCGCCCGGAAGCAGGACAACACCCGGTCGGCGACGGGCAGCGGTGCGTGGCGGTGGTAGCCGTCGCGCTGCACCGCGGCGAACTCGATGAGCGCCAGCGGATTGCCGAGGGACTCCGGGATGACCCGGGAACGCACGGCGGCCGAGTGGCCCCGGTCCCGCAGCAGCCGGGCGGACTCCTCGGGGCCGAGCCGTGGCAGGGACAGCTCGGGGAGTCCGCCGAAGGCGGGACCGGTCTCCCGGCTGGCCAGCACCATGGCGATGCGCTCGGCCCCCAGCCGCCTGGCGGCGAACAGCAGCGCCTCGGCGCTGGCCTGGTCCAGCCACTGGGCGTCGTCGACCAGGCACAGCAGCGGACCGTCGTCGGCGAGGTCGGCGAGGAGGGTGAGGACGGCGAGTCCGGTCAGGAAGCGGTCCGTTCCGCGTTCCTCGCTGCTGCCGAGGACCGAGCGCAGGGCGTACGCCTGCGCCTCGGGCAGTGCGTCGAGCCGCTGCTGGAAGGGCCACACCAACTGAACGAGACCCGCGAAGGCCAGGTCGGCCTCGGGCTCGATGCCCCGTATACGGACCAGGTGCACCCCGAGCGCGGAGGCCCGGTCCGCGAGCCCGTCGAGGAGCACCGTCTTGCCTATCCCGGCCTCGCCGCGCAGCAGCAGGGAACCGCTGCGGCCCGCGATCGCCTCACTGACCAGGTCGTCCAGTCGCCCCTGCTCGACGCTCCTGCCGTACAGCACCGCAGCCCCTTCCAGCGACCTCAATGCCGCGCACCACTTACCGTAATCGTCATGTTACTTGCCCAAGATCCCGGTAGGCCGACCAGTATGCCTACGGATTCGGGACAGGGGCTCCCCCTCCTACCGTCGTGATCAGACGGCACAACCGTGTGGATCACGTTGGAGGATCGCTGTGCAGGAAATGTTCGAGTCGCTGTTGCTGGGCAAGTCGACTCTCTCGAACCGTCTGGTGATGGCGCCCATGACCCGCAGCCGTTCGGTGGACCGTTCGGTGGGGCAGCTGACCGCGGAGTACTACGCGCAGCGCGCCGGCGCCGGCCTGATCATCACCGAGGGCACCCAGCCGAGCGTGATCGGTCAGGGGTACATCGACACCCCGGGCCTGCACTCGCCCGAACAGGCCCAGGCATGGCGCGTGGTGACGGACGCCGTGCACGCGCGGGGCGGGCGGATCTTCGTCCAGCTGATGCACTCGGGTCGGGTCGGCCATCCCAGCCTCTACCCCGACGGGGCGCTTCCCGTGGCGCCTTCGGCGATCGCCACCGGCAGCCAGATGTTCACGCCCGACGGCATGGTGGACCACCCCACTCCGCGTGAGATGACGCTGGAGGACGTGGCGCAGACCGTCGAGGACTTCGTGAGCGCCGCCCGCTACGCCGTGCAGGCCGGCTTCGACGGCGTCGAACTACACGGGGCCAACGGCTACCTCATCCACCAGTTCCTCGCCGACAACACCAACCGGCGCACGGACGCCTACGGCGGCTCCCTGGAGAACCGGGTCCGGTTCGCGGAGGAGGTGGCCCGCGCGGTCAGCGACGCGATCGGACCGGAGCGCGTCGGCATCCGCATCTCTCCCGGAAGCACCAGCGAGGGTGTCGCCGAGAGCGACCCGATCGCGCTGTACCGCACGCTGATCCGGGGGCTCGCCCCGCTCGACCTGGCGTACGTGCACGTCATGGAGTTCGGCCACCGCGAGGTGACGCGGATGGTGCGCGCGGAGTGGCCCGGGAAGCTGATCCTCAACCCGCACGAGACGGGCCGGGAGTCTTCCGTGACGCCCGAGGCGGCGCTCGCGGCGCTCCGGGAGGGCCTCGCGGACGCGATCAGCCTGGGGTCGCTGTGGCTGGCCAACCCCGATCTGCCGGAGCGCATCCAGGCCGGCGGCCCGTACAACGAGATCGTCCCGGGCACGTTCTACGGCGGGGACCACCGGGGCTACACCGACTACCCCACGCTACAGAGCTGAACGACCCGCCCGGCCCGGACGCGGCGGCGGCCGAACCCCCCGCCCGTCGGCGGCCGGACCCTCACGTCCGGGAGGACTGATGCAAGAACCCACCACCGGGGCCCCGGGTACACGGCCCCCCGTCGCGCCCGGCGAGGAGCACGCCTCCTCGCGCATTCCCGCCCCCTACCTGGCACTGATGGCCGGCCCGCTGTCGTTCGGCATCGCCGGACCGGCCCTGGTCCTGGACGACATCGCACGCGGCCTCGGCACCACCGAGTCCACGGTGACCTGGTGCGTCGTCGCGTTCGGCTGGGGCATCGCGGTCGGTACCCCGCTGATGGCCGGGCTGATGCGCCACAAGGGCACGCGCCTCGCGCTGCTCGCCTGCGGCTTACAGATCGTGCTCGGCGCAGCCCTGGTCCTGGGCGTGCCGGTGCCGGCGGCGGCCATTGTCGGATGCGCCTTGCAGGCGCTGGGCACCGCGGGGCTCACCTCCATCGCGATGAGCCTGGCCGGCTCCCCGCTGCGCATGGGCATCGTCAGCGCCTCGCTCGCCGTGGTCGGGGCGAGCGCGCCGCTGGCGGGCTCGCTGGTGAACGGGGCCGTGTCCTGGCGGGCGGCCCTCGCGCTGCCGGTGATCAGCGTGCTGGGGGTGCTCGCGGTCCTGCGGCGCGTGCCGGGCGGCCGGGCGCCCGACAGCGGCACCTTCGACGGTCTCGGCGCGGTCATGGTGACCGCGCTGGTCACCGCCCTGGTGTTCGTCCCGAAGGAACCGCTGGTGGCCGGCGTGTGCGCGGTCGTGGCCGTCGTCGCGCTCTTCCGCCACATCCGCAACCGGCCGTACGGGTTCGTGCCGGCCCCCCTCGTCGGCCGGCCCGCCTTCCTCGTGGCGTGCGTGCTGGCCTTCGCGCTGGCGGTCGTCAACTTCGGTCTGATGTACGCCGTTCCCGAGTCGCTGTCGGAGCACACCGACTGGACGAGCGACCGGATCGGGGTGTCGATGGTCTGGCCGCTGCTGCTCGGCGGCGGGCTGTCCTGGTTCGTCGTCGCCGCCTCGGGCCCGCTGGGACGGCGGCCGGTCGTGGCCGTGCTCGTGGCGCTGGGGGCGATCGCTCCCCTGCTGGCGCTGAGCGGTTCGTGGACGGTGCTGCTGGCCGCTCAGGCGGCGGCGTCCATCGCGGCGGCGTCCGGGCAGGGGGTCCTGGCCGGGCAGGCGACGGACGGGGTCCGAGGGGTGGAACTGCCCGCGGCTATCGGGCTGTTCAACCTGTGCTACCTGCTCGGGGCGGCGTTCGGCCCGTCCATAGCCACGCTGCTCGCCGGATAGCGTTGCGGGGGCCGGACGGCGGCCCCCGTAACCCCGGACCGCCGGCCGTCCCCAGCCCGGCGCGTCGCCCTGCGATCCTCTCGTTCTCGTCACGGCACGACTGCTTCCCGTCGCCCTCTTCCCGAACGGATTGCCATGTTCGATCGCCTGTGTGACAACAAGCCCGGCATCTTCGAGGCCGCCCCACTCTCCCGGCGCGTCCTCGTCTCCTCGACATCGCAGGCGCTGCGCGCGGTCGCCGAGGCGGTGGAGTCGGGGCACCGCGTGGCCGTCGGCGGCGCGGATCTCTCCGGGGACCGCCGGGGCGCGGCCCAGCCGCAGCGGGTGGTGGACCTGTCGCCCATGAACGCCGTGTACTTCGACGAGGAGCGCCGCGCCTTCGCGGTCGAGGCGGGCGCACGGCCGTCCGCCGTGCGCCACACGCTCCACGAGCGCTGGGGGGTGGTCGTCCCGTCCCTCGCCGGGCCGGACACCTGCTGCCGCGGCTGTCTGCCGGACGGCCGCCGGCCGGAGGCGGCGAGGCGCCTGGCCACCGAGTACCTGTACGCGATCGAGGCCGTCCTCGTGGACGCCTACGGGCGTACGCGCCCGGTGGTGGCCACCCGTGACCCCGGCGACCGCCACCGCGATCTGTGGCTGGCCCACAGAGCGGTCGGGGCGGAGCACTTCGGCCTGGTGACGAGGTACTGGTTCCGCTCTCCGGGGGCGGTCGGCGAGGACCCGGCGGAGCTGCTGCCGCAGGCGCCCACCCCGCGGCTCGCCTCCGCCGCCGTTCCCCACCGCCGCGCCGAGCACCCGCCGGCATCCGCCGGGTACGTCTGCGAGATGTGCCGGAGCACGGCCCCCGGCCCGCGTGACGTCCGCGGTCCGCAGTGGGACGACCTGATCGCCTTCGACGTGCTCCACTGCCGCGGCGGACAGCTCGTGCGAGGGAGCGCGAGGGAGGCCGATCCGTTCCGGGACACCGTGCGGGGAGCGCGCTCCCCGAGGTGCCGCAGGGCGGTGCGGACGAGGGCCGCGATGACCGCCTGGGACCCGCGAGGCGTCTTCCACTGACCTCGGTCCCAGGGGCCCGCGCACCGCCCGTCCCGTCAGCGCCGGCCGTGGAGCCGGCGCACCAGTTCCTCCGCCCAGTCCGGGCTGTACTCCTCGAACAGCGGGAACCCGCCCCGCTCCGGGGCGTCCGTCCAGCGAGTGCGCGCGCCGGGGTTGTGCACCGCGAACCCGTCGGGGGCGAACAGATGGGGGCTGCCCTGGATCTGCGGGCTCAGGGCCACGCGCAACTGCGCGTACACCTCCTCGCGCCCCGCGCCCCGGGCGAGTTCGGCGGCCAGGGCCCCCGCGTCGACCCGGTCGCAGGTGCCGGCGACGTCGAGGATCACGGAGTGGACCGATATCGGCAGGCTCTCGCGGTAGAACGCGTGCCGCAGGGCGGCGTCGAGCTGCTGCGCGGCGGCCAGGCCCCCGGCCTGCGGGGACTTGGCGGCCTGCACCGCCTCCATCGCGGGCAGCATCGTGGACGGGTACGTCCACTCCGGGGCCGACCAGCGCCGCCAGCCGACCTCGGGGCAGCGTGCCGCGATGGCGCTCACCTCGACGTCGACGATGGTCTTCGGCGTGGGTTCCCGGTTGATCAGTTCGAGGGGGAAGGCCCGGTGGTCGATGAGCACCGGGGCCGACAGCCGCCGCGTCGCCTCGTGCAGGGTGTGCAGGGCCAGCGTCGCCCAGGGGCAGCCGATGTCCGACCAGAAGGTCAGCACCGGAGTATCGGCGTCGGTCATGCTCAGACCTCCGTTCCGCGAAGCACCTCGGCGAGCAGGGTGCGGATGATCCTGGTCCCGTCCTGGGTGAGCACGGACTCGGCGTGGAACTGCGTGGAGGCGAAGTGGGGCCCTCGCAGCGCGTGCACCTCATCGGTCGTGGACGACCTGCTCACCTCCACGATGCCGCCGCCGGGGACATTGATCTTGTCCTCCGCGCAGACGGCCGCGAAGGTGTTGTAGAAGCCCACGGTCTCCCGCCGCCCGAAGAGGCCGATGTGCCGCTGGACGCCCTGGTTGGGTGTCTCCCGCCGCCTCAGGGGCAGACCGAGCTCACGGCTCAGCACCTGGTGGCTCAGGCACACGGCGAGGAAGGGCAGCCGCTCGTCGAGCAGTCGCCGGACCACCCGTTCCAGGCGGGCGATCTTCGGGTCCGCGGAGTCCTCGGGGTCACCGGGGCCGGGTCCCATGACCGTCATGTCGTACGCGGCGGGATCGAGGACCTCGTCGAAGCGGCGCACGGTGACGACCAGCCCCAGCGAGGTGAGCTGCTGGGCGATCATGGAGGTGAAGGTGTCCTCCGCGTCCACCACGAGCACGGTGCGCCCCCGCAGGAACGGGTCGTGGCAGACCCGTTCATGGGTGGGAGCGAGCCAGAAGTCGGCCATGAGGGCGTTGCGTTCGGCCAGCGCCTCCCTGATCTGCGGCAGCGCCCCGAGGGCCACCGGCTCCGGGGGGTCGAAGGCCGCGATGAGACCGGCGGCCTTGGCCCGGGTCTCGGCCGCCTCGGACAGCGGGTCGGAGTGCCGTACCAGGGTCGCCCCCACCGAGATCTCCAGGTTCCCGCGGGCGTCGATGTCGGCGGTGCGGATGAGGATCGACGAGTCCAGGGCGTGACCGCCCCCGGCGTCCCGGCCCAGCAGGGCGACGAGCCCGCTGTAGTAGCCGCGGCCGGCCGGCTCGTGCCGGGCGATGACGCGGCAGGCGTTCTCCAGGGGGCTGCCGGTGACGGTCGGGGCGAACATCGTCTCCCGGATGACGGTCCGGGGGTCGCAGTCCGTACGGCCCTCGATGAAGTACTCGGTGTGCGCGAGCCGGGCCATCTCCTTGAGGAACGGGCCCGTGACCTGTCCGCCGTCCGGGCAGATGCGGGACATCATCTTCAGTTCCTCGTCGACCACCATGTACAGCTCGTCGATCTCCTTGGGGTCCTCCAGGAACTCCATCAGCCCGGTCACAGTGGGTCCACCCGGCGGGTAGCGGTACGTCCCGCTGATGGGGTTCATCACGGCCCGCCCGTCGTGGACGCTGATGTGCCGCTCGGGGCTGGCCCCCACGAGGGTGCGCTCGCCCAGGTGGATCAGGAACGTCCAGTACGCGCCGGACTCCCGTTCCAGCAGCCGGCGGAAGAGCGTGAGCGCGCTGTGCGGCCGGTAGTCCGTGATCGTGGCCCGGTAGGAGCGTTTGAGGACGAAGTTCGCCCCCTCTCCCGTGCCGATCTCCTCGGAGACGACGGTCCGGACCAGTTCGGCGTAGGCGTCGTCGTCGATGTCGAACGCGCCGTCGCCGAGGGCGAGCGGGGTGTCCGGCAGCCGGTCGAGCACTTCCCGGAGGGTATAGCGGTGCCGGCCGGTGACCTTCATGGCGAGCAGGGGGGTGCCGTCCTCGGGCGCGGTGAAGCCCCGCTCGGTGATCTGCCGGTACGGCACCAGGACCACCATGTCGTGGTGCTCCCCCGGCGGGCCGCCGGAAGGTGTGTCCGCGAGCGGCAGTTCGTCGAGCCGGGCGTGGGCGTGGATGTCGCCGACCAGCACGTCGAGTGCGTCCGGCCCCGTGGTCTCGGGGCGGTACAGCAGCGCGAAGGGCGGCGGGTCGTCGCCCAGGACGAGGCTCAGCGGGTCGGTTGTCACCGCTCCACCACCTCTTTCGTGGTGAGGACGACGGCGCAGCGCGCCGCGGCGTAGTCCACGGCCGTCCGGTGGTCGCGTTCGGAGAAGTCCGCGACCGCGTCGGCCACCAGGAAGGTCTCGATGTCCTGGCTGAACGCGTCGATCGCCGTCGCCAGCAGCCCGATGTGGGCGTAGACGCCGCACAGCACGAGCTGGTCCCGGCCGTGCACGCGCATCCGTTCACGCAGGTCGGTGCGGAAGAACGCGCTGTAGCGCCACTTGGTGATCCGCCAGTCCCCCGCGCGCGGGGCGAGCCGCGCGGGGGGCTCCCGGTCGGCCGGGGCCACGCGCATGCCCGGCCCCCAGAAGTCGCGGAGCAGGCCCCGTTCCTCCTCGGTCATCCCGCCGGGCTGCGCGCTGTAGGCGACGGGGATTCGGGCGGCCTCGGCGTACCGGAGCAGGAGTTCCGTGTGAGCCTCCACCTGTTCGCGCAGGTCCGGGGGCAGGGGCCGCAGGAAGTACTGCTGCATGTCGTGGACCAGCAGCACGGCGCGCTGGGGGTCGAGGGACCAGGGGGCGGTGTTGGGGGGAAGGTCTCCGCGTTCGGGCAGCGGATAGGGGTCGATGCGCGGGATGCCGGGCACGGGTCGTCCTTATGTGGGTGACGGGTGGGCCGTTCACGGGGAGACGCCGACGTCTCGTCAGACGCCCAGGGAGGCGCCTCCGTCGACGGTGAGGTCGTGCAGGGTGATGTGGGAGGCGTCCTCGGAGAGCAGGAACGCCACGGCTTGCGCCACGTCCAGCGGCCGGCCGATCTTCCGCAGGGGGATGCCCACGCGGTAGATGTCGGGCGAGCCGTCGAGGGTGCGGCGTTCGGCGTCCTCGTCCGCCCACATGGAGCGCAGCATGGGGGTGTCCGTGGAGCCGGGTGCCACCAGGTTGCAGCGGATGCCGTGCGCGGCGACCTCCAGCCCGAGGGACTTGGTGAACTGGGTGGCCGCCGCCTTCGACGCCGCGTAGGCCGCCATCTCGGCACGGGGGGTGCCCGCGGCGTTGGAGCTGACGGTCACGATCGCCCCGTGTCCGCGGGGGATCATCCGGTTCACCACGGCGCGGCACATGTGCAGCACCCCGGTGACGTTGACGGCGAAGGTGGCGGCCCAGTCCTCGTCCCCGAACTCCATGACGGTGCCGAGCCGCAGTACCCCGGCGGCGTTGACGAGCTGGTCCACGGGGCCGAACCCGTCCTCCACGGCGGCCACCACGTCGTCGACGGACTTGCTGTCGGCGACGTCCGCCGCGAAGGCGCGCACCGGGAGCCCGGCGGCGGCGAGCGCGGCCACGGTCGCCGCCAGCCGGTCCTCGTCCCGGTCGACGGCGGCCACCGGGGTCCCCCGCTCGGCCAGCAGCCGGGCCACCTCGGCCCCTATTCCGCCCGCCGCTCCGGTGACCAGCGCGATCGATGAACGCATATGCCTCGACACTCCTTCGGTGATCTCGGTGCGTGCACGTGCGGTGGCCTGGTCAGTCATGCCAGGAGGCGATGACGGAGATGGCCTGGGAAGCGGTCAGCCGGGGGTCGCAGTGGCTCAGGTACTTCTCCCCCACGTGGGAGGCGTGGGTCTCGTTGCGCACGCACTCCGTGACGTACTCCGGGGTGGTTTCGAGGTGGACGCCGCCGGTGACCCCGCCGGCCGCGCGCGCGGCCCTGAGGAAGCCGCGTACCTCGCGCTCGATCGCCTCCACGTAGCGTGTCTTGAGGCCGTCGGGCGTGGTCACGGTGTTGGCGTGCATGGGGTCGGTCAGCCAGATGACCGGGTGGCCGGCCGTGCGGACCGCGTCGACGAGCGGCGGCAGCAGATCCTCCACCGCGTCGGCTCCCATCCGCGCGATCAGGGTGAGCCGGCCCGGCACCCGGTCCGGGTCGAGCCGCTCGCACAGGGCGGTGATCCCGTCGGCGGTCATGGACGGGCCCACCTTGCAGGCCACGGGGTTGGCGATCCTCGTGAACAGTTCCACGTGCGCGCCGTCCAGGGCGCGGGTGCGTTCCCCGATCCACGGCAGGTGGGTCGAGGTGAGCCACAGTCCGTGGTCGTCCTCGCGGAGCATGGCGAGTTCGTAGTCCAGCAGCAGGGCTTCGTGGCTGCTCCACACGGGCTGCTCGACGACCGCCCCGTCCGTCCCGGCGCCGCGCAGTGCGCGCAGGTGGGCGAGGATCTCCGCGGCGGCGTCGTAGCACTGGAGCAGGCGGTCCGGGTCGGGCACGCGGCCCTCGGGTGAGGGCTCGGCGCTGTTGACCATGTGCCCCCGGAAGACGGGCAGTTCACGCCCCGCGACCGTCTCGAACGGCTGCGAACGGGGTTTGGCGAACTGCCCCGCGATCCGGCCGATGCGGACGACCGGCCTGTGCGAGACCATCTTCATCGCTCCGGCGAGCAGGTCGAGCACGCCCGCCTTGCGCGCCACGTAGCCGACGGTCGACTCCAGCGGGTCCTCGGCGCAGTCACCGGCCTGCACCACCCGCGCCGATCCGCGCGCCACCGAGGCGAGCAGCCCCCGCAGCGTGCGGATCTCGGCCGGATCGACCAGCGGGGTGCGGCGGGTGAGCTCCTCGCTGATCTTGGTGACGCGGCCGTCGTCCGGCCACCGGGGTTGCTGGAGAGCGGGTTTACCGCGGACCTCGCGTACGGCAGTGTCCATACAGTCCTCCACGACTTCCGTAGTCTTCGTCGACCGCGCACTGGTCCAGGAGGGGAGCGGGCGACCGCCTGGCCCACGCGGCTGGAACAGTGGTTCTGAGGGGGATACGACGACCCGCGGCACCGCCGTCCTGCGGCACGCGGGGCGGGAGCGCCGTGCCGTCCCCTCTCCGCTCACGCTTCGTCCGTGGGAGCTGGGACGGCCGGTCCGCGCGACGTCCCGGCCCGTCGGGAGATCCGTCGCTGGCTGCCGATTGTGGATGCCGCCGCGGTGGCTGCCAACGCGAGAACGGGCAGTTCGTCAGGTGCGGGTCACTCCATCAGGTCCGGTGGTGCGGACCTGATGGACTCGGTGGGCGGCGTTGGGCACGGGTGGGTGCCGCGGCGCACGATGGGTCCCCGCTCCCAGCGGCTGCCGGCCGCTCCCCACCCCATGGAGTCAGCCGTGACCAACTGCCCCGCCCCGCCCCCGGAGCCGGACCACCATCGCGCGGTGCCGGACGGAACGGCACCGTGATCGTCCGCACCACGGCGGGCCGCGTCGCCGGGGAACGGCTCGACGGCGTGACGGTCTTCCGCGGGGTTCCCTACGCGGCGCCGCCCGTCGGCCGGCTGCGCTTCGCGTCGCCCGTCCCGCCGCAGCCGTGGTCGGGTATCAGGGACGCCACCCGGTTCGGCGCCCCCGCCTTGCAGACCGACTACCTGCCCGACAGCTCCGAGGACTGTCTGTACGCGAACGTCTGGACGCCGGACGTCCAGGGCCGCAGGCCGGTGCTCGTCTACATCCACGGCGGCGGCTGGATGATCGGCGCCGGCAGCGAGGAGGACTACGACGGCGCCCGCCCGGCCGTGCGCGGCGACATGGTCGTGGTGACGTTCAACTACAGGCTGGGGCTGCTCGGCTGGGGTCTGCACGAGGACCTGACCGACACCCGCACCGGGTCGTTCGGCAACTGGGGCCTCCAGGACCAGGCCGCGCTGCTGCGCTGGGTACAGGCCAACGCCCGGGCCTTCGGCGGCGACCCGGAGAACATCACGCTGGCGGGCACCTCGGCCGGGGGCTCCAGCACCTGGCAGCTGAGTCTGCTCCCCGAGTTGCGTTCGGTCGTGCGGCGGGCGGTGCCGATCAGCACCAAGCACGTCTGGAACCCGGCCAGTTCGACCACCCCGGCCCAGTCGCGGAGCGTCTACCGGACGCTCGCCAAGCAGTTCGGCCGTACGGTGGGAGAGCTGCGCGGCGTCCCCGGCACCGACCTCAAGGACGCCTGGGAGGCGCTGTTCTCCGGCGACCCGGCGGCCCGTCCGTTCCAGGGCTGGCACGAGTACCGCGGCCCGGTCCCGGACGGCCAGTGGATGCGCGGCTTCGACCACGATCTGCCGACCCCGCGCATCCCCCTGCTGGTCCTCTACTGCCGTACCGAGGGGACGTTCTTCACCACCGGCCCCGGCTACCCGTGGGACGGTCCCCTCCCCGAGGACGAGACGGGACTGCGCGCCGCCGTGGCGTCGGTGCTGCGCAAGTGCCGTACCGATGTCACGGCCGAAATGGTCGAGGACTGTCTCGCCCACTACCGGGAGGCCACGGCGGCGGAAGGGCTGCCCGGGGACCCGGTCGCGCTGTGGACCGAGATCTGGGGCGACGGCCTGTTCCGCCACCAGATCCTGCACCAGGCGCGGCGCCACGCGCGGCACGGCCACTCCCCCCTGTACGTCGCGGAGTTCGCGCATCCGCTGCGTCCGCCGCACTCGGGCACCCCCCACGAGGCCACGTCGAAGTTCCTGTTCGGCTCCCACGCCCTGAGCCGCAACGCGCCGGCCTACGGCGACGGCCCGCTGGAGAGGCGGGTCTCGGACACGCTCATCGACCTGATCGCCTCGTTCGCCCGGGGCGAGGAACCGAACAGCGCGCACGCGCCTGCCTGGAAGACGTTCACCCCCGACCAGCCGAACGTCATGGTCGTCGGCGGCGAGGACGTGGCGGTGCCGGGAGAGCCCGGCAAGCAGCGTCAGCTGCGGTACTGGGACCGGATCGGTCACCCGCCCCGGCGGTGACCTGCCCGTGCCCCGACATGAAGGAAACCGAGGAAAGGAAACGGGACAGCCATGTGCGGACTTGCCGGATGGGTCGACCACGACCGCGATCTGACGGGCCAGCGGAGCACGGTGACCGACATGACGGCCACCATGGCGTGCCGGGGCCCAGACGACGAGGGTACGTGGGCCTCCCCCCACGCGGTGCTCGGCCACGTTCGTCTGTCGATCATCGACCTGGAGGGCGGACGGCAGCCGATGCACGTCACCGGCCCCCACGACGGCCTGCCGGTCATCGCGTACACCGGAGAGGTCTACAACTTCCTCGAACTCAAGGAGGAACTGGCCTCCCTGGGACACGAGTTCCGCACCACGAGCGACACCGAGGTGGTGCTGCACGCCTACCTGGAGTGGGGCGAGGAGTTCGCGGAGCGGCTCAACGGCATGTACGCGATGGCCGTCTGGGACCCGAGGAGCGAGGAACTGCTGCTCGTCCGCGACCGGATGGGCGTGAAACCGCTCTTCTACTACCCGCTCGTCGGCGGGGTGCTGTTCGGCTCCGAGGCCAAGGCCGTCCTGGAACACCCGGACGTGGAGGCGGTGGTCGACCGCGAGGGCCTGGCGGAGATCTTCGCCATCATCAACACCCCGGGGCACGCGATCTTCAAGGGCATGCACGAGGTCGTCCCCGGCACCGTCGTCCGGTTCGGGCGGTCCGGCCGTACCGTGCGCACCTACTGGCAGTTGGAGGCCCACCCTCACGACGACGACCTCGCCACCACCGTCTCGCGGGTCCGCGAGCTGCTGGAGGACATCGTGCGCCGGCAGCTGATCGCCGACGTGCGCGTGGGCACCCTGCTGTCGGGCGGCCTCGACTCCAGCGCCATCACCGCCTTCGCCGCCAAGGCACTGCGCGAGCAGGGCAAATCGGAACCGCTCGCCGCGTTCTCCGTGGACTTCAAGAACCGGGAGTTCGAGGGCAACGGGATCTGGATGGACCCCGACACCCCGTACGCGGTCGAGGTGGCCGAGCACTGCGGGGCCGAGCACGTCGTCGTGGAACTGGAGAGCGCCGACGTCCTCGACGAGGACATCCGCTCCCGCGTGCTGCGCTGCCAGGACCTGCCCATCTCCACGGGCGACATGGAGCACTCGCTGCTGCACCTGTGCACGGCGCTCAAGGAGCGCGTCACCGTCGCCCTGTCCGGGGAGACGGCGGACGAACTGTTCGGCGGCTACAACTGGTTCTTCGATGAGGAGGCCGTCAACGGGGACACGTTCCCCTGGCACGACGCCTGGCGCCGGCTGGGCGGCCTCCAGACGATGAAGGACATCGGCCTGTGGGACCGGCTCGATCTGGAGGAGTACGTCAAGGAGCGGTACGCGGAGGCGCTGGCCGAGGTGCCGAGGCTGCCGGGCGAATCCGCGCGGGAGAGCCGGATGCGCGAGCTGAGCTACCTCAACATCAGCCGCTGGGAGAACTTCCTGCTGGACCGCAAGGACCGCATCAGCATGGCGGCGAGCCTGGAGGTGCGCGTCCCGTTCACCGACCACCGGCTCGTCGACTACGTCTTCAACGTGCCCTGGGAGATGAAGAACTTCGACGGCCGGGAGAAGAGCCTGCTGCGCGCCGCCGCGGCCGACGTCCTACCGCAGTCCGTCCTCGAACGCAAGAAGAGCCCCTACCCCTCCACCCAGGACATCGAGTACGTCCGTGCCCTGCGCGCCAAGGTCGCCGACCTGCTGCACCCCACGTCCCCGGTCCTCGCCCTGGTGCCCGTGGCGGGAATCCGGCGGCTGCTCGACAGGCCCGTCGAGAGCTACGCCGGACTCGGCGGCCTGTGGGGGACACGGGCGGTCATGGAACGGCTCGTCGAGTTCGACACCTGGGTCCGGACGTACGACGTACGCGTCGAGATCTAGCCCCTCTTCCCCAAGGAGGACGTCATGGATCTCACCGGGCTGCCGGACCGGGTCGACCGGTCACCGGAGTGGGAGAGCGACCACCTGGACCTCGAAGCGTACTGCCGCAGATGCGGGTACGAGGGGCCCGTCGAACCCTCGGCCAAGGCGCTGCGGCTGCTGCACCGCGCCCACATGTCCACCTTCGCCTTCGAGAACGTGGACATCGCGCTCGGGCGGCCGGTGTCCCTGCGCATCGCCGACGTGCAGGACAAGATGGTGCGTTCCGGCCGCGGCGGCTACTGCTACGAGACCAATCTCCTGTTCGCCGCCGCGCTGGACCGCTTCGGGTTCGCGGTCACCCGGATGCTCTCCCGGATCAGGGAGGGCAGCGCCGAACGCCGCTTCCGCTCCCACACCTCCCTGCTGGTGCGCGCGCGGGACGAGCCCGGCACGGTGTGGCTGGCCGACCCCGGCTACGGCTACGCGGGGCTGATCGAGCCCGTCCCGCTGCGGGAGGACGCCGAGTCGGAGATCGCCGGCTGGCGCTGGCGGCTGGCCCGGGACGACGGCCACTGGGTGCTGCGGATGGCATCGGGTGAGGGCTGGTTCGACCTGTACGCCTTCCGTCCCGAGCCCCAGTACGAGGCGGACTTCCGGGCCGCTCACTACATCAGCTCGACCCGTCCCGGCTCACCGTTCGTCGGCCGCCTCGTCGCACAGCGCGGCGGCGAGGCGGCCCGGTACCGGCTGCGGGACACCGTCCTGACCACCGATCGTCCCGGCGGTCTCACGGAGTCGGTGGAGCTGTCCCCCGGGGAGACCGTGGACGCGTTGCGCGGGATCTTCGCGCTGCGGCTGGACGAGCGGGACGAGCGGGAGATCCGGGCGTTCCTGGACGACAGGGCGCCGGAACCCCGCGGGCGCACGTGAGCCGAGGAAGGGGTGGTCGGCGGGTCGCGCCGACCGGGCGCGGGAGGGGTGTACGGGCCCGTGCCCGGAGCGGCGCCGGGAGGATTGCCGGAGGGGTTGCTGGAGGGGCTGCCGGCTGGGGCTCCGGTGACCACCGGGACGGCCGCGCGCGAACTGGTCCGGCGGTCCGGCCGCGCGCGGACGCGCTTCGGGGGCCACGGGGTCACCTTCCTCTTCCTCGACGGGGTGCGGCACGGATCGCCCCCGGGTTCACAGGTGAGGGTCATGGCGGGCGACGCCGATCCGCCGAAGCCGGAGTGCCCGCCGGCCGTCCCCGTGACCCCGGCCGAACTCGCCGGTCCCGGTGACGGCGTGGCCGGGACCCGGTGCGATGTGGCCGTCGTTCCCGGCCGCCGCGTCCGATGAGCGGCCCCGGCCCCCAGGTCGTCCTGGTCGGCCCGATGGGCGTGGGTAAATCGACCGTCGCCGCGCTCCTGGCGCGCCGGCTCGGAGTGGGCTGCCGTGACACGGACACCGAGGTCGTGGCCGCCGAGGGCCGGTCGATCGCGGAGATCTTCGCCGACGAGGGAGAGGCGTACTTCCGGGCCGTGGAGCGGGAGGCGGTGGCCCGCGCCGTCGCCGGGCACGACGGCGTCCTGGCGCTGGGCGGCGGCGCGGTGCTCGACACCGGCACCCGCGCGCTGCTGGCCGGCCTGCCCGTCGTGTTCCTCGACGTCGACGTCGACACCGCCATGGAGCGGCTCCGCTCGGACGACTCCCGCCCGCTCCTCGCGACCGCGCCCCGGCACCGGTGGCACGCCCTCATGCGAGCTCGCCGCCCGCTGTACACCGAGGTGGCCCGGGTCGTGGTGGACACCGGCCGGCGCACCCCGGAAGAGGTCGTGGACACCGTCCTGGAAGCGCTGGGGCCGATCCGGCGGGCGTAGTCACCGGTCCGTACGCATATTCCACCGGCAACCGACACGCTCCGCCTCGCGGACTTTCCAGCCAACCCGGCACGCATTCTTGACGAAATCACGCGCGTACGGGCGATGCGATCCGCGTTTCCTTTCCGTTCACGGAAGCCTGCCGATTTTCCCGAGTAACCCGAAGACCGACGACCGCACTGTCTCCTGAGCCACCTCCTGGCTTCACAAGACGGTGCTCGGCGCACCTATGCATCGGATCTGGCCGACTGCATCGTGGGATGCGCCGTAGGGACGCCGATGGAATGAGTGTGCGATGGGCAATGGGACCGTGGCAGACCTGGAGTTCATCCGACGTTTCAACGATGTCGGAGGCTCCATCAAATCGCCGGATGTGATGCTGGATGAGATCGGTTCGATCCTCTTCGCCTCACTGGCTCGAAGCGACCAGCGTCATAAGGGGATGACGTACCTGAAGGGCCTTCTCGGGGCACAGGGGCGGAAGTCCGTGAGAAACATCGCGGCGCATGTCGGCGGAGCCACCACGGAGCAGAGCCTGCATCACTTCATCTCCGAGTCCACCTGGGACTGGAACACCATCCGCCAGGCTCTCTCCCGCCATCTGGCCCGCGTGGCACCCCCTCGGGCGTGGGTCGCCCAGCCCATGGTCATACCGAAGGCCGGCGAGTACTCCGTCGGCGTCGACCGGAAGTTCTACCCCAAGCTGGGACAGGTGCTCAACGCTCAACAGGCCGTCGGGGTGTGGGCGATATCGGAGAATTTCTGCTACCCGGTCAATTGGCGGCTGCATTTACCTGCCGCGTGGCTGACCGACAGGAGCCGTCGCAGCCGGGCCATGATTCCTGATGACAGGCGTCCCGAATCTCTCGGGGAATGCATGGCGCACGTCTTCGGGGCCATGCAGGAGTGGGGTGTTCCCACGCGGCCGACGGTACTGGATTTCTCGGACAGTGATGTCGCGACGGTCCGGTCCGCTTTCCGTGACACCCGTGCGCCCTTGCTGGTGAAGGTCGGCAGTACCTTTCCCCTCAAGCTCACCGACCAGGCTTCCCCCGCCGGACACAGGGAAACGCTGCCGGCCCATCACATCATGCGTCACGTGAAGGACTTGCGCCGCCCGGTCGTCTGGCGGGACCGGCCGACGACCGCGGACAGGGCGCCCAGCGCGGTGGCGGTGGCGAGGGTGCGGCTGCCGGGGCACCTGGCCCCGCGCTCGCAGAACCTGCTGCTGCTCAGTACGGGGCAGCGGGGCAGGCCGTGGCCCGGCGAACTGTGGCTGACGAACATGCTTCACGCCTCGCCCTCCGAACTGGTGCAGCTGACCTGCCTGCGGCACCAGGTGGACCAGGCCCTCGCCTCCGTCGGCGACCGCGTCGGACTGCGCGACTACGCGGGACGTTCCTACAGCGGCTGGCACCGGCACATCACGATGGCCTCGGCGGCGCACGCGGTGGCCGTGCTGAGCGGCTGAGCGGCGGCGGGCCGGGGAGGCCGGCGGTCAGCCGTGCGGCGCGGGTGCGGCCGGCAGGTCGCGGGCGAAGTGCAGGGCCGCCACGTCCATGCCGCCGGCCTCGTAGAAGCGGTGGGCGCCGTGGTTGGCGGTCCCCGAGTCCAGTTCGAGACGGACGCACGCCTGCTCGCCGCCGCGCCGCACCACCTCCGCCAGCAGCCGCCCGCCGATGCCCCGGCCCCGCGCCGCCGGGGCGGTGACCAGGTCGTCCACGAACAGCACGCGCCCCCGGCTGGTCGCCAGCACCCGGTGCGTGACGACGGCGAGACACGCTCCGTCGGGGTCGTACGCGGCGGTGACGACCAGGCCCTGGCCGTGGGCCTCGGTCACGAACTCCCGGAATCCCTCCGCGGTGAGGGCGGGACGCAGGACGCGGATGAGCGGGGCGACGTCCGCGTCCATCCGGGCGTCCATGGGCACGATGTCAGTGAAGGTCATGTCCATGATTTCAGGGTACGGTTCATCGGCCCGTGGACCTGACACATTCGGGCGCCGGGGGCAGACGGACCGGACGGGGCGTTGCCAGAATCCGTGGCCATGCTCGCTGCCTATATCGAAGAATTCGGTGCCCCCGATGTGATCCGTCACGACGAGCTGCCCGCGCCACGGCCGGGACCGAGCGACGTCCTGGTGAGGGTCGAGGCCGCCGCCGTGAACCACGTCGACACGTTCGTCCGCTCCGGCGCCTGGCGCACCCCGGTCCCCTGGCCGTTCGTCATCGGCCGTGACCTGGTGGGCACGGTGGCCGAGACCTCGCCGGGAGCGACCGGGTTCGCCGTCGGCGACCGGGTCTGGTGCAACAGCATGGGACACGCGGGGCGTTCCGGCGCCGCGGCCGAACAGGTGGTGGTACCGGCGGACCGGCTCTACCACCTGCCCCCGGGTGTCGACCCCGAGGCCGTGGTCGCCGTCGCCCACCCGGCCGCCACCGCCCACCTGGCCCTGTTCACCCACGGCCGGCTGCGGGCCGGCGAGACCGTGGTCGTGCTGGGCGGCGGAGGGAACGTCGGCAGCGCCCTCACGCTGATGGCGTCCCGGGCCGGCGCCCGGGTCGTCGTCACCGCGCACCCCCGTGACGCCGACCGCTGCCGGGCGCTGGGCGCGGCGGAGGTCGTCGACTACCGGGACCCCGATGTGCCGGGGCGGCTGCGGAAGGCGTGCCCCGCGGGCGTAGACCTGTTCCTCGACGCCTCGGCCGCCAACGACCTGGAGACCGCGCTGGACCTGCTCGCGCGGCGGGGGCGGATCGTCGTGCTCGCCGGCATGCGGACCCGGCCCGTGCTGCCCGCCGGGCCGCTCTACCTCAAGGACTGCTCGGTCGTCGGGTTCGCCATCTCCCAGGCCACCACCACCGAACTCGCCGAGGCGGCGACCGCCGTCAACCGTCTGCTCGCGGACGGCTCACTGCGTCCGCCGGCCACGGTTCCGCTGCCGCTCGCGGAGGCCGCGCGGGCACACCGCATGCTCGAATCCGGAGAAGTGCGCGGGAAAATCATCTTGCGGGTGACACCGGAAGTCGAAGCGCCGCACGCGACCTGACGGACCCTGAACCCATTCCTTGACCGGCCTCGGCGGGGAACCGCAGAATTTTCGTCATGAGTAAATCAATCATCGATCTCTCCCCGCTTTTCGAGCTGCGCGCCGATATTCGGGTGGCGGCCACTCCGGAAGAAGTCTACGCGGTGGTCAGCGACCTGCCGCGCAGCGCCGAATGGAGCCCCGAGTGCCGGGGCGGGGAATGGATTTCGGGTGCACCCGGCGCGGTCGGCTCGGTGTTCCGCGGGGAGAACCTGCGCAGCGAGGACGTCGTGGCCTGGGCCCCTCTGGTCCGCGGGACCTGGTACACCGAGGCCCGCGTGACCGCGGCCGAACCCGGGCGCACCTTCCGCTGGATGATGCTCTCCCACGCCAACGAGGACCAGGAGTCCGTGTGGGGTTTCGACGTCGAACCCGCTGACGGCGGCTCGCGTCTCGTCCACCACTTCCGCATGGGAAAGGCGACCGCCGGAATCCACAAGATCACCGCGGACCTCGACGAAACGGAACGTGAGAAATTCGTCGGGGAATGGACGGCCAAGCTGGAATCCGACCTCGACGCGACGCTCAAGCGCATCAAGGACGTCGTGGAAACGCACTGAGACTGACATTCGACAGCGGTGTGAGAGGTGGCACATGTTTCTGCAACGCGTAGGGAACAAGGGAATTCGGCTGGGCACGCTGTTCGAAAGGGCGGCGGCCAGGAATCCCGCGAGTCTCGTGATACTCGACCATGATCTGGACATCGCACCGGGGTTCGGGCGCCGGGCCACGCTGACCGAGGTGGCGGATCTGATCGACGACTTCGCCTCCCGGCTGTGGGCGGCGCGGGTCCGTCCGGGCAAGCGGGTGGTCATCCACAAGAGCGACGGGTTCGACATCACGCTGCTCGCCTGCTCCGTGGTGCGGATCGGCGCGGTGCCGGTGCTGCTCTCGTCGAAACTGGACGGCGCCACCGTGGCCGAGCTGCTGCGGCGGGTGGACCAGCCCTACCTCATCACGGACCGGGCCAAGCTCGACAAGGATCTCCCCGCCGAGGTCTTCGGGCTCTCGGAGCGGGTCCTGCTGGCTTCGGGCGAGCACCCCGACGCCACCCCTCTCGCCGACTTCGAGGGGACGGGCCGGGTGCCGCCGGTGACCATGGCGCCCGACCATCCGACGCTGATCACCCACACCTCCGGGACCACCGGGACGCCGAAGCTCGCCGTGCACACCGGGCACACGTTCCAGGCCCGCTACCGCCCCCAGGCGACGGTCGCCCTGGCGATCAGCAGGCGTGAACCCGTCGCGGTGCACGTGTCGTTCGTGCACTCGCGGATGTTCACCGCGATGCCCATCGCCATCCTCCAGGGACACCCGCTGATCGTCCTCAAGGAGGACGAGCCGGAGGCCGTGGCCGCCCTGTTCGCGCAGGTGCCTCCCGGTCTGATCGAGGCGCACCCCAACACCTTCCTGCGGTGGGAGGTGCTCGCGAACGACGCGCGCCGGCCCCTCGCCAACGTCAAGTGCTTCAGCTCCACCTTCGACGCCATCCACCCGAGGACCGTGCACCGCATGCTGGGCGCGTCGGCCCGCAAGTCGCCGGTCTTCTGCCAGATGTACGGCCAGAGCGAGGTCGGCCCGATCGCGGGACGCACGTACTCGGTCAAGCGCGGCGCGGAGGCCGACGGCCGTTGCGTCGGCTCGCCCTTCTACGGGATGACGGACGTCCGCGTGGTCAGCCGGGACGGCAATCCCCCCACCAAGTCCTCACCGGGCTACATCGAGGTGCGCAGCGACGGACGGATCGTCACGTACCTCGACGAGCACGCCCGCTGGAAGAAGCAGGTCAACGACGGCTGGTGGCGGATGGGCGACCTCGGCTACCGCACCAGGTGGGGCTGTCTGCACCTGCTCGACCGGGAGGTCGACGAGATCCCGGGCGTCGACTCGACCCTGGAGATCGAGGACAAGCTCTTCGCCCGGGTGCCGGACCTGATCGAGGTCATCATCATCCCGGGCCCCGACGGCCGCCCCGTACCCGTGGTGTGCACCCGGGACGACACGCCGCTCGACCCGCTCGTCTGGAAGCGGGCCGTCGTGGATCTGCCGCCCCTCGCGGAACCCGTGCAGTGGCGGCTGGAAGACCTTCCGCAGACCGCCACGACCAAGATCAAGCGTCTGGAGCTGGCCCGGCTGCTGACCGCGGGCGACGCGCGGACGACCGTCGACGGCACCGGTGAGGACACACGGGCATGAGCGGCGGTCAGCTGGAGATCTGCGTGATCGGCGCCGGGCCACGAGGGCTGTCGGTCGTGGAGAGGATCTGCGCCAACGAGCGCGTCCGTCCCTCGCACAAGGCGGTCACCATCCATGTGGTGGACCCGTCCGCCCCCGGCGCCGGCACCGTCTGGCGCTCCGAGCAGTCCCGCCACCTGCTGATGAACACCGTCGCGTCGCAGATCACCGTCTACACCGACGACAGCGTGCGCATCGACGGCCCGGTGGAACACGGACCGAGCCTGTACGAGTGGGCCATGGCGCTGCGCGAGGAGCACGAGGCGTACGACGCCGAGACGCTGGCCGAGGCCGGGCGGACCGGCCTGGACACCTACCCCACCCGCGCGTTCTACGGCCGCTACCTGCACGACTCCTTCCAGCGCGTGGTGGCCCGCGCGCCCGGCCACGTCACCGTCCGGGAGCACCGGAGCCGGGCGGTCGCGATCGCCGACACCCAGGGCGTCACCGGCGGCCCCCAGGGCGTCCGGCTGGAGGACGGCACCCGGCTCAACGAACTCGACGCGATCGTGCTGGCCCAGGGCCACGTACCCACCCGGCTCACCGCCCGGGAGGCGCGTACCGCCAGCCTGGCCCGTATCCACTACCTCACCTACATCACTCCGGCCAACCCGGCGGACCTGGATCTCGGCGTCATCGGCCCCGGGCAGACCGTGCTGCTGCGCGGGCTCGGTCTCAACTTCTTCGACCACATGGCGCTGCTCTCCGCCGGCCGCGGCGGCACCTTCGAGCGCGGCGACGAGGGGAAGCTGACGTACCGCCCCTCGGGCGAGGAACCGCGGATGTACGCCTTCTCCCGCCGGGGCGTGCCCTACCACGCCCGGGGCGACAACGAGAAGGGCGCCTCCGGCCGGTACTACCCGCGGCTGCTGACCCCCGAGTTCATCGCCTCGCTGCGGGCCCGTTCCCTCGACGGTGAGCGGGTGCACTTCGGAACCGACCTGTGGCCGGTGATCTGCCGTGAGGTGGAGAGCGTCTACTACGGCACGCTCCTGGCGGCCCGCGGCAGGGAGGCGGAGCGCGAGCGGTTCGTCGAACGCCATCTCGCGCTGCCCGTGAACGACGACGCCTCCCCGCTGCTGGACGAGTACGGCATCGAGCCCGCCGACCGCTGGGACTGGGAACAGATCGCCCTCCCCCACCGGGGACGGAGTTTCGCCGACCGCGACGACTTCCGGTCCTGGCTGCTGGACCACCTGGCACGGGACGTGGCGGCGGCCCGGCAGGGAAACGTCAACGGTCCCCTGAAGGCCGCCCTGGACGTCCTGCGCGACCTGCGCAACGAGATCCGGCTTGCGGTGGACCACGGCGGTCTGGAGGGCAACTCCCACCGGGACGACCTGGAGGGCTGGTACACCCCGCTCAACGCGTTCCTGTCCATCGGTCCGCCGCTGTCGCGGATCGAGGAGATGATCGCGCTGATCGAGGCGGGTGTCCTGGAGGTGACCGGTCCCGGCACCGTCGTCCGGATGGACCCTTCCGGTCCGGCGTTCCTGGCCTCCTCCGACCTCGTGCCCGGCCCGGCGGTCCGCGCCACGGCTCTCATCGAGGCCCGGCTGCCCGAGCCCGATCTGCGGCGCACCGCCGACCCGCTCCTGCGGCACCTCCTGGAGACCGAGCAGGCCCAGCCCTACCGCATCGCCGGGGCCTGCGGGACCTTCTACGAGAGCGGCGGGCTCGCCGTCACGGAACGCCCCAACCACCTGCTGGACGCCCGAGGCCGGGCCCACCCCCGCCGGTTCGCCTACGGCGTCCCCACCGAGTCGGTGCACTGGGTCACGGCCGCCGGTATCCGCCCCGGGGTCGACTCGGTGACGCTCGGCGACTCCGACGCCATCGCCCGCGCGGTGCTGAGTCTTCCCCCGGTGGCGCACGTGCCCCTGGCCGTCCGGCCCCAGCAGTCCGAGGCCGACCTCACGGGCGTGATCGTGTGAACGCCTTCGTGCCCGCCGGCCCCGTCGGGGCCGGAGTTCTGTCGGACGTGGGACTGCTGTCCCCGGTGCGGGCCGGCACCCCCGTGGAGGAGGCCGTCTGCGATCTGGCCTGGCTCCAGGCCATGCTGGACGCGGAGGCCGCGCTCGCCCGGGCGCAGGCCCGGCTCGGCCGCCTCCCCCGGAGCGCGGCCCGGACCATCACCGCGTGCGCCCGCGCCGAGCGCGTCGACGCCCGGGCCCTGGCGCTCGCCTCACGCGAGACCGCCAACCCCGTCGTCGGGCTCGTCCGCGCCCTCACCGAGCTGGTCGCCGCCGAGGACCCGGCGGCGGCGGAGTACGTCCATCGCGGCTCCACGAGCCAGGACGTCTTCGACACCGGGGCGATGCTGGTGGCCGACCGCGCGTCGCGGCTGGTGCGGGGCGACCTGGTCCGGGCCGCGAAGGCGCTGGCCGGGCTGGCCGCCACCCACCGCGACACCGCCATGGCCGGGCGCACGCTCGCCCTGCACGCGGTCCCCACGACCTTCGGCCTCAAGGCGGCGGGCTGGCGGCGGCTGCTGCTCGACGCGGACGAACGGCTCGGCAGGGTCACCCTGCCGGTGGCGCTCGGCGGCGCGGCGGGGACCCTCGCCGGCTACCTGGAGTACGCCCGCGTGGACGGCGCCGAGGGCGCCCCGGCCGGCTCGGCCCCGGACCACGGCTCCGACGGCACCGGCCACGGCACCTATCTGGACCGCCTGGTGGACGCCTTCGCCACCGAGACCGGCCTCGCCCGGCCCGAACTCCCGTGGCACACGCTGCGCACCCCGATCGCCGACCTCGCCGCCGCGCTCGCCTTCGCCGCCGGCGCCCTCGGCAAGATCGCCCTCGACGTGCAGTCCCTCGCCCGGACCGAGGTCGCCGAGGTCGCCGAACCCGGTCCGGAGGGGCGCGGCGGCTCCTCGGCCATGCCGCACAAACGCAATCCGGTCCTCACCACACTGCTGCGCACGACCGCCCTCCAGGTCCCGGTGATGGCGGCTGCTCTGACCCAGTGCATGCTGTCGGAGGACGAGCGGTCCGCCGGAGCCTGGCACGCGGAGTGGCTGCTGCTGCGCGAATGCCTGCGGCTGGTGGGCGGAGCCGCCCACACCGCCGTGGAACTCACGGAGGGCCTGCGGGTGAACCCGGATCGGATGCGCGCCAACCTCGCCCTCACCGGCAGCCGCATCGTCTCCGAGCGGGTCGTCGCGGTGCTGGCGCCCCACCTGGGCAAGGCCAAGGCCAGGCAACTGCTTTCCGAAGCCTCGAAGACCGCCGAACTCACCGGACGGCAGCTCGCCGAGGTGCTGACGGAACTCTCCGGGGCCGAACTCCGCGCGGCGGGGCTGACCGCACAGGACCTGGCCGGACTGTGCGATCCCGCGAACTACACGGGCGCGGCGGGCGAACTGGTGGACCGGGGGCTGCGCGGATGAAGAGCCGTTCCGCCCGCTGGATCAAGGACTGGGACCCCGAGGACGAGGACGCCTGGGAGCGCGGGAACGCGCGGATCGCCCGGCGCAACCTCCTCCTGTCCGTCTTCTCCGAGCACCTGGGCTTCTCGATCTGGTCCATGTGGTCGGTCCTCGTCCTGTTCCTCTCCCCCGACATCGGTTTCTCCTTCACCGCCGGAGAGAAGTTCCTCCTGGTCGCGGTGCCGACGCTGGTCGGGGCGGTCCTGCGGCTGCCCTACAGCTACGCGGTGACCCGCTTCGGCGGCCGTGACTGGACCGTGTTCGCCTCACTGGCGCTGTTCGTACCCGCCGGGCTCGCCCTGTACGTGGTCCAGCGGCCCGGCACACCGCTGTGGGTGTTCCTCCTCGTCGGGGCCACCGCCGGAGCGGGCGGCGGCAACTTCGCCTCGTCCATGACCAACATCACGAACTTCTTCCCGCAGCGTCACCAGGGCTGGGCCCTCGGCGTCAACGCGGGCGGCGGCAACCTCGGCGTCGCCGTGGTCCAGCTCGTGGGCCTGCTGGTCATCGCCGGAGCGGGCGACACCCATCCGTCGTACGTCATCGCCGCCTACCTGCCGCTGATCGCGGTGGCCGCGCTGCTGGCCGCCTGGCGCATGGACAACGTCGACGCGGTCCGCACCGAGCCCGGGGCCCAGCGCGAGGCCGTCGCCAGGTCCGACACGTGGTGGATATCCCTCCTCTACATCGGCACCTTCGGCTCCTTCATCGGCTACGGCTTCGCCTTCGGCCTCGTGCTCCAGAACCAGTTCGGCTCCACCCCGCTCGAAGCCGCCTCGTTCACCTTCCTGGGACCGCTGCTCGGTTCCCTCTCACGGCCCCTGGGAGGGCGGCTCGCCGACCGGTTCGGCGGCGCCCGGGTCACCTTCTGGACCTTCCTCGGGATGTCGGCGGGAACCGTCGCGCTCCTGGCGGCCTCGGCGGGCGGCGGGTCGTTCGGGAGCTTCGTCGCCGCGTTCACCGTCCTGTTCGTCCTCAGCGGGCTCGGCAACGGCTCGACGTACAAGATGATCCCGGCCGTCTTCGCCCTGCGGGCGGAGCGGGCGGCGGTGGCCTCGGGCCGTGACACCTCCGCCGCCCTCGCCCAGGCGCGCCGGCTCGTCGGCGCGGTCATCGCGATCGCCGGAGCCGTCGGAGCCCTGGGCGGCGTGGCCATCAACCTGGCCTTCCGGGCGGCCGGCGCGTCGGTGGCACCGGCCCTGTGGGCGTTCCTCGGCTACTACGCCCTGTGCATGCTGATCACCTGGGCCGTCTACCTCAGAAGCCCGGCGCGGCCCACGGCACCGGCGGCGCCCGAGCCCTCGCCCCGGCAGGCCACCCGTGTCTGAGCGCGGGGTGACGGCCACCCACTGCCCGTACTGCGCGCTCCAGTGCGCCACCCTGCTCAGCCGCGGCCCGGACGGCGGGGTGAGCGTGGAGCCCGCGCCCGACTTCCCCGTCAACCAGGGCGGTCTGTGCCAGAAGGGGTGGACGGCGCCCGCGCTGCTGTCCACACCCGGCCGGCTGCGTTCTCCCCTGCTGCGCGGCGCCGACGGCCGTCTCGCCCCCGTGGGGTGGGACAGCGCCCTGGACACCGTCGCGGGACGGCTGCGGGACCTCCGCCGGGAGCACGGCCCGGACGCGGTGGGAGTCTTCGGCGGCGGCGGTCTCACCAACGAGAAGGCGTATCTGCTGGGCAAGTTCGCCCGCCTCGCGCTCGGCACCAGCCAGATCGACTACAACGGCCGGTTCTGCATGTCCTCGGCCGCCGCCGCGGGCAACGCCGCCTTCGGGGTCGACCGCGGGCTGCCCTTCCCGGTGACGGACCTCGGCGACGCCGGAGTGATCCTGCTCGCGGGCGCCAACCCGGCCGAGACCATGCCACCCCTCATGCGCCACCTCACCCGCGCCGAACTGGTCGTCATCGACCCGCGCCGCACCAGGACCGCCGCACAGGCGGCCCTCCACCTCCAGCCGGCTCCCGGCACGGACCTGGCCCTCGCCCTCGGCCTGTTCCACCTCGCCGTCGCCGACGGACACCTGGACAAGACGTACGCGCAGGAGAGGACCCAGGGCTTCGACGCCGCGTGGCAGCGGGCCGTCGCCTGGTGGCCGGAACGGGTCGAGCGCGTCACGGGGGTGCCCGTCGCCGACCAGTACACGGCGGTCCGCATGCTGGGCGGCGCCGCACACGCGTACGTGCTCACGGGACGCGGTGTGGAGCAGCACAGCAAGGGCACCGACACCACGGCCGCCTTCATCAACCTCGCGCTGGCGCTGGGCCTGCCGGGTCGCCGTGGCAGCGGCTACGGCTGCCTGACGGGGCAGGGAAACGGCCAGGGCGGGCGTGAGCACGGCCAGAAGGCGGACCAGCTTCCCGGGTACCGCCTCATCACCGACCCCGCCGCGCGTGCCGAGACGGCCGCCGTCTGGGGCGTGGACCCGGCGGTCCTGCCCGGCCCCGGGCGCAGCGCCTACGAACTGCTCGACGCGCTCGGCACCGAGCAGGGGCCCAGGGCGCTGCTGGTCTTCGGTTCGAACCCCGTCGTGTCCGCCCCGCACACGGCCCGGGTCACCGCGCGGCTCGCGGCGCTGGACCTGCTCGTCGTGGCCGACTTCGTCGAGTCGGAGACGGCGGCGCTGGCCGATGTGGTGCTGCCGGTGACGCAGTGGGCCGAGGAGGAGGGAACCATGACCAGTCTGGAGGGCCGCGTGCTGCGCCGACGCCGTGCGCTGCCCGTCCCGTCCGGCGTCCGCACCGATCTGGAGGTGCTGCACGGTCTGGCGGTGCGCCTCGGTGAGCCGCCGCACCGCTATCCGACCGAACCGCGTGAGGTCTTCGAGGAGTTGCGCGCCGCCTCCCGGGGCGGAAAGGCCGACTACTCGGGCATCAGCTACGCGCGGCTGGACGCCGCCGAGGCCCTGCACTGGCCCTGCCCCGAACCGGCACCGCAGTCCCCGGACCCGCACTCCCCCACGGCGCATCCGGGGACGCCCCGGCTGTTCCTCGACCGGTTCGCGCACCCCGACGGCAGGGCCCGGTTCGCCGAGGTCGAGCACCGCGACCCGGCGGAGACTCCCGACGCGGCCCACCCCCTGTACGCCACCACCGGACGCGTGCTGGCCCACTACCAGTCGGGAGCCCAGACCCGGCGCGTGCCGGAGCTGAACGAGGCCGACCCCGAGCCCTTCGTACAGGTGCATCCCGACACCGCGGCCCGGGCCGGACTCGCCGAGGGCGATATGGCGGTGGTGCGTTCGGCACGCGGAGCCACGGTGGCCCGGGTCCGGCTGGACGGGACACTGCGCACCGACACCGTCTTCCTGCCGTTCCACTTCGCCGGGGGCGGCCGGGCCAACCTGCTCACCAACCCCGCCCTCGATCCCCGCAGCGGGATGCCCGAGTTCAAGGTCAGCGCGGTGCGGATCGACCCCTGGCCAGCCCCCGAGTGAGCGGCGTCGTCGTCATCGGCAACGGACCGGCGGGGCACCGTCTAGTGGAGCGGCTGCGCCACCACGGCCACCGGGGGCAGGTGACCGTCCTGGGTGCCGAACCGGTGCCGGCGTACAACCGGGCCCTGCTCATCTCGGTGCTGGACGGCAGCCTCGGGCCGGACTCCCTCACCCTGCCCCGGCCGCCGGGCGACATCCGGGTGCGGCTCGGCACGGTCGTCCGCGCCATCGACCGCCGGCGCCGCACGGTGTACACCGACGACGGCACGGCGTACCCCTACGACGCCCTCGTCCTGGCCACGGGGGCACGGCCCGCCGACGACAGTGGGTTGCGCACCCTCGCCGACGGAGGCGCCCCGGTCCCGGGGCCGGTGGCCGTCGTGGGCGGCGGCGTCCTCGGGGTGGAGACCGCTCTGGCGCTGCGCAGGGCCGGGCGGTCCGTCACCCTCGTCCACCCCCATCCGCGTCCTCTGAACCGTCTCCTCGACGCCACCGCCGGGGACCTCCTCGCGGTACGGCTGGCCGCCCACGGTGTCGGCCTGCGCCTGGGACGCCGGGTCGCCGACCGGCAGACGGGGAAGCTGGTGCTGGACGACGGCGAGGTCGTCGAGGCGGCCGGCGTGCTGTTCTGCACGGGCGTGGTTCCCCGGACCCGCTTGGCCCGTGCGGCGGGGCTCGCCGTCCGTCGCGGGGTGCTCGTGGACGACGGGTTGCGCACCAGCGACCCGTACGTCCACGCCGTCGGGGACTGCGCCGAACACGACGGCCGGACCGCCGCGGGGCTCTCGGCCGCCTGGGAGCAGGCGGACACCCTCGCCGAACTGCTCGCCGGTGGCACGGCCCGGTACCGGCCGACGCCCGTGTCCGTACGGCTGAAGGCGCCCGAACTGGACCTGGCCGTCCTCGGTCCTCCCGACGCGGCGGGCGACGAGACGGTCACCTTCACCGATCCCGCGAGGGCCCGGCACGCCCGCCTCACGCTGCGTGAAGGACACGTCGTGGGGGCCCAGTTGCTCGGCATGGAACGGGCGGCGGCAGCGGTCGTCCAGCTCTACGACCGCGGCCTGCCGGTCCCGTCCGGGCGGCTCGGCCTGCTGCTGGGACGGGCCGCGGACACGGACACCGGTCCGCTGGAGCTCCCCGACTCCACGGTGGTCTGCGTCTGCAACAACGTCACCAAGGGGGCCTTGTTGCGGGCCTGCCGGGAGGGTGCGCGTGACCTGTCGGCCGTGACCGCCGCGACCCGGGCCGCCACCGGCTGCGGGACCTGCCTGCCCGAGGTGCGGCGGGTCTGCGCCTCCCGGTTCGCCCCGGAGGAGCGATGAGAGCCTCGCGCACCCTCGTCCTGGTCGGACACGGCATGGTCGGACACCGGCTGCTGGAGACGCTGCGCACCGAGGACACCGCGGGCGTGTGGCGAACCGTGGTGCTCGCCGAGGAGTCCCGCCCCGGCTACGACCGGCTCGCCCTGTCCTCGTACGCCACGGGCCGGACCGCCGAGGAACTGAGCCTGGCCCGGCCCGAGTTACTGAAGGACGGACGGGTCGACCTGCGGCTGTCCACGCCCGCCCTCGCGATCGACCGACGCAGCCGCACGGTGACCGCGGCCGACGGCGCCCGCGTCCGGTACGACGCGCTGGTCCTGGCCACGGGCTCGCGGCCCTTCGTCCCGCCCGTTCCCGGACACGGGCTGCCGGGCTGTTTCACCTACCGGACCCTCGACGACCTGGACGCGATCCGCGCCGCGGCGGTACCCGGGCGGGCCGGTGTGGTCGTCGGCGGTGGCCTGCTGGGGCTGGAGGCGGCCGGCGCGCTCCGGGCCCTGGGCATGCGGCCACACGTCGTGGAACTGGCCCCTCGGCTCCTGCCTCTTCAGACCGACGAGGGCGCCGGACGCGTCCTGGGTGAACTGGTCCGCGGCCTCGGCGTCGCCGTGCACTGCGCGGTGGCGACCCGTGCGGTGGTCGCCGGGCCCGGCGGGCGGGTGCGGTCGGTCCTGCTGGAGGACGGCACCGAACTCGACGCGGAGCTGGTGGTCTTCTCCGCCGGTGTGCGTCCGCGCGACGAACTGGCCCGGAGCGCCGGGCTCGCGGTCGGCCCACGCGGTGGCGTCCTCGTCGACGGCGACTGCCGTACGGCCGATCCGCGCGTCTGGGCGGTCGGTGAGTGCGCCGCGGTCCGGGGCCGCTGCTACGGGCTGGTCGGGCCCGGCTACCGGATGGCCGAGGCGGTGGCCGCGCGGCTGCTCGGCCGGGACGCCGAGTCGTTCCCCGAGGAGCCCGATCTGTCCACCCGGCTCAAGCTCCTGGGGGTCGACCTGGCCAGTTTCGGGGACTTCCAGGCGACGACGGAGGGAGCCGTGTCCCTGGTCCGCTCGGACCATGTCCGCCGTACCTACGCCCGGCTGGTCCTGGCCTCGGACGCCCGTACCCTGCTCGGTGGCGTCCTGGCCGGTGACGCCTCGGCCTATCCCGTCCTGCACGGTCTGATCGGGCGGGAGCTGCCCGCGTCCCCCGAGCAGCTGCTGGCCGTGGCCGAGCCGCACCGAGGGCGCCGCCCCTGATCCGGATCACCGCCTAGGACTCGACCTGACAGGGCCTCAGACCCGTAAAGTAATGTAAGATTAAAGTATGGGCGCCTGCATCATTGTCGATGCTGAGACAGACCCGTGATGGGTGGTTCCGTTGCCCTCCCGGCAACCGGGGAAGGCCGTTGACCCCGGCCGGTTCCAGGCCACCCGCCGGCGGCCGGCGATCCCGCGGTCACCGGTCAGCGCAGTCGAGAGGCGGCCCGGAGACGGAGCCGCGCGGGCAACGGGGGCGGGGCTCTATGGCGCAGGTGGGCGACGGTACGCAGGCTGATGCCCTGACCGTGCTGGAACTACTCGCGGACGCGTCCCCGGAGGGCGCGGTCGAGGCACTCGTGTCCGCCGCCGAGTCCGAGGGAGTCACGGGGGAACGGTTACGCAGGCTGAAGGCGGCCGAACTGCTGGCCGGGCGCGTCTACGCCAGATTCCGCAAGGCCGGCGGACGGGAGTCGGGGCTGACGGGCCTGGTGGAGTTCGCCCGCGACATGATGCACGCCCCGGACCTAGACACCCTGCTGGACCTGCTGACGGCCCGCACCCGACAGCTGTTCAGGGTCGACCTGGCGTTCGTCGTGCTGGTCGACGAGAAGAACGCCGGCGTCGTCCGCAGCGGCGACGGTCACACATCGAGCGCCCTCGTCGGTTTCCGGCTCTTCCGGACGAGCGAGTCGGTCTACGGCGCCGCCCTGCCCTCCGCGCCGGCCTGGACGGCCGACCGCCGCTCGGACCCGGACTTCAACTTCGACCAGAACACCGACAGGCTTCTGCGGCAGGAAGCCGTCACCTCGCTGATGGCCATTCCGCTCAGCCGGGGAGGCGGGATCGTCGCCGTCCTGTACGCCGCCCATCGCACCACCCGGCACTTCACCGTCGACGAGGTCTCCCTCGCCGCCTCCCTCGGCGAGCTGGCCATGGCCATGTACAGCAAGCTGTGGGAACACCAGCAGCTGATCGCCGACTTCACTCTCACGGAACAGTTCACCACCCGCGCCGAACGGGCTCTGCGGGAGCTGACCGAACTGACCACCACGCAGGACCGGATGGTCAAGCAGCTGCTCAGCGGCATGGATCTGCCGGCCTTCGCCACCGAGATCGCCGGCAAGCTGCCCGGCGCGCTGCGCATCTACGCGCGCGACGGCCGAGTGGTGGCCCAGGCGGGCGACATACCCGGCGACTACGACGGCGTCGTGGCGTTCGCCGAGGCGTGGTCCTCCCGTGAGCCCCACATGCTGGACAAGGACGTCTGGGTGGCGCCCGTCTTCGCGGAGAAGGAACCGCTCGGGATACTGCTGATCCGTCCGGACCAGCCCCTGGACGACCGCCACCTGCGGTACCTGCCCCTGATAGCCCAGACGGCCGGCATATTGCTGATGATGTTCGACGCCAAGGCCGCCGCCCTGGCCGCCCAGGGCAACGAACTGCTCACCGACCTCATCAGCGGCGGCGGCCATTCCGTGGACGTGCTGGGCGACCGCGCGCACAGCCTCGGCATCGATCCGGACCGGCCGCACGTCGTCGTCGCCACCCGCACGGTCGACCGGGAGGTCCAGAGCTTCTGGGCGGCTCAGTACGCCCGGCGTCTCGGCGGTCTCTCCACCTTCTTCGAGGACGCCACCATCCTCATCCTCCCCGGCGAGGACGCCAGCCAGGCGGCCAAGGCGGTGCACGACGACCTGGTGCCCCTGGCGGGCGAAGGGGTGACGGTGGGGGCGGCCGGTCCGGCACGGGGGCTGGAGTCCGTCCGGGAGGTCTACCTGGAGGCGCGGCGCTGCCTGGACGCGATGGCCGCCCTCGGTGCCACGGGCAGTGCGGGATCGGCCCGCGACATGGGCTTCCTGGGCCTGCTGCTGTCCAGCGAGCGCGACACCGAGGGGTTCGTCCGGTCGGTGCTGGGCCCCGTGCTCGACTACGACGCCCAGCGGATGACGGAGCTGATCCCGACCCTGGAGGCGTACTACGCCGTGGGCGGTTCCCCGACCTACGCGGCACGGAAGCTGCACGTGCACCGCAACACGGTCGAACGCCGGCTGGAACGCATCAGCGAACTGCTCGGCGCGACCTGGCAGCAGGCCGACAGGTCCCTGGAGATACAGCTCGCCCTGCGCATCGCCCGCATGCGCGAGGCCCTGCGGCGCTGACCCCGGCCGCAGAGCCGGCGCCGGGTCCGGGTTCCGTGCGGCTCACCTCAGCGGCGTCACCGCGTTGCCGATCGCGTCGAGGGTCTCCTTCCACTCGGGCAGGGACATGGTCAGCGGGGGGAGGAGTTTGAGGACATGGCCGCGGCCGGAGGTCTCGGCGATGACGCCGTCGTGGAAGAGGGACGCCTGGACGCGGGCCGCGTCGGCGGTGTCGGTGAAGGCGAGACCGCTCATCGCGCCCTTGCCGACGGTGCGGGCGACGTGCGGGGGAAGCATGGCGGTGATCGAGTCGAGGCCGGTGCGGATCGCTTCGGCGAGGGCGGCGGCGTGCGCGGTGAAGTCCGGGTCGCTCCAGTGGTCCAGGGCGACGGAGCCCGCGACGAAGGCGAGGTTGTGGCCGCGGAAGGTGCCGTTGTGCTCGCCGGGCGCCCAGCGGTCGTGGTCGCGGCGGATCAGGAGCGCCGCCATCGGCAGGCCCATGCCGCTGAGGGACTTCGACAGGCACACCAGGTCGGGGTTCAGGGCGGGGGTGTCCTCGAAGCTGAAGAAGGTGCCGGTGCGCCCGCAGCCCGCCTGGATGTCGTCGACGATCACCAACGCGCCCGCCGCGTCGGCGAGTTCCCGCACCCGGGCCAGCCAGGCGGCCGGCGCGGCGTGCAGGCCGCCCTCGCCCTGGACCGTCTCCAGGAGGATCGCCGCCGGGGGCTCGGCGCCCCGCAGCACCGCCTCCTCCAGGGCTGCGGCCGGATCGCCGGCGGCCTCACTGTCGCCGTACGGCACGATCGTCACGTCCCGCAGCTCGACGCCCGCCGCGCCGCGCAGGAGGGGGGCCGAGGTGGCGGCGAGGGAGCCGAGGGAGGCGCCGTGGAAGCCGCCGGTGAAGGAGATCACCCGGGTGCGGCCGGTGACCTTGCGGGCCAGTTTCAGCGCCGCCTCCACCGCCAAGGTGCCCGCCGGGCCCGGGAACTGGACGACGAAGTCACCCATCCCCCGGGGTTCCAGGATCACTTCGGCGAACCGCTCCAGGAACTCGGCCTTGGCCGCCGTATGGAGGTCGAGCGAGTGCACCGGTCCCCCGGCCGTCAGGTACTCCACCACCCGCTTGACCATCTCCGGCGGATTGTGCCCGTAGTTGAGGGCCCCCGCCCCGCACAGCAGATCGACGTAACGGCGCCCCGAAGCGTCCCACAGGTGGCACCCCTGGGCGCGTTCGAAGACCACCGGGAAGCTGCGGCAGTAGCTGCGCACGTTCGACTCGTGCCGCTCGAACACCGCGAGTGAGGATGTGGTCATGTCCTCGGTTCCCCTTTCGGTCGTGCTCACTTGACCAGCACCGTGCCGTCCCCCGGCCTGAGGCCGCGCGAACGGCGCAGGTCGCTGAAGGCGAACGTCCGCTGGAGCCACCGGTCCTGTCCGTCGTAACGCGGCGTGAACGCCGAACGGCCGTGCAGGGTGACCCGGTTGTCGACGATCGCCAGGTCCCCGGGCGCCAGCAGCACCCCCGTGTACGTCCCGTGCGCGACCTCCGCCAGCTCGGCGAGAGCCGCGCGCCCCGCGTCCGTCACGCCCCGGGTCGCCGCCTCGTCGAAGCACCAGTCCGGGTCGTCCGGGTCCCCCGTGAGGACCGCGTGCGCGCTCCCCTCGCCGGACGGCCCGAAGGACGGCGGCGCCTGTGTCACGTACTCGGGACGGGCGAGGGCCTCACGGGTGCCCGGCGTCAGCAGCGGCAGGACGCGCCGGGCGCAACTCGTGCGCAGCTCCGCGACGTTCTCGTGGTCGGGACGCAGGCACAGCAGCATCACGTAGTCGGGCCGATGGGGGTGGAAGGCGTTCTCCGTGTGGAACGTCAGCTCCACCGAGCCCACGTTCCCCTGGACCGTCTCCTGCCCCGGCACCGGCACCACGTCCTGCACCAGCGCCCCCGACTTCTCCGCCGCGAACGCGGCCGGGTCCCCGAGCCCGGCCGCGAACAGCAGCAGGAGCGCCGCCGACAGGGACGGGGCGCGCTGCACGGACCCCTTCACCATCGGCGTGTCCGGCAGGCCGGGCGCGCCGACGGGCAGCCCGCGCAGGACGAGCGCGCCGTCCGGCCCGGAGTCCCGCCGGAACCGGCGTATCAGGCGCCGCACCTCGGCCGGCGCGTCCTCCCAGGCGTGGCGGGCGTGCGCCACCCACGCGGGGTCGTCGACCCGCTCCCCGGCCCGGCCCAGCAGGCTCCGCGTCACCAGGCCCAGGGCGGCCGAGTCGGGGTCGGTCAGCAGGGCCGGGGACTCCATCACTTCGACGCTGTTCACGTGCGTGTTCCTCTGCTCCTCGTCGCGTGGCCGTCGTTCACTCGCCCATCGCCCGGACGAGGCTGCGGGGCCGCAGGTCGGTCCACTCGCGTTCGATGTGCTCCAGGCAGGCGGTACGGCTGTCGGGGCCGAAGACGGTGCTCCAGCCGGCGGGCACGGCCGCGAAGTCGGGCCACAGGGAGTGCTGGCCCTCGTCGTTGGCCAGGACCCGGTAGACGCCGTCGGGGTTCTCGAAGGGGTTGGTCATGGCGGGTCGGTGTTCCTTTCGGGAGCCGGGAGGCACGGTGCCTCCCGGGGAGTCAGTGTTCGAGGAAGGCCCAGTAGCGGGAGATCGCCCTCTCGTCGAGGTCGGGCAGCGCGACGTCCAGCTCGCGCAGGCGGCGCACGGTCCTGGCGTTCTCGAACGTCACGGCCGGTTTCCGCTGCTCCGGCGTCTTCTGTACGTACTCCTCGATGTCCGCCAGGAAGGGGAGCATCGGCAGGTCCTGTCCGCGTTCGCTCGCGCGGAGCAGGCGGCGCAGCCACTCGGTGGCCGGGACCGCTTCCGAGACCGTCCCGCGCCGCCGGCCGTACTCGGTCATGAAGACGCTGGTGTCGACCTCGCGCGGGTGGTGGAGGTGGTGCACGCGGGAGGTTTCCGCCCCGTCGAGCATCAGCGCGACGACGGCGCGGGCGAGGACGTCGACGGGGAGCAGCGGTTCCGTCCAGGCCGGGTCGTTCGGGTGGCAGCCGAGCGCGGCGCAGCTGACCAGGAGCCGGGAGAGCAGGTCGTCCTGTGCGACGGCGCCGGTCGAGCTGTGCGCCCAGATCCGGCCGAGGCGGTAGATCGCGCCGGTGGCCCCCTGCTCGAAGGCGCGCTGCACCAGCCGGTCCGCGACCCACTTGCTCGCCGGGTACCCGCTGTCGGACGGGTGCCGTTCCCCGCCTGTCGGTGAGTCCTCCGTGACCAGGGGGGCGCCGTGCCCGAACACGGCGAGCGTGGAGACGTGGTGGAACGCCTTCGGTGTGCCCTCGGCGGCCAGCCGCAGGAGGGTGCGGGTGCCTTCCACGTTGGCGGGTTTGAGCTGGGCGTACGACGACAGGTGGTGGACGTGCGCGCCGCTGTGCAGGATCGTGTCGGCCCGCTCGCTCAGTTCCGCCCAGCGGGCGGGGTCCAGACCGAGGCCGGGGGCCGCCAGGTCGCCCCGGACGATGTGGAGCCGGGGGTCGTCGAGCGTCGTCCCGAGGTCCACGCCGAACCGCCGCACGGTCGCGGCCAGCCGCTCCTTCGCCTCGGCGTCGGTGCGTGCGCGGACGAGGCAGTGCACGCGTGCCGTGGTGCGGTGCAGCAGCTCGGCGAGGAGGAAGGCGCCGACGAACCCGGTGGCGCCGGTCAGGAGGATCTCCCGGTGCTCCCCGGACGTCGCCGGTGTGAACCGCAGCGCCGGGCTCAGTTCGGCCTCGGAGTCCGGCACCCACCCGGACCGGGAGCCGCCCTCGGCGAGGTGGCGGGCCAGTCCCGCCGGGGTCGGTGCCTCGAGGAGTGCCGAGAGGGTGACGGGGACCGTCAGCGCCTCTCCGATGCGGCGGGCGAGGCGGGTGGCGAGCAGGGAGTGCCCGCCCAGGGCGAAGAAGTCGTCGTCGGCGGAGATCTCGGGCAGCTCCAGCACCTCGGCGAACAGGCCGCACAGCAGGGCCTCCTGTTCGGTGCGCGGCGCGCGGCCGGTGCCGGCGGTGGCGTCGGGCGGGGCGGGTAGCGCCTCGCGGTCGAGCTTGCCGTTGGCGTTGAGCGGGATCGAGTCGACCTCGACGAACGCGGACGGCACGAGGTGGGCGGGCAGCACACCGGCCAGCCGTGCCCGCAACTCGTCGGCCTCCAGGGGTGTTTCGGCGACGACGTACGCCACCAGCCGCACCTCCCCCAGGCGGTCCGCACGCGCGATCACGGCGGCCCGCGCCACCCCGTCGAGGGCGGTCAGCGCGGCCTCCACCTCGCCCGGCTCGATCCGGTACCCCCGGATCTTGACCTGGTCGTCGACGCGTCCGGCGTACTCCAGCACCCCGGCGCGGTTCCAGCGCGCCCGGTCGCCCACCCGGTACATCCGGGTGCCGGGCGGGCCGTACGGGTCGGCGACGAGCCGCTCGGCGCTCTGGCCGGGCCGTCCCGCGTAACCGCGCGCGACACCGGCCCCGGCGAGGTACAGCTCGCCCCATACCCCGTCGGGGACGGGCTGGAGGCGGCTGTCGAGGACGTAGACCCGCGCGCCCCCGATCGGGCGGCCGATCGGCACCGGTCCGGTGCCAAGGGGCGCGCCGGGTTCGATCCGGTGGACGACACAGCCGACGGTCGCCTCGGTGGGGCCGTACTCGTTGACCACGACGGCGTCCGGATGCCGCTCGCGCCACGCCTGGAGGGCGGTGCCGTCGAGGGACTCGCCGCCGATGACGAGGTCGCGGACGTCGCTGACGCGGTCGGGCAGCGACTCCAGGAGCTTGAGGTGGCTCGGGGTGACCTTGAGCAGGCCGGGGGCCGGCGTCTCGGCGTCCAGCTCGGCGAACCGCACCCGGCCGCCGGTGACGAGCGGGGTGAATAGGGTGGTCACCGGCATGTCGAAGGCGAGGGACGTGTGGACCAGGGACTCGCTCGCGGCGGCCGGGTAGAGCGCGGCGGCCTCGCTCAAGTAGGCGGCGAGGGAGGCGTGTTCGACGACGACACCCTTGGGGCGGCCGGTCGAGCCGGAGGTGTGGATGAGGTAGGCGGCTTGGCGGGGGTGGACGGGGGGCCAGGGGGTGCGGCGGGAGGCGGAGCGCGCGTCGAGACCCGGCCGCGACACCCGGCCCGGCCCGGCATCGGCGTCAACCGCTGCCCCCGCCTCTGCCTCTGCCTCTGCCTTCAGCATGTCCTCGTCGACCACGACCCCCGCCCCCGCGTCCGCGATCAGCGCCTCGATCCGCGCCCGCGGATTCGACGGGTCGACCGGCAGATAGGCGGCCCCGGTGCGCAGCACGGCGAGCAGTGCCACGAGGACCTCGGGCCGACGCGGCAGCACCACGGCCACGACGGTCTCGGGCCCCGCCCCGAGCCCCGCGAGACGCCAGGCGAGCCGTTCCACCCGGTGATCGAGTTCGGTGTACGTCAGCTCAGTACCGCCCCCGACGACGGCCACGGCATCCGGCGTTCGCGCGACCTGTGACGCGAACATCTCCGGCAGCGTCGCCTCGGGCAGCGTGCGCGGAGCGGGTCCCCGCCTGTCCAGGACCTCCGTCCGTTCCGTGGCCGTCAGCAGCGGCAGCGCGTGCAGGGGACGTGCCGGGTCGGCCGTCACCTCCTCCAGCAGCCGCTCCCACCGCGCGGCCAGCGCCTCCGCCGTCTCCCGGTCGAAGAGGTCCGACGCGTACTCGACCCACCCCGACCAGCCGCCCTCGGCGTCCTCCGAGAGCGTCAGCGACAGGTCGAACTTCGCCCGGTCGCCCGGCACTTCACCGAGGCTCACCTCAAGTCCGCTCAGCGTGGGCGCGATCGCCTCCTGGTTCACCGTCAGCATGACCTGGAACAGCGGATGCCGATCGCGGGAGCGCACCGGGTTGAGGACCTCGACGAGGTGCTCGAACGGCACGTCGGTGTGGTCGTACGCCGCCAGGTCCACCGCCCGTACGCGGTCGAGGAGCCGGGTGAACGTGGGGTCGCCGGAGAGGTCGGCGCGCAGCACCAGCGTGCCCGCGAACAGGCCGACGAGGTCTTCGAGCGCGATGTCGGGACGGCCCTCGACGGGGGTGCCGATGACGATGTCGTCGCCCGCGCCGAGCCGGTGCAGCAGGGTCGCCAGGACCGCGTGGACGACCATGAAGGCGCTGGCGCCCTGCTCCCGCCCGAGTTCCTCGGCGCGCCCGCGCAGCCGGGCCGGCACGGTGAAGGGAACAGTCCCTCCGCGCTGGGAGGCGACAGCGGGCCGGGGCCGGTCCGTGGGCAGGTCGATCTGCTCGGGAACTCCGGCGAGCGTCCGGGTCCAGAACTCGACGCGGTCGGCGGGGAGTTCACGCTCCCACAGCGCGTAGTCGGCGTACTGGACCGGCAGCGGGGCCCAGTCGGGCGCGTGCCCGGCGAGCCGGGCCGTGTACGCCGTGGAGAGGTCGGCGGCGAGGGGCCGCATGGAGGAGCCGTCCCCGGCGATGTGGTGCAGGAGCAGCAGCAGGGCGTGTTCACGCGCCCCGTCGGTGAACAGCACCGCACGGACCGGCAGTTGACGATCCAGCGCGAACGGCGTCCGGGCGGCCTCGGCGAGCCCGGCGCCGAACTCGCAGGGCGCACACTCCCGGACCGTGAAGAACGGCTCCGTGCCGACGACCACCTGATGCGGGCCCTCGGGCCCCTCGGCGATCACCGTCCGCAGCACCTCATGGCGCCGGACCACATCCCCGAAGGCGTCCCGCAGCGCGTCCCGGTCGAGGGTGCCGGCCATCCGCAGGACAACGGGGATGGTGTAGGTCCGCGCCTGTCCGTCGAGCTGGTCGAGGAACCACATCCGCCGCTGGGCCGCGGACAGCGGCACCTGGCCGGGCCACTCCCGCCGCACGAGCGCGGGCCGTGCGGCCTCCGTCTCCGGAGCCCGGTCCGTCGGCGACGCGGGCTCTGCGGCCTCCGCCCCCGAGACCCGTCCCGCCAGCAGCGCGGCGAGCCCGGAGACGGTCGCGTGCTCGAACGCCTCCCGGATCGACAGCTCCGCGCCCAACTCCGCCCGTACCCGGTTCACCAGCCGGGCGACGAGCAGCGAATGGCCGCCCAGCCGGAAGAAGTTGTCGTCGGCGCCCGGCACGGGCAGCCCGAGGACGTCGGCGAAGAGGTCCGCGACCCGCCGCTCGATGCCGTCGGCGGGCGGCCGGCCCGTGCCCTCGGCGTCGAGCCCCGGGGCGGGCAGCGCCTTGCGGGCGATCTTCCCGTTCGGGGTCAGCGGCAGGACGTCCAGGACGACGAAGGCCGCCGGGACCATGTAGTCGGGCAGCGCCTTCGCGGCAGCCGCGCGCAACGTCGCCGGGTCCGCCGGACGACCCGGCTCCGGGACCACGTACGCGACGAGCCGCTTGTCGCCGGGGGTGTCCTCACGGACCACCACGGCAGCCGCGTCGATACCCGGCTGCGCCGTCAACACGGCCTCCACCTCACCGAGTTCGATCCGGAAGCCGCGGATCTTGACCTGGTCGTCCACCCGGCTGACGAACTCCAGCAGCCCCGCCGCCGTCCAGCGCCCCAAGTCGCCCGTGCGGTACATCCGGGCGCCGGGCGGACCGTACGGGTCGGCGACGAAACGCCCGGCAGTGAGACCGGGGCGGCCGTGGTAGCCACGGGTCACCAGGTCGCCCGCCACGTACAGTTCGCCGGCCGTCCCGATCGGCGCCGGGCGCAGCAGGGCGTCCAGCACGTACATCCGCGTGTTCCAGGCCGGTGTGCCGATCGTGATCACGCCGGGCGGCACCGGGTCGCCGGGGGCGATGCGGAACAGGCTGCATCCGACGGTCGTCTCGGTCGGGCCGTACTCGTTGAGGACGGTCACCTCGGGGTGTCCGGCGCGCCAGGCGTCCAGGACGTCGCCGAGCAACGACTCGCCGCCCAGGACGAGTTGGCCGGCCGGGGAGTACTCCTCGGGGACGGCGCCCAGGAGGTGGAGGTGGCTCGGGGTCGCCTTCACGAAGTCGGGGCGGGTGACACGCGCGTCCGGGTCGGGGCCGCTCGCGTTCCAGCGGACCAGTTCCACCGTGCCGCCCGAGATCAGCGGGCCGAACAGGCCGGTCGCGGTGAGGTCGAAGGAGACCGGCGAGTGCACGAGGACGCGTTCGCGCAGACTCTCGTACTCGTGTGTGGCCCACGCCAAGTAGGCGACCAGGGAGCGGTGTTCGACGACGACCGCCTTCGGGCGACCGGTCGAGCCCGAGGTGAAGATGACGAACGCGGCCTGTTCGGGCCGCCGTTCGGCGCTCAGGGGCCACGGGTCCCCCGCCGCGTCCGCCAGGATCACCGGTGCGTCCGTCAACGACCGTACGGTGTCGGCGAGTTCGGGTGAGGTCACCACGACCGCCGGAGCGATGTCCTCCAGCATGAACGCGAGGCGCTCCGCCGGGTGCGCCGGGTCCAGCGGCAGGTACCCGGCACCGGCCTTCCAGGCCGCGAGCAGTGTCACCGGGATGTCCTCGGACATTGGCAGCAGCACGGCGACGTACCGTTCGGGACCCGCGCCGAGTGCGGCGAGCCGCTGCGCCAACCGGTCCGCGCGGGCGTCGAGTTCGGCGTACGAGAGCTCGTATGTGCCGAAGACGACGGCCGGGGCGTCCGGCGTGCGCGCGACCTGGGCCTCGATCAGGTCGGTGACGGTCGCCGACGGCACGTCGCGCGTGGTGTCGTTCCACTCGGCGATCAGCAGGTGCCGTTCGTCGTCGGTCACGACGTCGAACTCGCCGACGGGGCGCTCCGGTTCGGCGGCGACGTCCGTGAGGAGGCGCGTGAAGCGTTCCGCGATCCGGGCGGCGGAGTCACGGTCGAACAGGTCGGTGGCGAACTCCAGGACTCCGCTCACCCCGCCCTCGGGCCGCTCCGACAGGAAGAACGACAGGTCGAACTTGGCGGCCGGTGACGCCACCGGCGTCACGCGCGCGGTCACCCCCGGCAGGTCGACGGCGAGGTCCAACGCCGCCTGCTGGTCGGCGGTGTTGAAGTTCAGGCCGGTCTGGAACAGCGGGTGCCGGGCCGTGGAGCGCAACGGGTTCACCGCCTCCACGACCCGCTCGAACGGCACGTCCTGATGGGCGTAGGCGGCCAGGTCGGCGGCCCGTACCCGGCGCAGTACCTCGGTGAAGGCGGGGTCCCCGGAGAGGTCGGTCCGCAGCACCAGGTTGTTCGCGAAGTAGCCGACGAGCGGGGTGAGCGCGTCGTCCGTCCGGTTCGCGACCGGGGAGCCGATCACGATGTCGTCGCCCGCGCCGAGCCGGTGCAGCAGCGTCGCCAGTACGGCCTGGACGACCATGAACACCGTCGTGTGCCGCTCCCGCGCGAGCCGGACCAGGGCCGCGTGGACCTCGGCGCCGACGGTGACCGGCACGGTGTCGCCCCGGTGGGTGGGCACGGCGGGCCGGGGCCGGTCGAAGGGGAGTTCCAGCTGTTCCGGCAGTCCCGCGAGCGCCTCGCGCCAGTGGTCGAGCTGCCGCGACAGGGCGCTGTCGGGGTCGTCCGCCGCGCCCAGCACCTTGCGCTGCCACACCGCGAAGTCCGCGTACTGCAACGGGAGTTCGGTCCAGTCCGGCGCCTCTCCCCGGCTCCGGGCCGTGTACGCGCCGGCCAGGTCTCGGGCGAGCGGCGCCATGGAGGCGCCGTCACCGGCGATGTGGTGCAGGACGAGCAGCAGGACGTGTTCCCCGGCGCCGATCTCGAACAGCCGGGCCCGCAAAGGAGGTTGGGACACGAGGTCGAACGGCGTACCGACCACCTCGGCGACCGCCGCCCCGAGCCCCGCCTCGTCGACCCGTACCACGTCCAGCGGCGACACCGACGGCAGCACCACCGGGTACGCGCCCCGCGCGTCCTCGGCGAACACCGTCCGCAGCGCCTCGTGGCGGCGCGTCAGGTCGTCCAGGGCCGCCGTCAGCGCGGCCACGTCGAGACCGCCGCTCAGCCGCAGCGCGACGGGCAGGTTGTACGTCGCCGACGGCCCCTCGAACCGGTGCAGGAACCACAGCCGCTCCTGCGCGTACGACAGCGGCAGCCGTCCCTCACGAGGCTGCGCGGTGAGGCCCGTACGGCGCGGTCCGCTCCCGGTGAGCCGGGCGGCCACCTTCGCCACGGTCGTCGCCTCGAACAGCACCGCCAGTTCGAGATCGGTGTCGAGGGCGGCGCGGATGCGGCTCGCGAGCCGCGCGACCAGCAGGGAGTGGCCGCCGAGCGCGAAGAAGTCGTCGTCGATCGACACCTCGGGCACGCCGAGGACCTCGGCGAACAGTCCGCACAGGATCTCCTCCTGCGCGGTGCGCGGCCCGCGTCCGGCGGCGTGCGTGAGGTCGGGGGCCGGCAGGGCCTTGCGGTCGAGTTTGCCGTTGGGGGTCAGCGGCAGCTCCTCCAGGGTGAGGATCTGCGCCGGGACCATGTACTCGGGAAGCCGGGCGGCGAGGCTCTCGCGCACCTCCTCGGCGTCGACCGGCGAACCGGGGACGCCTGGGACGACGTACCCCACGAGCCACTGCCCGTGCACGGCCGCCGCCGCCTGCGCGACGGCCGGATGATCCGCCAACGCGCCCTCGATCTCGCCGAGTTCGACCCGGAACCCACGCAGTTTGACCTGGTTGTCGGCGCGGCCCAGGTACTCCAGCTCGCCGTCCGCCGTCCAGCGCGCCACGTCACCCGTGCGGTACATGCGCGCGCCGGGCGGGCCGTAGGGGCTCGCCACGAACCGCTCGGCGGTCAGCGCGGCCCGGTCGAGGTAGCCGCGCGCGAGCTGGACGCCCTCGACGTACAGCTCCCCGGGCACGCCGGGAGCGACCGGGGCCAGCGTCGCGTCGAGGACGTAGGCGCGGGTGTTGGCGACCGGGCCGCCGATCAGCACCGTGGTCGTGTCCGCCGGGGCGATCCAGGCGGTGACGTCGACGGCGGCCTCGGTCGGACCGTACCCGTTGAGGAGAACGGCATCGGAACCCTCATGGAAGCGCCGGACCAGCTCGGCGGGCAGCGCCTCGTCGCCGGAGACCACCAGCCGCACCGACTCCGGGAGCCAGGTCTCGGCGAGGTAGGCGCCGAGCATCGAGGAGCTGAGGTGCACGACGCTGACGTGCTCCTCGCGCATCAGGCGCTCCAGGTAGAGCGGGTCGCGGTGTCCGTCGGGGCGGGCCACGACGAGCGTGCCGCCGTGTCCGAGGGTCCAGAAGATCTCCCACACCGAGACGTCGAAGCTCACCGGCGTCGACTGCAACACCCGGTCGACAGCGGTCAGTTGGTGGTCGGCCTGCATCCACCACAGGCGGTTCGCCATCCCGGCGTACGTGTTGACGGTCCCCTTGGGGCGGCCCGTCGAGCCGGAGGTGTAGATGACGTAGGCAGCGTTCTCACCGTGCACCGGCACACCCGGGTTCGTCGCGTCGGTGCCGGCGTCGGCGGCGATCCGGTGGAAGCCGGGTACGTCCCGGTCGGAGACGAGCAGCGCCGCCCCGGAGTCGTCGAGGATGTACGCGATCCGGTCCGCCGGATACCCGGTGTCGATGGGGACGTACGCGGCCCCCGTCTTCAGCACCGCCCACAGCGCCGCGATCAGGTCGACCGAGCGCGGCAGCATCACCGCGACCCGTGACTCCGGGCCCACGCCCCGCTCGATCAGGGCGTGCGCGAGCCGGTTCACGCGGGCGTTCAGCTCGCCGTACGTGACCCGCTCGCCCTCGAAGGACACGGCCTCCGCGTCAGGGTCGCGCGCCTCGAACAGTTCGACGAGGGAACGTGTGTCGGCCCAGGTCAGCGTGGTCTCGTTCCAGCCGTCCAGGACGAGCGCACGGTCTTCGGCGCCCAGCACGTCCACCTCGGACAGCCGCGTCCGCGGATCGGCGGTCACCGCCTCCAGGACCCGTACGAACCGGGCCGCGAAGCTCTCCGCCGTCCGCCGGTCGTACAGGTCGGTCGCGTACTCCAGCCGGCACAGCAGCCCGCCGCCCTCGTGGACGTGGCAGTCGAAGTGCACGTCGAACTTGGCGGTCCCGCTGGTGACCGGGCCCGGGTCGGCGGTGACGCCCGGCAGGTCGAAGCGGGCCTCGGTGAGGTCCAGCCAGGCCAGCATCACCTGGAAGAAGGCGTGCCGGGAGCGGGAGCGCTCCGGGTTCAGCTCCTCCACCAGCCGCTCGAACGGCACACCCTGGTGGGCGTAGGCGGCCAGGCCCGTCTCGCGGACGCGGACCAGCAGCTCCTCGAAGCGCGGGTCCTCGGAGGTGTCGAAGCGGTAGACCAGGGTGTTGATGAACACGCCGATCACGTCGTCGAGGGCCGAGTCCGGGCGGTCCGCGATGACCCCGCCGAGCGGGATGTCCTCGCCCGCGCCAAGCCGGGTCAGCAGCAGCGACACCGCCGCCTGGAGGATCATGAACGGGGTGGTGCGGGTACGGCCCGCCAGGTCCAGCATCCGCCGGTACAGCTCCGGCTCCACCGGGAACTCGACGTGGTCGCCCCGGTGCGTGGCGACGGCCGGGCGGGGCCGGTCGCCGGGGAAGGAGACCTCCGGGGGCAGGCCGTCCAGGGTCTGGCGCCAGTGCTCGATCTGCCGGGGCAGGTCGGCGGCCAGGGTGTCGCGCTGCCACAGCGCGAAGTCCGGGTACTGCACCGGCAGTTCGGCGAACTCCGGGAGCCCGCCGGCGATCCGGGCCCGGTAGCCGGCGGTGACGTCGTCCGCGATCGCGCGCAGCGAGGCGCCGTCCGCAGCGATGTGGTGGACCACCAGCAGCAGGAGATGCCGCTGCGGGCCGAAGGTGTACAGGGTCGTGCGCAGCGGCACGTCCCGTGTCAGGTCGAACGGGCGGGCCGCCGACGCGGCCAGGTCCGGCGCGGGATCGCCGGTGACGGTCTCCATCGCGAACGGCGCGCCGACGGGCAGCACCACCTGGTACGGGCCCTGTTCGTCCTCCGGGTACACGGTGCGCAGCGCCTCGTGCCGGCGCACCAGGTCCGCGAGCGCCCCGCCGAGCGCGTCCGCGTCGAGCGGGCCGGAAAGCCGGATCGCGAGCGGGATGTTGTAGGTGCCCGAACCGCCCTGGAGGCGTTGCAGGAACCACATCCGCTCCTGCGCGAACGACAGCGGGACCCGCTCCGGACGCTCCTCGGCGGTGATCCGCTTGACCTGCGGCGCGAGCCCCGCGAGCCGCTCCGCGACCCCGGCGACCGTCGGCGCCGCGAACAGGTCCCGCAGCGACAGGTCCACCCCGAACGCGTCCCGCACCCGGTGCGCGAGGCGGATCATCAGGATCGACGTGCCGCCCAGCGAGAAGAACTCGTCGTCCACACCGACCTGTTCGACGCCGAGGACGTCGGCCACGACCTCGCACAGCACCTCCTCCTCCGGCGAGCGCGGCGCGCGGGAGACCCCCGCCACCGGACCGTCCGCCGGGAGGTCCGCGCGGGCGGCCGTCCCGGTGACGAGCAGCCGGTCCGCGTCGCCGACGGCCGCGAGGTCCCCGGTGGACATGTCGAGCCGGGCCGATGCGAGCAGGCCGGTGAGCAGGGCCAGCACGCGTTCGGCGGCGCCGGTCCCGCAGGAGTGGGCCAGCCGCAGCCGCAGCCGTTCCCCGGGGAACACCGACAGGGACAGCGGGTAGTGGCTGCGCTCGGCGAGGTCCGCGTGGGCCAGCCGCAGTCCGCCCGCCGCGAGACCGTCGTCCATGGGGTAGTTCTCGAACGCGACGACCGTGTCGAACAGGGCGTCGAAGCCGGTCGCCCGGGTCAGCTCCGCCAGCGAGGCGTGCTGGTGGACGTCCAGGGAGCGCTGGCCGCGCTGGAGCCGGGCGAGGAGTGCGGCGAGGGACTCGTCCCGGTCGATCCGCACCCGCACCGGGAGCGTGTTGACGAACAGGCCGGTCATCGCCTCCGCGCCCGGCAGCTCCGCCGGGCGCCCCGAGCGGGCCGCGCCGAACACCACGTCGTCGCGTCCGGTCAGGCCGGCCAGCAGCAGCGCCCACAGGCCCTGGACGACAGAGTTGAGGGTCAGGCCGTGCGCGCGGGCCGCCGAGACGAGCGCCTCGGTCGTCGTCCCGGACAGCTCCGTCTCGACGACGCCGTGTCCGCCCTCCACCCGTCCGGCCGGGGCCAGGAGGTTCGGTGCGGCCAGGCCCGCCAGTTCCTCGCGCCAGGCCCGCAGGGTGGCCCGCCGATTCTGTCCGGCGAGCCAGGCGAGGTAGTCCCGGTAGGCGGGTGCGGGGGCCGGCTCCTGGCCGCCGTACAGGGTGAACAGCTCGCGTACCAGCGTCGGCAGGGACCAGCCGTCCAGCAGGAGGTGGTGGTGGGTCAGGACGAGCCGGTCGCCGAGCGCCGTGAACCGCAGCAGCGGCGGCCGGACGACGCTGAAGCCGCGCGCCCGGTCCCGGGCGAGGAAGGCGTCCAACTCGGTGTCGTCGCGGACCTCGAAGGGGACGCGGACCTGCCCCGGCACGACCTGCACGGGGGCGCCCTCGGAGCGGCTGCGGAACGCGGCGCGCAGGTTGGGGTGGCGGCGCAGCAAAGCCCTCGCGGCCTCCCGCATCCGCTCGGTGTCGAAGCCGCCCTCGATGTCGAGGACGAGCTGGCCGACGTACGGGTCCTCCGGCTCGTACAGGGCGAGGAACAGCAGGCCCTCCTGGAGCGGGGAGAGCGGGAGGACGTCCGCGGCGCCCCGGAAGCGGTCCAGTTCCTCCTGGGTGACGTCGACGAGCGGTACGTCGGAGGGGGTGAGGCCGCCGGCGGTGTGGACGGCGAGTTCGGTGAGGGCGCCGGTCCAGCCGGTGGCTAGGGACCCCACCTCGGCCGCCGTGAGGACGCCCTCGGGGTAGGTCCACACGGCGGTCAGCTCGCCGTCCCGGACGTGGGCGTCGATCTGGAGGGTGTGCGCGCATCCCAGGCCGGGGTCGGCGAGCAGGCCGACCGACTCGACCCGCCAGCCGCCGAGGTCCTGGGCGTCGAGGCGGCCCAGGTAGTTGAACGCGATCTGCGGCGCGGGGAGCGCGGACAGTTCACCGGAGAGGAGGTCGTGGCCGCGTCCACCGTGCGGCAGGGCGCGCAGCTCCTCCTTGGTGCGCTGGATCAGGGCGCGGTCGGTGGCCGTTCCGGCGCCGAGGCGGACCGGGTGGACGCGGGTGAACCAGCCGACGGCCGTCGTGAGGTCGAACCCGTCGGGGAGGTGGTCGCGGCCGTGGCTCTCCAAGTCCACCAGGACCGGTCCCTCGCCCCGGTGGCGCTGGACGGCCGCCGAGAGCGCGGCGAGCAGCACGTCGTCCGCGGTGGCACGCCAGGCGGCCGGCAGGGTCGTCAGGAGCGTGTCGGTGAGGCCGGCCGGGAGGGTGACGGTGACCGTGCGGGTGGTGGCGTGGGTGTCGCGGGCGGGGTCCAGGGGACGGCTGCCGAGCAGCGGCTGCGGGGTGGCGCGGATCTCCCGCCACAGGGGGAGTTCGGCCTCGGCGCCCGTCTCGGCGAGGTGCCGGGCCCAGCGGCGCAGCGAGGTGCCGCGCGGGGAGAGCGTCGGCGAGGGGGTCAGCGCCTCGGCCAGGTCCGGCAGCAGGACCCGCCAGGAGACGCCGTCGACCACCAGGTGATGGACGACGAGTAGCAGCCGCCCGGCGTCCTCGAACCAGACCGCCCGCAGCACGACCCCCTCTTCCGGGGACAGCGCGCGCCGGGCCTCCTCCTGGTGCCGTTCGACATCGTCGCCCGCGGCACGCGTCAGGCAGTCCGCCGCCCGCACCGAACCGGCGGGCCGGATCTCCCGGCCGCGCAGCCGCAGCGCGTCGTGCCGGTCCAGCACCTGCTGGAGCGCGGTGCGGAGGCTGTCGTACGACAGGCCGGAGGGGGTGTGCAGCAGCACGGACTGGGCGAAGCCGGCGGTGGGGCCACCGCGCGCGGCGAGGCGGCGGGCCATCGGCGTCTCGGGCAGCTCGCCCACGGGGTCGTCGGTCCGCTCGGGTGCCTCGGCGGTGCCGGTGACGGCGGCGAGGCGGGCGATCGTCGGGTGGTCGAAGACGAGCTGCGGGGTCAGCACGAGCCCCTGCCGGCGGGCCCGGCCGACGAGCTGGATGACGTGGATGCTGTCCGCGCCGAGCGTGAACAGGTCGTCGTCCACGCCGAGTTCACGGTCGAGCAGTTCGGTGGTGATGGTGTGCAGGACGACCTCGGCCGCTGTGCGCGGGGCGCGGCCCGGCTTCGGTGCGGCGGGGGCGGGCAGGGCGCGCCGGTCCACCTTGCCGTTGGCGGTGACCGGGAGCGCGGGCAGCGTCAGGACCAGCGCGGGCACCATGTGCGCGGGCAGCAGTTCCGCGAGCCGGGCGCGCGGGTCGACGGCCGGGGCGCCGGTGACGTAGCCGATGAGCCGCCGGGGGCTGTCGTGGACGACGACCGCGGCCTGGGTGACCCCGGGCAGGCCCGCGAGGACCGCCTCGACCTCGGCGGGCTCCACCCGCCGGCCGTTGATCTTCACCTGGTCGTCGGCGCGGCCCACGAACTCCAGGTCACCGTCCGGGAGCCGGCGCACGAGGTCACCGGTCCGGTACATCCGGGCCCCGGCCGGGCCGTACGGGTCGGCGACGAACCGCTCGGCGGTCAGTGCCGGCCGGTCCAGGTAGCCGCGCGCCAACTGGACGCCCGCCAGGTACAGTTCGCCGGTCGTGCCGTCGGGGGCCGGGTGCAGGGCGGCGTCCAGGACGTACGCGCGGGTGCCCCGGGTGGGGGTGCCGATGGTGACGGGGACGCCGGGCGCGCAGGCGTGGGAGGTGGCGGTGACCGAGAACTCGGTGGGCCCGTAGGAGTTGTGCAGCCGGGCGTCGCACACCTGGTGGAAGCGGTCCGCGAGCCCGGCGGGGAGGGCCTCGCCGCCGCAGCTGACCATCCGCAGGGAGGGAGCGGGCTCGTACTCGTCGAGGAACGGGCCCAGCATCGACGGTACGAAGTGGATGACCGTGACCTGTTCCTCGTGCAGCAGCCGGGACAGGTAGGCGGGGTCGCGGTGGCCGTCGGGGCGGGCCACGACGAGCGTCGCGCCACGCGTGAGGGTCCAGAAGATCTCCCACACCGACACGTCGAACCCGAGGGGCGTCTTGTGCACGACCCGGTCCGCGGGGGTGAGCCGGTACTCGTCCTGCATCCAGGCCAGCATGTTCGCGATGCCCGCGTGGGTGACGACCGTGCCCTTGGGGCGGCCCGTCGTCCCGGACGTGTGGATCACGGACGCGGCGCCGTCGCCGGGAACCGTGATCCCCGGGTTCGTCTCCGTCTCCCCCAGGCCGAGGCCGGTCTCGTCGATGACGTACGCCACCCGCGCGTCGTCCAGGAGGAACGCGGCCCGCTCGGCCGGCTGGCCCGGCTCGACGGGGACGTACGCCGCGCCCGTCTTCAGGACCGCCCACAGGGCTACCACCAGGTCCACCGAGCGCGGCAGCCGGACCGCCACCCGGCTCTCCGGGCCGACCCCGGCCCGGCGCAGGGCGTGCGCGGCCCGGTTGGCGCGGGCGTTCAGCTCGCCGTAGGTGATCCGCTCCCCCTCGAAGGCGATCGCCTCGGCGTCAGGGCGGTCGGCGGCGACGGCCTCGAACAGCGCGACCAGAGAGGGGAGTTCAGGGGTGACACTGACAGCGTCACGGGTGTGGAAGCGCTCCCGCTCCCCGTCGTCCAGGAGGTCCACGGCGCCCAGCGGCAGCCCCGGATCGGCGGTGACGGCCGTCAGCAGCCGTACGTACCGGTCGCGGTGGGCGGCGACGGACTCCGGGGTGAAGCGGCCCGGGTGGGCGTTCAGCATCAACTCGACGCCGGTGCCGGACTCCGGGTCGCCGTAGGCGTGCAGCGCGAGGTCGCGGACCGGGCCGGACGCCAGCTGGTGCGCCTCGGCGAGGACCGGGCCGCAGGGCAGCCGGGCGGCGGCGAACGACAGCACGTTCACCGAGGGGCCGCCCGGAGCAGCGCCGGACAGCTCCCGGCGCAGCTCCTCCTGCGGATGACGCTGGTGCCGGGTCGCCTCGGTGAGCCGCGCCGACACCCGCTCCAGGAGGTCGGCGAAGGTCGTGGCCCCGTCCACCCGCACCCGCAGCGGCACTTCGTTGACCAGCATCGCCGGGGTCGCCAGCGCGTGCGGGCTGAGCCGGGCTGCCATGAAGACCCGTACGACGACGTCGTGGGCGCCCGTGACCCGGTGCGTGTAGGCGGCCGTCGCCGCGATGACCGGTACCGACCAGCGCTGACCGAGGTCCACGTCGAGGTGTCCCCTGACGCTGGGCAGGCTCGGCGCGAGGCCGTCGGCGCCGGAGCCCAGCTCGGTGGCGGCCGGCCGGTCGGCGAACTCCCGCTGCCAGTACTCCCCGTCGCGCCGGGCACGGGCCGAACCCCGGTACGCCGTGTGCTCGCCCAGCACCTCGGCGAGGCTCCTGAAGGTGCGGGGCGCGGGCTGCTCGCCGGCCGCGAGCGCGGTGTACGTCTCCAGGAGGCGCCGGCAGTGCAGGACCTGTCCGTAGCCGTCCAGGAGGATGTGGTGGTACCGGAAGTACAGCCAGTACCGGTTCTCACCGAGCCGCAGCAGGGTGTGGTCGAACAGGCGCTCCCCGTCCAGCGGGATCGGCAGCGCCTGCCGGGCGTCGGTCCAGGCCCGCGCGGCGGAGGGGGCGAGGTCCAGGTGCTCCAGCTCGCCTCGCACGGACGCGTCGACGTACTGCTCGACGCGCTCGCCGTCGTCGTGGAAGCGGACCCGCAGCGCCTCGGTCTCGGCGACCGTCAGCTCCACGGCGCGGGCCATGAGGACAGGGTCCACCGTGCCGGGGACGTCGAAGCGGACGCCGCAGGTGTACAGCGGGCTGCCGGTGTCGAGCCGCTGGGCGACCCACACCCCGTGCTGGGCCGCCGTCAGCGGCAGGCCCTGGTGCTCGGCGGAGACGTTCATCAGGTTCAGGCCCCCTGTTCGACCAGGTTGCCGACGACCTCGGCGAGCGCGTCGATCGTGGGGTGGTCCCAGGTCAGCGCGTCGTCGACGGTGACGTCGAACTCGTCCTCGATGTCGGCGGTGATGGCCAGCGCCGTCAGCGAGTCCAGGCCGTAGTCGGCCAGCGGCACGGACGTGTCCAGACCCTCCGGCGAGCGTCGCAGGTAGGTCGCCACCCGGTCGGTCAGCCAGGCGTGCACGTCAGCGGTCATGGGGGGTCTCATTTCCTGTGGGGACGGTACGGAAGAAGGAAGGAGAGGGTGGGTGCTCAGGACACCGGGCGGGCGGTCAGCCCGTAGGAGAGGCCCGCGCGGTGGCGGTGCGTCAGTTCGGTGACGAGGGCGTCCTCGACCGGGACCGGCAGCGGTCCGGCGTCCGATCGGCACAGCGCGGCGCGCGCCCAGGCGGGGTCGGCGAGGAAGGTGCCGGGCTCGGAGTGGCGCCAGACGTGCAGGCAGGCCGTGCGGGTGAGGAGGCGGGTGTAGCAGGTGACGAGGTCGTAGTGCTCGGGCCGGGCGTCCACTCCGAGGTCGACGGGCGACAGTGTGGCGCACAGGGCGCCCAGCGCGGCGAGTTCGGCGCTGTCAGTCCGCGCCGCCTCACGCAAGCCGGCGTGGCCCGGGTCCCAGGGCGCGTCGGCGAGGGCGTGCAGGGAGCCGGCCAGCGGGTCGCGGCCCGAGGCGTGCAGGGCGAGTGCGCCGAACGGCAGCGGCGGCAGGTCTCCGGTGAGGGCGAACAGGCCGTCCGGGGCCGGGTCCGCGCCGGGCCGGGTCCAGGATCTGCGGCCCAGCAGCGGGAGTTGGGCGAGCAGGCTCATCTGGCAGGCGGCGCGGGCGATGTGGCCGAAGCCGACGGGGGCGAGGTCGCGCAGCAGCTTCTGGAACAGTCCGGTCGGGCCCTCACGGAGGTAGAAGTGGGCGCCCAGGAGCTCCGCCAGCCGGTCCATCGCCTCCAGAAGCAGCCGGGACACCTCGAACTTCACCGCCGACGCGTACACACTCGCCGACCGGGGCAGCAGGTGCAGGGCACGTGCCCCGACCGCCGACAGGGCCTCCGCGCGCAGCAGGTCGGCGAAGACACCGGCCAGCGTGGAGCGGACGTACGGGAGATCGACGGCCGCCCCGCCGTACAGCCGGCGCTCGGTGAGGTGCCGTACGGCGATCCGCAGCCCGGTGTCGAGGGTGCCGGTCGCCATCGCGGGCAGGACCGTGCGGGTCGTCTGGAGCGCCTTGAGGGCGTTCTCCAGGCCGGAGCCGGCCGGGCCGAGCAACGCGTCTCGGGAGACCGGGAGTTGGTCGAAGGACAGGCCGCCGAGCTGGACGCCGCGCATGCCGGCGGTCGCGAACCGGGGCAGGTCGACGACGTGGGCCCGGTCGGCGGCGGTCCGGTCGAGCAGGACCAGGGAGTGGGAGCGTGCGCCGGGGCGGGGGTCGGTGCGGGCGAGCACGACCAGCGCGTCCGCGCGTCCGATGTTGGTGACGACCTCCTTGCGCCCGCTGAGCAGCAGTCCGTCCCCGGCGGGGGTGGCGGCGAACTCCATGCCCGCCATGTCGTTGCCGTGGGCCAGTTCGTGGAAGGCGATGGCGATCCGGCGTCCGTCGAGCAGCAGGTCCGCCGCGTGCCGGGTCTGCCGGGTGTCGCCGGCCGTCCACAGGGTGACGCCCGCGATGAGGGAGCTGACCCCGTGGCCGAGGCCGAGCGCGGGGTCGCGCCGATAGACGGTGCGCAGCACCTCGGCGAGGTGGTCGGCACGGGTGAGGCGTCCGCCGAGCGCCTCGGGCACGAACTCCGCGTTGAGGCCGTAGGTGTGGAGGGCCTTCTCGCCGGCGGCGAGCATCTCGGCGCGTTCGTCGGCGGCGAGGATCTCGGTGGCGCCGGTGGGGTTGGTGTCGTCGAAGAGGGGGCCGAGGAGCCGGTCGAGGTCGTCGGCGCGGGCCGGGGCGAGGGGGTGGGCGGTCATACGGTGGCCTCCAGGAGGGTGAACTCCGGGGCAGAGCGGTCGAGAAGGACGTCCGCGAGGGCGTCGTACGCCTCGGTGTCGTCCTCGTCCGCCAGGGCGGCGAGGCAGGCGCGGAGCCAGAGGGCGTCCTTGCCGAGGCGGCCCGTGCGCAGGGGCGGGTTCTCCAGCCAGAGCAGGAGGCAGGCCGCCGCCGCGTAGGCGTGTTCGTAGCGTTCGGCGAGGGCGAAGGCCGTGCTGGGCAGGCCGCCCGTCGCCGGGACGAGCGCGGAGGCGTCCGTGGCGAGTCCGTCGAGGAGCCGGGAGGGGAAGGGGAGGGCGGCTCGTTCGACGGCCTCGGGGAGGGCCTGGACCGCGCTGCATCCGGTGGGCGACAGCAGGGCGAGGCGGGCCGGGTCGAAGGCGGGGAGGGGGGCGGTGAGGTCGGCGGCCGTCCGTAGCCCTTCCGCGTCGGTCCGGCCCTTGGCCAACTGGCGGCCCAGTCGTGGGAGTTGGCTGATGAGTGCGGCGCGGTTGACGGTTGTGCTGCCGTCGAAGATCGAGACGATCCGGTGGTCGCGCTCCAGCTTCGCGAACCCCCCGCCGGGCGGCGAGGTGAGGAAGCCGCGTACGCCGAGGAGTTCGCCGATCCCGGTCAGCGTGCGCTGGACCAGTGACGGCACGAACGCCTTCGTCAGCGCGGAGACGACGCTCAGTTCACCCGGCAGGGTGTGGACCGAGCGGGTGGACAGCAGGGTCACCGCCTCGGCGGTCAGCGCCTGGGCGGCGGCCCGGCCGAGGGCCCGCCGGACATGGGGTACGGCGGACAGGCGGCGGCCGTACAGCTCTCGGCCGGCCGCGAACTCCCGGGCCAGGCGCAGCGCGTGGTCGGTGGCGCCGAGGGAGAGGGAGACGCACGTGATACGTGTCAGTTGGAGGGATTTGAGGACGACCGGGAGGCCGCCGCCTTCCTCGCCGATCAGCGCGCCGGCGGGGATCTCGGCGCGGTCGAGGGCGAAGCCGCTGATGTCCGCGCCCCGGATGCCGTGTGTGCGGACCTTCGGCAGGGGGCGCCAACTCCCTTCGGGCAGCGCCTTCTTGTCGACGAGGAAGAGGCTGAAGCCGCGCGCGCCGCCAGCCGGGTCCGTGCGGGCCAGGACGCAGGCGAGTGCGGATCGGGTGGCGTTGTTGATGAGCCACTTCTCGCCGTCGAGCCGCCAGCCGCCACCCAGCTCGCCCCCGTTCCGCCCGTCCCCGTTCCGCCCGTCTCCGGCCAGCCCGTCCCCGTCCAGCGCCGTCGCGGAGAACTCGCCCGCGAGCAGGTCGGCGCCGTGGCCGCGTTCGGTCAGCCCCCAGCAGACGGTGTCGCCCGCGAGGACCCGGCCGGCGAGGGCGGCGGACTGTTCCGGGGTGCCGGCGATCCAGACCGGGACCGAGCCGAGGAACGTCTTGCCGTGGGCGATGGCGACGGTGAGATCGCGGCGGGCGACGGCGCGCAGCAGGCGGACGGTCTCGGGGAGGCCGCCGTGCGGGGTGTCCCCGTCCGAGGTGACCCCGTCCGAGGCGTTGCGGTCCGAGCTGTTGCCGTTCGGGGTGTTGCCGTTCGGGGTCTCGCCGTTCGGGGTCTCGCCGTTCGGGGTCTCGCTGCCCCGCGACAGGATGTAGTGCGCGGCGAGCCCCGCCTCGTCGAGGGCGCGTGCCGCCCGGGCCGGGAACTCTTCCCGCTCGTCGAGCGCGGCGAGTTCAGCGGGCTCGAAGGCGTCGGACCCGGTGAGCAGCGCCTCCAGCGCGGTCGCCGTCGTCATCGGGCCCCCTCCCGGCGCCGTCCGGCGAGCGCGGCCGTCAGCAGCGGGTCCTCGCTGAGCAGCACGGGCCCGAGCTGCCCGGTGACGTACAGCTCTCGCATCGCGGCCCGCTGGATCTTGCCGCTGGTGGTCCGGCGGACCGAGCGCGGCCTGACCAGGGCGACCCCGCCGACAGGTACCCCGAACTCGCGGGCCACGAACTGCTTGACCGTCGCGGCCAGCGCCGGCAGTTCGTCGGAGCCGGCCTGTTCCCGGGTCTCCTGCACAACGACGACCACGGGTTCGGCGTCGACGCCGTCGGTCCCGCCGACCATGAACACCGCGCTCAGTAGCCCGTCCAACTCCTCGTGGCACTCGCGGAGTTCGTCCTCGATGTCGTGCGGATAGAGGTTGCGTCCGTGGACGACGAGGACGTCCTTGCGGCGGCCCGTGACGTACAGGTCGCCGTCGAGCCAGCCTCCGAGGTCGCCGGTGCGCAGGTAGGGGCCCTGGCCGTCGGCGGTGCGGGCCCGGAAGGCGGCGTCCGTCGCGGTCGCGTTCTCCCAGTAGCCGTGGGCGACACAGGGGCCGGTGAGCCAGATCTCGCCGATCCGCCCGTCGGACAGCACCTCACGGGTCTCGGGGTCGACGATCACCGTCTCGGAACCGCTGTCGGTGCCGCACCCGGTGAGTGTGCGGGCCTCCTCGCCCTCCCCGGCCGGGGCGAGAAGCCCGCGCTCCAGGGCGGCCACCCCGACGGGGGTGCGCAGCGGGACCCGGCCGCCGGTGCCGGAGGCCATCAGGGTCGCCTCGGCGAGCCCGTACATGGGGACCATCGTCTCGGCCCGGAACCCCGCCGGGCCGAACCGCTCCTGGAACCGGTCCAGGGTGACGGACCGGACCGGTTCGGAGCCGTTCACGGCGGCCCGCAGCCGGGACAGGTCCAGCGTGGCGAGCTGCTCGTCGGTGACGCGGCGGACGCAGATGTCGTAGCCGAAGTCCGGTGAGGCGGTCATCGCGATGTCCAGCTCGTCCATCATGCGCAGCCACTGGAAGGGGTTGCGCAGGAAGGACAGGGAGTCCAGCTGGACGTAGCCGCGCCCGAGGAGGATGCCGGGGAGCATGACCCCGATCAGACCCATGTCGTGGTACAGCGGAATCCAGCCGCCGTAGCGGGCGTCCGGGCCGAGACCGAGCGCGTCGGCGATGCACTCGCCGTTCAGCGTCAGGTTGCCGTGGCTGACCATGACGCCCTTGGGGTCGCCGGTCGAACCGGACGTGTACTGGAGGAGGGCGATGCTGCCGGGGGTGACGGCCGGTGCGCGCCAGGCGTCCGGATCGCCGGCGCCGCCGTCGGTGGGGTGCACGAGCAGGTCCGGGAGGCCGGCGTCGGCGGACCACTTCTCCAGCGTCCGCCGGTCCTCCTCCTGCGTGAGGACCACGCGTACGCCCGCGTCCCGGGCGATGGCGGCGAGTCTGCGGTGCTGGTGGCCGGAACGGGCCGGGACGGGGGCGGGGACCGCGATCATCCCCGCGTAGACGCAGGCGAAGAACGCGGTCACGAACTCCAGGCCGGGTGAGTAGGCGAGGAGGGCCCGGTCGCCTGGGGAGAAGCGCTCCTGGAGCCAGGAGGCGATGCGCCGGGAATGGAGATCGAGTTCCGCGTAACTGCGGGTCGATATATCGAGGTCGGTGGAGCCGGAAACAAAAAATGCGGCTGTTTCCTGCGGATCACGAGCGGCTCGTTCTCTGAGCGAAGTCAGTAATTCTCGCACGGTGCAGAAGGTACGCCCCGAAAGATGACTGGAGGTCAAATCACGGACCGATAAAGGTCAAGGCGAAGCCAAAAGATCTTGAACATTTCGGGGGGTTCCCAACCCCGCCGCCAGGCGTATAAACGATCCCGACCACATTCAAGTCACCCCCACCAGAGACGAGTTGCTCAGCCATGCACCCCCACGCAGCGTCGGCTGTCCTGGTTCAGGACGTCCGTAAGGGATTCCGTGGAAAACCGGCGCTGAACGGCCTCGATCTGGAGGTCGCCCCGGGCGAGGTGAGGGGGCTGCTGGGCCCGAACGGTGCCGGGAAAACCACCCTGGTAAGAATTCTCACGACCCTTCTCAGACAGGATTCAGGAAGCGTCCTCGTGAATGGCTGGAATGTGCTGGACGAGGCCGAAAATGTGCGCTCCTCCCTCGGGGTGGCCGGCCAGTACGCCACCGTCGACGCCGCCCTGACCGGCCGCGAGAACCTCTTTCTCGTGGCCCGGCTGCGCGGCGCCGCCCGCCGCACCGCACGGGCCACGGCCGGTGAACTCCTGGCCAGATTCCGCCTCACCGACGCCGCCGACCGCCCGGCCGGCACCTACTCCGGCGGTATGCGCAGACGCCTCGACCTGGCCGCCGCACTCGTCGGCGCGCCCCCCGTCGTCGTCCTCGACGAACCCACCACCGGCCTCGACCCCGAGAGCCGCCTGGACACCTGGGACGCCGTCGCCGAACTCGCCTCCGGCGGCACCACCGTGCTGCTCACCACTCAGTACCTGGAGGAGGCCGACCGGCTCGCCGACCGCATCACGGTCATCGACCACGGCCGGGTCGTCGCCGAGGGCACCAGCGACGAACTCAAGGCCGCCGCCGGACAGCGCCTCGTCCTGCACGTCGCCGACGCCGGCCAGCTCGACACGGCGGCCCGCGCCGTCGCCCGCGCCACCGGCACCGTTCCCGCCGTGGACCACCGCGCCCGCCGTATCGAGGCGACCGCCGCCGACGGCCGCACCACCCTCGGCCGCGCCCTCGCCGAACTGGACGCCGACGGGGTCGAGCCCCTGGAGATCGGCCTGAGCCGCGCCACCCTCGACGACGTGTTCCTCTCCCTCACCGGCTCCCGGCGCCACAAAACCCCGCAGGAGGCGGCGAGTTGACCTTCCAGACGTTCGCCGTACGACGCACTCCGCCGGTCCGGATCGCGGCCGAGAGCACCGACCTCGCCGTCCGCAACCTGCTGCACGTCCGCCGCAGCCCCGGCCTCCTGGTCTCCTCGCTCGTCGAACCCGTCGTCTACGCGATGCTGATCGGCTACGTCTTCGGCAACAGCCTCGGCGGCGGCGCCTACCGCTCCTACCTGGTCGCCGGACTCATCGCCCAGACCGCCGCCTTCACCACCACCTACACCACCGTCGGCCTCGCCCGCGATCTGGAGGAGGGCATGGTCGACCGGTTCCGTACCCTGCCCATGTCCCGGATCGCGCTGCTCCTCGGCCGGACCCTCTCCGACCTCGCCACCTCAGCCGTCAGCATCGCCGTCACCACCCTGTGCGGGCTCCTGATGGGCTGGCGCCCGAACGCCGGCCCCGCCGAGGTCGCCGCCGGATTCGGCCTCGTCCTCCTCTTCTCCTACGCCATGTCCTGGATCGGCATCCTCGTCGCCCTCATCGCCCCGAACGTCCAGGTGGCCGCCGGACTCGGCCTGATCTGGCTCTTCCCGGCCACCTTCATCTCCTCCGGCTTCGTCTCCGGCGCCACCCTCCCCGGACCGCTGCCCACCATCGCCGCCTGGAACCCGATCACCTCCGTGGCGGGCGCGCTGCGGCAGCTCTTCGGCAACGCGCCCCCGCCCGGCTTCGCCCTCCAGCACGACTGGCCCGCCGCCCACCCCGTCCTCTACACCGTCACGAGCTCGCTGCTGCTGACCGCAGTCTGCGCCGCCCTCGCCACCTGGCGCTACCGCGCCCGCACGAGCCGCTGACCGACAGGAGCCCCCCATGAACAAGCTGCGGCTCGGCCTCAACCTCGGCTACTGGACCGGCGCCAACGACGCCACGAACCTCCCCCTCGCCGCCCTCGCCGAGGACCTGGGCTACGCGGCGGTCTGGGTCTCCGAGGCGTACGGCTCCGACGCCGTCACCGTTCTGTCGTACATCGCCGCCCGCACCAGCCGGATCGACGTCGGCACCGCCGTCCTCCAGATCCCCGCCCGCACCCCCGCGACGACCGCCATGACCGCCGCCACCCTCGACACCCTCTCGGGTGGCCGGCTCCGCCTCGGCCTCGGCGTCTCGGGCCCCCAGGTCTCCGAGGGCTGGCACGGCGTCAGGTTCGGCTCCCCGCTGGGGCGGACCCGCGAGTACGTCGGGCTGGTGCGCAAGGCGCTGCGCCGCGAGCCGCTGGAACAGCGGGGGAAGCACTTCACGCTGCCTCTGCCCGACGGCCCAGGCAAGGCCCTGACGCTCACCGTCCGGCCGCCTCGCGAGCGGATTCCCGTGTACCTCGCGGCGCTCGGCCCGAAGAACCTCGAACTGGCCGGGGAGATCGCCGACGGCTGGCTTCCCGTGTTCTTCACCCCTGAGCACGCCGGCCGCCAACTGGACTCCCTGCGCACCGGGTTGACGCGGGCCGGGCGTACGCTCGACGGCTTCGACATCGCCCCCACGGTCCCGCTGGTGACCGGGGACGACTGGCGGGCCTGCGCCCGGCGGGTACGGGGGTACGCCGCCCTGTACCTCGGGGGGATGGGCGGGCGGGACGACAACCACTACACGCTGCTGGCCGAACGGATGGGGTTCGGGGAGGGGGCGCGCGCCGTCCAGGAGCGGTTCCTGAAGGGGGACTACCCCGGGGCGATGGCCGCCGTCCCGCTGGAGTTCCTCGATGCCGTCGCCCTGCTCGGGCCGCGCGAACGCATCGCGGAGCGCGTCGCCGCGTTCGCCGAGGCGGGCGTCACCACCCTCAACGTCCTGCCCGTGGGCCCCGGCCTCCCCGCACCCGACCGCGCGGCGGGCGCGCTGCGCACCGCCGTGGAAGCCGCCGAACTGGCCGGCGTGCTCGCCTGACCCCCGACCCTTGTCCGGCCCCTCCGACCCTTTCCGGCCCTTCCGACCTTGTCCGGCCCCTCCGAGGAGACCCTCACCCATGACCGACACCCCGATCCGCCTCCTGTGCCTGCCCTACGCGGGCGCCGGGGCCTCCTTCTACCGGCCCTGGACCGCTCTCGCCGGCGAGGGACTTGAGATCGTCCCCCTCCAACTCCCCGGCCGGGAACGCCTCATCGACGACGAGCCCTACCGGAACGTCTCCGCGGCCGTCGACGGCCTGATGGACCAACTGGCCCCTGACGGCGGCCGGTTCGCGCTCTTCGGGCACAGTCTCGGCGCGATCCTCGCCTACGAACTGGCCCACCGCCTCGTCGAGAGCCCCGGAGTCGAAGTCGTCCACCTCTTCGCCAGCGGCTCCCCCGAACCCGCCGACGGACGCGACCGGCACGCCACCGGCCTCTCCGACGACGAGTTCCTCGACCGCGTCGCCGAGTTCGCCGGCTACCGCCACCCCGCCCTCGACGACCCTGAGATGCGCGACATGATCTTGCCCACGCTACGTGCCGACGTCGAGATGCACGAAAGCTACACCCCGGGCACCGACCGTCCCCTCGACGCCCCGCTGACCGTCGTGCGCGGCGAGGACGACGACCTGGTCACCTACGACGACGCCGAGGCGTGGACCAAGGTCGCGGGCCGCGACTTCGAGCACGTCGAGGTGCCCGGCGGCCACATGTACCTGGTCGACGCGGCACCGGCCCTGGTCCGGCTCATCGCGTCGACCGTGCTGTGAAGGGGGCTGCGATGCGTCTCGACGGCAAGTCGGTGTTGGTGACGGGGGCGGCGCGGGGGCTGGGGCGGGCGATCGCGGTGGCGTGTGCGGCGGAGGGGGCGGATCTGACGCTGCTGGACGTGTGTGCGGATCTGCCGGGGGTGCCGTATCCGCTGGGTACGCGGGGGCAGTTGGAGCACACGGCCGAGCTGTGCCGGGAGGCGGGGGCGGCGGTGCTGACGGTCGAGGCCGACATCCGTGACCTGCTCGCCGTGCGGGAGGCGGTGGTGCTGGCCTGCGACCGGTTCGGGGGCATCGACGTCGCCGTCAACAACGCGGGGATCGCGGCGCCTTCGGGGAAGCCGGTGCACGAGATCGACGAGGACGAGTGGGCGCTGATCATCGATGTGGACCTGTCGGGGGCGTGGCGGGTCGTGCGTGAGGTCGGCAAGGCCATGAGCGCGCGGCGGTCGGGGAGCATCGTCAACGTCTCCTCCACCGCCGGGCTGGTGGGGTACCGGCACTTCGCCGGGTACGTCGCCGCCAAGCACGCCGTCGTCGGCCTCACGAAGGCCGCCGCGCTCGACTACGCGCCGACGAAGGTCCGCGTCAACGCGGTCTGTCCCGGATCGGTGCGGGACGACGCGCGGGTGGAGGGGCGGATGCTGGCGGAGATCGCGCGGGCGTTGGAGGTGCCGGTCCACGACCACGAGAAGACGTTCGTGGAGGCACAGCCGATGAACGCGCTCGTCGAACCCGAGGACGTCGCCGCCGCCGTCGTCTTCCTCGCCTCCGACGAGTCCCGGCAGATCACCGGGACCGTTCTGACCGTCGACGGTGGCTTCAGCGCCCGCTGAGGCCACGTGCCGGTAGTCCATACCGGTAACTCGTGCCGGTAGCTCATACCGACAGTTCGTGCCGGTGGTTCATCACCACCTAACCCCCTTCCATCGCCAAGGAGTTGCCGCACCGTGTCCCTCGCCCAGCGCTGCCACGCCCTGCGCATCCCGTCACCCCCCGCCGACACGGACGCCTGGACCGAGGACGTTCCCGTCCCCTCCGACCACCCCCTCGCCGCACGCCGCCGCGCCCTCGAACTCGCACGGCCGGCGCGGCGTCCACGGCGTGTCCTGCTGCGGTACGCCGACGGCCGCGCCGACCTGATCACCGTGGCTCCGCGTCCGGGGCTCGCGGCGCTGATCGGGGCGGTCACCGGTGAGCCCCCGGAGGAGGCGGTGTCACCGGTGGATCTCCAGGGGCCTCCGGTCTGGGGGTTGGGAGATCCGGCGGCCGTCGCGACGCCCGTGACCGTCCCCCTCGGTGCCCCCGGCCTCCCTGATCTCCCTGGTGACGAGCCGAGTTGGCTCACCGCCCTCGCCCTCACCCTGCGCCGTTACGACAGCGCGTCCGACCCGGTGATCGGCACGGATCACGGCACGTTCACCGTCCCCGCCGGGGAGTCGAAGCCGGTCGAGTCCCAAGGCCCGGTCCTGGCGGGCCTGTTGTTCACGGACACCTCGCTCCCCCAGGGTGCCGAGTACGTCCCCTGCCTGGCCCCGCCCTTCCCCCTCACCCTCTCCGTCTCCCCCTCCCCCGACGGCGGTTGGCACCTGCGCGCCGATCACCTCGCGAGTCACGTGTCCCCGGAGATCGCGGCTCAGTTCGTCCGGCATCTCGCGTACGTGCACCGGCAGATCCTCGACGAAGTCCCCTTGGACGAGGTCGAGTTGTTCGACGCCGAGGAACGCGAGCGCGTGATCGCACTGGGCCGTCCCGCACGTACGGTGACGAGTGAGCCGATGAGTATGACGGAGGCGTTCGCGAGGATCGTCGCGCGGACGCCGGACCGGGAGGCGCTGAGCGACGGCGCCGAGGTACTGACGTACCGTCAACTGGACGTGAGGGCCGACCTATTGGCCAGGGGACTCGTCGCGCACGGTGTCGCCGTGGGTGACCGGGTCGGCGTCTGTCTGGAGCGCACGGCCGAGTTGGTCGTCACCCTCCTGGCGGTCCTGAAGGCCGGAGCGACGTACGTTCCGCTCGATCCCGCGTACCCGGCGGAACGGATCGCCCACACCACGAGGGACGCGGGGCTGGGCGTGGTGGTGACACGTGCGCTGGAGTTCCCGGAGGTGGAGGGGTGCGCGCCGGTCACGCCGGACGAACTCCTCAGCGACGGGGAGTCCCAGCCGCTGCCGGAGGTGACGGCCGATGCTCCGGCGTACGTGATCTACACGTCCGGTTCGACCGGACGCCCGAAGGGGGTCGTCGTCCCCCACCGCAACGTCATCGCCCTCATCGACGCGACCCGGGAGGAATACGGGCTTGGTGGCGAGGACGTGTGGACGTGGTTCCACTCCGCCGCGTTCGACTTCTCCGTGTGGGAGATCTGGGGATGCCTCCTGACCGGCGGACGCCTCGTCGTCGTCCCCCACCCGGTCTCCCGCGAACCCGACACCTTCCGCGACCTGCTCGTCTCCGAGAAGGTCACCGTGCTGAGCCAGACCCCCTCCGCCTTCGGGCAGCTGCTCAGCGTGGAGCACGGGGAGGTCGGGGTGCGGCTGGTCGTCTTCGGAGGCGAACCCCTCGACACCCGGGGACTGCTGCCGTGGATGGACCGGCACCCCGCCACCACCTGCCGGCTGGTCAACATGTACGGGATCACCGAGACGACCGTCCACGTCACCGAGCAGACTCTCACCCGCGCCCAGGCCCTCACCGGCACCCGCTCGGTCGGCCCCGCGCTGCCCGGCTGGCACCTCTACGTCCTCGACCCCGCCGGCCGTCTCCTCCCGCCCGGCGTCGCGGGCGAGATCTGCGTCGGCGGCAAGGGCGTCGCCCACGGCTACCTCGGCCGCCCCGACCTCACCACCCAGCGCTTCGTCCCCGACCCCCACACCACCACCGGCACCCTCTACCACAGCGGCGACCTCGGCCGACTGCGCCCCGACGGCCACCTCGACCACCTCGGCCGCATCGACACCCAGGTCAAAATCCGCGGCTTCCGCATCGAACTCGACGAAATCCGAGGCGTCCTCCTCGAAGACCCCCACGTACACACCGCCGCCGTCACCGTCCACCACCACAACCCCGACGACCCCGCAAGCGCCCGCATCCACGCCCACGTCGTACTGACCCCAGGCAGCGACCCCCACGCGGTCCGAAGGCGGGCGGCGGAAATCCTCCCCGAGCACATGCTCCCGGCCACCGTCACCGCCCTCGACGCCCTCCCCCTGACGGCCAACGGCAAGCTGGACACGGCGAAGCTGCCCGCACCACGCACCCGGCAGGTCCCGGCGCCGCCGGCACCCGGAGCCGACGATCTCACCGCCCGCCTGACCCGCATCTGGAGCGACGTCCTCGGCACACCCGTCGGCCCGGACGACGACTTCTTCGAACTCGGCGGCAACTCCCTGTTCGCCGTCCGGATCACCGCCGCACTACGGGAACAGGGGCTCCCGGCCCTGCGACTGCGGGAGCTGTACCGGCATCCGACGATCAGGGAGACGGCGACGGCGTTGAGGGCGTCCGCCGAGTAGGGCAGTCGTGGACAGCCCATGTGACACGCGCGCCGTCGGCCGGTCGGCCGTGGACGCCCGCCACCGCCTCGCGCCTCTCGCGTGGAGGCCACCGGCGTGCCGCCCGGTGGCCTCCGTAGGTCACTTGTTGACGGAGTAGGAGTGCGCACCGGTCCCGGCCAGCGCGCCGCTGTCGACGATGAGGTATTCGTCGCGGATCGGGCGGCCGGACAGCCAGGACTCCAGGATCTCCCGGGTGCCCGCCGCGTAGCGGGCCTGGGCGGAGAGGGAGGAGCCGGAGATGTGGGGGGTCATGCCGTGGTGGGGCATGGTGCGCCAGGGGTGGTCGGCGGGGGCGGGCTGCGGGTACCAGACGTCGCCCGCGTAGCCCGCGAGCTGCCCGCCGCGAAGGGCGCGGTCGACGGCGTCCCGGTCGACGATCTTCGCCCGCGCCGTGTTGATGAGGTACGCGCCGCGCTTCATGGTGGCGAGCAGTTCGTCGCCGAACAGGCCCTCGGTCTCGGGGTGGAGGGGTGCGTTGATGGTGACGACGTCGCAGTGCGGGACCATGTCGGCCGCGCTGTCGTGCCAGGTGAGGCCGAGTTCGCGCTCGATGTCCTCGGACAGCCGGTAGCGGTCGGTGTAGTGGAGTTTCACGTCGAAGGGGGCGAGGCGCCGCAGGACGGCGAGTCCGATGCGGCCGGCGGCGACGGTGCCGACATGCATGCCCTCCAGGTCGTACGAGCGGGCCACGCAGTCGGCGATGTTCCAGCCGCCGTCGAGGACGACCTGATGGGCGGGCAGGTAGTTGCGGACCAGGGAGAGCGTCATCATGACGACGTGTTCGGCGACGCTGATGCTGTTGGAGTACGTCACCTCGGCGACCGTCACCCCGTGCGCGACCGCCGCGTCGAGGTCGACGTGGTCGGAGCCGATGCCCGCGGTGATCGCCAGTTTGAGGTTCGGCGCGGCGGCGATGCGCTCCGGGGTGAGGTAGGCGGGCCAGAACGGCTGCGAGATCACGACGTCCGCGTCGGCCAGCTCGCGGTCGAAGGCCGATCCGGCGCCGTCCTTGTCGGAGGTGACGACGAGGGTGTGACCGGCCTTCTCCAGGAAGGTACGCAGGCCGAGTTCGCCGGAGACGCTGCCGAGGAGGTGGCCCGGCGTGAAGTCGACGGCCTCGGGGGTCGGGGTGCTCTGGCCGCCGGGGTAGTGGCCGATGACGGGGAGGTCGTCGCGCGCGTACTCGGTGGGGTATCCGTCGGTGGGGTCGTCGTACAGGACACAGAGCACCTTGGCCATGTCACGGCTCCTCAACTGGCGTCGCGGGAAGGTGCCGTTCACGATCCTCGGGGTCGTCGTCCCTGGTCAAAGCGTTCCTCTTGATGATGGGATAGACCGCGTCTATCAGCCGGGGCCGCCCAGGTAGGAGTGGAGCAGCTCGTCCAGGGCGTCGCGGACGCCGGCCTCGCGGGCCACCCTCACCAGTGCGTCCGTGAGGACCGGGGTGGGTTCGGTGCGGGCGACCACCAGTCCGACCCGGGGCCCGTGCGCGGGTCCCTTCAACGGCACCACCCGCATTCCGTCGGGGACGCCGAACAGGTGCAGCCACGCGTGCGAGATGACGCAGGACCAGCGTCCGCCGGGCAGGTGCGCGTAGAGCCCGGCGACGCTGTCCGACTCGATCGCGGGTGCGGCCGTGGCGCCGTCGGCGGCGAAGCACTCGTCGATGATGCGCCGGTTGCGCATCCGGGAGTTGAGCAGGCACAGCGGCAGCGTGGCGGCCTGGGACCAGCTCGCGGCCTCGCAGTCGCCGAGCGGTCCGTCGAGGGGGGTGAGGAGGACGTACCTCTCCTCGTAGAGCGGGAAGCGGCGTACCTGGCGCAGGGTGTCGTCGTCCAGATAGGTCATCGCCGCGTCCAGTTCGAACTCCGTCAGTCCGTGCCGGATCTCCTCCGACGACAGCGACTCCAGGGCCACGGCGGCGCGTGGATGGTGTTCGCAGAACGGAGTGGTCAGCAGGGAGGCGACCGGCAGTGCGGTCGGTACGACCCCGAGCCGCAGGGTGCCGGTCAGTCCGCCTCTCAGTGCGGACAACTCCTGCCGCAGGGCGTCGCGTTCGGCGAGAATCCGGTGGGCCCACGCCAGGACGACCTCTCCTTCGGGGGTGAGTCCCTCGTAGCGTCTGCCGCGTCGCACGATCGGCACGTCCAGCTCGTGTTCGAGCCTCTTCATCGCGGCGGACAGCGAGGGCTGCGAGACGTAGCAGGCCGCCGCCGCGCGGGCGAAGTGGCGTTCTCGGGCGAGTGCGACGAGGTACTCCAGCTGGCGCAGCAGCACGCGCGGCCTCCGTGGGTCGGTCGCACGGCCGGCGGTCAGGGGGTGGCGACGTACAGCGGTGCTCCGGCCATGCGCTTGCCGAGGTTAACTCCGGAGGCTCCAGAGGGCTGGGCCTGCGCTGTCCGTGGGAGCGTGCGGCCGACGGCGGGAGACATCGCCGCGGCCGGCCCGCACACCCCGGTTCAGCCTTGTCCGGTCACGTCGTGTTCGCGCCGCCGGTCATGCGGGCGTGTTGATCGAGCCGCGTCCCCGCGCGTTGTAGACCACGGCGTCCGGGCGTTCGCCGTACGCGCGCAGGACCTCTATGGCCTCGTCCCGCAGGACGTCGGTGACGATCTCGATGCCGCGCCGGCCGAACTCCTCGATCCAGTCGTCGCGCATGGGGCCTTCGTCGAAGCCGGTCAGGTCCTCGACCTCGGAGCCGTGCCCGGCGATGAGGAGGCGTCGTACGCCGGACCACATCGCGGCGCCGTAACACATCACGCAGGTGCGCCAGTTGACGACGAGTTCGAGCGCGGGTCCGCCGGGGGCGCCCAGGTCCCAGGTGCCGTGGCCCGCCTGGGCGAGGGAGAGCGCGACGACCTCGGCGTGGGTGGAGGACAGGCCCGAGGCCAGGACCAGGTTGACGCCGGCCGAGCGGATGCGGCCGGTCCCGGTCTCGACGACGAGGGCGGCGAAGGGTCCGCCGGTGCCTTCCTCGTGGTTGCGGGCGGCGAGCCGGTTGACGAGGCGGACGCGGTCCTCGTCGGTGGGCAGGGTGTCGGGGACGTCGGCGAGTTCGGACGTCACCCAGTCGGGGAGCTGGACACCGAAGCGGGTGGGCAGGGCGGAAGGCATGGTGTTCCTCACAAGACGAGCGGGGCGGGGCGGGCGGGGCCTGGCTGAGGAGTCAGCCCGCTCGTCGGCCGTGAGCGACGCGCCCGCTGCTCCACGCGCACCGGCGGGCGCCGCGCCGGAGGTCGGTGCTGTGTACGGAACACACGGGCACGGCGGCCTCCTCTTCCCTCTCGTGGGGTTCTCCACCTGCGAAATCAGAGGGCAGCCTGGCAGAGGTTCGTGTCCCGGAGGTTGCGTCGCGGTTTCCGTGTCACCCCGCGAGGAGGAGCAGGGGGACCGGCTGTCCGGGCCGCCAGTCGGGCGGTACGGCGGCGAGGGCGTCCGCGAGGGCGGCGCCGTGCAGGAAGGCGGGGCGGTGGCCGCCGGCCGGGCGGGCGGTGGCGCCGTCCCAGGTGACAGGGATCAGCCGGGTGCGGCCCGGCGCGGTGCGGATGTCGCCGGTGAGCGGGATGCGGGGCAGCGCGGGCAGGGGGCGGCCGGTGAGTCCGGCCAGGAGCGGGGCGAGCAGAGTGTGGGCGGCGGCCAGTGCGGCGTACGGGTTGCCGGGCAGGCCCACGACCCAGTGCCCGTCCGGGAGTTGAGCCAGTAGTTGGGGGTGGCCGGGGCGGCAGACGACCGCGTCGACCACCCAGCGGGCGTCCGCGTCGGCCAGCAGCATCCGTAGCTGGTCGGTGGCGCCGACGGAGGTGGAGCCCGTCACCACGGTCACGTCCGCGCGGTCGTACGGGTGGCGGTGGACGGCCGTGGTGAGGGAGCCGACGGGCCGGTCCGGCACGTGCCGGACGTCCGTGCTCTCGCCGCCCATCGCCTCGATCAGGGGTGGGAGGAGCGGCCCGAGGGCGTCGCGCACCCGGCCGGGTCCGGGGTGGCCGGCGTGGGTGAGTTCGTCGCCGGTGACCAGGGTCCGGACCCTGGGGCGGGGCCGTACGGGAAGCGTGTCGTGGCCGGCTGCCGCGGCCAGGCCGAGCAGGGCGGGGCCGATGCGGGTGCCTGCCGGAGCCAGGAGCGAACCGGCCGGAGCGTCTTCGCCCGCGCGGCGGATGTGCTTGCCGTCGGACAGGTACGGGCCCCGTACGAGCGTGCCGGACCGGTCGACGTGTTCCAGCGGAATCACCGCCCGTGCTCCGACGGGCACGGCCGCGCCGGTCGAGATCTCGACCGCCTCGCCCGCGGCCAGCGGTCCGCCGGTCCAGGTGCCGCCCGCACGCACCACGCCTCGCACCTGCCAGGGCCCAGCCCCGGAGCCGACCGCGTAGCCGTCCATCGCGGCGGTGTCGAAGCCCGGCATCGGCTGCGGGGTGCGCAGCACGTCGGCCAGGGCCAGCCCGGCGGCTTCGGCGAGCGTCACCTGCTGGACGGGCAGCGGCGCCGGGGCCGCGTGGGCGCGTTCGCGTGCGCTCGCCCACGGCAGGTCGCGGCAGGAGACGGGCGGCGCGGGCGCGGTGGCGAGGGCGGTCATGCCGACCACCGTGGCGGTGCCGTTTTACGGCGCGCCGCACGCGGGGTTGCCGCTGTGGCACGGGCCGTTCACGTCCGTTCCGGGCGGGGTGTGAGGTTCGGGGGGCGGGTTCCCTGTGGAGCCCCGTCAGGTCCACGCGGTGTAGCCGCCGTCCACGTGGATCGCCTCGATGCCGCTGACGTAGCGGGCGCCGCAGCGGTCCTGGGGGAGGACGAGTTGGGCGCCCGCGTGGTCCAGCGGGGTGGCGTCGAGGGTGGCGGCGAGGAGGACGGGGGCGCGGCCGAAGTCGGGGTCGATCTCGGCCCAGGACAGGAGGGTGCGGTGGCCGTCGGCGCCGCGTACGGCGATCAGGAAGCGGAGGCGGTCCTTGCGGCGGGCCGGGTCGAAGGACGGGCCCGCGGCGGTGAGGACGTCGTGCAGGAGCGGGCCGGTGAAGCGGTGGCGCTGGACGCCGCTGGACGCGCACTCGAAGGCGACGTCGGCCGCGTGCTGGGGCCAGGCGAGCAGGTCGGGCACGGTGAGCCGGGACGGTCGGTCCAGGTCGCCGGTGAGGACGAGTTCCGCCGCGAATCCGGCGGTCGTACGGGCAGCTGCGAGGCTCTGGCTCACGGGCTACCACCTCCCGGGTGACCGTACCCGGACCGCCCTCACGCGCAAACGCACATGCCAGCCAGGTAGATCACGATTCCGGCTCATGCCATGCTTCAGGAGGCATTCGCCTTGCATATGCGGCTTATCATCGATGCATGCACACCTACCGGATCGGGGACGCCGCCGCCTTACTGGGCGTGAGTCCCGACACCGTGCGGCGTCTGGTCGACGGCGGGAGACTGGTCGCCGAACGCGACGAGCAGGGCCGTCGGATCATCCCGGGGCCGGCACTCGCGGCCTACGCCCGCGAGGCGCACCGGGCCGAACGGGAGTCCACCGGCTCCTCGGCCCGCAACCGCTTCTCCGGCATCGTCACCGAGGTGGTCCTCGGGGACGTGTCCGCGCAGGTGGAGATCCAGGCCGGGCCGTTCCGGGTGGTGGCGCTGGTCAGCCGCGAGTCGGCTGAGGAGCTGAAGCTGGAACCCGGGGTTCCGGCGGTGGCCGTGATCAAATCGACCAACGTGGTCGTCGAAAGACCGTAGTCGAGTCCGTCAGGACCTTGAGGAGTGGACCCGTGATGACCCGTTCTGTGCGCACCCGTCGGCCCGTGCGGCTGGCCGCTGTGGGAGCCGCCGCGCTGCTGGCCCTGAGCGCCTGTTCGTCCTCCGACGACTCGGACTCCGGCTCCGGGAAGTCGGACCCCTCGGCGTCGGCCTCCGCCTCGTCGAAGGTCTCCGGTGACATCACCGTGTTCGCCGCGGCCTCGCTCAAGGAGAGCTTCACGACCCTGGGCAAGGAGTTCGAGTCGGCGCACCCCGGCGCCAAGGTCACCTTCAGCTTCGGCGGCAGCGACTCCCTCGCCGCGTCCATCACCGGCGGCGCCCCCGCCGACGTCTTCGCCTCCGCCAGCCCGAAGACGATGAAGGTCGTCACGGACGCGGGCGGCAACGCCACCGCCCCGGCCACGTTCGTGCGCAACCAGCTGGAGATCGCCACCCTGCCCGGCAACCCGGACAAGATCGCCTCGCTGAAGGATCTGACGAACAAGGATCTGAAGGTCGTCCTGTGCGACAAGACGGTGCCGTGCGGCGCCGCCGCCGAGAAGGCGCTGACCGCGAGCAAGCTGAAGCTCACCCCGGTCTCGTACGAGGAGGACGTCAAGTCCGCCCTCAACAAGGTGGTGCTGAAGGAGGCCGACGCGGCGGTCGTGTACAAGACCGACGTGAAGGCCGCGGGCAGCAAGGTGGAGGGCGTGGAGTTTCCCGAGTCCGCCGGCGCCGTCAACGACTACCCCATCACCCTGCTCAAGGAGTCCAAGAACACCGAGACCGCCAAGGCGTTCATCGCGTTCGTGCAGTCCGCCGAGGGCCAGAAGGTCCTGACCGCCGCCGGGTTCCTGAACCCGTGACCCCGTCTCCCACCGACCGGGCCGGCGCCGCGGACACCCTCACCGGTGGTCCGCGGCGCCGCCGCGCCCTCAAGGGCGGTGCGCCGCTGCCCCTGCTCGTGCCCGCCCTGATCGGGCTGGTGTTCCTCACCCTGCCGCTCGTCGCCCTGCTGATCAGGGCCCCCTGGTCCAGCATGCCCGACCTGCTGACCAGCTCCGAGGTGTGGCAGGCCCTCAAGCTCTCCCTGCTCTGTGCGACGGCGGCCACCGCCGTGAGCCTGGTGCTCGGGGTGCCGCTGGCCTGGCTGCTGGCCCGGGTGGACTTCCCCGGCCGCGGCCTCGTACGGGCCCTGGTGACGCTGCCGCTGGTGCTGCCCCCGGTCGTCGGCGGTGTCGCCCTCCTGATGGCGCTGGGCCGCAACGGCGTCGTCGGCCAGTGGCTGGACTCCTGGTTCGGGATCACTCTTCCGTTCACCACCACTGGGGTCGTGGTCGCGGAGGCGTTCGTGGCGATGCCGTTCCTGGTGATCAGCGTCGAGGGCACCCTGCGCGCGGCCGACCCCCGCTTCGAGGAGGCCGCCGCCACGCTCGGCGCGTCCCGGTTCACCGCGTTCCGCCGGGTCACCCTCCCCCTGATCGCCCCCGGTATCGCCGCCGGCGCGGTGCTGGCCTGGGCTCGCGCGCTCGGCGAGTTCGGCGCCACGATCACCTTCGCCGGCAACTTCCCCGGCCGTACCCAGACCATGCCGCTCGCCGTCTACCTCGCCCTCCAGAACGACCCCCAGACCGCGATCGCCCTCAGCCTGGTCCTGCTCGCCGTGTCGGTCGCCGTGCTGGCGGGGCTGCGCGACCGCTGGATGACCGCCTCATGACCGACACCGGGAAGACCTCCGACATGGCCTACGACGTCCAGGCCGGCCCCTCCGCGGACGGGCTCGACGCCCGTCTCGTCGTCGAGCGCGGCGCCTTCCGCCTCGACGTGGCGCTCACGGCGGCGCCCGGTGACGTGGTCGCGCTCCTCGGCCCCAACGGCGCCGGCAAGACGACCGCCCTGCGCGCCCTCGCCGGACTCGTCCCGCTCACCGACGGCCATCTGCGGCTGGACGGCGCGGAGTTGGACCGCACGCCGCCGGAGTCGCGGCCGGTCGGGGTCGTCTTCCAGGACTACCTGCTCTTCCCCCACCTCTCCGCCCTGGACAACGTGGCCTTCGGCCCCCGCTGCCACGGCGTCGGCAAGGCGGAGGCCCGTGCCCAGGCCGCCGTGTGGCTGGAACGCATGGGCCTGTCCGGGCACACGGCCGCGAAACCCCGCCGCCTCTCCGGCGGGCAGGCCCAACGCGTCGCGCTCGCACGGGCGTTGGCCACCCACCCCCGTCTGCTGCTCCTCGACGAGCCCCTGGCGGCGCTGGACGCCCGCACCCGTCTCGACGTCCGCACCCAACTCCGCCGTCACCTCGCCGAGTTCGAGGCCGTCGCCGTACTCGTCACCCACGATCCGCTGGACGCGATGGTCCTGGCCGACCGTCTGATCGTCATCGAGGACGGCCGCATCGTCCAGGAGGGCACCCCGGCCGACATCGCCCGCCGCCCGCGTACGGACTACATCGCCCACCTGGTCGGTCTCAACCTGTACCGGGGCGAGGCCGAGGGGCACACCGTGCGCGTCGGCGGCGGGGCCGAGGTGACGACCACGGAGGACCTCACCGGCCCGGTCTTCGTCGCCTTCCCGCCCAGCGCCGTCACTCTCCACCGCGAGCGCCCCACCGGCTCCAGCGCCCGCAACCTGTGGCGCTGCGAGGTCGCCGGGCTGGAGGCCCACGGCGACCAGATCCGTGCCGCCCTCACCGGCGGACTCCCGCTCGCGGCCGACCTCACCACCGTCGCCGCCGCCGAGCTCGACCTGCATCCGGGGGCAGAGGTCTGGGCGGCGGTGAAGGCGGCGCAGACCCACGCGTATCCCGCCTGAGCGGATCGAAGAGCCCGATCCGCGAGGCGCGTTGGGCCATTTGCCTCGCGGTTGCGATGACGTGCGCATGGAAGGGACCCGTGCCGGTCTACGGTGGACCGAAGATCCACAAACACCCCGAACCCCGCGAGGCGTCCCCCATGAACCTGAGCATCCGCAACCAGCTCCCCGGCACCGTCACGGCCGTCACCCCCGGGGAGGTCATGGCCACGGTCAGGGTCCACCTCGACGGCGGCCAGGACGTCACCGCCGCGATCACCCTCGACGCCGTCAAGGACCTCGGCCTCGCCGCGGGCTCCGCCGTCCGCACCCTGGTGAAGGCGACCGAGGTGTCCCTGGCCATCGGCCCGGTGGAGGGCCTGTCCATCCGCAACCGGCTCGCGGGCACGGTGCGCGAGGTCTCGACGGGCGCCGCGATGGCCTCGGTCCGGGTCGCGGTCGACGGCGCCGAACTCACCGCCGCGATCACCAAGGACGCGGTCACCGACCTCGGCCTGACGGAGGGCTCCGCGGTCACCGCGCTGTTCAAGTCGACGGAGGTCTCGCTCGCGGCCGTGTGAGGCGGGGCGCGGGCCCGATGCGCCGCGCGGGCGGGGGCGCCGTACGCTGCTCGGAGAGAACACCGAGGCAGGGAGCGTGCAGGACGTGACAGGCAACCGCCCGGGCGCGCCGCCCCGCCGCATCCCGCCGGGCCAGCGTCTGGTGCGGGGCTGGCCCGTCTCGCACTACGGCCCGGTCCCCCGCTTCCGCCCCGAGCGCTGGAATCTGCGCGTCCACGGCGCGACCGCCTCCGGCGCCGACCGGACCTGGGTCTTCGACGACCTCACCGCGCTCCCGCACACCACCGTGACCGCCGACCTGCACTGCGCCACCGGCCCCACCTCGACCGATCACGAGTGGTACGGCATCCCCGCCACCGCCGTCACCGAGCTGGTCCCGCCCGCGCCGGACGTCACCCACGTCATGGCCTGGGCGGAGTACGGCTACGCGGCCAACCTCCGCCTCGCCGACTTCACCGCCCCCGAGACGCTCCTGGCCACCCACCACGACGGCGAGCCCCTCACCGCCGAGCACGGATTCCCGCTGCGCCTGGTCGTCCCCCACCTCTACGGCTACAAGAGCCCCAAGTGGCTGCGTGCCATCGAGTACCTCACCGAGGACCGGCGCGGTTTCTGGGAGGAGCGCGGCTACCACAACCTCGCCGACCCGTGGAAGGAACAGCGCTACTCCCACCAGGAGGCACCCGGCGACGGTCCCGCCCAGGAGAGCTAGCGCCCTGGAGCCCGGGAACGCGTGCACCCGTCATCGGAGTTCGGCATCATGAGTGATCGTTGCCGGTGTCCTCCCCCGGCCACTCCCACGAGAGGTGCCCGCGCAGATGACCACGGCAGAGCCCGGCCTCCAGAACCCCTACACCGCACCGCACTTCGAGTCCTCCGCGCTCATCACCATCGACGTGCAGCGCGACTTCCTCTCCGACGCCCCGTACGGTGTGCCGGGCACCACGGAGATCCTCCCCGCGCTGCGGCGGACAGCGGCGTCGTTCCGTGCGGCGGGCCGGCCCGTGGTGCACGTCGTGCGGCTGTACGAGGAAGGCGGCGGCAACGCCGATCCGGTACGGCGCCGGCTGCTGGAGTCGGGGGTCCGGATCGTCGCGCCCGGTACGCGGGGCAGTGAGCTCGCCGCCGGGCTCCTGCCCGAAGGGGCACCCGCTCTGGACCCCGGCCTGCTGCTGTCGGGTCGCCCGCAGCGGCTCGGGCCGTACGACCACGCGGTGTTCAAGCCTCGCTGGGGTGCTTTCTACCGCACCTGCCTGGAGGAGCTGCTGGGTGAACTCGGCGTGGACACCTTGGTGTTCGCCGGGTGCAATCTCCCCAACTGCCCGCGGGCCAGCATCATGCAGGCGTCGGAGCGGGACTTCCGGGTGGCCCTCGTACGGGACGCGGTCTCGCGGGTGACGGACTCGGCCCTCACCGAACTCGCGGGCATCGGCGTCGAGATCCTCGACACCGCCGCGCTCGAAGGGCTGCCGGCCGGGCCGGCCCACGCCGAAGGCTCCGGAACGGGCGGTGCCCGGAGCCTGTGACGCCGTACCGCCGCCTCAAGCGGCCGGCACGGTGTCCGGGACCGCCGCCTCGGCCGGGCCCGGCTCCCGGCCTGCCTTCGCGCGGCCAGGGGTGTGGTTGAACAGCAGGTTCAGCAGGAACGCGGCGACGGTCGCGCTGGTGATCGCGCTGCCGCCGATGATCTGCACCCAGGTCGGGAACGCGTGGTAGAAGGACGGCGCGACGACGGGGAGCATGCCCACCCCGATCGCGACGGCGACGATCAGCAGGTTGCTGGTGCCCTCGAACTCGACCTTGCGCAGGGTGCTGATGCCGACCGAGGTGACGGTGGCGAACATGACCAGTCCGGCGCCGCCGATCACCGGTCCCGGCAGCGAGGCGACGATCTCGCCGAGCTTGGGTATGAGCGCGAGGACGACGAGGATGCCCCCGGCGACGGCGGCGACGTAGCGGCTGCGGACCTTGGTCATGCCGACCAGGCCGACGTTCTGGGCGAACACGGTGTCCAGGAAACCGTTCATGATCCCGCCGAAGACCCCTGAGACCCCGTCGGCCGCCAGACCGCGCGCCAGGTCCTTGCGGGAGAGCGGACGGCCGGTCATCTCGCCGACGGCGAGCATGTCGGCGGTCGACTCGGTGAACGTCACCAGCATCACCACACACATGGAGATCACGGCCGCGACCGGGAAGTGCGGCGCACCGAAGTGGAAGGGGGAGGCGAGCCCGAACCAGTCCGCGCCGCCGACCGAGGAGAAGTCCGTCAGCCCCATGGGCACGGCGACGAGGGTGCCGACGATCAGCCCCAGCAGGACACCGAGCTGGGAGAGGAAGCCGCTGGTGAAGCGGTTGACGAGGACGATCAGCAGCACGATGCCGCCCGCCAGCGCGAGGTGGCCGGGGGCGGCGTAGTCCTTCGCGGTGGAGTCGTTGCCCGCGATCAAGCCGGCGGCGACACCGATCAGCGACAGCCCGATCACCGTGATGACCGATCCGCTGACCAGTGGCGGGAAGAAGCGCACCGCTCGGGCGAACGGCACCGCCACGAGCAGGCCGAAGACACCGGCGGCGATCATCGAGCCGTACACCGCCTGCATCCCGTACTCGCCCGCGATCAGGATCATCGGGGTGACGGCGGTGAAGGTCGCGCCCGCGACGACCGGGAGGCGTACGCCCAACACCTTGCCGATGCCGAGCGCCTGAACAAGGGTGATGAACCCGGCGACCAGCAGGTCGGCGTTGATGAGCAGTCCGATGGTGGACGTGTCGAGCTTCGCCGCCGCGCCGAACACCAGCGGGACGGTGACGCAGCCGGTGTACATCACCAGCACGTGCTGGAGACCGAGCAGGCCGAGCCGGGCGGGCGGCAGGACCTCGTCGACCGGATGCCGGCCGGTCACGGCGGTGGACGGCGACGCGGACGCGTCTGGAGCCTGGGACAAGGCGTGCCTCCGGAGGCGGAGTTTGGGGAGGAAATCAGGGAGGAGGGAAGACGGCGGCCAGGGCAGGGGCGCGGAGCCTCGTCGACCGGAACAGCGGTCAAACTTTTTGTTGAATCTGTTTCGCCCTTATTTCCCCGGACGAACAGCCGTGTTGCTTTTGCGGCGGCCGGACGTCCGCCGTCATCCGCGACGACGGGACATCCACTGTTAACAACGGCGGAACGGCCGCGATATGGCGATGCGTCACCGTCGCTGCCAGGACCGCAGGAAGCCGGACACAGAGGAGGTGGCGTCATGACCCTCGCACGAGGACTCCACGCCGATCTCCGCTGCCGTGTCCATCAGTCGGCGTGGACGCGAGGCCGTGTCGCGCACGGCGTACCGAGGGACCGCGAGGCCGCCCGCGTCTGAGACGGCGCGGCCAGGCGACTCACCCCACCCTCCCGACGCCCGGCTCGTTCTCCTGCGAAGGACCCCTTCTCCCCATGACCACGGTCGCACCCCTGCCTGCCCGCAACTCCGCCCAGGCCCCCGTCGTCCTGCCCCGCGAGTGCACCTTCGACCCCGACGACTGGGCGATCCTCGCCCAGCACTGGTACCCGGTCGCGCTCTCCACCGAGATCGGCGCCGAACCCGTCTCCGTACGCCTCCTCGACGAACCCCTCGTCGTCTACCGGGCGGACGGCCGCATCGTCGTCGCCAATGACATCTGCCCCCATCGCGGCGTCCCGCTCAGCAAGGGGTACGCCGCCGGCGACGGCACCGGCATCCGCTGCGCCTACCACGGCCTGCGCTTCGGCGAGGGCGGTCGCTGCACGGACGTACCCGCGCACCCCGCCTCGAAGATCCCCACCCGCCTCAACCTGCGCAGCTACCCGGCCGTCGAACGCTACGGCCTGGTCTGGACATGCCTGCGCCCGGAGCCCGGCGCGGAGCCGGCCATCCCGGCGATGGCGCACTGGGACGACGACGGCTTCCAGCAGATCAACTGCCCCTGGATCGACATCGCCGCCTTCGCCGGCCGCCAGGTCGAGGGCTTCCTCGACGTCGCCCACTTCGGCTTCGTCCACCTGGAGTCCTTCGGCGACCCCGACAACGTCGAGGTCCCCGACTACATCCCCGTCCGCCACCGGCACGGCTTCTCCGTCGACTACTGGAGCACCGTCAGCAACTACCCGCGCGGCACCAAGGAGGCTCCGCCCGGCTTCCAGTGGCTGCGCCGCTTCGACGTCCACCTGCCGTTCACGGCCACCCTCGTCGTGCACTTCCCCGACGGCGCGCTGCTCGACATCATGAACGCCGCCTCCCCCGTCTCCGCCCGCCAGACCCGCATGTTCGCCCCCATCGCCCGCAACTTCGACACCGACCAGCCCGTCCAGGCCGTATACGACTTCAACCGCACGGTCTTCGAGGAGGACCGCGCCATCGTCGAGATCCAGAAACCCGAGAACCTCCCCCTCGACCCGAAACTCGAAGTCCACATCCCCGCCGACCGCAGTTCCATCGCCTACCGTCGCGGCCTGCGCGAACTGGGCCTGAGCCACTTCTTCACGGCATAGGGCGGCCCGTTCCCATGAGCACCCACGACACCGTCGTCCACGCGATCACCCTCGCCTCGGCGGCCGGCACCAGCCGCCTCTACGAACTCCGCGCCGCCGACCCCGCCACCCCGCTCCCCGCCTTCGAGCCCGGCGCACACATCGACGTGTACCTCGGCCCGACCCTGATCCGCCAGTATTCACTCCTCAACTCCCCCGACGAATACGGCCGTTACCTGATCTGTGTACGCCGGGACGACACCGGCCGCGGCGGCTCCACCGCCATGCACCGCGACATCACCGTCGGCGGGCGACTGCGCGTCTCCACACCCCGCAACCTCTTCCCCCTCCTCCCCGCACAGCGGTACGTCCTCGTCGCGGGCGGCATCGGCATCACCCCGCTCCTCTCCATGGCCGAGGAACTGGCCCGGCGCGGAGCCGACTTCACCCTCCACCACTACACGACCGCCGACGCACCGCTGCGCGAACGCCTCCGCGCCTCCCCCTTCAACGACCGCGTCCACCCGCACGACAGCGCCGACGGAGACAGCATCCGCACCGGCCTGCCCGCCGAACTGTGTACGGCCGACCCCGCCGCGCTCGTCTACGTCTGCGGCCCCGACGGGTTCATGCGCCACGTCACCGAGGCCGCGACAGCGGCTGGCTGGCACCCTGGCCAGCTCCACCTCGAACGCTTCACCCCGGCCGCCCGCGAGCCCGACCCGGTCACCGACGGCGCATTCCGCGTGCGCGTCGCCAGCACCGGCGACAGCTACCCCGTACCCGCCGAAACGACCATCGCCGAAGTCCTCACCGCCAACGGCGTAGACGTCGAACTCTCCTGCGAACAAGGCATGTGCGGCGCCTGCCTCACCCCCGTCCTCGCCGGAGAACCCGACCACCGCGACGAAGTACAGACCGATGAGGAACGCGCCGCGAACAACCAGATCACCATCTGCTGCTCACGCTCCCGCAGCCCGGAACTCGTCCTCGGGATCTGAAGTCCGCCCCGCAGCCGGTCAGCTGCGGGGCCGCTCTTCTCAACCTCCCCTTACCCACACATGCAAGGATTGCTATATATTCACTTCAGCATGCACGGCCCGCGGCGAACCCGCCCGCAGGCCGTAGATCCAGCACATCCAGGAGCACGAGCACATGAGCACCGTCACCGAGCACCACGTCCACGACGACCACGCGCACACGCACGCCGAGGGCTGCGGGCACGTCGCCGTTCCGCACGGCGACCACACGGACTACGTCCACGACGGCCACCTGCACCGCACCCACGACGGCCATGTCGACGAGTGCGCCACCGCCGGTCACGGGGTCCACGAGGACCACGACCACGCGCACGGCGAGGGCTGCGGTCATGTGGCCGTGCCGCACGGGGACCACGTCGACTACGTGCACGACGGCCACCGTCACGCCGCGCACGAGGAGCACTGGGACGACCACTGATCCCCGAGGTGATCCTCAGGGGGATTTCGGGTCGGAGGTCAACCTATTACCACATGCTAATGTCCGCATGTGACGACTCCCCCGCCCCCGGCCTCGCCCGACGACGAGCCGGTACGGGCCCTACAGGCGGCCAGCGACCTGCTCAAGGCGCTCGCCTCCCCCGTCCGCGTCGGCATCGTGCGCGAGCTGTCGCAGGGCGGGAAGTACGTCCACGAGCTGGTCGACTCGCTCGGCGTGAGCCAGCCGCTGGTCTCGCAGCACCTGCGCGTCCTGCGCACCTCCCGCATCGTGACGGCGAACCGTCAGGCCAGGGAGATCCAGTACGCCCTCACGGACGACCACGTCGCCCACATCGTGCTGGACGCCATCCGGCACGCACAGGAGTAATCCCCACCGCCACACCGAAGGGCCCTTCCTCAGGAGGGGCCCTTCGGGCTGTCCGGCAGAAGTACCCGCGCACGCCGGTGAGCGGCGGTCGGTCAACCCGGCAGTTCCCCCCGCCCCCGGTCGTCGCCGCCCCCGGCGGGGAGGGCGTTGTCGATGAGGACGGCGGCGATGGCGGCGGCGGTGGGGAAGGAGTCGGCGTCGATGACGCGGGTGCGGGCCGCGGCGCCGTCGAGGAGCAGCGCGAGCTGTTCGCCGAGTTTTTCGGGGTCGGCGGCGCCGGCTTCGCGGGCGGTGTCGGTGAGCCGTGCGGCGACGGCCGTTTTGTAGTCGCGGGCGTACCGGGACGCGGGGTGCTGGGGGTCGTGGAGTTCGACGGCGGCGGCGATGTAGGGGCAGAGGGGGGTGGTGGGGGGCACGTCGAAGGCGGCGAGGAGCCGCTGGCGGGGCGTGAGGTCGGGGCGGTCGAACACGCCGGACAGAACCGTGGGGTCGAACCGACGCAGGTACTCGGCGACGAGTTCGTCCTTGCCGCCGAAGTGCTGGTACGCCGTCCGCTTGGACACCTCGGCCGCCGCGCAGAGCTGGTCCATGCCGGTGCGGTTGATGCCCTGTTCGCGGAACAGCCGCTGGGACGCGCCGAGGATGCGCTCGCGGGCACCCCGGCCACGCCGACTGCCGGTGGGGCCCTTCTCCAACTCCGTCATGGGGCCATCATACCCGGACGGGTAACGACCGGTGTACATAGCTTGCGCCCCGGCCGCCGAGCCCCGTACGTTATGGACACCAGGCGGTGTACATAACACCGTCGTCCCAGGCGTGCACGGCGCCATCGATCCGAGGGAGAGACCATGGGCAAGCTCGACGGCAAGGTCGCGGTCATCACCGGCGCCACCACCGGCATGGCGCTGGCCGGCGCGAAGCTGTTCGTCGACGAGGGGGCGTACGTCTTCATCACCGGCCGCCGTCAGGAGGCCCTGGACGAGGCCGTGCGGCGGATCGGCCGCAATGTCACCGGCGTCCGGGGCGACGCCGCGGACCTGGCCGACCTGGACCGCCTGTACGACACGGTCAAGCGGGAGAAAGGCAGTCTCGACGTGCTGTGGGCCAGCGCGGGCGGGGGTGAGCCCGCGCCGCTCGGCGAGATCACCGAGGCCCAGTTCGACACCTGGTTCGGGCTCAACGCTCGCGGCACCCTGTTCACCGTCCAGAAGGCCCTCCCGCTCCTCAACGACGGCGGCTCCATCCTCATGACCGGCTCCAACGCCTCGCTCGGCGCCTTCCCCGGCTGGAGCGTCTACGCCGGCAGCAAGGCCGTCCAGCAGGCGTGGGCCCGTATCTGGCTCAACGAGCTCAAGGACCGCCGCATCCGCGTCAACGTCCTGACGCCCGGCCAGGTCGCCACCGCCAAGCAGGAGGAACTCTTCGACGAGGCCGCCCGGCGCCAGTTCGAGTCCCTCATCCCCCGCGGCCGGATGGGCCGCCCCGACGAGATCGCCACCGCCGCCCTCTTCCTCGCCTCCGACGACTCCAGCTACGTCAACGGCATGGAACTCGTCGCCGACGGCGGCACCACCGCCGTCTGAACCGGACCACACCACCAGGACGGGACATCTCATGAGCAGCATCAGCATCATCGGCACCGGCAACATGGCCCGCACCATCGGCGCGCGGGCGCTGGCGGGCGGCAACACCGTCGAGGTCCTGGGCCGCGACCGGGCCAAGGCCGCCGCCCTGGCCAAGACCCTCGGCGACGGCGCCACGACGGGAGAGTGGGGCACCGCCCCGGCCGGGGACATCGTCGTCGTGGCCCTGCTGTACGACGGTGTCGTGCCGGCCGTCGCCCAGTTCGGGGACGCTCTCGCGGGCAAGGTCGTCGTCGACATCAGCAACCCCTTCAACTCCGTTCGACGGGCTGGCCCACCGCGAGGGGACCTCGATCGCGCAGGAGGTCGCCGAGGTGGCCCCGGCCGGCGCCTCCGTGGTGAAGGCGTTCAACACCATCTTCCGTCACGTCCTGGAGAAGGGCCGGCCCGATGTCTTCATCGCCGGGGACGACGCGCAGGCGAAGGCACGTGTGGGGGCGTTCATCGAGAGCCTCGGGCTGCGCCCGCTGGACGTCGGCGGCCTGAGCATGGCGCACTGGCTGGAGGGAGCGGGCGTGGTCACGGTGGGGCTCGCCAGCCACGGGGTGGGGAACCTGGACTTCGCTCTCGGCGTCGTCGAACTTCCCGTCTGAGTAATAGCCGAACTACTCAACCGCGCTTCGAAAGCGCCTCTCCCGCGAGCTGCCACATTTCGTGGTTCCCGCATTCCGCCGTGATCTCGGCGGTTTCACGGGCCGCGGTGACGAAATCGTCGACCACCGGCGAGTTCCGCGATGCGGCCACCGCGAGGCACACCTGGTCGGGCGCCAGATCCGGAATGGGCACGTAGACGACGTCCGGGTGCGAGGAGAACACGGATGCCGAACGGGCGAGGAACGAGATGCCCCGGCCGGCCGCGACATGCTCAAGCGTCTCGTCCACCCCGCGCGCCAGGTACCCGGCGTCGGGGTGCGGGCGGCTGGTGGGCCGCGTGCTCGGGTCGGCGTGCCAGACCACCGGTTCGTCGGCCAGGTCGGCCTCGGAGACCTCCTCCTCACCGGCCAGCCGGTGGCCGGCGGGCAGCACCACCACCTGCGGCTCGGTGTACAGGGGGGTGATGCGCAGGCCGGTCCCGTCGATGGGCAGCCGTACGTAGCCGACGTCGATGCGGCCGTCGAGCAGCATGGGGGCCTGGTCGTCCGATTCGATCCGCCGGACGTCCACGACCACGTCCGGGTGCCGTTCCTCGAACGCCCGCGCCGCCGGGCGACCGGGATGCCGGCCCGGAAACCGACCACCAGCCGTCGGCCGCCGCGCGCGGCCTCGGACACCCGGCGGCGGACCGCGTGCGCGGTGGCGAGCAACGGACCGGCGTCGGCCAGCAGTTGCCGGCCCGCTTCGGTCAGCGCCACGCCGTGGCGGTCTCTGGTGAACAGCGAGGCGCCGAGGTCCTGCTCGAACGCGCGGATCTGCCGGCTGAGCACCGGCTGCGCGATCCGCAGGTCCTCGGCGGCACGGCCGAAGTGCAACCGGTCGGCCACGGCGACGAAGTAGCGCAGTTTGCGCAGGTCCAGATCCATGGCGCCTCCCGGCCCGGTGATGCCCTGAGGGTATCACCGTGATGAAAAGAGGTATTGGACGCCCACTCGGACGAATGACAGCCTGAACAAGTGCCGGATCGGAGCCGGGGTGAATTCGATGCGGAAATTCGGCATCGGAATAAACCGGCGAAATCCAGAGCACCTGAGGAAATGACATTCCGTCCAGCTCCGGAAAGCAGGAACACGCATGCGCGGAATCAGCATTGTCGGCCTGGGGAACATGGCCGGCGCCCTGGCCACCCGGGCACTCGCCGGTGGCAACACCGTCGAGATCATCGGCCGTGACCCGGCCAGGACCAGGGAATGGGCCGCCGCGCTCGGCGCCACCGCGGGGACGGCCGGCGCCGCCCCGGCCGGGGACATCGTCGTCCTCGCCGTGCCGTACGCAGCCGCGGCGACGGTGGTCGGGGAGTACGGAGACGCGCTGCGCGGCAAGGTCGTCATCGACATCACCAACCCCGTCTCCCCCGATCTCAAGGGCTTCGTCACCCCCGACGGCAGTTCCGGCGCGCAGGAGATCGCCAAGGCCGCGCCCGCCGGGGCGTATGTCGTGAAGGCGTTCAACACCCTGTTCTCCCAAGTGCTGGCGGCCGGACCGGTCGAGGGCCGTCCGCTGGACGTGTTCATCGCCGGGGACGACGCGCGGGCGAAGGCGCGTGTGTCGGCGTTCGCCGAGAGCCTGGGCCTGCGTCCGCTGGACGCCGGGGAGCTTGCGATGGCTCGGGCGCTGGAGAACGTCGCCCTGCTGGAGCTGGGGCTGATGACCCACTCCGTCCGGCACTCCGACTTCTCCGTCGGCGTCACCCTGCTCGGCTGAGTCTCTCCCTCTACCTCACAAGGACAGCGAGATGCGTGTTTTCGTCACCGGTGGGACCGGCCATTCCGGCTCCTACGTCATCCCCGAACTCGTCGCCGCCGGACACGAGGTCACCGGCCTGGCCCGGTCGGACAGGGCCGCTGCGGCGCTGTCCGCGCTCGGCGCGAAGGTGCGTCGCGGCGACCTCCAGGATCTCGACGGGCTCAAGGAGGCGGCTGCCGAATCCGACGGCGTCGTCCATGTCGCCCACCGACAGGACCTGCTTCCCAGCGGCGGGATCGACGCCGTGGCCGCCGCGGAGCTCCCGATCGTGCTGGCGTACGGCGAAGCGCTGGCGGGGACCGGGAAGCCGCTGGTCGCGGCGGGGAGCATCGACTCGCCGGGGAGCCTGGGCCGGCCGGTCACCGAGGAGGACCCGGCTCTTCCCGGCGGCGTCGAGCACAGGGGCACGCTGCGGGTTCGCAACGTCGTGGAAAGGGCTGTGATCGGCCTCTCCGAGCACGGGGTGCGCTCGTCGGTCGTGCGGATCGCCAACATCGCGCACAGCACGACCGATCGCGCCGGTTTCCTCCCCACGCTGATCGCGCTCGCGAAGGAGAAGGGGTTCGTCGGCTACCCCGGGGACGGCGCGAACCTGTGGAACGCCGTGCACGCCCGCGACGCCGCCTGCGTGTTCCGCCTGGCGCTGGAGAGGGGGGCGGCCGGCAGGTACTGGCACGCGGTCGGGGACGGGGGCATCCCGTTCCGTGAGATCGCGGAGGCCATCGGCGGCCGTACGGGCCTGCCCGTCGTGAGCGTTCCCTCGGACGTCCTGATGGTGCCGGGACACTTCGGGTTCCTCGCGAACATCGTCACGCAGAGCTACCCGGCGTCCAGCCTCATCACCCGCCGGACCCTCGGCTGGGACCCCGTGCAACCCGGCCTGCTCGCCGGTCTGGACAACGGGCACTACTTCCCCGCCGGTTGACGCCTGCCGGTGCGTCATACCTGAGGCGTACCGGCCACGGTGGTCCGAGTGGTACCGGGGTACCACTCGGCCCGTGAAGTGTCCCCCGAGGTCCCAGGGCCGTCGCCGGGCGGCTTCGTAGTGTCGGACACAGAGGCCGCGACGCGTTCCGTGGCCGAGTCCGAGGCGAAAGGCCCTCCCCCATGATCGAAGCCCGTGAGCTGACCAAGCGGTACGGCGACAAGACGGTCGTCGACCGGCTGAGCTTCAGCGTCAAGCCCGGTGAGGTGACGGGCTTCCTCGGCCCGAACGGGGCCGGCAAGTCCACGACCATGCGCATGATCGTCGGCCTGGACGCGCCGTCCGGGGGTTCGGTCACCGTCAACGGCCGGTCCTACGCCCGGCATTCGGCGCCGCTGCACGAGATCGGCACCCTGCTGGAGGCCAGGTCCGTCCACCCCGGCCGCAGCGCGCGCAGCCATCTGACGGCGCTCGCGCACACCCACGGCATCCCGGGCCGCCGGGTCGACGAGGTCATCGAGCTGGCCGGACTCACCAGCGTGGCGGGCAAGCGGGTCGGCGGTTTCTCGCTCGGCATGGGCCAGCGCCTGGGGATCGCCGCCGCCCTGCTGGGCGACCCCGGGATCGTCATGCTCGACGAACCCGTCAACGGCCTCGACCCCGAGGGCGTGCTGTGGGTGCGCAACCTGTTGCGGGGCCTCGCCGACGAGGGCCGGGCCGTGATGCTCTCCTCGCACCTGATGAGCGAGACCGCGCTGATCGCCGACCACCTCGTCATCATCGGGCGCGGCCGGCTCCTCGCGGACACCACCGTCGACGACTTCACCCGCGAGGCGGGCGGCGGCGGGGTCAAGGTCGCCACCGGCGAGGCCGTGAAGCTGCGTTCGCTGCTGGCGGGACCGGACGTCACCATCACCTCCTCCGCCGACGAGGAACTTCTGGTCTCCGGCCGCGACGCCCGCGAGATCGGCGCCGTCGTCGCACAGCACGGCATCGCGCTGTACGAACTCACCCCTCAGTCCGTGTCGTTGGAGACGGCGTTCATGGAACTCACCCGCGACGCCGTCGAGTACCAGAGCGCTCCCGTCGGCACCGAACGGAAGGCCGCCTGATGACCGCCACCGACATCGCCGCACCGTCCGCTCCCGCCCGGCCCTACAAGGTCACCGGCCTGCGGGTGCTGCGCTCCGAGTGGGCCAAGTTCTGGTCGCTGCGCTCCAGTTGGATCACGCTGGGGGTCTCGCTGGTCCTGCTCGTCGCGCTCGGCGCGATCGCCTCGGCCACCTACAGTCCCGACGTGGCCAACGGCGGCGGCCCGCCGAACGGACCCGGCTCCGGTACCCAGGACGCGGTCAGCCTGGCGCTCCTCGGAGTCACCTTCGCGTCGCTCGCCGTGGGTGTCCTGGGGGTGCTGCTGTCGGCGGGCGAGTACAGCACCGGCATGATCCGCTCCACGCTCGCGGCGGTGCCGCGCCGGCTGCCCGTGCTGTGGTCCAAGGCGGCCGTGATCGGCCCGCTCGCGTTCGTCCTCACCACGATCGGCGCGATCGCCGCGTTCCAGCTCGGCACGCTCGGCCTGGACGGGGAGAAGATCGCCCTGAGCCTCGGCGACGACGGCGTCCTGCGCAGCCTGGTCGGCGCGGGCCTCTACCTCGGTCTGGTCGCCGTGCTCGGCGTGGCGCTGGGCGTGCTGCTGCGCTCGTCCGCCGGGGCCATCGCGGTCCTGGTCGGTGTCCTGCTGATCCTGCCCGGTCTGGCCTCGCTGCTGCCGGACTCGGTGTACGACACCATCAACCCCTACTTCCCGAGCAACGCGGGTTCCGCGATCTACTCCCTGCACCAGTCCTCGGACGCCCTCTCGCCGGGGGCGGGCCTCGCGGTCTTCGCCGGCTGGGTGGTCCTGACCCTCGGCGCGGCGGCGTTCAGGCTCGTGCGCAAGGACGCCTGACGCGCCCCGCCCCCGCAGGTGACGGGCGGGGGCGGCGGCTTGTTGACCCGGCACGGGGCAGGGTGAAAATCTCGGGGCGTGCAGGTGACCATTCGAGAAGTGGCGAAAGCGGCGGGGGTCTCCCCCTCCACCGTCTCCCGGGCGCTGGCCACGGACGGCAGGGTGGGGGCCGCCACCCGGGAGCGCATCCTGGCCGCCGCCGACCGTCTCGGCTACCAGCCCAACCGTGCCGCGCGCGGCCTGATCACGGGCCGTACGGGCACCGTCGGCCTGATCGTGCCGGATCTGCTGAACCCGTTCTTCGCGGAGATCTGCAAGGGCGCGCAGGCGCGGGCCCGCGGCCTCGGCGACTTCCTGATCGTCAGCGACGCCGAGCGGGACGAGGGTCTGGAGATGGACGCGATCCGCACCCTGGCTCCGCAGGTGGACGGCATCGTGCTGGCCGCGTCCCAGCTGAGCGACGAGGAGCTGGCCTCCCTCGGCGAGGTCACCGACCGGCCGGTGGTGCTGCTGCACCGCAGGGAGCCGGGTTTCCCGAGCGTCACCGCCGACCTGGCCGAGGGCATGACGGACGCCCTGACCCACCTGCACGCGCTCGGCCACCGCCGTATCGCCTACGTGGGTGGTCCGCGCAGTACGTGGGAGGCGCGGGAGCGGGCGGCCGGCGTCGAGGCGGTGGCGAACAGCGGCCTCGTCGACCTGGTGCACGTGGGCAGCGTGGCCCCGCACTTCGACGGCGGGATCACGGGCGCGGCGGACATGGTGCTCGCCAGCGGCGCCACCGCCGTGGTCGCCTTCAACGACATCGTCGCCTTCGGGCTGATCAGCCGTTTCACCGCGCGCGGGGTGCGGGTCCCGGACGACATGAGCGTGGTGGGGTGTGACGACATCGCCCTGTCGGGCATGGCCGCGCCCCCGCTGACCACGGTGTCGGTGCCGAAGGCGCACGCCGCGCGCGCGGCGGTGGACCTGCTGTTCCGCACCCTCGGGACTCCCGAGGTGGAGGGTGCGCGGCCGTTGCAGCGGGTGCTGCCGACGCATCTGGTGGTCCGGGGTTCCACGGCGGCCCTCGGCAGCCGCTGACCGTCCGGGCGCCGGGCGGTCAGCCCTGCGGGACAGTGGTGTGGAACTTGTCCCACATCTCGTCGGCCGCCGCCCGCACACCGGACTTGCCGAAGATGATGTCCTGGTAGATCCGCCGGAACTCGTTCTTGTCCTCGTCCGCGCCGGGCGGGGCCGGCGGCAGGGGCGGCGCGAGCCTGCCGCCGACCTCGGCCAGGTAGCGCTGGATGGCGCGGTCGCCGCCGGTGAGCGCGGGGGTGAGCCGGTCGAGGTTGGCCTGGTTGGGCGGCAGGCCGCGCACCACGCCGAGCAGGTCGGCGGCGCCGGGGTCGTTCAGCAGGAAGTCCATGAGCGTCGCGGCCTCACGCCGGTGCGCGGAGCCTCGCCGCACGCACAGCGCCGCCGAGGCAGCGGCGGCCATGCCGGGCGGGGCGGCGGAGGACTCGGTGGGGAAGGGGACAGGGGCGACCTCGCCGTAGGTCTGCCAGTACGAGGTGGCGGTGGAGGTGATCTGGAACTCGGCGGTGGACAGCTTGCGCACCAGAGCGCGATCGCCGGAGGCGCCGGTGAGGGAGGAGGCCGTCACCGGTGGCGGGGTGAAGACGCCCTTGTCGCGCAGTCGGCCCATGAGCTGCCAGAACGCGAGAAGGTCGGCCTTGGTGAAGCCGGTGGAGCCGTCGTCGATGTAGAGGGACTTGCCGCGCTGCACCAGCCAGACGTGCAGGCACTCGACGTAGCCGCCGAAGTCGGTCAGCGGCGCCCGGCCGGGTACCGCGCGCTTGAGCTTCGGCCCGATGTCGTTCAGCAGGTCGTCCCAGGTCCAGCCGATCCTGGGGATGCCCACGCCTGCCCTGCGCCACAGTGCGGGGTCGACGAACAGTGCGGTGGTGGCGATGCCCATCGGCATGCCCACCCGCCTGCCGTCGACGAGTCCGGTCCGCTGGTACAGCGGGGGGATTCCGGCGCGCGCGACCGCGGTGAAGTCCGGGCCGTCGAGGTCGGCGAGGACATCGCGATCGGCGTACGTGCGCAGATAGGCCACATCGATCTGCATGATGTCGGGTCCGGCTCCGGCCGCGACCTGGGTGGCGAGCCGCTGGACGTACGCGTCGTACCCGGCGAACGAGGTGGAGACCTCGATCCCCGGGTGACGCCGCTCGAAGAGTTCGACGGCCTTCCCGGTGGCGAGGTTGCGGTCGCCCGACCCCCACCACTGGAAGTCGAGGGTCACCGATCCGTCGCCCGCGGAACCGTCCGATCCGCAGGCGGAGAGGGCGCCGGCCGCCGGGAGCGCGGCGAGGGCGGTGAGCAGCCGGCGGCGCGACAGGCCGGCGGTCGACGTCTGTCGAGGGGAACGGCGAGGTGCGGACATCGCGGCCCTTCACTGGTGTGCAAACGTTGCCACTCTGTTTCGGACAGGCCCGGAAGTTACGGGAACCGGAACCGTCAAGTCAATGGACTCAGCAGAACGTTCTCGGTACTTGCCGACGGAAATCATGGCGTGCAATCGTTGCCACCGCCGTCCAGCCTCACCGTGGAGGAGGGCTCCGAATGAGCCAGGCGACCGCACCACCCCGTCCCGTGCCACGACCGAGCGGCGCCCTCCCCTCGGCGCGGCCCGCCCAGCGCCGGCGTTCCCAGGCGCTGCCGGGCCATGTGTTCCTCGCCCCGTGGCTGCTCGGCACGCTGGTGCTGACACTCGGGCCCATGGTGATCTCGCTGTACCTGTCGTTCACCGACTACGACCTGTTCTCCAGCCCGCGCTGGGTGGGGTTCGCGAACTACCGGTACATGCTGGAGGACGACCGCTTCCTCACCTCGGCGGCCGTCACCCTCAAGTACGCCCTGGTCAGCACCCCGCTCAAGCTGGCCGCCGCGCTCGGTGTCGCGCTGCTGCTGAACCGGGCCCGCCGGGGTGTGGGGGTGTACCGCGCCGCGTTCTACGCGCCGTCCCTGCTCGGCGCGAGCGTGAGCGTGGCCCTCGTGTGGCGGGCCCTGTTCGCCACCGACGGCGCCGCCGACCGCTCGCTGGCGTTCTTCGGCTGGCACATCGGCGGCCTCACGGACAACCCGGACCACGCGCTGTACCCGCTGGTCCTGCTGACCGTCTGGCAGTTCGGCGCCCCGATGGTGGTCTTCCTCGCCGGGCTGAAGCAGATCCCGAGAGAGCTGTACGAGTCGGCGGCGCTGGACGGCGCGGGCAAGGTCCGCACGTTCCTGTCCATCACGCTGCCGATGCTGACCCCGGTCCTGTTCTTCAACCTGGTCCTGGAGATCATCCACTCCTTCCAGGCGTTCACCCCCGCGTTCGTGATCAGCGGCGGCACCGGCGGCCCGTCGGACTCGACGCTGCTGTACTCGCTCTACCTCTACCAACAGGCGTTCGCGAGCTTCCACATGGGCTACGCGTCGGCGATGGCGTGGGTACTGCTCGCCGTCATCGCCCTCATCACCTACGCCGTCTTCCGCAGCGCCCGGCTGTGGGTGTTCTACGCGCAGGAGGACGCGTCATGACGACCGCCGTATCCCCCGCCGCCGGACGCGCGCGGCTGAGGACCGTGCTGTGGCACGCCGTGTGCGTGGTGATCGGGCTGGTGCTGCTCTATCCGGTGCTGTGGCTGCTCACGGCGTCGGTCAAGTCCGGTACCGAGATCATCTCGAACCTGAGTCCGGTGCCGGAGGTGTTCACGCCGGGCAACTACACGGACGCCGTGCGGGGCGTCAGCGGTCTGACGCTGTGGCGGCTGTTCGGCAACTCGCTGATCGTCTCGGTGGGCGCGGTCGCCGGGAACGTCCTGTCCTGCTCGCTCGCCGCCTACGCGTTCGCCCGGCTGCGTTTCCGTGGCCGGGGACTGTACTTCGCGGTGATGATCGGCACCCTGATGCTGCCGGCGCACCTGATGCTGATCCCGCAGTACGTGATCTTCCAGGAACTGGGCATGCTCGGCACGTATCTGCCGCTGATCCTGCCGAAGTTCCTCGCCACGGAGGCGTTCTTCGTGTTCCTCGTCGTCCAGTTCATCCGCTCGCTGCCGCGCGAGCTCGACCAGGCGGCGGCGATCGACGGGTGCGGCCCCTACCGCACGTTCTGGCACGTCATCATGCCGCTGCTCAAGCCGGCGCTCGTGACGACCACGATCTTCTCGTTCATCTGGAGCTGGAACGACTTCTTCTCCCAGGTGATCTATCTCGTGGAGCCGAAGACGTACACGCTCCAGCTCGGCCTGCGGATGTTCGTCGACCAGAGCGGCAGCGCCGCCTTCGGACCCATGTTCGCGATGTCCGTGCTCACCCTGGTGCCCGTGCTGCTGTTCTTCCTGGCCTTCCAGCGCCTGCTGGTGGAAGGCGTCCAGACCACGGGCCTGAAGGGCTGAGCGCCGTGAACCGTCCGGGGTTCTCCCGCTTCGCCGACTGTCTGCTCGCCGGTGTCCTGCTGCTCCTGGCCTCGCTGCCGGTGGTGACCGTGTTCCCGGCGCTCGTCGCGGCCTGCGCCGTACTGCGTGACCAGGCCCACGGCGGTGAGGGGGTGACGGTCCGGCGCTTCCTCGATCGGCTGCGGTCGGTGCTGCGCACCGGGCCCGCCGTGTGGATCGTCCCCACCGGCGTACTCGTCCTGTTGTGGCTGGACGCCGTCACCCTCGACGCGCACGGCCCCGGATCGGGGCCGGTCCTCGCCGTCGCGGCGGCCGTCCTCGCGGCGCTCGGCCTGCGCTGCGCCGCGGCCTGGCGCGAAGGGGAACGCTGGCGTACGACGCTGGCGGCCGTCTTCCGGTCCGTCCCCCGCCAGCCGCTGCCCGCCGCCCTGCTCGCCGGAGCCGTCGGCGCCGCCTTCGTCCTGCTGACGATGTCCCCCGTCCTGCTGCTGATCGTCCTCGGCCCGCTGGCGTTCGCCGCCACGGCCGCGGACGCCTGGCGGCCCGTGTCCCCCCGCTGAACGGAGAACCGCATGTCGTCCCGGAAGGCACTCCGCCGAGCCGCCGTGGTCGGGCTGGGCTCCCGCGCCCGGCTCTTCACCCAGGCGCTGGCCGGCCCCTACGCCGACCGGTTCGAGCTGGCCGGCTTCTGCGACGTCAACTCCCACCGCGTCGCGGTCCACAACACGTGGCTCGCCGAGGCCCACCCCGGCCGCGCTCCCGTACCGGCGTACGCCGCCGAGGACTTCGACGAGATGCTGCGGCGCGAGTCCGTCGACGTGGTCGTGGTGTGCAGCGTCGACCACACGCACGACGACTACATCGTGCGCGCGCTCGAAGCGGGCTGCGACGTGGTGACCGAGAAGCCCATGACGACCGACGCGGACAAGGCGCGGCGCGTCCTGGACGCCCAGCGGCGGACCGGACGCGAGGTCCGCGTCGCGTTCAACTACCGCTACAACCCGGTGCATTCGGCCGTACGCGAGCTGCTCGCCGAGGGCGCGATCGGCGAGGTCGGGTCCGTCCACTTCGAATGGCTGCTCGATCTGCGCCACGGCGCCGACTACTTCCGCCGCTGGCACCGGGAGAAGGCCAACTCCGGGGGCCTCATGGTCCACAAGGCGACCCACCACTTCGACCTGGTCAACTGGTGGCTGGGGACCCGCCCCGAGACGGTCTACGCCCAGGGCGGGCTGTTCTTCTACGGCGCCGAGGCGGGCCGGCGGCGCGGGCTCGCGCGCGCGTACGAGCGGGCTCACGGCTCCCCCGCCGCCCGGCAGGACCCCTTCGCCGTGCACCTCGCCGACTCTCCTCTGCTGAGCGCGCTGTACCTGGACGCGGAGGCGCAGGACGGCTACCACCGCGACCAGAACGTGTTCGCGCCCGGCGTGACGATCGAGGACGACATGGCCGTCCTCGTCCGGTACGCCACCGGCGCCTCCCTCACCTACCACCTCACCGCGTACTCCCCCTGGGAGGGCTACCGGGTCGCCTTCAACGGCAGCGCCGGGCGGCTGGAGCTGCTGGTGGAGGAGTCCACCTGGACCCGGCCGCGCGCGCGGGGCGCGGACGCCGTCCCGCACGGCACCGAGGTCGAGGACACGGCGGGCCGCACGGAGATCCTGCTGCGGCCGTTCTGGGAGGAACCCCGCGAGATCACGGTCCGGACCGGCGAAGGGGGGCACGGCGGCGGGGACGTCCGCATGCTGGAGGACCTCTTCGGCGACCGTCTCCCCGACCCCTTGCACCGCGCCGCCGACGCCGCCGACGGCGCCCGCTCACTGGTCACCGGCCTGGCCGCGAACCGCTCCTTCGAGACGGGGCTGCCCGTGCGGACGCGGGATCTGCTGGAGCTGTGACCGGGCGGACGCCAGCCTCGCCCGGTGCCTGTCGCGGCGTGCCGGGCGGGCGCGTCAGCTCTCCGCCGGCGCTCCCGCCGACCCCGTGGACAGCAGTCCGTTGACCACCAGGGACGCCAACAGCTCGGCCCGCTCGGTGAGTTCCCGCGGTGAGGTCTCCTTGGATCTGCCGAGGCGTTCGGCCAGCGGAAGGTTGAGCATGCCCGAGACGGGCGGGAAGACCGCGAAGAACAGGACGTCCATCGGCACGGGGGCCATCCGGCCGGAGGCCGCCAGCCGCTCGATGCCGGACGTCATCGTCCGCAGGGCCGGACCGATGTAGTGCTCGTAGAGGTGGTCGAGCCGTTCGGTGTCGCGGGAGTACTCGTCGACGAAGATCCGCCCGATCTCCGGTGTCTCCACGGCGTTGCGGTAGAAGCCGGTGATGCTCCGGCGCAGGTTCTCCTCGTCGTCGAGCGAGGGGTCGCTCTCGGGCAGGGCGGCCAGTTGGTCGCCGAGCGCGGAGTCGATGACCGCTCGCCAGAAGGCCGCTTTGGAGCCGTAGCGGTCGTTGATGAAGTTGTGGCTGACCCCCAGCCGTCGGGCGAGTTCGCGTGCGGAGGCATGGTCGTAGCCCAGCTCGGCGAACGCTTCGAGCCCACGCCGGAGGATGTTTCGCTCCTCCGGTACGGCGGGTGTCCCCGCGCCGGGCCGTCCCGGCCCTCGCGTGGAACCGGTCTCTGTCGCCACCGTGCCTCCGATGTCCCTCGGTCGTGCCCGCGTTCAGGGCGGGCACCGTCGCCTTCGGCCCCCGCTTCCTGACGGCCGTCAGATCCCAGGGTATCCGGGTGCTCCACCGCACCCGGCCCGGCCGGCACAAGTGCGGGGCGGGCGTGCTCGTCCGGCACTCCCGCCCCGGTTGTACGGTCGCGCTGGTCAGCTGAGTGTGCAGACGGCGTTGCCGGGCAGGCCGGAGGAGTCGCCGGTGGCGTTGAAGCCGAACGTCGTCTTCCCGGCGGGCGGGATCGCGGCGTTGTAGTCGACGTTCGATGCCGTCACCGAGGAGCCCGACTGCGTCAGTTGGGTGGACCAGGCGGTCGTCACCTTCTGGGTGCCGGGCCAGCTCCAGGCGACCCGCCACCCCTTGCTGGTGGAGGTGGTGGTGTTGGTGACGGTCACCTCGCCGGTGAAGCCGCCGGACCAGGAGCTGACCACCCGGGTGGCGGCGGTGCAGCCGGAGTTCCCGCCGCCGCCCGAGCTCTGGGTGGTGGCCGGGACGGCGACCGAGGGGGCGGACGTGCCTCCCGCGCCGTCGCGCGCCCTGACCGTGTAGCTGTAGGAGGTCGAGGCGGTCAGGCCGGTGTCGGTGAAGGACGTCCCGGTGGGGCTGCCCGCCAACTGCCCGTCGCGGTAGACCGCGTAACCGGCGGCACCGGACGAGGCGCTCCAGGACAGCGAGACGCTGGTGGCGGTGGTGGCGGTCACCACGAGGTTCGTCGGCGCGTCCAACGACCCGCCGTCGCTGGTGGTGTAGCCGACGCCGGTGTACGGCTGGGGGCATCCGGAGGCGCAGGTGCCCGGCAGCGCGAAGGTGTACGTCCGGCCGCCCTGGACGAGTTTGTCGTCGACGTCACGGACCCGGACGGTGTAGGCCGAGCCGCCCGAGGAGTTCGGGCCGATCGTGTACTGCTGCCCCAGGTCGCTGACCATGGCGGCCGACACCCACGCGGTGCCGTTGTAGTACTCGACGCCGTGGATGCCGTTGGGCAGGCGGGTGACGTCGATGGTGGGCCACCAGGACGCGGCGTTCTGGACGAAGCCGATCGCGATGTCGCCGGTGTAGCCGGGTGCCGGGATGAAGGACCAGGAGACGTGCCGGTTGTTCCACCGGTTCGGGTACATGTCCGCCACGGGCCGGCCGCCGAGCTGGAAGGAGTTGAGCGACTGGGTGGCCAGGTCGAGGTGGTACGGGTCGTCCCGGCACCAGGCGTTGGTGTCGCCGCAGCTGTCGGCGACCAGCATGTCCAGGGTCGCGCCGTTGTACTGGTCCGACGTCCAGCTTCCGCCCCGGCAGAACGCCTGGCCCGCCGCGCCGTCGTTGACGCCGGTGCAGTAGTCGCCGATGGCCACCCGGACCCAACGGCCGCAGTTGCGTCCGTTGGCGAACAGCCCCATGCTGCCGGCGCCCGCGGAGGGGATGGGACGCGCGGTGGGCTGCCCGGCGTAATTGCCGGGCGTGTTCCACACGTTGAGTGCGAGGAAGTTCTGCGACTCCAGATTCGCCTGCGGGACTCCGCACCCGCCGTACGGTGCTCCGAGGCCGTCGAAGTGCGTGGCGTTGCCGGTGTCCGCGAGGACCGCTCGCGCGGTCTGTGCGGCGGCGGACGCGGACGGCGAGCCGGTCAGGAGCGACGCCGCGAGCAGGAGCACGCCGAGTATCGCCGTGCGCAGTAATCGTCGGCGGGTGCGGTGTGCGAGAGGAACGGTGGTCACGATGGCCTCCCTGGTGCCGGGCCTGATGACCGGCACGTCGACAGTCCCGACCTCACGGTTCCCGCACCACCAGTCGGGTTCATGCCAATAATGCGACCGGAACCGCTCCGGGTCACGCCCCTCAGGGATGTCGATCGACGGCATTCACGGCGGCATCGGTCAGCGGCCCATGAAGGCGGCGAGCGTCGCCTTGATCTCCTTGATGACCTGCGGAGCCTGGCCGACGAGGTAGAAGTGGCCGCCGGAGAAGACCTCCATGCGGAACTCGCCGGTGGTGTGTTCGGACCATGCCTGGACGGAGTCGAGGGTGGCCTTGGGGTCGGCGTCGCCGGTCAGGGCTGTCACCGGGGTCTTGATGAGGTGGTAGCGCTCGGGGCGGTACAGCTCGGCGGCGCGGTAGTCGTTGCGCAGCGCGGGCAGGATCATCTGGAGCATCTCCTCGTCGCCGAGGATGCGGTTGTCGGTCCCGGCGAGGCGCTTCATCTCGGTGAGAAGAGCCTGGTCACCACCGGTATGGACGTTCTCCTCCTCCCGGAACCGGGAGGGTGCGCGGCGGCCCGACGCGAAGAGCATCACGGGCGGGACATCGGCCTCTTCGAGCCGCGCGGTCACCTCGAAGGCCAGCGAGGCGCCCATGCTGTGGCCGAAGACGGCGAGGGGGCGGTCCGTGTCGGTCTCGGCCTCGGCGAGGAGCACCGGCAGCAGCCGGTCGGCGAGTTCGGGGACGTTGTCCACGAACGCCTCCTGGCGGCGGTCCTGTCGGCCGGGGTACTGCACGGCCAGCACCTCGACGGCGGGCGCGAGCGCCTGGGAGACGGGGTGGAAGAAGGAGGCGGAGCCGCCCGCGTGCGGCAGGCACAGGAGCCGTACGGCGTCCTGGTCGGCCGGGTGGTAGCGGCGTATCCACAGAGTGCGGTCCTCGGTGCCGGCGGTCATCTGCGTCTCCGGTGCGCTCGTAACGGACGTACTCGGGGACGCTAACAGCAGGAAGCCGCCCCACTCCCCCTCACCGGACCCCTATCACCACCCGGGGCCAGGTCAGGGGTGTCCGAGCACGGACCGCGCGCCCAGTCTCTTCGGTGGGACCTCGTACGCAGGACGGCGGGGCCATCCAGCCCGCCGACTCTCCGATCCCCCGGGGGTTCTCTGTGACGGACGCAGCACCGACGGACGCGACACCGACGGACGCGGCACAGCTCGTCGAATACATCCGGCGTCTGACCGGTGACCTCCGCAGGACGCACCGCCGGGTGAAGCAGTTGGAGGACGCCGGCAGCGAACCCCTGGCGATCGTCGGGATCGGCTGCCGCTTCCCCGGCGGTGTGACGGGCCCCGACGAGCTGTGGCGGCTGGTCGACGAGGGCCGGGACGCGGTCGGCGAGATGCCGACGGGACGCGGCTGGGACCTGGACGCGATGTTCGCCCCGGACCCCGACGCCCTCGGCACGAGCCACGCCCGCGAGGGCGCGTTCCTGTACGACGCCGACGAGTTCGACGCGTCGTTCTTCGGGATCTCCCCGCGCGAGGCGCTCGCCATGGACCCCCAGCAGCGGCTGCTCCTGGAGACCGCGTGGGAGGCCCTGGAGCACGCCGGTATCGCTCCGGACTCGCTGGTCGGCAGCCGTACCGGGGTGTACGCGGGGCTGATGTACCACGACTACGCCGGTGAGCTGTCGACGATGCCGGACGAGGTGCAGGGGTTCCTGAGCACCGGCGTCGCCGGGAGCGTCGTCTCGGGCCGGGTCGCGTACGCGTTCGGCTTCGAGGGGCCGGCGCTGACCGTCGACACGGCGTGCTCGTCCTCGCTGGTGACGGTGCATCTGGCGGGCCGCGCGCTGCGGGCCGGTGAGTGCGATCTGGCGCTGGCGGGCGGGGTGACGGTGATGTCGACGCCGTCGACGTTCATCGAGAACTCCCGGCAAGGGGGGCTCGCGGCCGACGGGCGCTGCAAGTCGTTCGCGGACGCCGCCGACGGCACCGGCTGGGGTGAGGGTTCGGCGCTGCTGGTGCTGGAGCGGCTGTCCGACGCCGTGCGCAACGGCCACCGGGTGCTGGCCGTCGTCCGGGGCAGCGCGGTCAACCAGGACGGCGCGTCCAACGGGCTCACCGCGCCCAACGGGCCCTCGCAGCAGCGGGTCATCCGGGCCGCGCTCGCCGATGCCCGGCTGACGGCCGCCGACGTGGACGCGGTGGAGGCGCACGGTACGGGGACGACGCTCGGGGACCCGATCGAGGCGCAGGCGCTGCTGGTGACGTACGGAAAGGAGCGGCCGGAGGGGCAGCCACTGCTGCTGGGGGCGGTGAAGTCGAACCTGGCGCACACGCAGGCCGCCGCCGGGGCCGCCGGAATCATCAAGATGGTGATGGCGATCCGGCACGGCAGGCTGCCGCGCACGCTGCACGTCGACGCGCCGAGCACGCAGGTCGAGTGGGGCGCGGGACAGGTGGAGCTGCTCGCCGAGGCCCGTCCGTGGCCCGCCGTGGACCGCCCGCGCCGTGCGGCTGTCTCCTCGTTCGGGGTGAGCGGCACCAACGCGCACGTCGTCCTGGAGCAGGCACCCGCCCCGCAGGAGCCGGACGCGGCACGCGAACCCGTGCTGCCGGTGCTGCCGGTCCTGCTGTCGGCCCGCGACCCGCAGTCGCTGAAGGCCCAGGCGACGGCTCTGTACGAGCACCTCACCGGTGCCGACATGCCGTTGCTCGATGTCGCGCACTCCACGGCCGTCACCCGCGCCGCCCTCGAAGAGCGCGCGGCCGTCGTCGCGGACTCCCCGGACACGCTGCTGACGGCCCTCAAGGCGCTGGCCGCCGGCGACCCCGCCCCGGGTCTCCTCACCGGCCGCGCCGAAGAGCGCACCCTCGCCGTCCTGTTCACCGGCCAGGGCGCACAACGTCCAGGCATGGGACGCGAGTTGCACGACGCCTTCCCGGTGTTCGCGTCCGCGCTCGACGAGGTCTGCGCCCACCTCGACCCTCATCTCGGGCGTCCGCTCAAGGAGTTGATGTTCGCCGGGCCCGGCAGCGCGGAGGCGGCGCTGCTCGACGAGACGCAGTACACGCAGGCGTCGACGTTCGCCCTGGAGGTCGCGCTGTACCGGCTGGTCACCGGCTGGGGTGTCGTCCCGCGTCAGCTCGCCGGGCACTCGATCGGCGAGCTGACGGCCGCGCACGTCTCGGGGATGCTGTCCCTCGCGGACGCGAGTCGACTGGTGGCCGCGCGCGGCCGGTTGATGCAGGCGTTGCCGGAGGGCGGCGCGATGGTGGCGCTGGAGGCCGCCGAGGCGGAGGTCGCGCCGCTGCTCGCGGGGCAGGAGGACACGGTCGCGCTGGCCGCCGTCAACGGAGAACGGTCGGTGGTGGCTTCGGGGACGACGGCCTCGGTCGAGGCGATCGCCGAGCATTTCGCCGGGATCGGCCGGCGCACCCGGCGGCTGCGGGTGTCGCACGCCTTCCACTCGCCGCTCATGGAACCGATGCTGGAGGAGTTCCGGTCCGTCGTGCGCACGCTGGACTTCCGGCCACCGGCCGTCCCGGTCGTCTCCAGCGTGACCGGCCGGCTCCAGGAGCCGGACCAGTGGGCCGACCCCGACTACTGGGCCCGCCAGGTCCGCGACACGGTCCGCTTCCACGACGTGCTGCGCACCCTGCGCGAGGCGGGGACGACCGCCCAGTTCGAGCTGGGTCCGGACGGCGCGCTGACCGCGCTGACGGAGTCCGGTGACGTCCTGAGCGTCGCCGCCCAGCGCCGGGACCACTACGAAGTACGGTCCCTCGTCGCCGCGTTGGCCGCGCTGCACACCGGCGGCGCCACCGTCGACTGGCCCGCGTTCTACGCCGGCCGGGGCGCGGGCACGGTCCCGCTGCCGACGTACGCCTTCCAGCGGCGCGGCTACTGGCTGCGCCCCAAACCGGGAACCGGACGTACCGCAGCCGGACTCGCGGCGGCCGGGCACCCGTTGCTGACCGGAGCGACGACGATCGCCGGGACGGGGCTGCACATCCTCACCGGACGGCTCGGCCTGGACACCCACCCCTGGTTCGCCGACCACGCCGTCGGCGGCACGGTCCTCGTCCCGGGCACCGCCTTCGTCGACCTCGCCCTGCACGCGGCCCGCCTCTCGGCGACCGGCGCCGCCACGCTCACGGTCGGTGAACTCGTCCTCCAGGCACCCCTGTTGCTCCCACCGTCCGGCGGCGTCCGCGTCCAGGCCGTCCTCGCCGCACCGGACGACACGGGCGCCCGCACCTTCACGGTCGCCTCCCAGCCCGAACACGCCGACGACGACACCTGGACCGTCCACGCGGAAGGCACCCTCGGCACCGAACTCGCCCCACCCGCACAGCAGTCGGGCACGGAATGGCCGCCGCCGGGAGCGGTGGCGCTGCCCGCCGAGACCCTGTACGACGACCTCGCGGCCGGGGGTTTCGCCTACGGACCGGCCTTCCGGGGTGTACGGGCGGCGTGGCGGCTCGGCGACGACGTGTACGCCGACGTCGTCCTGCCGGAGGCCGTGTCAGGTGACGCGGACGCGTTCGCCCTGCATCCGGCGCTGTTCGACGCGGCCCTGCACGCGGCGGTCCACGCGGGCGGCGCGCTCACCGAGGGCAGTGAGGGGGGCCGGCTGCCGTTCGTGTGGGACGGCGTCACCCTGCACGCGACCGGTGCGACGGCGCTGCGGGTACGGATCACGCCGACCGGCGCCGACACGCTCGCGCTGGCCCTCGCGGACCCGGCCGGCACCCCGGTCGCGACCGTGAACTCCCTGACCGTGCGCGCCGCCCCGACGAACCTCACGCCCACGCCCAGCGCTCCCGACACGGCCGAGGGGTTGCACCTGCCGGGATGGGAGGAGCTGGCCCTGCCGGACTCCCCCGCCGTCCCGCACGAGCGGTGGTCGAAGGCCCCGGGCGTCCTGCCCGAACTGGCTGAACTGTCGGACGTCGAGGAGGACGGGACCGACGCCGATGCGGTCCTCGTCTCCCTCGACACCCCCGGCGAGGACGCCGAGGCCGTGCACCAGGCGACCGAGCACGCGCTCGGTGTCGTACGGGACTGGATCGGCGAGGGCCACGAGAAGCAGTTGGTCGTGCTGGTCCGCGATGCGGTACGGGTCGGTCACGACGACCCCGCGCCGAACCTCGCCGCCGCAGCCGTATGGGGGCTGCTGGGCTCGGCCGCGCACGAGAACCCGGGCCGGATCACCGTGCTGGACTGGGACGGCGACCCGGCGTCGGCCACCGCCGTCACGCGGGCCGCCGCACTGCCCGAACCCCGACTCGCCCTGCGGGCCGGCACCGTCCACACCCCCCGCCTGGTCCCCCTCTCCACGCACCCGGCGATGCTCCCGCCCGCCGACGGCCCCTGGGTCCTCGACCGCACCGGCGACAGCGGCACCATCGCCGACCTCTCACCGGCACCGGCCGCCGAGGACGTCACCGCGCCGCTCGCTCCGGGCATGGTCCGCGTCGACGTGCGCGCGGCGGGCGTCAACTTCCGGGACGTCGTCGTCGCCCTCGGGATGGTTCCGGGGCTGCGCGGCCTCGGGGGTGAACTCGCCGGGGTCGTACGGGAGGTCGGCCCCGGCGTACCCGAACTGCGGCCCGGTGACCGGGTGGTGGGGCTCGCGCCGCGTGCCTTCGGGCCCGTCGCCGTCACCGACCACCGCTGGCTCGCGCCGATGCCGGACGGCTGGACGTGGACGCAGGCCGCCGCCGTACCCGTCGCCTATCTGACCGCCTACTACGGTCTCGTGGACCTCGCGGACGTGCGGCCGGGGCAGAAGGTCCTCGTGCACGCGGGTGCGGGCGGGGTCGGGACCGCCGCCGTGCAGCTGGCGAGGCATCTCGGTGCCGAGGTGTTCGCGACGGCCAGCTCCGGCAAACGGGACGTGCTGCGCGCGGCCGGGCTCGACGACGCCCACACCGCCGACTCCCGCACCCTCGACTTCGCCGACCACTTCCTCGCCACCACCGGCGGTACGGGACTGGACGTCGTACTCGACTGTCTGGCCGGGGAGTTCGTCGACGCCGGGCTGCGGCTACTGCCGGGCGGCGGACGGTTCCTGGAGATGGGGAAGACCGACATCCGTGAACCGCAGGCCGTGGCAGCCTCGCATCCGGGGGTCGCGTACGCGGCGTACGACCTCAACGAGGCGCCGCCGGACCGGATGCGGGAGATGCTGCGCGCGGTGCTCGCCCTGTTCGCGGAGGGCGCGCTGACACCTCCGCCGGTCACCACGTGGGACGTGCGGCGCGCCCGGGACGCGTTCCGCGCGCTCAGCCAGGCCAAGCTGGTCGGCAAGGCCGTGCTGACGATGCCCGCGGCGCCGGACCCGGAGGGCACGTTCGTCGTGACCGGCGCGAGCGGGAACCTCGGCGGCCTCTTCGCCCGGCACCTGGTGCAACGCCACAGCGCCCGGCACGTGCTGCTGCTGAGCCGGCGCGGACCCGACGCCTCGGGCGCGTCGGAGCTGGAGCGGACGCTGCGGGACGCCGGAGCGGCCGACGTCACCACGCTCGCCTGCGACATCGCCGACCGGGACACGCTCCACGCCGTCCTCGCGGGCCTCGACCGGCCGGTGACGGCCGTCGTGCACACCGCCGGCATCCTGGACGACGGACTCGCCACCGGGCTCACCGAGGAACAGCTCCATCACGTGCTGCGGCCGAAGACGGACGCCGCCGTCAACCTCGACGAGGTGCTGCGTGAACTCGGCCACGACCCGGCGCTGTTCGTGCTGTTCTCCTCCGCGTCCGGGCTCACCGGCAACCCCGGCCAGGCCAACTACGCCGCCGCGAACGTCTCGTTGGACGCGCTCGCCGCCCGCCGCCGCGCCGCCGGACACGCGGGGCTCTCGCTGGCCTGGGGCGCCTGGGAGACCTCCGGCGGCATGACGGCCGCGCTCTCCGACACCGACCAGCGCCGCATCGCCCGCTCGGGGCTGCGCGCGCTCACCCCGGAACACGGGCTCGCCCTCTTCGACGCCGCGCTCGGCGCCGACACCGACACCCTCGCCCCCATCGCCCTCGAACCGGCCGCACTGCGCGCCCAGGCCGAGGCCGGCACCCTGCCGCCCCTGTTCCGGGGGCTGGTGCGCGCGCCCTTGCTGCGCCGCGCCGCCACCGGTCCCGGCACGGCAGAGCCCGACCTGGCCGCACGCCTCACGGCGCTGTCCGACGCGGAACGCGACCGCCTGCTGCTCGACCTCATCAACCGGCACACCGCGACCGTCCTCGGCCACGGCACCCCGGGAGCCGTCTCCGCGCACCGCACCTTCCGCGAACTGGGCTTCGACTCCCTCACCGCCGTCGAACTGCGCAACAGCCTCGCCTCCGCGACAGGTCTGCGGCTCCCCGCGACCCTCGTCTTCGACCACCCGACCCCGCAGGCCGTCGCCGCCCTGCTGCTGGAAGGGCTCGCTCCTCCCCCGGCCTCCCGCGCTCAGGACGCGCTCGCGGCACTCGCCACGCTCACCGCGGCACTCGCCGAGGTCCCCGCCGACGACCCCGAACGCGACCTCCTCGACGAACGGCTGCGCCGGCTCTGGGAGAACCTGCGGGAACCGGAGACGGCCGTCGACGAGGACCTGTCCGACGACGACCTGTTCGCGCTGGTCGACGAGGGATACCGCTAGAAACCCCCGCGCCGCACACCCCCGCCGAGCCCCTGCCTTCTCCCCGCCCCGAGGAAGTGACGCCCGCATGTCCAGCACATCCGCCGTCGAGGAGTCCGACAGCAACGAGAGCCGTCTGCGCGACTACCTCAAGCGGGCCGTCGCCGACGCCCGCGACCTGCGCGAGCGGCTGACGGCGAGCGAGAGCAAGGGCCGGGAGCCGATCGCGATCGTCGGCATGGCCTGCCGCTTCCCCGGCGGCGTGACCGGCCCCGACGACCTGTGGCGGCTGGTGTCCGAGGGCCGGGACGGCGTCGGCCCGATGCCCCGGGACCGAGGCTGGCCGGTCGAGGACCTGTACGCGGACACGGACGGCATCAACTCCTCCACCACCCTCGAAGGCGGCTTCCTCGACGACCCGGCGGGCTTCGACGCCGAGTTCTTCGGGATCTCCCCGCGCGAGGCGCTCGCCATGGACCCCCAGCAGCGGCTGCTTCTGGAGACCTCCTGGGAGGCGGTGGAACGAGCGGGGCTCGACCCTGCGAGCCTGCGCGGCTCCCGGACCGGCGTCTACTTCGGCGGCGGCTCGGAGGATTTCGTCGGACTCCTCACGATGCTCCAGGACACCGACGACCCGCCGTCGCTGACCGGTATGACCAGCAGCGTCATGTCCGGCCGGGTCGCCTACACGCTCGGCCTCGAAGGGCCCGCGCTGACGGTCGACACCGCCTGCTCCTCCTCGCTGGTCTCCCTGCACCTCGCCGTGCAGGCGCTGCGCTCCGGCGAGTGCGACATGGCGCTCAGCGGCGGGGTGACCGTCATGGCGACGCCCAGCATCTTCCCGGAGTTCGCGCGCCAGGGCGGTCTGGCCTCCGACGGCCGCTGCAAGGCGTTCGCCGAGGCCGCCGACGGCACCGGGTGGGGCGAAGGGGTGGGGGTGCTCCTGGTCGAGCGCCTCTCGGACGCGCGGCGCAACGGACACCCGGTGCTGGCGGTCGTACGCGGCAGCGCGGTCAACCAGGACGGCGCCTCCAACGGCCTGACCGCCCCCAACGGCCCCTCCCAGCAACGCGTCATCCGCGACGCGCTCGCGAACGCCGGGCTCGCCCCGGACGAGGTGGACGCGGTCGAGGCGCACGGGACCGGGACGCGGCTCGGGGACCCCATCGAGGCACAGGCCGTCCTCGCGACGTACGGACAGTACCGGCCCGCCGAACGGCCGCTGTATCTCGGGTCGTTGAAGTCCAACATCGGTCACACCATCGCCGCCGCCGGCGTCGGGGCCGTCATCAAGACGGTGCTGATGCTGCGGGAGGGGGTGCTGCCGAAGACGCTGCATGTGGACGAGCCGAGCAGGGAGGTCGACTGGACGGCCGGGGCGGTGGAACTGCTGACCGAGGCGCGGGAGTTCCCGGAGACCGGGCGTCCTCGTCGGGTCGGTGTCTCCTCGTTCGGGATCAGCGGCACCAACGCGCATCTTGTGCTGGAGCAGGGGGACGAGGCCGAGGAGACGACGGACTCCGGTACGGGCGCTCTGCCGGTGCCGTGGGTGTTGTCGGCGCACAGCGAGGCGGGGTTGGCGGCGCAGGCGCAGCGGCTCGTGGAACACCTCGACGCAGAGCTGGACCCGCTCGACGTCGCGGCTTCTCTTGCTGTGTCGCGTGGGGGGTTGGGGTGCCGTGCGGTGGTGGTGGGGGCCGGGCGGGAGGAGTTGGTGCGGGGGGTTGCCGCTGTCGCGGCGGGGTCTGCTGATCCGGGTGTGGTGCGGGGGCGGGTGGGCTCGGGGGGTGTGGTGTTCGTGTTCCCCGGCCAGGGATCGCAGTGGACGGGGATGGCGGTCGAACTCCTCGACTCCTCTCCGGTGTTCGCGGCACGGATGGCCGAGTGCGAGGCGGCGCTGTCGGAGTTCGTGGACTGGTCGCTGACTGATGTCCTGCGGGAGCAGGGTGAGTTGGTGCGGGTGGACGTGGTCCAGCCGGTGCTGTGGGCGGTGATGGTGTCCCTGGCCGAGGTGTGGCGGTCCTACGGGGTCGAACCGGCGGCTGTAGTGGGTCATTCGCAGGGGGAGATCGCGGCGGCTGTGGTCGCGGGCGCACTGTCTTTGGAGGACGGTGCGCGGGTGGTGGCTCTGCGGTCGAAAGCGATTCTCGCGATCTCCGGGAAGGGCGGCATGGTCTCCGTCCAGCTCCCCGCCGACCGTGTGCGCGAGGAACTCGCCCGCTGGGAAGGCCGGATCGACCTCGCAGCCGTCAACGGACCCACCTCCGTCGTCGTCGCGGGTGACACCGAAGCACTCGACGAACTTCTCGCCTGGGCCGAAACAGACGGGGTGCGGGCGCGGCGGATCGCCGTGGACTACGCCTCCCACTCCGCCCACGTCGACGCCGTACGCGAGGAGTTGGCGGAGCTGCTGAAGGACGTGTCGCCCCGGGAGTCGGGGACCGCGTTCTACTCGTGCGTGAGTGCGGGGCGGACGGAGACCACAGGGCTCGACGCCGGGTACTGGTTCCGCAACCTCCGCCAACCCGTCCGCTTCGAGGACACCACCCGCGCCCTCCTCGAACAGGGCCACACCCTGTTCATCGAGGTCACCCCCCACCCCGTCCTGACCACCGCCGTCCAGGAAACCGCCGACGACACCGGCCACACCGTCACCACCACCGGCACCCTCCGCCGCGACGAAGGCGGACTCCACCGCCTCCTCCTCTCCCTCGCCCACGCCCACACCCACGGCGCATCCATCAACTGGACCCGCTGGTTCGAGGGAAGTTCACCCCGGCGCGTCGAGCTGCCGACCTACGCCTTCCAACACCACCGGTACTGGACGGAGTTGCCGGTCTCGCGGGCAGGGGACGCGGGCGCGTCCGGTCTCGGGCGTGCCGGGCATCCGCTGCTCGGGGCGGTCGTGGAGCCGGCGGAGAGTGAACGGTTCCTGTTCACCGGCCGGTTGTCGACGCGGGAGCAGGCGTGGGTCGCGGATCACACGGTGTTCGACACGGTGCTGCTGCCCGGCACCGCCTTCGTGGAGCTGGCTCTGTGGGCGGGTGAGCAGGCGGGGGTCACCGGGCTCGACGAACTCGTGCTGGAGGCGCCGCTGGTCCTGCCGCCGTCCGGTGGCGTGCATCTTCAGGTCGCCGTGGACGAGCCGGACGAGGAGGGGCGGCGAGCCGTGCGCTTCCACTCGCGGCCCGACGGCGCGGACGGAGAGGCGTGGCTCCGGCACGGCAGCGGGGTGCTCAGCCCGAGGCCCGAGCCCGAGCCGGAGTTCGGCCTGGACGTGTGGCCGCCGGCCGGCGCGGAGCCGGTCGATCTCGACGGGGCCTACGCCCGGATGGCCGAGGCCGGTTTCCGGTACGGTCCGCTCTTCCAGGGGTTGCGGGCCGCCTGGCGGCGCGGCGGTGAGGTGTTCGCCGAGGTCGAGACCGGGACCGAGTCGGGAAGTGCCGCGTTCCTGCTGCATCCGGCGCTGCTGGACGGCGCGTTGCACGCGGCCGGTCTGCTTCCGGACGGTCAGGGGGCGGGTCTGCCGTTCTCCTGGTCCGATGTCGCCCTGCACGCGACCGGGGCCACGAGTCTGCGGGTCCGGCTCGCGCGGTCCGGTTCCGGCGGACTGACGCTGTACGCCGTCGATGCGCTGGGGGCGCCGGTGGTCAGCGTCGGTGAGCTGGCCTTCCGGCCGGTCAGCGCGGGGCAGTTGACCGCGCCGGGCGGTGCGAGCGGCTCGCTGCTGACGGTCGTCTGGCCCGAGCTGGCCAAGGGTCGTCCGGCTGCCGGTGTCTACGCGGCTGTCGGTGCCGGTGGCCCTGAGGGCGTGCCGGTGCATGAGACCTTCGACGAGGTCGAGGGGTCCCCTTCCGCCGTCGTCGCGGTGTGTCCTGTCGAGGCTGTCGCCGGTGAGGAGGCCGAGGCCGCCGAGCGTGCCTGCGTCTGGGGGCTCGGGCTGGTCCAGGAGTGGCTGGCGAAGGAGCGGCCCGGGGTGCTCGTGGTCGTGACGCGGGGGGCGGCGCCCGTGCCGGGTACCCCGGTCACCGCGACCGGTACGGCGCATGCGGCGCTCGCCGGACTCTTGCGGTCGGCGCAGGCGGAGGAGCCGGGGCGGATGGTGCTCGTCGACGTCGTCGACCGGTTCACCTCGGCGGGTGTCGACGCGGCGCTGGCCGCCGGGGAGCCCGAGGTGGCGCTCCGGGATGGCGTCGTGCACGGCCGTCGGCTGGAGCGTGCCGCCGGGCAGGCGCTCGACGTGCCGGCCGGTCATGAGCAGTGGCGGCTGGACGTCACCGAACCCGGCTCCTTCGGCGGTCTCGCGCTCGTCCCCGACAGCGAGGGAACGGCCGGACTCGCGGCCGGTCAGGTGCGGGTGGCGGTGCGCGCGGCCGGGATGAACTTCCGGGACACGCTCATCGCGCTCGGCATGTATCCGGGCGGGGCGCGGCTGGGCAGCGAGGGCAGCGGTGTCGTCACCGAGGTCGGCCCGGGGGTGACCCGGTTCGCGGTCGGTGACCGGGTGATGGGGACGCTGGACACGTCGTTCGCGCCCGTGTCCGTGGCCGACGCCCGGTTGCTGGCGCCGGTGCCGGAGGGGTGGAGCGAGGTCGACGGGGCCGCCGCGACGGTGGTCGCGCTCACGGCGTACTACGGGCTGGTGGATCTGGGCCGGCTGGCGGCCGGGCAGCGGGTGCTGATCCACGCCGGTGCCGGCGGGGTCGGCACGGCCGC